>CALBKH010000051.1 GCA_937892955.1 uncultured Alphaproteobacteria bacterium
CAAGAAGAACGCCCCCTGCATCATCTTCATCGACGAGATCGACGCGGTCGGCCGCCATCGCGGCGCCGGCCTCGGCGGCGGCAACGACGAGCGCGAGCAGACGCTGAACCAGCTGCTCGTCGAGATGGACGGCTTCGAGCAGAACGAAGGCATCATCATCATCGCCGCCACCAACCGGCCCGACGTGCTCGACCCGGCGCTGCTGCGCCCCGGCCGCTTCGATCGCCAGATCACCGTGCCCAACCCGGACGTCAACGGCCGCGAGAAGATCCTCAAGGTCCACGTCCGCAAGGTCCCGGTCGCCCCCGACGTCGACCTGCGCATCCTCGCCCGCGGCACCCCCGGCTTCTCCGGCGCCGACCTGATGAACCTCGTCAACGAGGCGGCCCTGCTCGCGGCGCGGCGCAACAAGCGCCTCGTCACGATGGCCGAGTTCGAGGACGCCAAGGACAAGGTCATGATGGGCGCCGAGCGCAAGTCGATGGCCATGTCGGAGGAGGAGAAGCGGCTCACCGCCTATCACGAGGCCGGTCACGCCATCGTCGGCCTCACCGTGCCGGCGGGCCTGCCCGTCCACAAGGCGACGATCATCCCGCGCGGCCGCGCGCTCGGCATGGTCAAGTTCCTGCCCGAGGGCGACCGCTATTCGATGAAGTACAAGGAATACACCTCGCATCTCGCCGTCGCCATGGGCGGCCGCGTCGCCGAGGAGATCGTCTTCGGCAAGGAGAACATCACCTCCGGCGCCGTCGGCGACATCGATCAGGCGACCAAGATGGCCCGCGCCATGGTCACTCGCATGGGCTTTTCCGACGAGCTCGGCCTCGTCGCCTATGGCGAGAACCAGGACGAGGTCTTCCTCGGCATGTCGATGGGCCGCCAGCAGAACGTCTCCGAGGCCACCGCCCAGAAGATCGACCGCGAGGTCCGTCGTCTCATCGAAGAGGCCTACGAGGAGGCCAAGCGCATCCTCACCGAGCGCCACGACGAGCACATCAGGCTCGCCGAAGCGCTGCTCGAATACGAGACGCTCACCGGCGACGAGATCAAGGATCTGCTCGCCGGCAACCCGCCGCGCCGCGACGGCGGCGACGGCGAGACCGCCGCGCCCTCCCGCTCCTCGGCCGTCCCCCCGGCCGGCTCCAAGCGCGCGCCCGACGGCGGCGAACCGGAAGGCGGCCCGGTGCCGCAGCCGAGCTGAGCGGATCGCACGACGATCGACGACCCCCGACGCCCGCGACGACCTCGCGGGCGTCTTCGTATCCGCCGAACGAACCCTCGGCCCGCGCGGCCGCCCACCCGACACCGCATCGGGCAGCTTGACCGATCGTGGTGAGCTCGAGTTACAAGGCCCCGCTTCGCCCGGCACCTCACCACGAAGCGTCTGCGCTCACCGCCCGGTCTCCCATGCTTCATGGTGAGGTGCCGGCCACAGGCCGGCCTCGAACCATCGCGCACCGGCTTCGACGCGATCGCTCCCTCACCGGACGCCCCCTCACCGCCCGTAGGCAGCGAACGACGCTCTTCTTCCCCCGACACCGTCGCCGCCGCGACATTTCCCCCACAGCGCGTTCGCACGCCGAAATTCCGTGCGATCGGCGACGCCGATCCGGAAAATCACTTGCGCGGCGACTGGACTCGCCCTTGCATGCAGGAACGGGCGTGCGAACCCGAAGGCGGGCTCGCCGAACCCGATGCGGGGGGACAAGAACACATGTCGGACCAGATTTCCGCCGTCGACGAACGGCTGCCGCTGCCTCGCCTGTCGGCGCTCGGCCTGCAACACGTGCTGGTGATGTACGCCGGCGCGGTGGCGGTGCCTCTGATCGTCGGTCGCGCCCTGAAACTGCCGCCGGAACAGGTGGCGATGCTGATCAGCGCCGATCTCTTCGCCGGCGGCCTCGTCACCCTGTTGCAGGCCTGGGGCGCGCCGGGCGTCGGCATCCGCCTGCCCGTCATGATGGGCGTCACCTTCGCCGCCGTCGGCCCGATGATCGCCATCGGCACCAACCCGGAACTTGGCCTCCTGGCGATCTACGGATCGGTCATGGTCTCCGGCCTCTTCGGTGTGCTGATCGCACCTTTCGTGAGCAGATTGCTGCCGCTCTTCCCGCCGGTGGTCACCGGCACGATCATCACCGTGATCGGCATCTCGTTGATGCGCGTCGGCGTCAACTGGGCGGCCGGCGGCATCGGCAACCCCAATTTCGGCTCGCCGCTCTATCTCGGCATGGCGCTCTTCGTGCTCGTGGTGATCCTGGCGGTGACCAAGTGGGGCAAGGGCTTCGTCGCCAACATCGCCGTGCTGATCGGCATCGTCGTCGGATGCGCGGTCGCGGCACTCCTCGGCCAGATGCATTTCGCCAAGGTCGCGGCGGCACCGTGGTTCGGCATCATCACGCCCTTCCAGTTCGGCATGCCCGTCTTCGACATCGGCGCCATCGTCACCATGTGCCTGGTGATGATCGTGGTGATGATCGAATCGACCGGCATGTTCCTGGCACTCGGCGAGATGACCGGCACGAAGGTCGATCCCGCCCGCCTGACCAAGGGCCTGCGCGCCGATGGTCTCGGCACCTTCATCGGCGGCGTCTTCAACACCTTCCCCTACACCTCCTTCTCGCAGAACGTCGGTCTCGTCGGCGTCACCGGCGTCCGCTCCCGTTGGGTGGCGGTGGCCGGCGGCTTCATCATGCTGGCGCTCGGCCTGATGCCGAAACTGTCGGCGCTGGTCGAATCGGTGCCGCAGTTCGTGCTCGGCGGCGCCGGCCTGTGCATGTTCGGCATGGTGGCGGCGACCGGCATCCGCATCCTCGCCGACGTCGACTTCAAGGTTCAGCGCAACAACCTGCTGATCGTCGCCATCTCGATCGGCTTCGGCATGATCCCGTTGGTGGCGCCGAAGTTCTTCGAACACATGCCCAAGGCGATCTCGCCGTTGCTCGAGTCCGGCATCCTGCTCGCCTCGATCGTCGCGGTGATCCTCAACGCCTTCTTCAACGGCCTGAAGGGCGAGGCCGAGGCGCTCGCCGAAGCCACCGCCGCCGGCGAGGCGGCCGAACACGTCTGAGCGACCGATCCGCGCGACGAGAACCCGCCCGCCCGCGCCCCGCGGGCGGGTTCTTCGTCGTCCGGCTTCGCCTTCTCGCCGCGGCGGTGCTATAGGGATCGCCGAACGACGGAGAGACCCGCGTGGCCGTGGCGGCGGCCGGAGCGGTGGAAGCAGGGGACCGACGCACGATGGCGCGGAAATATTTCGGAACCGACGGCATTCGCGGACGCGCCAACAAGTGGCCGATCACCCCCGACATCGCCATGAAGGTGGCGATGAGCGTCGGCCTCGCCTTCCGCCGGGGCGGCCACCGCCACCGCGTCGTCATCGGCAAGGACACCCGCCTCTCCGGCTACATGATCGAGATGGCGATGGTCGCCGGCTTCACCGCCGTCGGCGTCGACGTGTTCATGACCGGTCCGATCCCGACCCCCGCCGTGGCGATGCTGACGCGCTCCCTGCGCTGCGATTTCGGCGTCATGATCTCCGCCTCGCACAACGCCTATCAGGACAACGGCATCAAGATCTTCGGACCGGACGGCTACAAGCTCTCCGACGAGATCGAACTCGAGATCGAGCGCCTGATCGACGAGGACCTCACCGAGCGCCTCGCCGAGAGCGCCGACCTCGGCCGCGCCAAGCGCATCGACGGCGTCGACGACCGCTACATCGAATTCGCCAAGCGCACCCTGCCGAAGAACATGTCGCTCTCCGGCCTGCGCGTCGTCGTCGACTGCGGCAACGGCGCCGCCTATCGCGTCGCGCCCCAGGCCCTGTGGGAACTGGGCGCCGAGGTGATCCGCGTCGGCGTCGAGCCGGACGGCTACAACATCAACCGCGACTGCGGCTCGACCGCACCGGCGGTGTTGCAGAAGAAGGTCCACGAGGTGCGCGCCGACATCGGTATCGCGCTCGACGGCGACGCCGATCGCGTCATCATCGTCGACGAGAAGGGCCGGATCGTCGACGGCGACCAGCTGATGGCGGTGGTGGCCGAGAGCTACGCGAGCGACGGCCTGCTGTCGCGCCCCGGCGTCGTCGCCACCGTGATGTCGAATCTCGGCCTGGAGCGCCGTCTCGCCGGCCTCGGCATCGACCTCGTCCGCACCAGGGTCGGCGACCGCTACGTCGTCGAGGAGATGCGCTCCGGCGGCTACAACGTCGGCGGCGAGCAGTCCGGCCACATCGTGCTGTCCGACCATTCCACCACCGGCGACGGCCTGGTCGCCGCTCTGCAGCTTCTCTCGGTGGTCAAGCGCTCCGAAAAGCCGGTTTCCGAGATCTGCCACCGCTTCGACCCGGTGCCGCAGATCCTCGAGAACGTCCGCATCCGCGGCGGCCGCCCCCTCGACGACGAGACCGTCAAGGCCGCCATCCGCTCGGGTGAGGCTCGTCTCGCCGGTTCGGGCCGCCTGGTGATCCGCGCCTCCGGCACCGAACCGCTGATCCGCGTCATGGGTGAAGCCGACGACGCCGACCTGCTGCGCGACGTGGTCGCCGAGATCGTCGGCACTCTCGGCCGCGTCACCGCCTGAGCCACCCCCTCCCCCGACCGTCCCTCGCCCGGCACCATACTATGCCGGGCGCCCGAGGCTCGGCGCCGACCGGACGGCGCCCGGCCCGTTTAAGATTTCGTTGAGCATGTTTTTCGTGGTTAAAGAATACGGTTAAGCGACGCTTAATGTTTCCCTGCGATGGTCTCCTCGTTCCGGTCGACATCTTCGGTCGATCGACGTGTTTCGAGTGGGAACATCGCCATGCGCCACGTCCGATCTCTCATTCTCGCCTGTCTCGCCGTCACCGCTCCGGGTGTGGCCTTCGCCGCCGACATGCCTTGGGGGCGCGGCCCGGTGGTCGTCTCCGAGCGCGGTCCGCAGGAAGAGGAGATCGGGACCGGTTGGTACCTGCGCGGCGACATCGGCTTCTCCCGCGCCACCGCGCCGTCGATGACCATGGGCGCCACGCCCTTCTCCGACGTCGGCCGTGACGGCTCCTTCGTCTACGGCGGCGGCTTCGGCTACAAGTTCAACGAGTGGTTCAGGGCCGACCTCACCGTCGATCAGATCTCTTCCTACGGCCTGAAGCATCGCATCGGCTCGGTCGGCTGCTTCGCCGTCGACACCTGCACCGTCGATCGCAAATTCGACGGCACGGTCGTGCCGATGCTGGCCAACGCCTACGTCGACCTCGGCAACTGGTGGGGCTTCTCCCCCTACGTCGGCGGCGGCGTCGGCGTGTCGCGCATGCGCACCGGTGGGGCCTTCACCTACACCGACACCACCACCGCCGCGACCGTCACCACCGTGGCGAACACCCACGTCAAGTGGTCTCCGACCTTCGCGGCGATGGCGGGCCTGACCGTCGATCTCGGCTCCGGCCTGCAGCTCGACGCGGGTTATCGCTACCTCTGGCTCTCCGAGGGGGCGACCGGAACGATGGCCCAGACCGGCGCCGGCGGTGTCGTACCGGCCACCGTCGAACTCAAGAACTCCGGCTTCCATCAGGCGCGGATCGGCCTGCGTTACTTCGTCTATTGAGCCGCCGAAGTATCGAACGGGGGGCGGTTCGGATGTTCGGTAGGAAAGGACGTGCCTCTTCGTGCCCCATCTCGTGATCTCGGCATGGTTAGCGCGATGTGTCGAAGTCGACGGGAGCTTTACCGGAAATTAACCACGATCGTGCTCAGATCGGCACGAGCCATTCGAGTAGACGGGGATCGCTTCGGTGATCCGACGACAGCAGACGGGATTGAACCCATGACCAGGATCTCGATTCACCTGATGGCCGCTGCGGCCGTCCTCGGCCTCCCGGCGGTCGCGCAAGCGGCCGACATGGGCGGTCCCTTCCGGGCTCCGTCCGTGGTGCAGCCGATCGCCGAAGTCGGATCTTCCGGCGGCTGGTATCTGCGCGGCGACGTCGGCATCGGCATCAACACCGTGCCGAAGTTCTCGTCGACCGGATCGGCCGGCATCGACGCCAACCCGGCCGCCTCGTGGCTCGCTCGCGACATCAACGACACGCCCTTCATCGGCGCCGGTGTCGGCTACCAGTTCACCGACTACCTGCGCGGCGACATCACCGCCGAGTATCGGTCGAGCACCCGCTTCCGCGCCAATGCCGCCTACCCGCGCGGCGCCGGCGACACCGCCTATCCCTATTACGACGGCGACCTCACCTCGACCGTCATCCTGGCCAACGGCTATGTCGATCTCGGCAACTACAACGGCCTGACGCCCTACGTCGGCGCCGGTGTCGGCATGGCCTACAACAAGATGGGCAACGTCTATCAGCACACCTCCTTCCCGGCCTTCGGCACCTATGCCGACGGTGTGCTCGGTTCCTCGAGCAAGTGGAACGTCGCCTGGGCGCTGCACACCGGCGTCAGCTGGGACGTCAACCCGCGCCTCAAGCTCGAAATGGGCTACTCCTACAAGAACCTCGGCAAAGTCGGCTCCGGCGAACTGCGCTGCAACGAAGCCGGCGGCGTCGTGACCAACTGCAACGAGTGGCTCAAGCTCAAGAACCTCGCCACCAACGACCTGCGCATCGGCATGCGCTGGCTCCTGAACCCGGTCGAGCCGAAGCAGGTCGCCTATTCGGCTCCGGTGATCGCCAAGTACTGAGGTCCGCTTCGTTCGGACGACGAGGGCGCGGAACCGCGGGTTCCGCGCCCTTCGTCTTTTGCGATGCCTCCGCGACGGCGCCGCTGCGCCCTGCGACCAAATATTCTCGCCATCTGCCACTTCGTCGTTGATTCCCGCGCCCGCCATCGCTACGAGCGTCGGCGGGACACCCCTCCCCACCGAAGGGCGCCCATCTGAAAGGATGGTACACATATGACGACGTCTGCTCGCCCGGCCACGAAGCCGGCCTGCCCGAACTTCTCCTCCGGCCCCTGCGCCAAGCGCCCCGGTTGGACCGTCGAAGCCCTGAAGGGCGCCCTCACCGGCCGTTCGCATCGCGCCAAGCCGGGTAAGGCCAAGCTCCAGCTCGCCATCGATCTCACCCGCGACGTGCTCGGCGTTCCCGCCGACCACAAGATCGGCATCGTCCCCGCCTCCGACACCGGCGCGGTCGAGATGGCGCTGTGGTCGATGGCCGGCGCCCGCGGCCTCGACATGCTCGCCTGGGAATCCTTCGGCGAAGGCTGGGTGACCGACGTCCAGAAGCAGCTGAAGCTCGAAGACGTGCGCGTCTTCAAGGCGCCCTACGGCGAGCTGCCCGACCTCTCGGCCGTCGACACGAAGACCCGCGACGTCGTCTTCACCTGGAACGGCACCACCTCGGGCGTCCGCGTCCCGAACGCCGACTGGATCGCCGCCGATCGCGAAGGCCTCACTTTCTGCGACGCGACCTCGGCCGCCTTCGCCATGGACCTCGACTGGTCGAAGCTCGACGTCGTCACCTTCTCCTGGCAGAAGGTCCTCGGCGGCGAGGCGGCGCACGGCATGCTGATCCTCTCCCCGCGCGCGGTGGAGCGGCTCGAGAGCTACAAGCCGGCGTGGCCGCTGCCCAAGATCTTCCGCATGACCAAGGGCGGCAAGCTGATCGACGGCATCTTCGTCGGCGAGACCATCAACACCCCGTCGATGATCGCGGTCGAGGACTATGTCGACGCGCTCCAGTGGGCGAAGTCGGTCGGCTCGTTGAAGGGCCTCATCGCCCGCGCCGACGCCAACACCAGGGCGATCGCCGACTGGGTGGCCGCCTCGAAGACCTTCGCCTTCCTGCCGAAGGTCGAAGCGACCCGCTCCAACACCTCGGTGTGCCTGTCGATCGTCGACGCCGATGTCGTCGCCAAGGGCCCCGAAGCGGTCGGCAAGGTCGCCAAGGCGATCGTCTCGCTCCTCGACAAGGAGGGCGTCGCCTACGACATCGGCGCCTATCGCGACGCCCCGGCCGGCCTGCGCATCTGGTGCGGCGCCACCGTCGAGACCGCCGACGTGAAGGCGCTCACCGCCTGGCTCGACTGGGCGCTGGCCGAAGCCAAGGCCGCGGCCTGACGACCCCGAGGCCCGGTTCCTTCGCCCTTCGAGGCTCGGCGCAGGCCGAACACCTCGGGTGAAGGAACCTCCTCGACGACCCGCGGGAACCGATGTTTCTCGTGCCGTCGTCCCCACCACTCCCCGCCCCGATCCGCTCGGGGCATCGGAAGGACCGGCCTCGCGACCGACGGGGCGGAGCGTCCTTCATGGTGAGGTGCCCGCGGAACGCGGGCCTCGAACCACGAAGGGCGCGGTCCACCGGCGCGATCCCCCTGCTTCTTCGAGGACCTCACCATGGCTCCGCGCGTTCTGATTTCCGACTCGATGTCCCCCGCCGCCGTCCAGATCTTCAAGGATCGCGGCGTCGAGGTCGACTACCTGCCCGCTCTCGGCAAGGACAAGGAGAAGCTCGCCGAGGTGATCGGCGACTACGACGGCCTCGCCATCCGCTCGGCGACCAAGGTCACCGCCAAGCTGCTCGAGAAGGCGACCCGCCTCAAGGTCATCGGCCGCGCCGGCATCGGCGTCGACAACGTCGACATCCCCGCCGCCTCCGCCAAGGGCGTCATCGTCGAGAACACTCCCTTCGGCAACTCGATCACCACCGCCGAGCACGCCATCGCGCTGATGTTCGCGGTCGCCCGCGAGATCCCCGCCGCCGACGCCTCCACCCAGGCCGGCAAGTGGGAGAAGAACCGCTTCATGGGCGTCGAGATCACCGGCAAGACGCTCGGCATCATCGGCTGCGGCAACATCGGCGCCATCGTCGCCGAGCGCGGCATCGGCCTGAAGATGCGCGTCGTCGCCTTCGATCCGTTCCTATCGCCCGAGCGCGCCGCCTCGCTCGGCGTCGAGAAGGTCGAACTCGACGAGCTTCTGAAGCGCGCCGACTTCATCACGCTCCACACGCCGCTCACCGAGAAGACCCGCAACGTCCTCTCCGCCGAGAACCTCGCCAAGTGCAAGAAGGGCGTGCGCATCGTCAACTGCGCCCGCGGCGGCCTCGTCGACGAAGTGGCGCTGCGCGCCGCCCTCGATTCGGGCCACGTCGCCGGCGCCGGTTTCGACGTCTTCGTCGAGGAACCGGCCACCACCAACCCGCTCTTCGGCCACCCCAACGTCGTCTGCACGCCGCACCTCGGCGCCTCGACCAACGAGGCCCAGGAGAACGTCGCCCTGCAGGTCGCCGAACAGCTCTCCGACTACCTCCTCACCGGCGCCGTCACCAATGCCCTCAACATGCCGTCGGTTTCGGCGGAAGAGGCGCCGAAGCTGATGCCGTTCGTCCGTCTCGCCGAACTCCTCGGCTCCTTCGCCGGCCAGCTCACCGAGACCGGCCTCGTCGGCGCGCGCATCGAGTACGAGGGCGAAGTCGCCGAGATGAACACCCGCGCCCTCGGCGCGGCGGCGCTCGCCGGCCTGCTGAAGCCGCAGCTCGACGCGGTGAACATGGTCTCCGCCCCGGTCATGGCCAAGGAGCGCGGCATCGCCGTCGAGGACGTGCGGCGCGAATCGGCCGGCACCTACGACAGCCTGATCCGACTGACGGTGAAGACCGAACGCCAGGAGCGCTCGGTCGCCGGCACCGTCTTCGCCGACGGCAAGCCGCGCATCGTCGAGATCAAGGGCATCCAGATGGACGCCGAGTTCCAGCCCTCGATGCTCTACATCACCAACAAGGACAGGCCGGGCTTCATCGGCCGTCTCGGCACTCTGCTCGGCGAAGCGGGCGCCAACATCGCCACCTTCGCCCTCGGCCGCAAGGCGGCGGGCGAGGACGCGATCTGCCTGATCGCCATCGACGGTCCGGTGTCGGACGAACTGCTGGCTCGGGTCGCCGCCCTCGACGGCGTCGTCCACGCCCAGCGTCTGGCGTTCTGATCGGCCCGGCGCTTCGCCGAAGTTTCGCGGCGGCGAGGGCGACCTCGCCGCCGTTTCAGCTTTCCAGCTCTTCCTTGAGCATCTCCAGCGCCAACCACTCGTCCTCGGCGGCCGAGAGCGCCTGCGTCTTCTCGTCGACGGCCTTGGAGACCCGGTCGAACCGCTTGGGGTCGCGCGCATAGAGATCGGGATCGGCGAGGAGGGCGTGCAACTCGCCGAGTTCCTTCTGCAACGCCTCGATCCTGCCCGGTAGGGTCTCCAGCGCGTGCTTCTCCTTGAAGGAGAGCCGTCGCCGCTTCTTCGCCTCGTCGCGCGCCGGCGCTGAGGCCGATTTCTCCACCTTCGGCGCAGTTTCCGGCTTGTCGACCCTGCGGGCGGCGACGCCGGCCCCGCGCTGGGCGATCATGTCCGAATAGCCGCCGGCATATTCGACCCAGCGGCCGCTGCCCTCCGACATGATGACCGACGAGCACACCCGATCGAGGAAATCGCGGTCGTGGGAGACGACCAGCACGGTGCCGGGGTAGTCGCCGAGCATCTCCTCGAGCAGGTCGAGCGTCTCGAGATCGAGATCGTTGGTCGGCTCGTCGAGCACCATGAGGTTCGACGGCTTGGCCAGCGCCCGCGCCAGCATCAGCCGTCCCCGCTCGCCGCCCGACAGCACGCCGACCGGCGTGTTCGCCTGTTCCGGCGGGAACAGGAAGTCTTTCATGTAGGAGACGACGTGGCGCATCTCGGCGCCGACGCGGACATGATCGCCGCTGCCGCCCGACAGCGTCTCCTTGAGGGAGGCGTTCGGGTCGAGCGCTTCGCGCTTCTGATCGAGCGTCACCATCTCGACGCCGAAGCCGATCTTCACCGACCCGGCGTCGGGCGCGAGCGTGCCCGTCAGGAGGCCGAGCAGCGTCGACTTGCCGGCGCCGTTCGCCCCGACGACGCCGATGCGGTCGCCGCGCGCCACGCGCAGCGAGAAGTCGACGACGATCGGCCGATCCCAGGCCTTGGCGACGCTCCTCGCCTCGATGACCAGCTTGCCGGACTGCTCCGCCTCGGCGATGCCCATCTTCACTTCGCCCTGGACGCGGCGCTCGGTCTTGCGGCGGTCGCGCAAGGTGCCGAGCGCGGCGAGGCGGCGCTGGTTGCGCTTGCGCCGCGCCGTCACGCCGTAGCGGAGCCAGTCCATCTCCATGGCGATCTTGCGATCGAGCTTGTGGCGCTCCTTTTCCTCGAGCTCGAGCAATTCGTCGCGCCACGCTTCGAAGGCGGAGAAGCCGCGATCCATCCGCCGGGTGCGGCCGCGATCGAGCCAGATGGTGGCGCGCGACAGGGTCTCCAGGAAGCGCCGGTCGTGCGAGATCAGCACCAGCGCCGACTTCATCGACTTCAGCTCCGCTTCCAGCCACTCGATCGCCGGCAGATCGAGGTGGTTGGTCGGTTCGTCGAGGAGCAGCACGTCCGGCTCCGGCGCCAGCACCCGAGCGATGGCGGCGCGGCGGATCTCGCCGCCCGACAGCGTCTTCGGATCCTCGTCGCCATGGAGCCCGAGATCCTCGAGCAGGCGCTGCGCCCGATAGGGGTCGTCACCGGGGCCGAGGCCCGCTTCGACATAGGCGAGCGTCGTGGCGAAACCCGAGAGATCCGGCTCCTGCGGCAGATAGCGGACGGTGACGCCCGACTGCACGACGCGCTCGCCGCCGTCGGCCTGGAGAATGTCGGCGGCGACCTTCAGGAGCGTCGACTTGCCCGAGCCGTTGCGCCCGACGAGGCAGAGCCGATCGCCCTCGTGCACCATCATTTCGGCGCCGTCGAGGAGCGGCGCGCCGCCGAAGGTGAGGGTGACGTCGCGGAGGGTGAGAAACGGTGCGGCCATGGCGCCCGATCTAGCCGATCGGAGGCGGAAAGGCCATGCCTCGCGGGCAGACGTGGCGTTCGCTCGCAGGTCCGCGGACGACGTCCCCCTCGATGCGTCGCCCCGAGTGCACTTCGCGCCTCCCTGCCTCTCCACACCGCAGCACCTGCGCCCGCCGCGCCGCGCCTCCGCCGCCCACCGCATTACCGATCTTTAATACGATGCTTCTTGAAAAAGATATATCTTATGTTAGATAGGAAGCATCCGATATATCTCGAAGACGAGATGTCGGTTTCGAATTCCTCAGAGAGGTGCTCTCATGCCCCATCCCGAACATGCCCGTGGTCCGGGCTTCTCCCCCGATCAGGCGCCCGACGGCGGCGCGGAAGCCTTCCGTCACGGCCGTGGACGCTGCTGCCACGGTGGTCCGCGCTGGCCGCTCGCCGCTGCCGCGGTCGGCGGAGCCTTCTGGCTCTTCCCGCCGCTCGGCGTCGCCTCCCTCGCCTATCTGGCGATGCGCAACGGCCGTCACGGTCGCGGTGAAGGCTCCGGCGAGGGCTTCGGCCCCGATTTCGCCGGCGGCGGACGTCATCGTGGTCGCCACGGGTTCCGCGGTTTCGGCGGCTTCGGCGGCGGTCGCCGTCGCGGCTGGTCGAGCGGCAACGCCGCCTTCGACGAGGCCCGCGCCGAGACCTGGCGCCGGCTCGAAGAGGAGGCAGAGGCCTTCGACGACTTCCGCCGCCGCGAGCGCATGGCCCGCGACCGCGAGGTCTACGATCGCTTCCGCGGCGAACGCGCCGCCGCCCCGGAAGCGCCGAAGACGCCGGACGACGGCGGCCCGACCGCCTGAGGTCGCCGCACGCGGCTCCACCCGAGCCGCACGGTGAGCGTGAAGGCCGGATCGACCTCGTGCGATCCGGCCGAGATCCGCCGAACCGGAACGCTCCGGTCCGGCATCACCCCCGAGCCCCCCGAGCGGCGCCTCCGGCCCACATGAGCCGGAGGCGCCGCGCGTGCGTTCGGTTTTCCTTCCGCTCCCACGGCGTGCTATCGATGGTGCGGCCCGCGAGGGACGCACCAGACGAGGACGATTCGACGAGATGCGGTCACGCTTCTGTGGACCCGGCGGCGGTGAGGACGACGACGAGGAGACCGGCTTCGGCGGTCCCTTCGGCGGCTTCTTCGGCCGCCATCGCGGCGGGCCCTTCGCCCGGCGCCGGGGGCGTCGCGTCTTCGATTCCGGTGCGCTGCGCCTCGTCGTCCTCGGCCTCATCGGCGAAGAACCACGCCACGGCTACGACATCATCAAGGACCTGAAGCAGCGCTTCCAGGGCGCCTATGCGCCGAGCCCGGGCGCCATCTATCCGATGCTGCAGCTGCTCGAGGACGCCGGCCTCGTCACCTCCGAATCGCGCGGCCTCAAGCGCCTCTACACCATCACCCGCGCCGGCCGCGCCTATCTCGAAGAGAGCCGCGACGAACTCGATCGCATCCGCGCCCAGATCGACGAGGCCGCCGCCCCGATCGGCGAGGTGGCGATCGGCGAGGCGATCCGCGACTTCCGCGCCGCCCTCTACGCCCGCATGCGCCGCGGCACCCTCGACGAGGAGCAGGCCCGTCGCCTACGCGACATCCTCACCGAAGCGCGCGCCAAGATCGAGAAATTGTGAGGCCGCCGTCGCGCGATTCACGGCTGGCCCGCGCCGGCGACGGCGACGACGCCCGGCGCTTCGTGTAGGAAGGCTCCTCCTCCCTCTCGGATGTTCCGATGTTCGCCTCGCTGTGGATCTTCTCCACCATCGTCGCCGCCGGCGCGCAGTCGCTCAGGAACGCGCTTCAGCGTGGCCTGACCGTCTCCCTCGGCACCCTCGGCGCCACCCACGTGCGCTTCCTCTTCGGCCTGCCCTTCTCGATCCTCTTCCTGATGATCGCGGTGGCGGCGACCGGCGCCTCGCCCGCGCCGAGTCTCGGCTTCTGGGGTTGGGCGACGCTCGGCGGGCTCGGCCAGATCGCCGCCACCGCCTGCATGCTGCATGCGATGCGCGACCGCTCGTTCCTGGTGACCATCGCCTACACCAAGACCGAACCGGTCCAGGTGGCGCTCTTCGGCATCGCCTTCCTGCACGAGGTCCCCGGCCCGATGGTGGTCATGGCCATCGTCGCCGCGACCATCGGCGTGATGATCATGTCTTGGCCGAAACCGGGGGCGAAAGGCGGGCTCGTCGAGGGCGAGGGCGGCCGCGCCGCGATGATCCGCGCCGCCGTACTCGGCAGCGCCGCCGGCGGCTTCTTCGGCATCGCCGCGGTGTTCTTCAAGAAGGCGATCCTCACCTCGGGCACCGAGAACTTCTTCGTCGCCTCCGCGACCGCGCTCGTCGCCTCGCTCGCCATTCAGACGGCGGTGCTCACCCTGTGGCTCCTGGCGGCCGACCGGCGCGTGCTCGCCGAGATCTTCCGCCAGTGGCGGCCGTCTGTCTCCGCCGGCTTCCTCGGCGCCTTCGCCTCGCAATGCTGGTTCATCGGCTTCGCCACCGCGCCGGTGGCCGCCGTGCGAACGCTGGGTCTGGTCGAGATCTTCTTCGCTCAGGTGCTGTCGCGCAGCCTGATGAAGGAACGCCCGTCGAAACGCGAACTCGTCGGCATCGCCCTTCTGGTGATCGGCGTCGTGCTGGTGTTGCAGGCCTGATCGGTCCGGCTCCGTTGGGCGGAAAGAGCCGCAGGCGAAATCCGCCGGCGGCGTATCCGGGTCGACCGACATCCGGTGCAGAGGCGACTATCGCCGCTTTCCGGCTCGGCCGGTGCAATTCGCCGGCGGCTCGTCGCACCCGACGGCCGCGGTCTTTCTCAGAACCCGCCGCCGGTGTCCGATCCGCCGTCGCCGCCGAAGCCGCCACCGGTGGAGAAGCCGCCGCCGTCACCGCCGAAACCGCCGGACGATCCGCCGCCGCCCCACGACCCGCCGTCGTTGCCGCCGCTCCACCAGCCTCCACCGCCGCCGAACGTGTCGCCGGAGCGTCGGTGCGGCGCCTGATAGCCGCCGAGGATCACCCGCCACAACTCGGGGCTCGCGATGATGCCGCCGATGATGCCGCCGATGACGTTGCCGAGCATCGACTCGTTGTTGAAGGTGACGCCCGGCCGATCGTAGCCGGAACGATGGAAGCGGTCGCGGGTCTCCTCGAGTTCGCCGCGCCGCCGCGCGATCTCGCGGATCGTCGCCCGCGTCTCGGCGATCTCGGCTTCCGCATGGGCGATCGCTTCGCCGTAGTCCTGGATGTGCTGGACGATCTTCTCGTCCTCGGGCGTCCGCGTCTCGTAGGCCTGGGCCCACAGCGTCTGGATGTCGGTCGAGGCGAGGCTCTCGGCGACGCCCTCCATGGCGCGGGCGATCTCGGGATCGTCGCCGCCGACCAGGGCGCCGTGGCTGGCGTCGAGGGCGGCGAGATCGCCCTGCATCGAGGCGATACCGGCGTTGCCGGCCTCGATCTCCGCCTTGACCCGGGCGAATTCCGCCTCGAGCGCGACGATGCCGTCGGCCTCCAGCGCGGCGCGTTCGATCGCCGTGCGCTTCGCCACTTCCTCGGCGACCGCCGCCGCCTTGCGATCGGAATGCTCGCGCAGCCGCAAGGGGATCTCCAGCAGCATGGCGTAGTTCGGCCGTGCTTCGATGAAGCCGCAGACCTTCGCCACCTTGCGATCGAAGAAGCGGACGAACGGCCCGGCCGCATATTTCGACGTGCCGAAGCCGTTGGCCCACAGATACATGAAGAGCTTGTCGGCTTCGTAGGGCTTGCCCTTCTCGGCCCGATCCGCCTCGGCCTGGTCGGCCTTGGCGTCGGCCTTGCGGGCGACCTCCTCCGCCGCCGCGACCTTCTCGTTCGCCGCCTGCCACTCGCGCTCCGACGCCAGTCGCTCCTGGGTTCCGGCGCGCAGATCGTCCATGCGGGCGATCACGTCCTCGAGCCGGCCGGCGACGCCGTGGCGCTCGGCCTGCGCCTTCTTCAACGATCTGGTCGCTTCCGCCCGGCGCTGCTGGATCTCCTCGAGCGCCGCCCGCTTCTCGGCGAGCACCTTGAGCGCCTCGCGCTCGGCCCGGTCGAGCGAGAAGGACACCTTCTCGCCGGAGAAGGCGTCGAGGCGAACGCGGGCGAGCGCCCGGTAGGCCTCGGCCTGTTCGAAGCGCAGCCGTTCGGCCTGATTGGTGACCGAGGCCAGCGTCGCATCGAGACGGTTCTCGTCGTCGCGAACTTCGGCGATGGCGTTTTCGATCTGGAGGAGCGCGTCGCGTCCGGAAATCATGATGTCACCACTTGGTGATGGCGCCGGTCTGAACCGGCATGGCCCAACGGACGGCGATCTCGCCGCGACGCTTCTCGCCGAGACGCGGATTCTGGATGATGCCGTCGTCCTGCTTGTCGCGCGCCACCTGGTCGTAGGTCGCCTGCGGCACGCGCTGGCCCCACATCGTCACCTTGGAGGTCGACTGATCCTCCTCGCTGGTGATCGACCGCTCGAGCGCCCGCCCGTCCGGCCCGATCGCCTCGACGACGAGGTAGTGGTTGCGCACCCCGGGCTTGTTGTTGGGCACGCGGAACACGCCGGAGCGCACACCCTGGCGAGAGACGATCCGCACCTCGTAGGCCTCGCGCAGCGTCGCGGTCAGCTCGTCGAGATCGGTGATGGCGGCCTTGACGGCCAGCGCGTCCTTGCGCGCCAGAGCCGCCTCGCCGACCCCGGCGACCTCGGTGGCCCTGGCCTTGGCGTCGGCGATCTTCGCTTCGTCGAGCGCCGTCTGCTTCGCCTTGGTCAGCGCCGCCGGAAGGGTCTGGGTGATCTCGATGCGCGCCGCCTCCGCCTCGCGAGCGGAGCGACCGAGGACGAAATAGTTGAACGCCCCGCCGACGATCACCAGCGCCAGAAGCCCGCCGCCGATGATCTTCGACCAGCGGCCACGCTCGACCCACATGGTGGCCATCGTCCGCGACAGGCTCGGCGGCGCCGGCGTGTAGACGAAGCGGCTCTCTTCGAGCGCCTTCACCCCCTGCTCGACGATCGAGTCCGGCACCTCGATGCCCTGGCTCGCGTAGATCTGCTTCAGCCGCTTGACGAGTTCGGCCTTGCGGACGTCGTCGTCGAGCTCCTTCAGCGCCAGGTTCTCCTGATGCCGCAGCGTGTCGACGACGTCCATGGCGAGCATGAGATCGTCGAGCTTCTGCGGAACGGGCGGTGGCGCGGCGAGCGGCGGGATCGCGGTCGACGAAGTCGCGGTGACATCGGTCATGGAGAATGCGCCTCGTGCCGAAGCCCGGCGACGACGCGCCGGGACGGGCGGTTCCGGTCCCGCCCGCGAAGGGCGGAAGCGAGGAGCCGGAGATCGACGGACGACCTCCGGCTCGACGAGCCTCAGCCCTTCGGGGCTTCGAGCGTGTTGCCTTCGACGATCAGCCGGGCGATGCGGCGCTTGCCGTCTTCGACCGCGTCGCGGATCTCGGCCGAGTTCTTGGTCGAGAGGTCGCGCATCTCGGCGATGATCTCGGTCGAGCGCTCCTGGAAGTTGACGACCGAGTCGACCAGCTTCTTGACCGCGTCGGCGCGGATCGTCGGGCCGTAGCCGGCGCGCACCGCCGACTCCTGGACCTTGTCGCCGATTTCGGCCAGCGTCTCGAGGCTCTTCGACACGCCCTCCTTCATGGCGTTCAGCGTCTCGGTCGCCTCGTGCAGACCGAACATGCCTGTGAACGAGGCCTTGAGCGCCGTCAGCACCGAGTCGTTGGTCGAGAAGAAGCTCACCGCCTGCTGATAGACGCGCTCCTTGGCGTTGGTCGTCTGCATCAGACGCGCCATGATGACCTCGGACGTGTTGTAGCCGATGGTCAGGTTGTCGGAGAGGTCCTTGGCGATCTGATAGCGCTTCTCCTCGTCCTGGGTGCGACGGACGTGCTCGTCGCGCACCATCTCGAGGCGCGCCTTCTCGGCCGCTTCGGTTCCCTGGTAGTCGGCGACCGCCTTGCCGGCGGCATCGAGCGCCTGCTTGGCGACGTCCCACTTGCCCTCGGCGGTCTTCAACACTTCGAGCGCCAGCACCTCGGCCTGCTTCAGCGCGCCACGGTAATCGCGATAGCTCTCGAGGATGACGCCCTCGCGCTGGATCTGGTTCTTGGTCTCCTTGGACACCTCGAGGTAGGTCGCACGGATCTTGTCGAAGCGATCGGCGATGTCGCCGCGCGACAGCTTCATCCAGGCGTTGGTCGCCCGCTCGAAGATGTCGATCTTCCCGTCGGCGACCTGGTCGACCATCTTCTTGGCGTCGTCGCGGATCGAATCGAAACCGGCGGTGATCTGCTTGTAGCGCTCACCGATCTCCATGCCGGCGATCTGGTTGCGCACCACCTCGTTGAACACCTCGGTCTGGCCGAGGGTACGGGTGATGACGACGATCTTGTCCGGTTCGAGATCCGAGATCTTCTCGAGCAGCCCGACGATCGGCGCGTCCTGCGTCGCCGCCGGCGCGAGGCCGAGATCGCGCAACGCTCCCATGGCCTTGTCGAGATACTGCATCGGGGTCTTGATGATGACGTCGGACACGGGGAGATCTCCCTGGTTCATGGAGGGCGGCCGAACCGCCCGTGAGGGTCGACGGCGGACCGGACCGGTCGGCCGTCGCGACAGGTGGTGATCGCCTGCCCCTCCCGCCAGAGGGGGGACGCAATTCTCGTGGCAGTCGTCGTCGACATTTCGATGACGTCGCGTGACCACCCGCGTCCGAAGCGGCGAGGGGGAGAATGACACAACATCCCGAAGGACGAAACGCCGTCGCCGGCACGAATTCCGACGCACCCCTGCCTCGCACGGCCGAGATGGCAAGCTTCGCGGCCTCGGGTATCTTCAATCGATTCGAGCAGGAAAGCCCGCGCAAGTGCCCACCCTCGTCGTTCTCGTCTTCGGTTACCTCCTCTCCCAGTTCTATCGCTCGTTCCTCGCCGTAATCGCGCCGGAACTGGCCGCCGACGTCCACCTCGGCCCGGCCGAACTCGGGGTCGTCTCCGCCGCCTTCTTCGCCGCCTTCGCCGTCGTGCAACTGCCGATCGGCGCCTCGCTCGATCGTTTCGGCGCTCGCCGCACGGTGGCGATCCCGATGCTCTCGGCGGTGACCGGCGCCACCGTCTTCGCGCTCGCCCGCGAGCCGTGGCATTCGGTCACCGGCATGGCGCTGATCGGCTTCGGCTGCGCCCCGATCTACATGGGAGCCTTGTGGGTGATCGGCCGGACCACGACCCCGGCGCGCTTCGCCCTGTGGTCTTCGGCGATCGTCGGCATCGGCTCGCTCGGCAATCTCGCCGCCGCCACGCCGCTGGCCGCCGCCGCCACCGCCTTCGGTTGGCGCACCACCATGCTCGGCATCGCCGCGGCGACGCTGCTGTCGGCGTTTCTCGTCTTCCTGGTGGTGAAGGAGCCGCCGCCCGCGCCGCCGCACGACACCGATCGGCCGAAGCCGAGCATCGGCGAGGTCTTCCGGATCCGCGAGCTGTGGCCGCTCTATCCGATCGCCCTCGTCTCCTATCCGATCGTGGTGGCGATCCGCGGTCTCTGGGTCGGCCCCTACTTCTCCCAGGTCCACGGCCTCGCCCCGGTCGAGCGCGGCAACGCCGTCTCCATCATGGTCTTCGCCATGATCGCCGGCGCCTTCTTCTACGGCCCGCTCGATCGCTGGTTCGGCACGCGCAAATGGGTGGTGGTCGCCGGCACGCTCGCCACCCTGGTCGGGCTCGGCGCTCTCGCCCTCGCGCCGACCATGCCGGTGCTGCCGGCCGCGGCGATGTTCGGGGTGATCGGCGGCGTCGGCCTGACCTACGGCGTCATGATGGCGCACGCCCGCGCCTTCCTGCCGACGCCGGTGCTCGGCCGCGGCCTCACCTTGATGAACATGTTCATCATCGGCGGCGCCGCGATCCTCCAGCCGCTGTCCGGCGCCTTCATGGAGAAATCGCTGGCCGCCGGCATGACCCCGGCCGCCGCCCACGGCGCCCTCTACGGCGCCTTCGCCGTGGCGCTGGCCGCCTCGCTCGTCGTCTACCTCGTCTCGCGCGACGCCAAACCGGTCACCTGAACGACGCCGACAAGTATTCGTAGATCGAAAGATACGAATATGGCGAAGTAGGAGCTGCACCCGATCGCCGCGCCGGGTAGTCGCAACCCGGTCGGCTGATCGTTCGGAGTGCAGAACGCCCCTCGTTCTTCGAATTCCGCCGACCTGCGGAAAGTTTTCTCCACCTCGCCGTCGATTCGCAATCGCGAACGGCGCGGACCCGCGCGTCCTCTCCTAGAACATCTCGACGTGACGGAAAGCCTCCGAGCTCCGTCCGACGTCACGGTTCGCCAGGAGAGCCCCCATGCAGGTCGTCACCGCCAATCGCCTGATCGATGGCCGGGTCGTGTTCCGCGATGCCGCCGGCCGTTGGTGCGAGGCCTTCGCCGCCGCAGCCGCCCTCGAAGCCGCCGCCACGACGCAAGCCGTCGCCGAGAGCGCCCGCGACGTCGCCGCCCGTCTGATCGTCGACCCCTACGCGGTCGACGTGGTCGCCACGCCCGCCGGCCTCACCCCGACGAGCATGCGCGAGCGGATCCGCGCCGGCGGCCCGACCTCGGGCTCGGAAGTCGCCGCCCCCCGTCTCGATCGCGCCGCCTGAGCCGTCGCCGAGGAGCCCTCGCCATGTACGTCTACGATGCTCTCGATCGCCGCTTCGTCGCGGCGCGGGTCGAACAGTTCCGCGATCAGGTCGCCCGCCGCCTCTCCGGCGAGCTGAGCGAGGAGCAGTTCCGTCCCCTTCGCCTGATGAACGGCGTCTATCTGCAGCTCCATTCCTACATGCTGCGCGTCGCCATCCCCTACGGCACGCTGTCGAGCCGCCAGCTGCGCACCCTCGCCCGCATCGCCCGCACCCACGACAAGGGCTACGGCCACTTCACCACCCGCCAGAACATCCAGTTCAACTGGCCGTCGCTGGAGATGATCCCCGACATCCTCGCCGAACTGGCCGAGGTCGAGATGCACGCCATCCAGACCTCCGGCAACTGCATCCGCTCGATCACCGCCGATCATCTCGCCGGCGCCGCCCCCGACGAGGTCGTCGATCCGCGGCCCTATGCCGAGATCCTGCGCCAGTGGTCGTCGGTCCATCCCGAGTTCAGCTGGCTGCCGCGCAAGTTCAAGATCGCGATCACCGGCGCTCCGCAAGATCGCGCCGCCATCCGCGTCCACGACATCGGATTGCAGGTGGTGAAGCGCGACGACGGCGAAGTCGGCTTCACCGTCCACGTCGGCGGCGGTCTCGGCCGCTCGCCCTTCCTCGCCTGGACGCTGCGCGATTTCCTGCCCGAGAAGCATCTCCTCGCCTATGTCGAGGCGATCCTGCGCGTCTACAATCTCTACGGACGCCGCGACAACAAGTACAAGGCGCGCATCAAGATCCTGATGCACGAGGCCGGCTTCGCGACCGTCCGCGACGAGGTCGAGGCCGAGTTCGAACGCATCCGCGACGGCGCCCTCGAACTGCCGGCGGCCGACGTCGCCCGCATCGCCCGCCAGTTCGCCCTGCCGCCGCTCGCCGCGCGCCCGGCGGCGAGCCCCCGCGAAGACGCGGCGAAGGCCGCCGATCCCGCCTTCGCTCGCTTCGTCGCCACCAACGTCACGCCGCACAAGGTCGCCGGCCACGCTTCGGTGACGATCTCGCTGAAGCCGATCGGCGGCGTCCCCGGCGACGCCACGGCCGAGGCGATGGAGCTCGTCGCCGATCTCGCCGAGCGTTACGGCCACGGCGAGATCCGCGTCTCCCATCGCCAGAACCTGATCCTGCCGCACGTCGCCCGCGACGACCTGCCCGAGATCCACGCCGCGCTCGTCGCCGCCGGCCTCGCCACCGCCAACGCCGGCCTCGTCTCCGACACCATCACCTGCCCCGGTCTCGACTTCTGCGCCCTCGCCAACGCTCGCTCGATCCCCGTGGCCAAGGACATCGCGCGCCGCTTCGCCGATCCGGCGCGGGCGGCCGAGATCGGGCCGCTCGACGTCAAGATCTCCGGCTGCATCAACGCCTGCGCTCACCACCACGTCGGCGCCATCGGCATCCTCGGCGTCGATCGCAAGGGCGAGGAGTTCTACCAGCTCACGCTGGGCGGCTCCTCCGGCGAAGACGCCGCGCTCGGCGACAGCGCCGGCCCCGGCTTCCCCCCGGAGCGGGTCGCCGACGCCGTCGAGACGGTGGTCTCCACCTACCTCGCCCATCGCACCGCGCCGCACGAGACCTTCCTCGCCACGTGGCGCCGCGTCGGTCTCGCCCCCTTCAAGGAAGCCCTCGCCCATGTCGGCCGTTGACCTCGTCACCCTCGATCGGCGGCCCCGCCTCACCGCCACCGAGCGCGCCCGCGCCCGCGCCGACCGCCTCGACGCCGAACACGGCGCCCTGCCGGCGGTCGACCTGATCGACCTCGTCGTCCATCGCCTGTTTCCGGGTGAGGTGGCGCTGGTCTCGTCCTTCGGCGCCGATGCCGCCGTCCTCCTCGATCTCGTCGCCGAGGTCGACCCCTCGGTGCCGGTGATCTTCGTCGACACCGGCCGCCACTTCGGCGAAACGCTGCGCCACCGCGACCGGCTGGTCGAGCGGCTGGGCTTCACCGACGTGCGCTCCGTCACGCCCGCCCCGGTCGCGGTGATGGCCGCCGATCCGCTCGGCGTGCTCTGGCACGGCGACGCCGACGCCTGCTGCCGTCTGCGCAAGATCACGCCACTCGCCGAAGCCGTCGCACCCTTCGCCGCCTGGATCTCCGGCCGCAAACGCTTCCAGGCGGCGACCCGCGCCGCCATCCCGACCTTCACCGCCGACGGGACGCGGATCAAGGTCGATCCCCTGGCGACCTGGACGGCCGAGGACGTCGCCACCCGGGCCGCGGCACGTGACCTGCCGGCCCATCCGCTGGTCGCCCGCGGCTACCCCTCGATCGGCTGCCTGCCCTGCACCGCCCCGGTCGCCCCGGGCGAAGACGCTCGCGCCGGGCGCTGGCGCGGGCTCGAGAAGACGGAATGCGGCATCCACCTCGGTCTTGCGACCGATGAAGAACACGGGAGCGGAATATGACCAGCCACACGGACGTCTTCGCCCGCGGGCGCTTCGTCGCCGATCGTTGGACCGTCGTCGCCGACGACGCGTCGCTCCCCGAAGGACCGATCTTCGTCTCCCTCGCCCGCTGGCGCCGCGACGCCGATCGCCTCGTCTCGCGCGGTCAGCCGATCGGCCTGATGATCGATCCCGCCGATCGCCTCGACGACGTCGTCGCCGACCTGCCGCGCTTCGCCGCGATCGCCGTCCGCTTCGCCAAGTTCGCCGACGGCCGCGGCTATTCGATCGCCCGCCTGCTGCGCGAGCGCCACGGTTTTGCCGGCGAGTTGCGGGCCGTCGGCGACATCCTGCTCGATCAGGTGGCGCACTATTTCCGCGTCGGCTTCGATACCCTCGCGATCGACCACGCCCCGACCCGCGATCGCCTCCTCGCCGGCACCCCGGTCTGCCTGCCCCTCCACTACCAACCGGCGACCGAGCCGGCGACCGCTCCGGTCCCCGGCCGCCCCTGGCTCAGGGTGCCTTATCAAGACGCCTGGTGTGGTGTATGAGCATCTTCTAATACATTAGATCGCAGCGACCGCGGCTCCGGCCGTGGTGCGCCGAGCGACGGCGGCGCGGGTCTCTCGGTGCTCGCGCCGAGGACCGTCGGCGAACGTCGGACCGGCGGGGAATCCGGTTCCGGCGAGCCCGTTCGACGTGGGGAGGGAAGATGGAAGAGACGAACGGCACGCCCCTCGCCGAAGACCATTTCGGCGAGGACCCTTGCGACTTCTTCGACGACGGCGCGATCAAGATCCGCGTCACCGACACCGACGGCAAGGAGCATGTCCTGCCGGCGGTCGACGGTTGGCGGGTGATGGAGGTGATCCGCGACTGGGGTCTGCCGATCAAGGCCGAATGCGGCGGCTCCTGCGCCTGCGGCACCTGCCACGTCTATGTCGACGACAAGTGGATGGACAAGCTGCCGCCGGCGACCGACGAGGAGATGGACCAGCTCGACCTGATCTTCGGCGTCCAGGAGAACTCCCGCCTCGCCTGCCAGATCCTCACCGCCGCCGACATCGACGGTCTGGAGATCCGCCTCGCCCCCGGCAGCGAGGTCGACTGACGGCATCGAAGCGGCCGCGTTCCCGTCGCGTCCCGCCGCCGTGCGATCGACCGGCGTCGCTTCGAGCTTGCCTTCCGTACCGAAGTACCGGAGATCTCGGTTCCGGGCTCGATCAAGGCCCCGCTCACGAGATGCTACCGAGATCCCCATGTCCGCTCCGACCTCGCCGCCGCCCTTCGTCGTGCTCTCCCGTGAGACGATCTGGAAGGGCTTCTGCCACCTCGAGCGGGTCGTCTTCGACCTCCGCACCGCCGCTGGCGGCAGTCATCGCCATTCCTTCGTCATAGAGAGCCATGGCCACGCCGCCGCGGTGCTGGCCTTCGATCCGCTGCGCCGCGAAGCGGTCCTGGTGCGCCAATTGCGCCTGCCCCAGGCCCTCGAGGGCGACGACCCGATGAGCCTCGAGATCATCGCCGGCCTCCTCGATCACGCCGGTGAGCCGCCCGAGGAGACCGCCCGACGCGAGGCGATGGAGGAGGCCGGCCTCGCGCTCACCCGTATCGAACCGATCGCCGCCGCTCGGTCCTCGCCCGGCCTGTGCGCCGAGAAGGTGTGGATCTATCTGGCCGAGGTCGACCTCTCGACCGCTCGCATCGCCGACGGCGGCGGCCTCGCCCACGAAGGCGAGGAGATCGAAGTGGTGGTGCTGCCCCTCGCCGATCTCGCCGCCATGGCCGACCGCGGCGACGGATTGGACATGAAAACGCTCTACGCGGTGCAGACGCTGCGTCTCGAGCGGCCGGAGTTGTTCGCCGCGGCGTGAACCGCGAAATGCACGGCGACCTGCGGCGACGACGCCGGTGCGAAACACCGTCGTCCCCCGCCGGCACCCGGGTCGAATTCGCATCCGCGCCTTCCGCTCCCGTCGACGATCACGGTCGCGCCGTCCACATCCCCCCTTGCATCTGCCCCCCCGATCCATGATATGACCCCCTCGGGAGGTCGGCGGTGGACGTTGTCACTCGCCGACCGGGTCAGGTCCGGAAGGAAGCAGCCCAGACGAGTCGGACGCGGGTCGCGCGTCGGCCTCCTTTTCGATCCGCTTCCGGATCCCCTTTCCGAGACCGACGAGGCCGCCGACCCGCATGGACGGACTTTTCCCGCCCGATGCCTCCGCCTCGACGCCCACCGGCGTCTACCGCGTTCTCGCCCGTAAATACCGCCCACAGAGCTTCGACGACCTGATCGGCCAGGAGCCGATGGTCAGGACATTGTCGAACGCCTTCTCGATCGGCCGCATCGCGCAAGGCTACATGCTCACCGGCGTGCGCGGCGTCGGCAAGACGACCACAGCCCGCATCCTCGCCCGCGCCCTCAACTACGAGATCCCCGGCGAGATCGACCGACCGACCATCGCCATGAACCGCGAGGGCGTCCACTGCCGCGCCATCATGGAGGGCCGCCACGTCGACGTCATCGAGATGGACGCGGCGTCCCACACCTCGATCAACGACATCCGCGAGATCACGGAAGCCTCCAGATACAAGCCGGTGTCGGCGCGCACCAAGGTCTACATCATCGACGAGGTCCACATGCTGTCGACGGCGGCCTTCAACGGCCTGCTGAAGACGCTCGAGGAGCCGCCGGAGCACGTCAAGTTCATCTTCGCCACCACCGAGATCCGCAAGGTCCCGGTGACCATCCTCTCCCGCTGCCAGCGCTTCGACCTCCGCCGCATCGACACCGACGTGCTGATCCGCCACCTCGCCCGCATCGCCGAGGCCGAGAAGGTCGAGATCGACCACGAAGCGCTGCGCCTCGTCGCCCGCGCCGCCGAAGGCTCGGTGCGCGACAGCCTGTCGCTGCTCGATCAGGCGATCGCCCACGGCGAGGGCCGCATCGAGGTGCGCGAGGTGCGCGAGATGCTCGGCCTCGCCGACCGCGCCCGCGTCATCGACCTCTTCGAGGAGGTGATGAAGGGCGACGCGGCGGCGGCGCTGGCCGAGATCCGCGCCCAGTACGACGTCGGCGCCGATCCCGCCGTGGTGATCGCCGATCTCGCCGACTTCGTCCATTTCGTCACCCGGGTGAAACTGGTGCCGGCCGCGGCGGACGACGCGGCGGCGACCGAGGACGAGCGCCGCCGCGGCCGCACCTTCGCCGAAACGCTGTCGCTGCGCGTCCTGTCGCGCGCCTGGCAGATGCTGCTCAAGGGCTACGACGAGGTGAAGTCGGCGCCGAAGTCGCTCGCCGCCGCCGAGATGCTGCTCGTCCGCCTCGCCTATGCCGCCGACCTGCCGACGCCCGACGAGGCGCTGCGGATGCTGCGCGACGGCGCCCTCCCCCAGGGGTCCGGCGCGCCCGCCCCGCGCGGCCCCTCCGGTGGCGGCGGCGCCCAGGCGAGCCTCGGCGCACCCGCTCCCCGCCCGCTCCCCGCCGCGATGAGCCGGCCGGCGAGCGACCCGGTGGCCACCGCCTCGGCCCAGCCCGGCCCCCGCCTCGTCGCCTCGACCGAACCGCAGGCCGTGAAGCCGACGCCCGTCCCGCAGCCGAGCGTCCGCCTGACCTCGCTCCAGGACGTCGCCGCGCTCGCCGCCGAGAAGCGCGACATCCGGCTCAAGCTGGCGATCGAGAAACAGCTTCGCCCGGTCGGTTTCGAGACCGGCCGCATCGATGTTTCGCCGACGAAGGATGCGCCCTTCGATCTGCCGCAGGAACTCGCCCGCAAACTCTCCGACTGGACCGGCATCCGCTGGGTGGTGGCGCTCTCCCGCGACGAGGGCGGGCCGACCATCGCCGAGGAGCGCGAAGCCGCGCGTGATCGCCTCGTCACCGACGCCCGCGCCGATCCGTTGGTGGCGGCGGTGCTGAAACGTTTCCCTGGTGCCAAGATCGTCGACGTCCGCGTCCAGGCGCCCGAGGGCGAGGAGACCGGCGACGCCGGAGCGACGCCCACCGTCGACGCCGAAGATCCCGGCTGGAGCCCGGACGACTGATCCCCGAGCCCCCCTTTTCCGATCAGAGACGCGAGGACGTCCCATGGATTTCATGAAGATGATGAGCAAGGCCAAGGAGATGCAGGCCAAGATGGCCGGTCTCCAGGACGAGTTGGCGACGATCGAGGTCACCGGCACCTCCGGCGGCGGCCTCGTCTCGGTCACCATCACCGGCAAGGGCGAGCTCCGGAACGTCGAGATCGACCCGTCGCTCCTGAAGCCCGAAGAGGCCGAGATCGTCGAGGACCTGATCGTCGCCGCCCATCGCGACGCCCATTCGCGCGCCGAGGCGGCGATCGCCGAGAAGATGGCGGAGATGACCGGCGGCATGGGCCTGCCGAGCGGCTTCAAGCTGCCGTTCTGATACTGGGCTCATGAAATTCGGACGAGCCCGAGTTTCATGAGCGTCACGGCCTGGCCGGCCGACGCCCGTTCGGGCTTGCCTTCGCCGACGACGTTTCGAAAAAGCCGAAACTTCGTCGGCTCGGTATCACTCCTCGTCGCCGAGGAGCAAGCCGAGCTGCTCCGGCCGGCCCATCGGCACCGGCAGGCCCATGTGGCGGAAGGCCGCTTGCGTCAGCATGCGGCCGCGCGGCGTGCGCTGCACGAAGCCCTGCTGGATCAGATAGGGCTCGACGATCTCCTCGATCGCATCGCGCGGCTCCGACAGCGCCGCTGCGATCGTCTCGATGCCGACCGGCCCGCCGTTGAACGACACCGCGATGACGTCGAGATAGCGCCGATCGAGCTGGTCGAGCCCGGCGCGGTCGACCTCGAGCCGGATCAACGCTTTGTCGGCGATGTCGCGATCGATCGAAGCCTTGCCGGCGACCACCGCGAAATCGCGTACCCGGCGCAGAAGACGACCGGCGATGCGCGGCGTCCCGCGCGAGCGTCGCGCGATCTCGTTCGCCCCTTCCTCGGTGATGGCGAGCCCCATCAGCCGCGCGCCCCTTCGGACGATGAACTCGAGCTCCGCCACCGTGTAGAAATTGAGCCGGATCGGGATGCCGAAGCGGTCGCGCAGCGGCGTCGTCAGAAGGCCGAGCCGGGTGGTGGCGGCGACCAGGGTGAACTTGGCGAGGTCGATCTTCACCGACCGCGCCGCCGGCCCCTCGCCGATGATCAGATCGAGCTGGTAGTCCTCCATCGCCGGATAGAGGATCTCCTCGACCGCCGGATTGAGCCGATGGATCTCGTCGATGAACAGGACATCGCGGTCTTCGAGGTTGGTCAGGAGCGCGGCGAGATCGCCCGCCTTGGCGATCACCGGACCCGAGGTCGAGCGGAAGTTGACACCCAGCTCGCGGGCGACGATCTGGGCGAGCGTCGTCTTGCCGAGCCCCGGCGGACCGACGAAGAGCACGTGGTCGAGCGCGTCGCGACGGGTCTTCGCCGCTTCGATGAAGACCGACAGGTTGTCGCGCGCCGCGGCCTGCCCGACGAAGTCGGCGAGAGCCTGCGGGCGCAGCGAGGCGTCGAAATCCTCCTCGCGCTTCTCCCCCGATACCAGTCGTCTCGGTGTGGCCATCGAATCGCCTACCCGCCGTCGAACCTCGCCTCGTCCGTTCCCTAGCATGGCCGCACGCCGGGACGAAGCGAGAACGAACCGCCGAGATCCGCTCCCGTCCGGCTGTCGCGGTCGCATTTTCGCGCTAACATGCCGGCCGGTCGCGTCGCCACCGGAGGAGTGCCATGCCGAAGCCGTCGTCCATCGGGTCCATCGTCGGCCCTGCCGCGCTCGTTCTCGGCCTCACGGCCGCGCTCGCCCTGCCGCTCACCGCCCCGGCCACGGCACAACAGCCGGCCGAAACCTCTGCCCGCCTCACCTGCACCGGCCCCTTCTCGGCCGAGGCCTCCCACGCCTCGCTCGTCGCCATCGTCGGCAAGGACAACGCGATCTTCGAACTGGTCGACGGTGCCGAGGGCGAGAAGGTCGCCTCCACCGTGCTCTTTCCCAAGAACGAGAAACGCCGCCTCGAGCTGATGTGGGCCGACGAGAACAAGCGGCGCGGCCTCGTCCACGTCCGCCTCTCCGACACCTCCACCTGGGTGGCTCCCAACGGATTGAAGATCGGCATGACGCTGGCCGAAGTCGAGAAACTCAACGGCGAGCCCTTCACCCTCTCCGGCTTCGATTGGGACTACGGCGGCTACGTCACCGACTGGAAGGGCGGCACGCTCGGCGCCGACATCCCCGGCGGCTGCACCGTCCAGGCCCGCTTCACCGTGCCCGAAGGCGCTCCCGAAGGCCCCGCCTCGAAGGTTTCCGGCGACCGTGAGTTCGCCTCCACCGACAAGAACATGCGCGCCGTGAAGCCGGTGATCGGCTCGCTCTCCTTCGGCTTCCCGCAGCCCTGAACCGGAGGGCGGCTCGCCCCCATGTCCCGCGCCGCCCGCCTCATCGATCTCGTCCAGATCCTCCGCCGCCATCGCCGGCCGGTCGCCGGCGCGGTGTTGGCGGCCGACCTCGGCGTGTCGCTCAGAACCCTCTACCGCGACATCGCCACGCTCCAGGCTCGGGGCGCACCGATCGACGGCGAGGCCGGCGTCGGCTACGTGCTGAAGCCCGGCTTCCTGCTGCCGCCGCTGATGTTCGGCGACGAGGAGATCGAGGCTCTGGCGCTCGGCGCCCGTTTCGTCGCCGAACAAGGCGACCCGCGCCTCGCCCGCGCCGCCCGCGACGCCCTCGCACGCATCGAGGCGGTGCTCCCCGCCGATCTGCGCGAGCGGCTGGACGAGGCCGGGCTGTGGATCGGTCCGAGCGGCGCGCGCGCCCCTGAACCCGTCGACACCGATCTCCTTCGCCGCGCCATCCGCGAGGAGACGAAGCTCGATCTGGCCTATGCCGACGCCGAGGGACGCGCGACGCGACGCACCGTCTGGCCGATCGCCCTCGCCTTCTTCGAGCGCGTCCGCATCCTCGTCGCCTGGTGCGAGTTGCGCGGCGGCTTCCGCCACTTCCGCGTCGATCGGATGACCGACGCCGTACTCCTCGCCGGCCGCTATCCACGCCGCCGCCGGACGCTGGTGCGCGACTGGCGGATCGCCCAAGGGGTCCCGATCGCCGATTGATACTGACGGAATTTGTCAGCATCGGACCTTAGAAGGGAGCATCCGCAACGGGAGTTCCCACCATGACCGATCCGAACCTCGTCATCCTCTACGTCACCGACGTCGCCGCCTCTCTCGCCTTCTGGAGCGATCTCCTCGGCCGCCCGCCGGTCGAGCGATCCGACACCTTCGCCATGTTGCCGCTGCGCGACGGCGTCATGCTCGGCCTGTGGAAGATCGACGGCGTCGAGCCGACGACCCGCGTCACCGGCGGAGGCGCCGAGATCGCTTTCGCGGTCGTCACCCGCGACGAAGTCGACCGACTTCATACCAACTGGTCGGAATCGGGGCGGACCATCCTGCAGCCGCCGGCCGACATGGACTTCGGCCGCACCTTCTCCGCCGCCGACCCCGACGGCCATCGCCTGCGCGTCTACTGCCCCGCCGGCTGACGAGCGGCGAGACGAAACCGTGTGACGGCCGCCTGCGGCGAGACGCCGCCGCGGCCGTCGCGCCATTGTCGTCGAAACGAGATCTCCGGCGGCGAAGATCGGCCCCGCCGAACCGCGGGTCGCCACCGGCTCCCGGACGAGGCGCCCCGATGACCCCGACGGAAGCACCGGCCTTCCGCCCTCGCCGAAGGCTCGCCCATGCGCCCACCGTGTCTCTCCCGTCGCCGGATCTTCGCCCTCTTCGTCGGGGCCGTTACGGCGTTCTCGCTTCGGGAGGCCGTCGCCGCCGCCCCGCGCGCCCTCGATTGCCCGACCCGCGACTGCGGTTGGGTCTACGATCCGACGATCGGCGACCCCGACCACGGCGTCCCGCCGGGCCTCGCCTTCGCCGATCTGCCCGACGATTGGGTCTGTCCGAACTGCGGCCGACCCAAGTCCCTGTGGACGGCCGACCACGACGACTGAGGCGGCGTGGCCCTTCCCTGCCGGCACGCGCCGACGTCGCATCGAACTCCTCCTCGCCGTCGCGAAAAGGGGCAAGCATGTCCCGCCTCGTCGTCCCGTGCGTCCTGGAGGCCGGCGCCACCGTCGCCGTCGCAGCCGAGAAGCCGTCCTTCGACTGCGGCACGGCGAAGGCCGCGCGCGAGAAGGTCGTCTGTCGTGATGCCCGCCTCGCCGCCTCCGACCGGGCGATGGCCGCGGCCCATCGCGCCGACCTCAGCCGAGCGCCAGTTCCTTCAGTCCCAGCCGAATGAGCTTCTCGGTCGGCGCGTCTTCACCCGCCTCCCGCGCCGCCGCCGCCACCGCGGCGCTCGCCTGGAGCTGCGGATAGCCGAGATTGACCAGCGCCGAGACCGCATCGGCCATCGGCTTCGGCGCCGTCTTCTCGGAGATGCCGCCCGTCAGGCGCACCAGCGCCGGATCGACCGAGGCGAAGCTCGGCGCCTTGTCCTTCAGCTCCTGGGCGATGCGCTCCGCGAGTTTCTTGCCGACGCCGTTGGCCCGGCACAGCGCGGTGACGTCCTTGAGCGCGATGGCGGACGCCAGTTCCGACGGCCGCAGCGCCGAAAGCAGCGCCAGCGCCACCTTGGTGCCGACCCCCTGCACGGTGCAGAGCAGGCGGAACCACTCCCGCTCGTCGGCGTCGGCGAAGCCGTAGAGCCGGATCATGTCCTCGCGCACGATCGTCTCGATGGCGAGCACCGCCGCCTCACCCGGCGACGGCAGGTTCTGCAGCGTCCGCGACGAGCAGTGACAGACGTAACCGACCCCGTGCACGTCGAGGATGACGTGATCGTCGCCGTATTCCTCGACGATGCCCTTGAGCTTACCGATCATCTCACCTGCTCCTCGCCCCCGGCACGAGGTCGGGACCCACGATCGGCCGCGCCACGAAGAGAGGCCGCGCCCCCCTCCCTGTCCCTCCCCCTCCGGGGGGAAGGGGACGCGAGTGGCCGATCCATTCCGAATTCCACGGCTCACCGGGAGCCGAAGCAGTCCCGTCCCGAAAGCCCTCGCCTCGTCGTTCCCTCCCCCCTGGAGGGGGAGGGACAGGGAGGGGGGGCAGGACGCCGGCGGATCCGACAAAACCCATCCCTCACCCTCCGGCGATCCTGAGCGCCCGAGCGAGCGTCTGGCGATGGTGCGCGTGGCAGATGGCGATGGCGAGCGCGTCGGCCGCGTCCGCCCCCTTCCAGACGGCACGCGGCAACAGGAGCTTGACCATGTGCTGGATCTGCTCCTTGTCGGCGTGGCCCGCCCCCACCACCGCCTTCTTCACCGCGTTGGGCTGATACTCCGAGACCGAGAGCCCGGCCTTGGCCGGCACCAGCAGCGCCACGCCGCGCGCCTGGCCGAGCTTCAGCGTCGAGGTCGGATTGGTGTTGACGAAGGTGTGCTCGACCGCCGCCTCGTCGGGCCCGTGCTCGGCGATCACCGCCGCGAGCCCGTCGTGCAACTCGACCAACCGCTCGGCGAGATCGTCTCGTGCCGTCGAGGTGATGGTGCCGCAGGCGACGAAGGACAAGCGATTGGAGACGGCCTCGATCACCCCCCAGCCGGTACGCTGGAGGCCGGGATCGATACCGATGATTCGCACGACCGAGGACATGGCCGCGACGCTACATGTTCTTGGTTCGTTTCGTAAAGAGGCATCACCGCGCGGAGACGCGGCCGGTCCGAAGCTCGACCGTGGCGCTCCGCCCGCCTTCGAGCGACGCCGCCGCCTCGCTCACCGTGCAGGCGAGCACCGCGATCCGACCGGGTAGCGGAACGCGCCGGCGCTCGACCGCCCGGCCGCCGGCGAAGGACACGGTGACGAGCGCACCGCGATCCTGGCTCGGCAGGACGACTTCGGGAACCCGGTCCCGGTCGATGTCGACCATGCAGCCGAGATCGAGGTCGCGCGTCCCGGCGATGTGGTTGGTCACGCCGTCGAGCCGACCGACCTCCACCAGTTCCCGCCCCTCGCGGCGATAGAAGCGCAGCGACCCGGCCACGTGCGGCGTCACCACGGCGGCGACGAGCCGCTCGCCCGTACCGGCGAAGTCGGCGACGCCGACGGGATTGAGCCAACGATGCGACCGTCCGATCGGCCGGCTTTCGGCCAGGGGCTCGATCCCGGCGGCGGAAATGCGATAGACGGCGATGGCCGAGCCTCGAGCGAGATCGGTCCTGACGACGAGCGCCTCCGGTGCGCCGTCACCATCGAGGTCGACGAGACGGACGCGCAGGTCCTCGAAGACCATGTCGGGCTCGAGCCGCAGGCGATGGACCTTCCCGTCGACCGTGATCGACAGCCCACCCGCTTCGAGACCGTCTCCGAGGATCCCGTGACCGTAGCGATCGGTCGGATCGATCAGGCGCGCGACGGCGCCTCCGGCCCGTGTCGTCTGCCCGTCGGGAAGCGGCGTTTCGGCTGCCGCGGCCGAAAGAACGGCGCCTGTCCACAGGGCGACCGCCGACGCCCACGAACCGATCGTCCGACGAAGTCGTTTCATGCCCCCTCCGAGACGATGACGGCCGGAACCACGAACGGCCCGCACGCGTCGAGGCGTTTTTCGGGACTCTCCCTAGACCACCTCTTTCGCGACGCGGAATCACGTCCCCGCGAAACTCGGCGTGATCGCCCGCACGGCCTTCGCCGCCCCATGGAGACGAAGACGTGCGCCGGAGGTCCCTCTCCGGCGCCCGTCGGAGTTTCATGCGGCACGTTCGCGTCACATCGCGGCGAGCTTGGCCATCACCTCGTCGGAGATGTCGAAGTTGGTGAAGACGTTCTGCACGTCGTCGTCGTCTTCGAGCATGCCGATCAGCTTCATCAGCGTCGTCGCCTTCTCCTCGTCGACCGGCACGGTGTTCTGTGGCCGCCAGTTCGGCTTGATCGATTCCGCCGGACCGAGCGACGCCTCGAGCGCCTTCGACACTTCCGACAGACCTTCGAAGGTGGTCAGGATGGTGTGGCTCTCCTCGTCGGAGATGACGTCGTCGGCCCCCGCCTCGATCGCCGCCTCGAGCACCGCGTCGGTCGACCCGGCCGAGGCCGGATAGACGATCTCGCCGACCCGGTCGAAGGAGAAGGAGACGGATCCCGTCTCGCCCAGCGCCCCGCCGAACTTGGTGAAGGCGGCGCGCACCGCACCACCGGTGCGGTTGCGGTTGTCGGTCAGCGTCTCGACGATCACCGCCGTGCCACCCGGGCCGTAGCCCTCGTAGCGCACCATCTCGTAGGTCTCGGCGTCGGACCCGGAGGCCTTCTTGATGGCGCGCTCGATGTTGTCCTTCGGCATGTTCTCGGCGCGCGCGTTGAGGATGGCGAGACGCAGCTTGGCGTTCATCGCCGGATCGCCGCCACCGTCCTTGGCCGCCACGGTGATCTCGCGAGCGAGCTTGGAGAAGAGCTTGGAGCGGACTTTGTCCTGCTTGCCCTTCCGATGCATGATGTTCTTGAACTGTGAATGTCCGGCCATGGCTCTCGTCTCTCGGTCGGTCTGTCGCCCCGCCTCGATCCACCGCCCACCAGCCGCACGTTCACGCAGGACCCGGGGTCCGGCGAACACGGCTGTGACGACGCGGATCATGCCGGCGGTGGCTGCTCGCGAAGTCGGAAATCGGTGGTGCTTATAGGCGCCTCCGGCTCGGAAATCCAGCCGGGGTGTCCGCGCGACCAATTCTAAGGGAAAATATGTAGCTTCCGTCGAAGGCGAACGTTGCCCTTTACGCGGCGGTAATCAATTCACGTCACAGTTCGATCGAAATATTCCAACTATTGGTTTTTACAACCTGTTTCGTCCGCACCAACCGCCGGTCGAGGAGAGGAAGAAGAACGATGTTCGGCATGTTCGCCAAGCGTGAAACGCCCGTGGAATCCCAGAGCGCCAGCAATGATGTACTCGGCGTCGCCACGTTGCGCGCCATGCTCGATCAGATGCCGGTGAACGTGCTGCTCGCCGATCCGACGAACGGCGACATCGTCTATGTCAACAAGACCAGCGTCGAGACGCTGAAGACCATCCGCCACGAGTTGCCCGCCGGCGTCGATCCGGAGAAGCTCGCCGGTCGTTCGATGGACGTCTTCCACAAGAACCCGGCCCATCAGCGCCGCATCATCGCCGATCCGAAGAACCTGCCCTGGCGCGCCCGCATCAAGCTGGGCAAGGAAACGCTCGACCTGCGCGCCTCGGCCATCCACGGAACCGGCGGCGAATATCTCGGCACCATGGTCACGTGGTCGGTGATCACCGGCCTCACCAATGCCATCGACACCTTCGAGACCCGGGTCAAGGGCGCCATCGACACCGTCTCCGGTGCCGTCGGCTCGCTCCAGGGCCATGCCTCGAGCATGTCGCGCATCGCCGGCGAGACCGTCGCCCAGGCGAGCACATCGGCGAACGCCGCCCAGACCGCCACCGACGACGTCGAGAGCGTCGCCGCCGCCGTGCACGAACTCGACAGCTCCATCGCCGAGATCTCGCGCCAGGCGTCGATCTCCGCCGAGGTCGCCCGCGGCGGCGTCGTCCATGCCGGTGACGCCCGCGACAAGGTCCAGCGCCTGACCGAGGCGTCGGAGAAGATCGGCCACGTCGTCGGCCTGATCCAGGACATCGCCTCCCAGACCAACCTCCTCGCCCTCAACGCCACCATCGAGGCGGCGCGCGCCGGCGAAGCGGGGCGCGGTTTCGCCGTCGTCGCCTCGGAGGTGAAGAACCTCGCCGGTCAGACCACCAAGGCGACCGAGGAGATCACCGGCCAGATCCAGACCATCCAGGCCGCCACCCGCGACGCGGTCGCCTCGATGGCCGAAATCTCGACCACCATCGACCGGATGAACGAAGTGGCGAGCGGCATCTCCGCCGCGGTCGAGGAGCAGTCGGCCACCACCGCCGAGATCGCCCGCTCGGTCGCCGATGCCGCCAACGGCACCCGCGTCGTCGCTTCGACCATGGCCAACCTCCAGGACGAGGCGCACGAGACCGGCCGTTCCGCCGACAGCGTCGCCTCCGCCGTCGCCTCGACCGGTCACGAGACCGAGGTCATGCGCACCGAGATCGATCACTTCATCGAGATCATCAAGAAGATCTGACGCGGGTTCCCCCTCGCGCGACCGCATCGGCCGTCTCCGTCGGAGGCGGCCGATGTCGTTTTCGCGAGTGCCGCGAACGGGGGTCGGGATGCGGGCCGCGCGGCCGAACGGACGACTCGCCTTGCGCCTCAGAACCGCGGCTCGATCTGCGCCAGCCGGCCGCCGAGCCGGACCGGATGGACCGTACGGGCGAGCCCGCTCGCCTCGTCGATCTCCACCGCCACACCGCACAACGTCGCCTCGCCGCCGGCCGGTTCGAACCGCGCCCGGCCGATCTTCGAGGTGAAACGGTTGATCGGTTCGTCCTTCTCCATACCGATGACGCTGTCGTAGTCGCCACACATGCCGGCATCGGTCTGGAAGGCGGTGCCGCCGGCCAGGATCTGGTGATCGGCGGTCGGTACGTGGGTGTGGGTGCCGACGACCAGGCTCGCGCGGCCGTCGACGAAATGCGCCATCGCCTGTTTCTCGCTCGACGCCTCGGCATGCACGTCGATCACCACCGCATCGGCCTGCTCGCCGAGCGGGCAGGCATCGAGCTCGCGCTCGACCGCGGCGAAGGGGTCGTCGAGCGGATCCATGAAGATCCGCCCCATGACGTTCATCACCAGCACCCGCGCCCCGTTGCGCGCCACGTAGAGGTTGGCGCCGCGCCCCGGCGTGCCGTGCGGATAGTTGACCGGACGCAGCAGCTTCGGCTGGCGCTCGATGAACACCAACGCCTCGCGCTGATCCCAGGCGTGGTTGCCGAGCGTGATGACGTCGGCACCGGCGTCGATCAGGTCCTGGGCGATCTCCTCGGTGATGCCGAAGCCACCGGCGGCGTTCTCGCCGTTGACCACGACGAAGTCGAAACGGTGCGCCTCGACGAGGCTCGGCAGGCGGTCGACCACCACCTTGCGGCCGGCGCGACCGACGACGTCGCCGAGGAAGAGCAATCTCATGGCATGTCTCCGCGGGGCATGATCGGCCCCTCTTCGGTGAGGATCAGATCGAGACGGCGATCGTGCACCTCCTCGGGAACCCGATCGACCCGCTGGGTCGAGAACGCGATGCCGATGCGCAGCACCGGATGCGATCGCTCCAACCGCTCCAGCGCCCGGTCGTAGAAGCCGCCGCCGTAGCCGATGCGGCCGCCGCGGTCGTCGAAGGCGGCGAGCGGCATCAAGAGCACCTGCGGTTCGACCTCGGCCGCCGTCGCCGGCGGCTCCGAGAGACCGAAAGCGGCCGCCACCAGCGGCTCGCCCGGCATCCAGCGCCGAAACACCATGGTGACGCCGTCGCCGAGGAGCGCCGGCAGCACCAGCGAATGGCCCTTCGCCGCCAGTCGCACCATCGCCGGCCGCGGATCGATCTCGCTGCGGATCGGCCAGAACCCGGCGACGATCGCTCGCGGCGCCAGATCGAGCCCGTCGACCAGATCGGCGACCCGCTCCGCCACCGCCGTCCGCACTTCGACGGCGAGCCGGTCACGGCGCGCCAGCGCGGCGCGGCGCAGGTCGGCCTTGAGAGCGGCGAGGGGTTCGGCGGCGCCGTCGGCGGGCGTCTCGGTCAACGGCGGAACCGGGTCGAGAGGGAAAGGGGAGTGACGAAGCCACCTCGATCGATGGAGAAATCGATCCCGGGAAACCTACAACGTAGGTGGGCGCCGTGTGGAAAGGCCCACGGGCCGATCCAGGTACAGCTCCCGTTCGGATCGATAAGGCCCCGGGGATACAGTCTCCTGTCGCACCGCGCAGCCTCGTCGGCGCCGAATATAGGGTGCGCCGCGGCGGCCCGCCACAGGTCGTGCGACGGAATTCGTCGGGGGGCTCAGCGCCGCGGTTCGATCGCCTGGGCGAGGCTCTCGATGCGCGCCACCGTCTCGTCGATACGCCGGGCGATCTCGGCCTCGACCTGATCGCGCCGTTCGATCACCGCCGCCCGCGTCTCGCGCAGAGACCGGTTCTCCGCCTCGAGGCTCTTCAGCTTGCGCTGCGTCTCGGCGAGTTCGTCCATCGCCATCACGGCCGCCATGACGGTGAGCCGCTGATCGCCGATCTCGCCGAACGAACCGCGCAGCGAATGGATGGAGTCGTCGATCCGCTGGGCCAGCCCCTGCAGATGCGCCTCCTGGCCGTCTTCGCAGGCCATGCGGTAGATCTTGCCGTTGATGGTGACGCTCACCTGGGCCATCGTCCGCCGCCCTCACCCGCCGTGCGCATCGAGAACGGCGCGGATCGACTCCATCGCCGCCACCAGACGGCGCGACACCTCGCGATTGGTGTCCTCCAGCCGGGTCGAGCGCGCCTTCTCCTGATCGAGGTCCTGGACGATGCGCGACCGGTCCTCGCCGAGGCGGACGATCTCCTCCTCGAGCGTCGCCGCCGATCGATCCGTCTCGAAACGCCGTTCCGCGGCCGCCTCGAGCCGCTCCATCGCCGCCGTCAGCCGCCCGAGCGCCGCCTCGAGGGCAGGTGCCTGAACCATTCGCCGTCTCCCGCTCCCCGCCGGCCGCCGTCCGACGCGAGCTCCTCCCCGCCGCGGTGCCCGCGCTCTCCCCCCTGTTCCGACCATCTCCTCCCGGACGACGGACGACACGATGGCCTCCATGAGGCTCATCGACGCAGGGCGCGCGCGATTTTCGGCGTCTGCGATGCACCGCGCCGACTCGGCACGGCTCACCACGGGGGAATTTAGGCTCCGCGGAAACCCTCGGTCAATGGCGACCGGACTGCTCGGAAATTTCAATACATGCAGATATTTCATTTTCATCGAGAAGGGTTTGCCCCCGGTGGACGCGTCGACGACGCCCCGGACCCTTCCGTCGCCGCCTCGTCGCGACGCGGCGTCGCGGCGATGGCTACCTGCTCCATGTGAACCGATTGAAGCACAAGGGCCTCGGGCTCCGCCGGATTGACACACCCCCCCCGCCTGCTATCAGTGCCGCGAGCCGTGATCGAAGCCGGAACGCGTCGAGACATCGACGTTACTTCAGTTTTTGCTCATGGATATCGCAATCTATTTCGCGCATGCAGCGATTTTCTGTTGCTGCGCAGCGAGAATGCGAAGAGACCCGTGGCGACGCCGAGCTGCGACCACATCGCGATCGGCCCGCGCGGCGTGACCCTACCGGCGATGTCGTCGTCGGCGACATCGGATCTTCACGAAGGGGACGTCTCGTCGTCTCCGGAAGATCGGGATCGGACGGAACGGCCGTGATCGTCCGGGAGCACTCCCGGCGGCGCGGTGATGTAGGTTTTCGAGAGGAGAGCATCCATGGCGGTACGTGTTGCCATCAACGGGTTCGGTCGCATCGGTCGCAACGTCCTGCGCGCCATCGTCGAGTCGGGTCGCACCGACATCGAAGTGGTCGGCATCAACGATCTCGGCCCGGTGGAGACCAACGCCCATCTGGTGCGTTACGACTCGGTCCACGGCCGCTTCCCCGGCACGGTGACCGTCTCGGGCGACACCATCGACGTCGGCCGCGGCCCGATCAAGGTGACCGCCATCAAGAACCCGACCGAGCTGCCCTGGGGCGAACTCGGCGTCGACATCGCCATGGAGTGCACCGGCATCTTCACCGCCCGCGACAAGGCGGCGATGCATCTGGCCGCCGGCGCCAAGCGCGTCCTCGTCTCGGCCCCGGCCGACGGCGCCGACCTGACCGTCGTCTACGGCGTCAACCACGACAAGCTGACCAAGGACCACCTCGTGGTCTCCAACGCGTCGTGCACCACCAACTGCCTCTCGCCCTTCGCCAAGGTGATCAACGACGTCATCGGCATCGAGAAGGGCATGATGACGACCATCCACTCCTACACCGGTGACCAGCCGACGCTCGACACCATGCACAAGGACCTCTACCGCGCTCGCGCGGCGGCCCTCAGCATGATCCCGACCTCGACCGGCGCCGCCAAGGCCGTCGGTCTGGTGCTGCCGGAGCTCAAGGGCAAGCTCGACGGCTTCGCCATCCGCGTGCCGACCCCGAACGTCTCGGTCGTCGACCTGAAGTTCATCGCCAAGCGCGCCACCTCGGTCGCCGAGATCAACGCCGCCATCAAGGCCGCCGCCGACGGCGCGCTCAAGGGCGTCCTGGGCTACACCGAGGACAAGAACGTCTCGTCCGACTTCAACCACGACCCGCATTCCTCGGTCTTCCACATGGACCAGACCAAGGTCATGGACGGCACGCTGTGCTCGGTCCTGTCGTGGTACGACAACGAATGGGGCTTCTCCAACCGCATGGCCGACACGGCCGTCGCGATGGCGAAGTTGATCTGATCGCCCGCATCGAAGCGAAGGGCCGGTGACCACCGGCCCTTTTTTCTCGCCCAGTCACAAGGGGAGTGGATCCATGAGCGCCTTCAAGACCCTCGACGACGCCGACGTGAAGGGCAAGCGCGTCCTCGTCCGTGTCGATCTCAACGTGCCGATGGAAGCGGGCAAGGTCACCGACGACACCCGCATCCGCGCCGTCCTGCCGACCATCACCGAGATCTCCAAGAAGGGCGGCAAGGTGGTCCTGCTCGCTCATTTCGGTCGTCCGAAGGAGGGTCCGGAGGCCAAGTACTCCCTCGCCCAGATCGTCGACGCGGTCGCCGAACGCCTCGGCGCGCCGGTCGCCTTCGCCGCCGACTCGGTCGGCCCGGTCGCGGCGGACGCCATCGCGAAGATGAAGGACGGCGACGTCCTCCTGCTCGAGAACACCCGCTTCTACAAGGGCGAGGAGAAGAACGATCCCGAGCACGTGGCGAAGCTCGCCGCCCTCGGCGACGTCTACGTCAACGACGCCTTCGCCACCGCCCATCGCGCCCACGCCACCACCGAGGGTCTCGCCCATCACCTGCCGGCCTACGCCGGCCGCTGCATGCAGCAGGAACTCGACGCGCTGACCAAGGCGCTCGAGGCACCGCAGCGCCCGGTCGCGGCGGTCGTCGGCGGCGCCAAGGTGTCGTCGAAGCTCGAGCTGCTCGGCAATCTGGTCAAGAAGGTCGATTACCTGATCATCGGTGGCGGCATGGCCAACACCTTCCTCGCCGCGCAGGGCATCGAAGTCGGCAAGTCGCTGTGCGAGCACGACCTCGCCCCGACCGCCCGTGAGATCGTCGAGAAGGCGAAGGCCGCCGGCTGCACCGTCGTCCTGCCGGTCGACGGCGTGGCGGCCAAGGAGTTCAAGGCCGGCGCCGCCAACCGCGTCGTCAAGAACGGCGACATCGCCGCCGACGAGATGGTCCTCGACGCTGGTCCGGCCTCCGTCGCCGCCGTCGTCGCGCTCCTCTCCGAGATCAAGACCCTCGTCTGGAACGGCCCCTTCGGCGCCTTCGAGATCGAGCCCTTCGATGCCGCGACCAACGCCGTCGCCCGCGCCGCCGGCGATCTCGCCGCGGCCGGCAAGCTGACCGCGGTCGCCGGTGGCGGCGACACCGTGGCGGCGCTCAACCACGCCGGTGCGGCTGAGAAGTTCACCTACATCTCCACCGCCGGCGGCGCCTTCCTCGAGTGGCTCGAGGGCAAGGCCCTGCCGGGCGTCGAGTGCCTGCGCAAGGCGTGAGAAATCGTCGCGTCGAAATCTGGAACGGCCCGGGCTCGCGCTCGGGCCGTTCGGCTTTTCGGCGAGCCCGAAGCCGCGCCCGCCTCACCCTCGCCCCTTTTCCCCGCGATTTGACAATCCGGTCGGGACGCGGTCGAAAGAGACCCGTCTTCCGCCTGCCGATTTCCGAGGATCCGATCCCGTGGCCCGTCTCTATCTCGTCACCCCGCGCGACCTCGACATCGCCACCTTCCCCGACGTTCTCGACCAGGCACTCGCCGCCGGCGACGTCGCCTCGCTGCTGATCGCCGTCGACGGCGGCTCCGACATGACCCGCCAGCGCATCGCCGAGATCCTCACTCCGCTCGGCCAGAAGCACGGCGTCGCCGTTCTCGTCCGCAACGACACCCGCGCCGCCGGGCGGTCGAAGGCCGACGGCGTCCACGTCGACACCGGCAAGGCCGATCTCGACGCGGCGCTCGACACCTTCCATCCCGCCTCGATCGTCGGCGTCGGCAACCTCGCCACCCGACACGAGGCGATGGAAGCCGGCGAGACGCAGGTCGACTACGTCTTCTTCGGCGATCTCGACCGCCCCGAATTCGAAGGCGGCAACCCGCGCGCCCGCGAGCTCGCCGAATGGTGGGTGCCGCTGTTCGAGCCGCCGGTGGTGGTGCTCGCCGGTTCCGACCTCGCCTCGCTCGACGCCGCCGCCGCCACCGGCGCCGAATTCGTCGCGCTGCGCGACGCCGTCTGGAGCCATCCGGAAGGCCCCGCCGCGGCCGTCGCCGAAGCGACCCGCCGTCTGGCGGCCGTTCCCGCCTGAGGCAGAGCCATGACGTCCCGCACCCGCCCGATCGGTTTCGGCTCCGCCCTCCTCGCCACCGCCATGGTCCTCGCGACCGTGGCGACGGCCGGCGCCGCCTCCGACAAGACCGGCGCGGGCGCCGCCAAGAAGCCCGCGGCCACCGAGCGCGCGCCGGCGAAGAAGGCGCCGCCGACTCCCGCCCTGCCCACCGACGTCTTCGCCCCCCTCCTCACCGACCTGCCCAAGGCCGGCCTCGATGCGCCGTTCATCAGCCCGACCCTCGGTGACGCTCCGGCCGACGCCACCGACGACCCGGACGCCGATCCGGTCTTCGCCGCCTTCCAGCGCGGCCTGTGGCTGAAGGCCTTCGCCCTCGCCATCCCCCGCGCCGAGGCCGGCGACGCCGCCGCCATGACCATGCTCGGCACGCTGCTCGAGACGGGTCTGGGCGCCAAGATCGATCAGGCCAAAGCGGCCGAATGGTACGGTCTCGCCGCCGCCCGCGGCGACCGCGAAGCCGCTGCCGCGCTGGCGCTGATGCATGTCGAAGGGCGCGGCGTGAAGCGCGACGTCGACCGCGCCGCCGAACTCTTCCGCGCCGCCGCCGCCGGGAGCCAACCGGTCGCGCTGACCAATCTGGCGCTGATGCATCTGCGCGGCGAACTGCCGGACCGCGCCGACGAGGATCCGGCCGATCTGCTGACCCGCGCCGCCACCCGCGGCAACGTCGAAGCGCAATACACCCTCGCTTCCCTCTTCGCCGACGACAAGAATCCGAAGCGCGATCCGGTCGCCGCGGCGCGCTGGATGCGCGAAGCGGCGATGGCCGGCTTCGAAGCGGCGGAGGTCGAATTCGGCCTGATGCTCGCCAACGGCAAGGGCATCCAGAAGAACATCGGCGACGCCTTCATCTGGATCCGCCGCTCGGCGCTGCGCGGCAACGCCATCGGCCGCAATCGCCTCGCGCGCATGTACGCCGTCGGTCTCGGCGTCGATCCCGACCCGGTCGAGGCGTGGAAGTGGCACAGTCTGGCCAAGCGCCAGGGCCTCCCCGACCTGTGGCTCGAGACCCGCCTCGCCGGCATGTCCGACGCCGATCGCAAGCGCGCCGAGGAGATGGCCGCCGCCATCGCCGGCGGCATCGCGCCGCCGCCGCGCCCCGCGCCGAGCGAGACCCCGGATACTCCCCCGCCGAGCGAGCCCGCGCCCGCCCGTCCCTGACGCTTTCCGCCTTGACCCCCCGGCCGTTTCGTGATGACGAGAGGCCGACCCCGGCGGGCGATGCCCGCGAGCCGCGCAGACCCGCGCCCCACCCGGATACAGGATCCCCCGATGGCCCGCTCGGCACTTCTCAACGTCATGGTCGACGCCGCCCGCAAGGCCGGCCGGTCGCTCACCCGCGACTTCGGCGAGGTCGAGAACCTCCAGGTCTCGCACAAGGGTCCGGCCGACTTCGTCTCCGCCGCCGACCGCAAGGCCGAACAGATCGTCCGCGACGAACTCCTCAAGGCGCGCCCGACCTGGGGCTTCCTCGGCGAGGAGGGCGGCGCCACCGAAGGCAGCGATCCGAGTCATCGCTGGATCGTCGATCCGCTCGACGGCACCACCAACTTCCTGCACGGCATCCCGATCTTCGCCGTCTCCATCGCCCTGGAGAGGCAGGGTCAGCTCGTCGCCGGTGTCATCTACAACCCGATCATGGACGAACTCTATGTCGCCGAGCGCGGCTCCGGCGCCTTCGTGAACGACCGCCGCCTACGCGTCGCCGCCCGCCACGACATGAAGGCCTGCGTCATCGGCACCGGCATCCCCTTCCTCGGCCACGGCGACCACCCGAAGGCGCTGCGCCAGATCGGCGCGGTGATGGGCGAAGTCGCCGGCATCCGCCGTTGTGGCGCCGCCGCGATCGACCTCGCCTGGGTCGCCTCCGGCCGCCTCGACGGCTTCTGGGAACAGCCGCTCAACGCCTGGGACATGGCGGCCGGCATCGTCCTGATCCGCGAGGCCGGTGGTTTCGTTTCCGACCTCGACGGTCGTGATCGCATGTTCGAGACCGGCGGCATCGTCGCCGGCAACGAAAACGTCCACCGTCGCCTGTCGGCCATCCTCGCCAAGGCGTGACGCTCAGATCTCCTCGCCCTCGATCCGCATCCGCAACGTCAGCGTCTCCAGGAGATCCTTGAGGGTGAGGAGGCCGACGAGACGTCCGCTCTCGTCGACGACCAGCAGCCGCGAGCGACCGGACTTGCGCATCAGATCCAGTGCCTGACGCGCCGACAGGTCGGGGGCCACGGTGCCGCCGGCCTCGATCGGCTCGGCGATCTCCATCACCGAGGTCGAGGGCCAGGCTTCGCGCGGCACGCTCGACAACGCCCCGACCGCCACCAGCCCGCGCGGTCGATCCGCCCCGTCGGTCACCGGATAGGTGTCGTGGCGGGTGCGATAGACCACCTCTTCGACGAAGTCGGTGAGCGACAGCCCGACCGGCACCGTGACCGGGTCGGGCGTCATGAACCGCGCCACCGTGGCGTCGCCGAGCATCCGCCGCGCCGCCAGATCGAGCCCCGAGGCGATCGCCGCCGAGCGGATGAAGAAACCGATCAGCACCGTCCACAACCCGTCGCCGAGCCGTCCCGCGAGGATCTGCATCACCCCGAGGGCGGCCAGACCGAAGCCGAGACCGGCGCCGATGTGCGAGGCGAGCCGCGTCGCCTTGTCGTGGTCGCCGCCCTTCAGCCACAGCGCGGCGCGCAGGATGCGTCCGCCGTCGAGCGGGAAGGCCGGCAGCAGATTGAAGATGCCGAGCACCAGATTGAGGCTGGCGAGATAGCGCAGCAGCAATTCGACCGGCAGCTGGCTCGACGACAGCCCGGCGGTCGCCATCGCCAAGAGCTTGAGGATCCCGGCGAGAGCGAAGGAGGTGGCCGGCCCCGCCGCGGCGACCAGCAGCTCGGCGGTCGGCGACGTCGGCTCGTCCTCGAGCTCCGCCGCGCCCCCGAACATGTGCAGCGTGATGCCGCGCATCTCCATGCCGAAACGCCGAGCCACCAGCGAATGGCCGAGCTCGTGCAGCACGATCGAGGCGAAGATGCCGACGACCGCGAAGAAGCCGAGGATCCAGTAGGTGGAGGCGGGAAGCCCCTCGTGCACCGCCGGGAAATAGCCGGAGGCGAGCGAACCGCCGATCAGCACCGCGATCAGCAGGAAGGAGAGATCGATGCGGATCTCGAAACCGAAGATCCGAAAGAGGGTGACGCCGCGACCGAACATGCCCGACCTCGCGCGCGATCGACGCCGGGGGATCCGGCGATCATACGCGTTTCGGACGAGTATATCCGAAACGCGTATTCCGTTCCTCGAAAGCCCGTCCCGACAGGGGCTTTCGACGGGTCGAATCCGGCATCGCGAAGCGATCCGCCGGATTTCCCGTCACGGGCAGGCGCAATCGCAGATGACGCGATCCAGGCTGCCGTAGGTCGGTGTACCACCTCTGGTGACCGAGACGAAGCCGCACTTCGGCACTTCGCGCCAACTGTCGCATTCCTCGTCGATCGGTTCCGACACGACGATGGTGCCGTCGAGCCGATCGGAGATGTAGAGAGTGGGCGGCCGCGGGTCCGACGACCAGCGGAAGGCCCACAACCGATCCCCATCGGTGAGGCAGGCGGCGAACCGGAAGGCCTCGCGCACCCCCGCCTGCTGCTGGATGTCGAGCACCAGACGAATGGTCCGCGCGATCGCCCCGACCGGATCCCCGTCGAGCCCCTGGCCGAGGGCGGCGAGGAAGAAGGCCTCGGAATCGGTCGACCCCACCCGCCGGACGTAGAGATCGTCGGGGATCAGCCCCTCGACCTTGCGGCGGATCAGCTTGTGGCCGCCGATCTGGCCGTTGTGCATGAACATCCACTTGCCGTGGACGAAGGGATGGCAGTTGACCCGAGCGACCGCCGCCTCGGTCGAGGCCCGCACATGGGCGAAGAACAGCCCGGAGCGCACCTGGGCGCAGATCGAGCGCAGGTTCTCGTCCGACCAAGCCGGCAGCGTCTCGCGATAGCACCCCGGTTCGGAGCGCTCGCCGTACCAGCCGATGCCGAAGCCGTCGCCGTTGGTCGGCGTCTTGCCCTGCGAGGCGGAGAGCGCCTGATGGACGAGGGAATGTTCCGGACGGCAGACGAGATCCTCGAGCAGGATCGGCCGACCGGTATAGGCGAGGATGCGACACATGGGCGATGGTCCCCGACGACCCGGAGATTTGCGTCGAAAGCTCAGTATGAGGAACCAATTGTTAACAAACCGGCAAGGAATGGTAAACCATCCCGTTGCCGCTTGTTCCGGCGCAATTCGAATCCTCGTGCCGAATTTCCCGGCACGCCGGGCCCGACCCGGCGCGCCGTTCGTCCGATGCTTCGCCGGCGAATGTGGCGAAGGCGGGACGCGGAGTCGGACGCGGGCTCGGGCGAAGAGATTCGCACGGCCCGTGTCGCCGCGATCACGCGGTCCACTGCCGACCCGGACGGTGGAAGCCCTGCCGCCGCCTTGCCCCCGCCTCCGCGCATCGCTACATAGGGCGCAACCGGCGAGAGACGGCCGAAATCGGGGCCTCCCGAGAGCCGTCCCCCTCCCCCTTCCGAGACCCTGCGGGCGACGCCCGTCGACGAGACCCACCGAGGACGCGAGCCCCCATGGCCTCCTACCAGTACATCTATTACATGCACGGCCTGTCGAAGACCTATCCGGGCGGCAAGAAGGTCCTCGACAACATCCACCTGCAGTTCTTCCCCGACGCCAAGATCGGCGTCCTCGGCGTCAACGGCTCGGGCAAGTCGACGCTCCTCAAGATCATGGCCGGCCTCGACAAGGAGTTCACCGGCGAGGCCTGGGTGGCTCAAGGAGCCACCGTCGGCTACCTCGAACAGGAGCCGCAGCTCGACCCGAACCTGAGCGTCGTCGACAACGTCATGATCGGCGTCGCGCCGAAGAAGGCGCTGGTCGACCGCTTCAACGAGATCTCCATGCAGCTGGCGGAAGACTATTCCGACGAGTTGATGGAGGAGATGACCAAGCTCCAGGACCAGATCGACCACGCCGGCCTCTGGGACCTCGACAGCCAGGTCGAGATGGCGATGGACGCGCTGCGCTGCCCGGCGCCGGACGCCGACGTCACCAAGCTCTCCGGCGGCGAGCGCCGCCGCATCGCGCTGTGCCGCCTGCTGCTGTCGAAGCCCGATCTCCTCCTCCTCGACGAACCGACCAACCATCTCGACGCCGAATCCGTCGCTTGGTTGGAAGCGCATCTGCGCGCCTATCCCGGCGCCGTGCTGATCGTCACCCACGATCGCTACTTCCTCGACAACGTCACCGGCTGGATCCTCGAGCTCGATCGCGGCCGCGGCATCCCCTACGAGGGCAACTACACCGCCTGGCTCGGCCAGAAGCAGAAGCGCATGGAGCAGGAGGGCCGCGAAGAGGCCGCCCGCCAGCGCTCGCTCGCCCGCGAACAGGAGTGGATCGCGGCGTCCCCGAAGGCGCGTCAGGCCAAGTCCAAGGCGCGTATCCAGCGCTACGAGGATCTGGTGCAGAAGGCCGCCGCCAAGCAGGTCGGCGCCGCCGAGATCGTCATTCCCGTGGCCGAGCGCCTCGGCAACAACGTCATCGACTTCGAGCACCTGTCGAAGGGTTACGGCGACCGCCTGCTGATCGACGACCTGACCTTCAAGCTGCCGCCGGGCGGCATCGTCGGCGTCATCGGCCCCAACGGCGCCGGCAAGACCACGCTCTTCCGCATGATCACCGGTCAGGAGACCCCCGACGCCGGCGGCATGAAGATCGGCGAGAGCGTCAAGCTCGGCTACGTCGACCAGTCGCGCGACGCCCTCGACCCGAACAAGACGGTGTGGGAGGAGATCTCCGGCGGCAACGACGTGATCTATCTCGGCAAGCGCGAGATCAACAGCCGCGCCTACTGCTCGACCTTCAACTTCAAGGGCGGCGACCAGCAGAAGAAGGTCGGCGTGCTCTCCGGCGGTGAGCGCAACCGCGTCCACCTCGCCAAGATGCTGAAGTCCGGGGCGAACGTCCTGCTCCTCGACGAACCGACCAACGACCTCGACGTCGAGACCCTGCGGGCGCTCGAAGAAGCGCTCGAGGACTACGCCGGCTGCGCCGTGGTCATCTCGCACGATCGCTGGTTCCTCGACCGCCTCGCCACCCACATCCTCTCCTTCGAGGGCGACAGCCACGTCGAGTGGTTCGAGGGCAACTTCCAGGACTACGAAGCCGACAAGGTGCGTCGTCTGGGAGCCGCCGCCGTCGAGCCCCACCGCATCAAGTACAAGCCGCTGACGCGGTGAGAGCCGGCCGACGGGCGGCACCTCCTCTCTGAGACGAAGAACCCGGCGAGATCGCTCTCGCCGGGTTCAGACTGAAAAGGGCTTCGACTATCCCGAACGGGCTCGCACCCGCCCCCATTCCCGCAATGTCCCGATCATCGGCGTCTTCGAACGAAGTTGCATGTACATACGAGATACAACCACTGGCATTCCAATTGTTTCGGCCTCGGTGTTGCCGTTGCGCTACACTCCCCTCCCCCCCCGAAACATGCTACGTCGCCGCCTCGCACCGACGTCCGTTTCCCGAGATCCCCGATGACCGACCTCACCCGCCGCCTGCCCGCTTCCTGCTTCGCCTACGTCGACGGTGACCTCACCCTCGACGGCGTCAAGGTCGCGGACATCGCGAAGGAGGTCGGAACCCCTTTCTATCTCTATTCGGCCAAGCGCCTGCGCGAGAACTGGGCGCGGCTCGCCGATGCGTTGGCGCCTCTGAACGTCTCCATCCACTACGCCATGAAGGCCAACGCCAATCGCGCCGTGGTCGCGGTGCTGGCGAAGGAGGGCGCCGGCGCCGACATCGTCTCGGGCGGCGAGCTGACGCGGGCGCTCGATGCCGGCATTCCGGCCTCCAAGGTGGTGTTCTCCGGCGTCGGCAAGACCGACGAGGAGATCGCCCGGGCGCTCGAGGCGCAAATCCACCAGCTCAACGCCGAGTCCTACGAGGAACTGCACCGCATCGACGAGATCGCCCGCGCCCGTGGCGTGGTGGCGAGTGTCGCGCTGCGCGTCAACCCGGACGTCGACGCCGAGACCCACGCCAAGATCACGACCGGAAAGAAGGACAACAAGTTCGGCGTCGACGCCGATCGCCTCGCCGCGCTCGACAACGAGCTGAAGGCGATGGCCAACGTCCGCCTCGTCGGCCTCGCCGTCCACATCGGCTCGCAGATCCTGTCGACCCGTCCCTTCGCCGCGGCCTACGCCCGGGTGGCCGAGCTGACGCGCGAGCTGCGCGCCCGTGGTCACGCTCTCACCCGCCTCGACCTCGGCGGCGGCTTCGGCATCCCCTATCAGAACGAACTCGGCATCGATCCGGCCGACCTCGCCGCAACGATCCGCGACACCGTCGGTGATCTCGGCTGCGAACTCGCCGTCGAACCAGGCCGTTCGATCGTCGCCGACGCCGGCGTGCTGGTGTCGAAGGTGGTCTTCGTCAAGGACGGCGGCTCGCTGCAGTTCGCCGTGCTCGACGGCGCGATGAACGACCTGATGCGCCCGGCGATGTACGACAGCCACCACGACATCGTGCCCGTCCGCGAGCCGGCCGCCGGCGCCGAGCCGATCGAATACGACGTCGTCGGGCCGATCTGCGAATCCTCCGACACCTTCGCCAAGCGGCGAAAGCTGCCGCCGCTCAGCCCCGGCGACCTCGTCGCACTGGCAACCGCCGGGGCCTACGGCGCCACCATGTCGGGCACCTACAATGCCCGCCCGCTGATCCCCGAAGTGCTGGTCGACGCCGGCCGCTTCGCCGTCACCCGCAAGCGCGTCACCGTCGAGGAACAGCTCGGCTGGGAGAGCGTGCCGGCCTGGCTGTGAGGGCAGGGACGGACGTCCCTTCTCCCCTTGCGGGAGAAGGTGCCCGAAGGGCGGATGAGGGGTCCGAGCCTCTCCACGCCGCACTGCGTCGCTGAACCGCCGCGGTTGCCCCGCTTCGCGGCACCCCCTCATCCGGCCCTGCGGGCCACCTCCCCCGCGAGGGGGACGGAAGACGGTGCCCCGGCCGGAGGTGATCGCGGAAGTAGCTGCGGTTCACAGACCCTACGACCCGCTCACTCCGTCCCGCTGCCGCCGTTGCGGAACTGCAGACGCGCCAGACGAGCGTAGAGCCCGTCCTTGGCCACCAGGGCCGCGTGGGTGCCCTCCTCGACGACCTTGCCGCCGTCGATGACCAGGATACGGTCGCAGGCGAGCACGGTGGCGAGGCGATGGGCGATGACCAGCGTCGTGCGGCCGACCATCAGGCGTTCGAGTGCGGTGTGGACGGTCGCCTCGCTCTCGGCGTCGAGGGCGCTGGTCGCCTCGTCGAGGAGCAGGATCGGCGCGGCGCGCAGCACGGCGCGGGCGATGGCGAGGCGCTGGCGTTGGCCGCCGGAGAGCGTCACACCGCGTTCGCCGACCTGGGTTCCGTAGCCGTCGGGCAATGCCCCGACGAACTCGTCGACGAGCGCCGCCTTCGCCGCTTCGATCACGTCCGCGTCCGAGGCGTCGCGCCGGCCGTAGCGGATGTTCTCCATGATCGTGTCGGCGAAGATCACCGTGTCCTGCGGCACGATGGCAATGCGGTCGCGCACCGCCGTCGGATCGGCCGTCTTGACGTCGACCCCGTCGACCAGCACCCGGCCGCCGGTGGTGTCGTAGTAGCGCAGCAGCAGATGGAAAAGTGTCGATTTGCCCGCCCCCGAGGGGCCGACGAGGGCGATCTTCTCGCCCTTCTTCACGGCGATGTCGACGCCGTCGAGCACGGTTCGGTTCGGCGCACCGGGATAGGCGAAGCGCACGCCCTCGAAGGCGACCTCGCCGAGCGACGGCGACGGCATCGCCACCGGGAAGGCCGGGGCGGTGATCGACGGTTCCTCGTGGAGAAGCTCACCGAGCCGTTCGGCCGCACCCGCCCCTTGCGCGATCTCGCCCCACACCTGGGAGAGCTCGGAGAGCGCGCCGGCGGCGAAGACCGAGTAGAGCACGAACTGGGAGAGCGAACCGGGCGTCAGGCGGCCGGCGAGCACGTCGGTGGCGCCGATCCACAACACCGCCACCACCGATCCGAAGACGGTGAAGATGGCGACCGCGGTCAGCCACGCCCGCGCCTTGGTCGATGAGCGCGCCGCCTCGAAGGCGCTCTCCACCGATCGGGCGAAATGGGCGATCGCCGAGCCCTCGTTGGTGAAGGCCTGCAGCGTCCGCATCGCCCCGATGCTCTCCGAGGCGAAGGCGGCGGCCGAGGCCAGCGTGTCCTGGGCGAAGCGCGAACGGGCCCGCACCTTGCGCCCGAAGGCGACGAGCGGCAGCACGATCACGGGGATGGCCAGCAGCACCAGCCCGGAGAGGCGGGGGGAGGTGACGATCATCATCGCCACGGCGCCGATGAACAGGAAGAGGTTGCGCAGCGCGATCGAGGCCGAGGCGCCGACCGCCGACTTGATCTGCGTGGTGTCGGCGGTCAGACGCGACACGATCTCGCCCGACTGCGAGCGATCCCAGAAATCGGCCGAGAGCTTGGTCACATGGTCGAAGACCTGACGGCGCAGGTCGGCGACGATGCGCTCGCCGAGCCAGGTGACGAGGTAGTAGCGGGTGGCGGAGGCGACGGCGAGCGCGCCGGCCAGGATCACCAGCATGGCGAAATAGCGATCGATGAAGGCGCCGTCGGCGGCGGAGAAGCCGTGGTCGATCATCCGCCGGATGGCGAGCGGCAGCAGCAGCGTCACCCCGGCGGCGGCCACCAGCGCCGCGAAGGCGGCGAGGACGTGGCCCTTGTGGCGGGCGAGGAACGGCAGGAGCGCCTTCAGCGGCTTGATCGAACGGCGGCGCGCCGCCGCGTCGTCGGGGGTCGCCGCATCGGCGGAAGCGGATCTGCGCACGGGTCTGGCGTCCTCACCCTGGGTCTCGAGGCGCACGGGCCGCCTCGCGCGGGAGCCACGCGGGCTCCCCGGCTTCTGAGATGCCTGTTCATTGACCCGAACGGCGCTCCGGATCAAGTCCGACGTCGCCGCGGCGAGCGACACGATCCGGTGAAGAACCCGGCTCGGAACCGCGGTTTCGCGCCTCGCCGGCGCTTGTTCCCGGACGAGAGATGAGCTATGGATGCGCCCGAACCGACGAGACGGCCGCAGGCGCCCGCACTGCGGCCTCGTTTTTCGTCGAGCGCTCTTCAGATCGATCCTCGTCGCGCCCCGGGGCGCCGGATGGATCAGCACGGACGAGGACAGACCGATGAAGCAGGGTATCCACCCCGACTACCACACCATCAAGGTGGTGATGACCGACGGCACCGAGTTCTTCACTCGCTCGACCATGGGCAAGGACGGAGACACGCTGAACCTCGACATCGACCCGAAGTCGCATCCGGCGTGGACCGGCGGTTCGCAGCAGCTCCTCGATCGCGGCGGCCGCATCTCCAAGTTCAAGGACAAGTTCAAGGGCTTCGGTCTCTGATCGACCCTGGACGAGATGTCCGGACATGCGAACCCCGGCCCGAGAGGCCGGGGTTTTCGTTTGCGCGGTGTCGTTTCGCGCCGGGCGCGTCTGAGCCCTCCGGCCTCCGCTATCAGCGCCGCAGCCACAGCCCGACCCGCGGCCCGAAGACGTTGGTGACGAGCCCGGCGATCACCAGGACCGCACCGATCGCCTCGCGCCCGCCGATCGGCTCGCCGAGGACGAGGAAGGCGCTCGTGAGGCCGAAGACCGGCACCAGCAGCGAGAACGGCGCGACCGTCGCCGCCGGATGGCGCGACATCAGATGCGACCAGATGCCGAAGCCCAGCACCGTCGTCGGCCAAGCGAGATAGGCGACCGCGGCGATCGCCATCGGGGTCGGATGCGACAACGTGGCGACGATCGCCTCGCCGCCTTCGAAGACCCACGACAGCGCGAACAGCGGCAAGGGCGCGACGAGGCTCGCCCAGACGACGAAGCCGAGCATGTCGATCCGCCCCGCCTTCTTGGTGATGATGTTGGCGAGCCCCCAGCAGGCCGCCGCCGCGAGCACCATCAGGAACGGCCCGAGCGGCGCACCGCCCCCTGTCCGCGTCGAGGCGATCACCAGGATGCCGAGCGCCGCCACCGCCGCGCCGACGATCTGGATCGGCTTCGGCCTTTCGCCGAGGAGGAAGAAGGCGAGCCCCATGGTGAAGAAGGCCTGCATCTGCAGCACCAGCGACGAGAGGCCGGCCGGCATGCCGACCTTCATGCCGACGAACAACAGGCCGAACTTGACGACGCCGAGGACGAGACCGAAGGCGATCACCCAGCGTGCCGCACAGGCCGGCCGCTTCACGAAGAACACCGCCGGCAGCGCCGCGAAGAAGAAGCGCAGCCCGGTCAACAACAGTGGCGGCACGTCGGCGACGCCGAGCTTGATGACGACGAAGTTGAAGCCCCAGATCGCCACCACGAGGACGGCGAGAAGAATGTCCCGAACCGGCATGACGCTCTCCTCGGTCGCCCGTCGCGACCTTGCCGAACCGGAGCCTCAGCCGGCCATCCGCCCGATCAGCCGGCCGAGCCGGCCGATGCCCTCGGCGATCTGCGCCTCGTTGGGCGACGAGAAATTGAGGCGGATGGTGTTCGCCATCGCGTCGGTGGCGAAGAACGCCTTGCCGGGGACGAAGGCCACCCGCTCCTCGGCGATCGCCCGGGCGAGCAGGTCGGCGCCGTCGATGCCGGCCGGCAGCGTCACCCAGACGAAGAGGCCGCCCTCCGGATGGGTCCAGGTGGCACCCTTCGGCATCGAGGCGTCGAGTGCCGCCATCATCGCGTCGCGACGCTTGCCGTAGAGCGCCTTGGCGCGCTCGACGTTGGCCTCGTAGGTGGTCTCGGCGGTCTTCGCCATGACCATCTGGTTGAGCGTCGAGGAGTGCAGGTCGCCGGCCTGCTTGATCAGCACCAGCTTCTGGATCAGCGGCGTCGCCGCGACGATCCAGCCGACGCGCAGCGCCGGGACCAGCGTCTTGGAGAAGGTGCCGCAATAGATGGTGCGGGTCTTCTCGATGTCGCCGCCGTTGCGGGCGAGGTCGAGCGACAGGATCGACGGGCTCGGCTCGCCGTCGAAGCGCAGCGCCTGATAGGCGCTGTCCTCGATCACCGGAATCTCGAGTTCCTCGGCGAGATCGAGCAGCTTCTCGCGGCTCGCCAGCGGCATGGTGATGCCGGTCGGATTGGCGTAGTCGGGCACGACATAGGCGAACTTGACCCGCCCGCCGTTCGCCGCCGCTGCACTCGCATAGGCCGCCGGCGTGGTGTTGCCACCGTCGAGGATGAGCCGGTCGTAGCGCGGCTCGTAGGAATTGAACGCCTGCAACGCACCGAGATAGGTCGGCGCCTCCACGAGCGCCGTGTCGCCCGGCGACAGGAACAGCTTGCCGAGGAAGTCGAGCCCCTGCTGCGAGCCGCAGGTGATCAGCACGTGGTCGGCGGTGCAGGGAACGCCGTTCCGACCCATGAAGTCGACGATCCAGCGGCGAAGCGGCGCGTAGCCCTCGGAGACCGAGTACTGCAACGCCTGCGCCGCCTGCGCCGGATCGGCGAGGATCTCGTCCTGGGCGCGGCGAATGGCCTCGACCGGGAACAGCACCGGATCGGGGATGCCGCCGGCGAAGGAGATGATGTCCGGCTGGTCGAGGAGCTTCAGGAGCTCGCGGATCTCGGAGGCGCGCATGCGCTCCGAACGGGTGGCGAAGACATGGGACCAGTCGACCGCGGACATGAGGCTCACCTGTCGATTTCGAGGGTGGAGCACGCTAGGCCCGACCACGAAAAAGGTCAACAATACTGTCTTAAAATTTTCGCGGTTTCGCGCCCTGTTTCGCCGCTGCGCCGCCCGCTCTGCGACAGTTGGCGCGCGCCCGGCGCAGGACCGCGACACCGAGCGCGGTGAGAACCGCGAAGCCGGCCCCGGTGAGGAAGGTCGCCTGCGCCCCGAAGGCGTCCCACAGCCCGCCGGCGAGGAGGCTGGCGCCGAGCGCGGCGACACCGGTGACGAAGTTGAAGATGCCGAAGGCTGTGCCGCGGCGCGACGCCGGCGCGGCGTCGGCGACGAGAGCGGTGATCACCCCTTGCGTCAGCCCCATGTGCAGCCCCCAGGCGGCGACGCCGACCGCCGCCAGGACGAGGCCATCGGCGAAGGCGAGGGCCAGATCGCCGGCGATCAGCACCGCCAGCCCGACGAGCAGCGGCGCCGTCCGCCCCGCCTTGTCGGAGAGCGCCCCGGCCGGATAGGCCGCGATCGCGTAGACGACGTTCATCACCACCAGCACCAGCGGCACCAGCGCCGCCGGCAGCCCGACAGCGGACGCTTTCAGCACCAGGAAGGCCTCCGAGAAACGCGCCAGACCGAACACCGCCGCGACCGCCACCACGCCCCAGAAGGCACCGCCGAGCGGCACCCGCCCGTCGACCGGATCGTCGGGATCACCCTCCGCCGCGGGTCGAGCCACGTCCTCGACGCCGAAGACCAGCAGCGCCACCGCCACGAAGGCCGGCACCACCGCCACCCAGAAGACCAGGACGTAGGACCCGCCCGACGCCCACATCAGGACGACGGCGAGGAACGGTCCCAGGAAGGCGCCGACCGTGTCGAGCGATTGCCGGAGCCCGAAGGCGGCGCCGCGCATGTCGGGGGGCGCGATGTCGGCGGCGAGCGCGTCGCGCGGCGCCCCGCGGATGCCCTTGCCGATGCGGTCGACGAACCGCGCCGCCGTCACCCAGGCGACCGAGGGCGCCAGCGGAAAGATCGGCTTGGTGAAGGCCGCCAGCCCGTAGCCGAGGACGGCGAGCCATTTGCGCGTGCCCAACCGGTCGGAGAGCGTGCCCGAGACGATCTTGACCAGCGAGGCCGTCGCCTCGGCGATGCCCTCGATGAAGCCGACGGTCAGGGTGGAGGCGCCGAGCACGGCGACGAGATAGACCGGCAGCAGCGCGTGGATCATCTCCGAGGAGACGTCCATCGCCATCGACACCAGCCCGAGCACCCAGATGCCGCGCGGCAGGGCGGAAAGTCCGGTCTTCGCAGGGGTGGGAGGGGTCATCCTGGCCTCCGGCGAGGGGAAACACCCGGCGCTACGGTCGTCCGCGCCGCCGGAGTTCGCACCTTCCTTCCCCCCTCGCGGGAGAAGGGCTTCCGCCCCGACGTCTCCGGCGTTCCCGCGACCAGCGACACGACGAAACGGCCGGAACCGCCACCCTCCGCGGCTCGCCTTCGGCGACCCACGGATAGAGCCGCTGCCCGCCTCACTCCGCCGCCGGCTTCGATGCCTCTTCGCTCTCGCGCTTCTCCTGGATCTTCAACTCCTCGAGCCGCGGCATCGAGACGATCGAATAGCCCGAATCGACGAAGTGAACCTCGCCGGTGACGCCGGTCGAGAGATCGGAGAGAAGATAGAGCGCCGTGCCGCCCACTTCCTCGATCGAAACCGTGCGACCGAGCGGCGAATTGCGCTTCTGGAAATTGTACATGAGGCGGGCATCCGCCACACCGGCACCGGCCAACGTGCGCACCGGCCCGGCCGAGATGGCGTTGACGCGGATGTTCTCGAGCCCGAAGTCCATGGCGAGATAGCGCACCGAGGACTCGAGCGCCGCCTTGGCGACGCCCATGACGTTGTAGTTCGGCATCACCCGGGTCGAGCCGCCGTAGGTCAGCGTGATGATCGAGCCGCCGTTCGGCATCATCGCCGCCGCACGCTTGGCCACTTCGGTGAAGGAGAAGCACGAGATCACCATGGTGCGCGAGAAGTTCTCGCGGGAGGTGTCGGCATAGCGGCCCTTGAGCTCGTTCTTGTCGGAGAAGCCGATCGAGTGGACGAGGAAATCGATCGTCCCCCACTTCTCCTTCAGCGCCTCGAACACCGCGTCGACCGAGGCGATGTCCTCGACGTCACAAGGCAGCACCACGTCCGAGCCGACGGTCGCGGCGAGCGGACGGAGCCGCTTGCCGAAGGCCTCGCCCTGATAGGTGAAGGCCAGTTCGGCGCCGTGCTCGGCGAGCTTCTTGGCGATGCCCCAGGCGATCGAATGGTCGTTCGCGACCCCCATCACGAGGCCGCGCTTCCCCGCCATGATCCCGCTCATGGATGCTCCTTCGGATGTCCCCTGCCACCGTCACACCCGCCGGCTCGACCCCTCCCGAGGAGAAGCCGTCCGTCGCGGCCGGACAGCGATGTTACGATCTCGTTGCAATGAGATGACGGCTTTTTTCGGGCCGCCGTCGAGCCACCCGAAGAGAGACGTCCGATTCCCCCGCCGCCCGTCGCGAGCGGCGTCGATCACAGGCCGGCGCGGCTGAACACCAACGTCGCGTTGGTGCCGCCGAAGCCGAAGGAGTTCGACAGCACCGTGTCGAGCTTCGCCCCGTCGACGCGCTTGCGCACGATCGGCATGTCGGCGAAGGCCGGGTCGATCTCCTCGATGTTGGCGCTCTCGCAGATGAAGCCTTCCTTCATCATCAGCAGCGAGTAGATCGCCTCCTGCACGCCGGTGGCGCCGAGCGAATGGCCGGTCAGCGACTTGGTCGCCGAGATCGGCGGGCAGTTCGCGCCGAACACCTCGCGGATCGCCTCGATCTCCTTGATGTCGCCGACGGGGGTCGAGGTGGCGTGCGGGTTGATGTAGTCGATCGGGCTCTTCACCGTGGCGAGCGCCTGCCGCATGCAGCGGATGGCGCCCTCGCCCGACGGCGCGACCATGTCGTAGCCGTCGGAGGTGGCGCCGTAGCCGACCACCTCGGCGTAGATCTTGGCGCCGCGCGCCTTGGCGTGCTCGAACTCTTCGAGCACCAGCACACCGGCACCGCCGGCGATGACGAAGCCGTCGCGGTTCTTGTCGTAGGCGCGCGACGCGGTCGCCGGCGTGTCGTTGTACTTCGACGACATGGCGCCCATGGCGTCGAACAGGTTCGACAGCGTCCAGTCGAGGTCCTCGCAGCCGCCGGCGAACATCACGTCCTGCTTGCCCCACTGGATCAGCTCGTAGGCGTTGCCGATGCAGTGGTTGGAGGTCGCGCAGGCCGACGAGATCGAATAGTTGACGCCCTTGATCTCGAACCAGGTGGCGAGCGTCGCCGAAGCCGTCGAGGACATCGCCTTCGGCACCGCGAAGGGGCCGATGCGCTTCGGCCCGCCCTTGTCGCGGGTGATGCCGGCGGCTTCGACGATCACCTTGGTCGACGGGCCGCCCGAGCCCATGACGATGCCGGTGCGCTCGTTGGAGATGTCGGCCTTGTCGAGGCCGGCGTCGGCGATCGCCTGATCCATGGCGATGTGGTTCCAGGCGGTGCCCCCGCCGTGGAAGCGCATGGCGCGCCGGTCGATCAGCGCCGCGACGTCGAGATCCTTCGGGATGCCGTGGACCTGACAGCGGAAGCCGAGCTCGGCGTAGGCGTCGGCCCGGACGATGCCGGACTTCGCCTCGCGCAGCGACGCGGTGACCGCCTGCGTGTCGTTTCCGATCGAGGAAACGATGCCCATACCCGTGACGACGACCCGCCTCATCTCTGTCGGACCTTCTCGATACCGGCGGCGCCCACCGGCGTCCGCACCCGTTCCGGATCACGCCGCCCACCGGCGACGCCTCGAAGACCCGCGGCGACGTCCGCCACGGATCCGCATCACTCTAGCACGTCTCGAGCCGCCGAGCCCGGCCCGCGCGATCGCTGCGGCGACGAAACCGCGGACCGGTCGCCGGCGCGCCGCTCCTCGCCTCAGGCCTGGAACAGGCCGACGCGCATGTCCTTGACTTCGTAGATCGGCTTGCCGTCGGCGATCAGCTGGCCGTCGGCGATGCCCATCTTGAGCTTGGTCTTGAAGACACGTTTGAAGTCGACGCGGTACTCGACCAGCTTGGTGGTCGGCAGCACCTGATCGGAGAACTTCACCTCACCGACGCCGAGCGCCCGGCCGCGGCCCGGCAGGCCGAGCCAGCCGAGGAAGAAGCCGGTCAGCTGCCACAGCGCATCGAGGCCGAGGCAGCCCGGCATCACCGGATCGCCCTGGAAGTGGCAGGGGAAGAACCACAGGTCCGGACGGATGTCGAACTCGGCACGCACCAGGCCGACGCCGTTCGCCCCGCCCGTCTCGGAGATCTCGACGATGCGATCGAACATCAGCATCGGCGGCAGCGGCAGCTGGGCATTGCCGCCGCCGAACAACTCGCCGCGACCGCAAGCGAGCAGGTCCTCGTATTCGAAGCTGGAGCGCCGGTCGACCATCGTCTCGTCCATTTCCTTCTCTGTCCCGCCCCCGGAGGATCCGCGAACGGGCACGCCGTCGTGCCTTCGGCGCGAACCCCTGAAATCGGCGTCTTCGTAACATGTCCACCGACCGCCCGGAAGATCCGCGACCTTCCGAACCGCGGTCCTTTCGTCGCGATTTCGCTTTGCCGGTGAAACGACGACGCTCCGCGACACCCCCACACAGCGATCACCGCCGAGGCGAGGCGGCCATCCGGTCCGGCCCGGCGATCCGATCGGAACGCCGATCCGGCACGCGTTCGCTCCGAACACCGGCGCGGTACGTCGACGCCGACCTCGACGCGGCGCGGCGCGGCGCGGCGGACGTCGCAGCGCCTCGACCGACGACGGCTCGACGAAACGCGCGGCGACGAGACCGGAAAGTTCGGCGGCGAGACCGGAAGGTCGGCACTCGCACGAACCGGCGAGCCGACGCGGCGACGCGGCGACGCTCGGCCGACCGTGAATCCCGCCCGCCCACCGAAGTCCCCGGCGGCGCTTGCAGTTGTTGCGAATGCCTCTTAATATCAAATCCGCGACACTGGGAGACCCGATCCGATGTACGGCGAGACGACCGAGACTTTCCCCCGCCCGACGAGCGCCCCGCAATTCGCCCACGATCCGCATGTCCGGGCGGATGTCGTCGAGACGTTGCGCCGCGCCGGCCTGCGCCCGACCCGCCAGCGTACCGCCCTCGCCGCCCTGCTCTTCGGCGGTCCGGATCGGCACGTCTCGGCCGAGACGATCTACGAGGAGGCGATGACGGCGCGCGTCTCGGTTTCGCTCGCCACCGTCTACAACACGCTGCATCAGTTCACCGAGGCCGGCCTCCTGCGCGAACTGGCGGTGTCGGGAGCGAAGTCCTTCTTCGACACCCGCACCTCGCCGCACCATCACTTCTGGAACGAAGCGGACGGCGAGATGACCGACGTGTCGGTCGACGCCGTCGACGTCACCCGCCTGCCCGAGCCGCCCGAAGGGATGGAGATCGCCGGGGTGGAGGTGATGATCCGCCTGCGTCCGCGCCGCGATCGATCCGGAACCGCGACGACGAACGGCCGCGACGAAGTCGTCGCGGCCGCTGAAACCGGTCCGATGTGACCGACGCCGGTTCGGCGTCTCGGCGATGGCCGGACGCGTCGGCGTCCTCGGCCGACGGGAATCACTGCTTGGTCCAGTTCTCCGCGTCGCACATCGACTGGCCGACGGCGCAGCCCTGGACCTTGAGGCCCTTGCCGGTCGTGGTGACGGTGCCGTTGAAGGTCATGAAGCCCGGCATGTCGGGATGCTTCATGTCCCCCTTCCAGGTGCCCTCGCCGGCCGGCGCGATGCCCGAGAGGAACATGTTGAACTTCGATTCCTGAACGGTGGCGCAGAGCTTGCCGCCGCAGGTCCACACCTTGGCGGTGGTGCCGTTGGGGCGCTTGTACATGCCGTCGACGCCGGCGGCGGCGGCCGGCGTGGCGATGGCGATGGCGAGGACCGCGAGGGCGGCGAATGCCGGAAGCAGGGTACGCATGGGTTTCCTTCCCGTCGTGTTCGGGCGGCTCGTGTCCGCCGTTCTCGTCTTTCTTCGGTCGCTCGCACGGTGGCCCGCCGCGCGTCTCGGCGGATGGGCGCCGCCGCCATCAGAATATCCTGATACGTGAATATACAAAGCGAAAAGAGTGGGCTTGCTGCCCCGACGTGACGGGGTCCCCCGGCGTCACGTTCGCGTCCCCGATCGGACGACGATCGCGACCCGGCGAAATCCCCCGTATCCGGCCTTTCTTTCGCAGAGCCGCACTGCTATTCCCTCGCCCATGACGACGCCCCTCGACCACATCCGCAACTTCTCCATCATCGCCCACATCGACCACGGCAAGTCGACGTTGGCCGACCGGCTCATTCAGATGACCGGCGGTCTCGAGACCCGCGAGATGGTCGAGCAGGTGCTCGACAACATGGAGATCGAGCGCGAACGCGGCATCACCATCAAGGCCCAGACCGTCCGCCTGGAGTACAAGGCGAAGAACGGCGAGACCTATGTCCTGAATCTCATGGACACTCCCGGCCACGTCGACTTCGCCTACGAGGTCTCCCGCTCGCTCGCCGCCTGCGAGGGCTCGCTGCTCGTCGTCGACGCCTCCCAGGGCGTCGAGGCCCAGACGCTCGCCAACGTCTATCAGGCGATCGACAACCACCACGAGATCGTGCCCATCCTCAACAAGGTCGACCTGCCGGCGGCGGACACCGACCGGGTCAAGGAGCAGATCGAAGAGGTGATCGGCATCGACGCCTCCGACGCGGTGCCGATCTCGGCCAAGACCGGCCTCGGCATCCCCGACGTGCTGGAGGCGATCGTCACCCGGCTTCCCGCCCCGAAGGGCAACATCGATGCTCCGCTGAAGGCGATGCTCGTCGACAGCTGGTACGACACCTATCTCGGCGTCGTCGTTCTGGTGCGCATCGTCGACGGCGTCATGCGCAAGGGCCAGAAGATCCGCATGATGGAGGCCGGCGCCACCTACGAGGTCGAGCGCATGGGCGTCTTCACGCCCAAGATGGTCGAACTCAAGGAGCTCGGCCCCGGCGAGATCGGCTTCATCAACGCCTCGATCAAGGAGGTCGCCGACACCCGCGTCGGCGACACCATCACCGACGAGCGCAAGCCTTGCGTCGAGGCACTGCCCGGCTTCCGCCCGACCCAGCCGGTGGTGTTCTGCGGTCTCTTCCCGGTCGACGCCGCCGACTTCGAGGACCTCAGGACCGCGGTGGGCAAGCTGCGCCTCAACGACGCCTCCTTCACCTACGAGATGGAGACCTCGGCCGCCCTCGGCTTCGGCTTCCGCTGCGGCTTCCTCGGCCTCCTCCACCTGGAGATCATCCAGGAGCGGCTCGAGCGCGAGTTCAATCTCGACCTGATCGCCACCGCCCCCTCGGTCGTCTACAAGATCCTGGTGCGCGACGGGACCGTGCTGGAGATGCACAACCCGATCGACATGCCCGAGGTCACCCGCATCGAGGAGATCGAGGAGCCCTGGATCCGGGCGACGATCATGACGCCGGACGAGTACCTCGGCTCGGTGCTGAAGCTTTGCCAGGACAAGCGCGGCATCCAGGCCGACCTGTCCTACGCCGGTTCGCGCGCCCTCGTCGTCTACGACCTGCCGCTCAACGAGGTGGTCTTCGATTTCTACGACCGGCTGAAGTCGGTGTCGAAGGGCTACGCCTCCTTCGACTATCACCTCACCGACTACCGCCCCTCCGACCTCGTGCGCCTGCAGATCCTGGTCAACGGCGAGCCGGTCGATGCGCTGTCGATGCTGGTCCACCGAACCCGCGCCGAAAGCCGCGGTCGGGCGATCTGCGAGAAGCTCAAGGACGTGATCCCGCCGCACATGTTCCAGATCCCGGTCCAGGCGGCGATCGGCGGCAAGATCATCGCCCGCGAGACCATCCGGGCGCTCAGGAAGGACGTCACCGCCAAGTGCTACGGCGGCGACGCCACCCGCAAGCGCAAGCTCCTCGACAAGCAGAAAGAGGGCAAGAAGCGGATGCGTCAGTTCGGCAAGGTCGAGATCCCCCAGGAAGCCTTCATCCAGGTGCTGAAGGTCGAGGGGTGAGGAGCGATCGTTCTTCGTCCGACGGACGAAGAACGACGATGAGGTCCGGTGGACCTCTTCGAGCGACGAGCGCCCGGAGCGCAAGCGCAGGGCCGGATGGGCGACGGTTCGGCTTCGCTATGGGCGAAGCCGAACGAAAACGTCCGGTGGACGTTTTCGAGCCACGAACGCCCCGAGCCGTGCGCAGGGCCGGGTGGGCGGTCGGGGCCCCATCGGATCGCCGGGACCCACGCCACCGAACGACCACGCCTCGCGCCCCCCCCCTCCGAAACGCGAAACCGGGCGCCGAAATCCTTCGGCACCCGGCTGTTCGTTCTCTGACTTCTCGGCTTCTTGCCGCGACCATCCGCCCCCGGGAAAGCTCCGAGACCGAGCCCCTCCGACCGGCTCTCACGCCGACCGGAGACCCCACGGCGCCGGCGTCACGCCGGGGCGGTCATCACCAGTTCCAGGGCATCCAGCCACCGTCCCACGGACCCCAGCCGCGACGGCCCCAACCGCCACGACGACCCCACGGACCGCCCCAATAGGGATCGTAGCCACCATAATAGGGATGGCCGTAGCCGCCGTAGGGAGGATAGCCACCCCAGCCGGGACCACCATAGGGATGACCCCCGTAGGGATAGCCGCCATAGGGATGGCCGTAGCCGTAGTAGGGCGGGTAGCCACCGTAGGGATAGGCCGGATACGGGGCCGGCGCCTGCGCCGCCGGAGCGGCCGGTGCAGCTGCCGGGGCGGCGGACGGAGCCGCCTGCTGCGCGACCGCGGCAGTCGCCAGAATGCTCATCGCCGCCGCCAATCCGACGGAGACCAATCTCGATGCGCGTACTTCGCTCATGATCCTCCCCCTCTTGCTCTTCGGCGAAGCGGCGATCCGAAACACGTCACATACTTCCGACGTGACCGCCTGCCGACGTTGGTTCTGTCGATGTCGGACATCTGGTCTCGGCCCGCGAAAGCGGCATGGAGACCAGATATCGGATTAGAATATACTCATATGTATCGCCTCGGCGAAATCCGTGAAAAAGCTGAGTATCGAGGGGTTCCGAAGGAGGCCGCGGCGCGCGAAAGCTCGCGACACGCGTGGGGAACCGGACGGATACGTGATTCTGTTCGCTCGGCGCCGTTCGACGCCCCTCAATAGGCCGGAACACACGAGCGCGCGTCGACCGGGAGCTTCATCGGCGACAGCATCGGGATTTCGACGGTGTAGTCGTAGGTGATCGATACCGATTGCCCGCAGCTCTCCTTTGCGACCACGAAGCGCGTCGGCTCGACGGAGAGGCCATAGGCCTGGGTGACCGCATAGTTCTGGGTCGACGCCGCGTCGACGCAGCTCGCCGCGCCGATGCCGGCGCATCTCGCCGACATGTCCACCGCGTGCTTCAGCCCCAGTACGGTCCACAGATAGAGGCTGAGTTGGAGGATCCCGACGGCGACCATCAGGTAGAGCGGTGCCGTGATGGCGAACTCCACCGCCGTGGTGCCGCTCTCGCAGCGCCCGAGCCGCACCGGCGATCTCATTGCAGCCTCGCGACCGCGGTCGACCGAAGCGCGAAGGACTCCGGGATCATCGGGAAGGAGATCGGCGGCACGTAGGTCGCCGAGGCGGAAACCGATACGTAAGCGCCCGTGGTCGAGCCGTCCGGGCAGAAGGTGTCGCAGGTCGCCGCATCGACCCCGCTCGCCGTCGGGCAACCGCAGTAGCGCTCCGGCGCCGGCGAAGCGGTGATCGCGAACCCGTCGACGGCGGCGACCTGCGTCGAGATCGCGCCGGCGTCGTAGCCGTGGACGAGCGCATAGCGCATGCCGGCATGCGCCGCGTCGTCGACCTGCATCGCCCGATAGAGGCCGAAGCCGATGTCGGTCAGCCCGACCGCCGTCGCGATCAGGAACGGCGCCACCAGCGCGAATTCCACCGCCGCGATGCCGCGACGATCGCGGCCGAAGATCGAACCCCGCGACATCCCCCGTGACCCGCCTCCGCGGACGGCACGAAATCGAGTGATCGCCATCGGCTCACTCCCCGAGCTTCGCGTTGACGATGCCGAAGTTCTTCAGCGGGTAGGTGCTGCAGTCGACCGCCAGGTTCGAATTGCCGGTGAAGGTGATCGTGTCGCCGATCAGCTTGGTGCACGACGCCGCGACGTCGGCGCCGCCGGCGTAGGTGAGCGCCCCGGTCGGGACATAGACCGTTCCGCCGAGGCTCTGCGTCGCCCCGCCATTGAGCTTGTAGGAGGTGCCGACCGGCGCCTTGCGGTCGGCGATCATGACGAGCCCGGCGGTCCAGCCCGAGGTGGGCGCGGTCAGGTTGATGTTCGCGCCGCCGTTGAGCGACGCCGTCGCATGGTTCTTGTTCGTCGACGAGGTGAAGATGATCGTCACGCCCGCGCCGTTCAGGGTGCCGCCACCGTTCACCGTCAGCGAGCCCTGATCCATGTAGTAGACGCCCGGGGCGAGCGTCGCCGTGGCGCCGGCGTTGACCGAGATACCGCCGCAATAGACGCCCGGCGTGAGCGTCGCCGTGTTCTTCACCGTCGTGTTGTGCGCCGAACAGGCGCCGAGGCTCGGCAGCGACAGCGCCGCGTAGGGATCGCCGACCGGCGCGAGGCTGGTGTTGATGCCGGCGCTCACGTCGAAATGCGACACGCCGGAGACGTCGCCCACGGTGTTGACCGACAGCGCCGTGACGGTGGACGAGCCACTCCCGGACACCGCGCTGGAACTGGCGGAATTGGCGATCAGGCTGCAGTTCTTCAGCACCACGCTGGTCGAACCCTGCGCCGCGATCGCGCCGCTCACCGTCCGATTGAGGGCGAGGGCGCAACCGTCGCCGGTGTTGCCCAATGCGACCGCCCGCCCCGTCACCTTGGGCGCCGTGTCGGTCCAACTCGCCGAGAACAGGCGCGGCTCCTGCTGCTGCACGATCACCTCGACCGCGTAGCTCTTGCCGCTGTACTTGCCCGAAGACGGCGGCCAGTTGACGGTGACCGTCTGGCCCTCCGCCTCGTTCCTGAAGCCGTAGGTCGCAGCCACCGCCTTGGCCTGACCGGAGATGCGATCCTGCGCACCGGAGGACAGAATCGTCCCGGCGCTGACCGCGGCGGAATCCGCCGCTTCTTGCGCCTTCTGGTGCGAATAGACCCACAGGCCGTAATCGGTCCCGAGCCCTACCGTCCCGATCGTCACCGACAACAGAACGCTGGAGAGAGGCGTCGTGCTCCCCGCGATGTCGGCGACGATTTCTTGCGCCGCCGCGGACAGCGATTCGACGACGTTTGCGAGCGGCTCGAACCAGTTCATGGACCATCTCCCGATCGATCGAGTAGTCTCACACAACTCTACCGATGACATTCGATGGCGACTGTGGTTCTACAAGTGCAAACGATTCGTTATGCGCACGGCAGAGATTATATGTAAGCGAAACGAGAACCGAAACGCCGCAGAAACATACTAACGCTTGGCGATTTCATATTGTGAACATCGATGAGATTTTTACTAAAATGCGAAGTCTACGAGGGAAGCAGGATTACGAGCCGAGACCCGAGACGGCCCGTCGCCTTCCGCGAGGGGCGCCCCTTCGGGCGCCCCTCTCCGGATCTTCGCCGCGACCGGCCGGCGGCGACGGCGGCGCTCGCGACCCGCAGCGCTGCGCTCAGCGCAGGCTCACCGCGTAGTCGGCGACCGGAGGCACCGTGTCGATGAGACCGCGCTCCTTCAGGAACGCCGCCAGCCGTTCGGTGCGGCCGACGTCGAGCGCGCCGGGACGCTTGGCGAAGCGCGGCAAGGTGTCGAAGAAGGCGCGGCGGTTGAGTTCGTCGTCGAGCTTGGCGTCGGCCTTCTTGAGGATCTCCCAGGCCTCGGCCGGATGATTGCTCATCCACAACGTCGCCGCCTCCACCGCCGCGACGAAGCGGGGCAGCCGCGGGTCGGCGATCTTCGCCTTGGCGGCGACGTAGATCAGCTCGTCGTAGGCCGGCACGCCGTTCTCCTCCGGATAGAAGGTCACCGCCTTCTTGCCGGCGAGTTCGAGCTCGGTCGCCTCGAAATTGCGGAAGCCGCCGACCACGGCGTCGACCTGCCCCGACACCAGCGCCGCGGTGAGGGCGAAGTTGACGTTGATCAGCGTGACGTCGGAGAGCTTCAGCCCTGCGGTCGCCAGCATCGAACCGAGGATGGCGTCCTCGAAACCGCCGACCGAGAAGCCGATCTTCTTGCCCTTCAGATCGGCGAGGCTCTTCACCGGCCCGCCGTCGAGGGCGATCACGGTGTTGAGCGGCGTCTCCACCAGCGTGGCGAAGCGCACGAGCGGCAGCCCCTCCTTCACCGCCAGGTTCAGTTGCGGTTGATAGGAGACGGCGACGTCCGCCTGTCCCGCGGCGACGAGCCGCGGCGGCGCCGACGGATCGGCCGGCGCGATCAGTTCGACGTCGAGACCCTCGGCCTCGAACATCCCCTTGTCGCGCGCCACGACCAGCGGCGCGTGGTCGGGATTGAGGAACCAGTCGAGCAGCACCGTCATCTTGTCGGCGGCGGCGGCCGGGGCCACCGAGAGAAGAAGCGCGAGAGCGGCGGAGGCGAGAAGGCGTTTCATGAGGAGACTGTCCGTTTCGTGGTTCTGTCGGGGAGAGGTGTCAGAGGAGGGAACCGCCGCTCTCGGGCGCCCATGGCGCCCAGCGGCGAGTGAGGAGGTCGACGGCGAGACGCAGCGCCAACGCCATGGCCGCCACCACGACCAGGGCGGCGAACATCACGTCGGTCTGCATGCGCGCGTTGGCATGCATCATCATCAGCCCGAGGCCGCTCGAGGCGCCGACCCATTCGCCGATGATCGCCCCGATCGGGGCGAGCGTCGCCGCCATCCGGAGACCCGAGACGAGGCCGGGCACGGCGCCGGGCAGGCGGATGAAGCGGAAGGTCTGCGCCGTCGTCGCGTGGTGCAGCCGGGCGAGATCGAGGAGCCCCGGATCGGCGCGCGAGACGGCGTCGGAAAGCGCCGAAGCGACGGGGAAGAAGATGACGATTGCCGCCATGACGATCTTCGAGGCGAGGCCGAAGCCGAGCCACAGCACCAGGACCGGGGCGATGGCGAAGACCGGCAGCGCCTGCAACACGACCACCGCCGGCTGCACCAGCCGCGCCGTCCACGGCACCAGCCCGGTGAGAAGCGCCGTGGCGATGCCGAGAAGAACGCCGAGCGCCAGACCCGCCAGGATCTCGCCGCCGGTGACCGCCGCATTGGCCATGATCTCCGGGAAGCGGGCGACGAAGGCGCTCGCCACCCGGTCGGGTCCGGGCAGCAGGAAGGGGGGCGGCGCGGTGACCGCCACCAGCGCCCACCACACGCCGACGATCGCCGCGGCGACGGTGACGAAGGTCGTGACGAAACCGAGGAAGACGCGGCCGGTCGACGCCGCCGGGCCGCGCGGCGGCCGGGTCAGTCGGGGCGACATGGCGATCTCCACGGTCGCGCCGCATCGGGCGCGAGACGACGAGGAGATCCGGTGAGACGTGCGACGGCGGTCATGAGAAGTCCCGTCCCTTCGCCGGCATGACCCGGATCAGGTTCGAAGGGTTCGCCGCGACGTACGGCATCTCAGTTCTCGGACGAGAACACCCCTCGGAACGCGGGAACCATGACGGATCCGCGACGGTTTCGCAAGCCCACGGAAAAGGTCAGCCGACCACGTGCTCGGGGCCGGGGAAGCGACGGGCGCGGACGTCGTCGGCGTAAGCCGTGACCGCCGCTTCGATCGCTTGGCCGACCTCGCCGTAACGGCGGACGAACTTCGGCGTGAACTCGGCGAAGAGGCCGACGAGATCGTCGGTGACCAGCACCTGCCCGTCGCAGGCGACCGACGCGCCGATGCCGATGGTCGGGATCGCGATCGCCTCCGTGATGTCGCGCGCGACCGCCTCGACCGTCCCCTCGATCACCACGCAGAAGGCCCCCGCCGCCTCCACCGCCCGGGCATCCTCGACCAGACGGCGCGCCGCGTCGGCGTCGCGGCCCTGGGTGCGATAGCCGCCCTGGGCGTTGACCGACTGCGGCAACAGGCCGATGTGGGCCATCACCGGCACGCCGCGCTCGGTGAGAAAGCGGATGGTCGGCGCCATCTCCACCCCGCCCTCGAGCTTCACCGCCTGCGCACCGGTCTCGATCATCACCCGCGCGGCGTTACGGAACGCCTGCTCGGGGCTCTCGTGATAGGTGGCGAAGGGCATGTCGACGACGACGACGGCGCGGGCCGAGCCGCGCACCACCGCCGCGCCGTGGGCGATCATCATGTCGAGCGTCACCGGCAGGGTGCTCTGGAAGCCGTAGACCACCATGCCGAGGCTGTCGCCGACCAGGATCAGGTCGCAGTGGCCGTCGAGGATCCCGGCGACGGGCGCGGAATGGGCGGTGAGGCAGACGATCGGCGTGCCGCCCTTGGCGGTGCGGATGTCCCGGATCGTCCGGCGTCGGACCGGTCGAACGGCGCTCATGTCAATGTCCTCTCGCTACGCGGACGCGGACTTCGAAGCGGCGAACGACGCGTCAGTCGTTCTGTCCCCAGGCGGTGAGAACGTCGGTGACGGCCTGATCGCCGGCGCCCGCCTTTTCGAGGGTGAGGATCGCCCTTCGGCTGTTCTCGTAGAGGATCGGCACGTCGATCCAGCCGCGTTCCTTGATCATCTTGAGATTGCGGGTGCGGTCCTGTTCGGGCGCACCCAACGCCACCCAGAAGTAGTTGTCGGCGACCTTGGCGGCGGCGCCGGCGAGCGGATCGCCGCGCGCCTGCTCGGTCAGCTTCATGATCAGGCCCGGCACGTTGGCGACCGCCTTGCCGTCGAAACCCTGCGGCACCGTGAAGCGGAGCTCGATCAGATGACTCGCCGGGAACGAGGTGTCGTTGTTCGGCCGCATCTGCAGCGTCATGGCGAAGCCGCGATCCGGGATCTCGACCTTGGCTTCGAGCTTCACCGCCCCCGCCTTCGGATCGGTGGGATCGGAAACGACGCTCCACACCACCTTGCCCGGCGAAATCTGGGCCTGCCCGCCACCCGCCTTGCCTTCTTCGTAGAGAATGGCCTTCTGGGCGACGAGCGGCACGGCCTGCTGCTTCGGCGGCGCCGGCTTCGGCTCCTCGCCGGCCGCCATCGACGACTGCAACTGCGGCGCCGCGGTCGTCGGCGAAATCGTCTGGGTCGGAACCGGCTTCACCGGATTGGCGGGACGCCCCGCGCCCTCGTCGGAGGCCAGCCGGTCGTTCGCCTTGGGCGCCAACTTCTCGGTGTTCTGGCGCTGGGCCATGTCGACGATCGGCGCCTTGGTCCCGCCGAAGAAGGCCGAGATCGCCTCCCGCTGAGACCACAACGCCACGATGCCGATGCCGACCACCAGAATGGCCGCACCGATGCCGACCACCAGCGGCAGCCGCGAGGTCGGCGCCTCACCGGTCACCGCCTCCTGGCGCCGACGACGCCGCTTCTCCTTCTCCGCCTTGCGCGGCGCGGCCTGCGCCTCACGCCCGAAGGCCGGCGGAGCGGCGGTCGCGGGACCGGCCTCGCCGAGAACGTCCCGGGCCTGCCGGCCGAGTTCGGCCGTCGCGCCACCGAGTTGACCGGCTTCGTCGACGGCGCGCTTGAGAACCCCCGTCGAGGCGGCGCGCGGCGGCACCGGTTCCGCAGGTTCGGCCCGCGGCGGCGTCACCATCGTTCCCGGCGGCACCGCTTCAACCGGCGATGCCGGCGGAGGTGCGACCGGCGGACGGGCGACCGGTTCGGCCGCGGCCGGTCGCTCCGCCGGAGCGGCGGGCGTCGAGGAAGGAGCCGGGGACGGCGGCTGCGGTGCGGCGGCGGGCGGCTGGGGTGCGGCGGCGACCGGCGGCGGCGGAGCCGCGACGTGCGGTTGGCGCAGCAGACCTTTGGCGGCTTCCGATTCGACCTTGCGGATGGCGTCTTCGAGCTGCAGCCGCTGCTGGGTGATCTCCGAGGCGGCGAGCGGCGGTTCGAAGGACTTCAGCTGATTGACGAGGGCCGTGCGCGCCTTCTCGTAGACCGCGCGCCGCGCCTCGCCGGTCGGCGAAGGCAGGGCCGTGATCGCCCGTTTCAGGATCGCATGATAGTCAGCCATCACCCGCCTCTGAGAGACCCGCCCGAAAGGACCGCCACCTTCCGGATCGAGCCGCCGGACCGCAATTCATCCGGTCCACGCTCCACCGGTCGAACGGCGCGAGACCGCGCCGCCCTCGACCGTAACCAGACCGCGCGGAAAACGGAACCTCCCTCCGCGCGGCATTCCCGATTCGGCGCCGCCCTCAATCCTGGAACGGATCCTGGACGAGGATGGTGTCCTCGCGCTCCGGCGAGGTCGACAACATCGCCACCGGCGTACCGATCAGTTCCTCGACGCGACGCACGTATTTGACCGCCTGCGCCGGCAGATCGGCCCAACTGCGCGCCCCGCGGGTCGAATCCTTCCAACCCTCGATGGTCTCGTAGATCGGCTCGACCCGCGCCTGCTCGGACTGAGAAGCCGGGAAATGGTCGATTTCACGACCGTCGAGGCGATACTTCACACAGACCTTGATCTCGTCGAGGCCGTCGAGCACGTCGAGCTTGGTCAGCGCGATGCCGTCGATGCCGGAGACCTGCACGGTCTGGCGCACCAGCACCGCATCGAACCAGCCGCAGCGCCGCTTGCGCCCGGTCACCGTGCCGAACTCGTGGCCGCGAGTGCCGAGGAAGTCGCCGATCTCGTCCTTCAGCTCGGTCGGGAACGGTCCTTCGCCGACGCGCGTCGTATAGGCCTTGGTGATACCGAGCACGTAGCCGATGGCGCCGGGTCCGAGCCCCGAGCCGGGCGCCGCCTGACCCGAAACCGTGTTGGACGAGGTGACGAAGGGATAGGTGCCGTGATCGATGTCGAGCAGCGCCCCCTGCGCGCCCTCGAACAGGATGCGGTCGCCGGCGCGCCGGCGCTCCTCGAGCAGCCGCCAAGTGACGTCCATGTAGGGCAGGACCTTCGACGCCACCGCCTCGAGTTCGGCGATGAGCGTCGCCGCCGCCACTTCCGGCTGGCCGAGGCCGCGCCGCAGGGCGTTGTGATGGGCGAGCAACCGCTCGATCTTCATCGGCAGCGTCGACGGATCGGCGAGATCGGTGAGGCGGATGGCGCGACGGCCGACCTTGTCCTCGTAGGCCGGGCCGATGCCGCGGCCGGTGGTGCCGATCTTGGTGCCCGAATTCGACGATTCGCGCGCCTGATCGAGCTCGCGATGCACCGACAGGATGAGCGTGCAGTTCTCGGCGATACGCAGCGTCTCCGGGCTCACCGTCACGCCCTGGTCGGCGAGGCGGCCCATCTCGGCGACGAGCGCATGAGGATCGAGCACCACGCCGTTGCCGATGACGCCGAGCTTGCCCGGGCGAACCACGCCGGAGGGCAGCAGCGACAGCTTGTAGGACACGTCGTCGATGACCAGCGTATGGCCGGCGTTGTGGCCGCCCTGGAAGCGCACCACCACGTCGGCGCGCTCGCTCAACCAGTCGACGATCTTGCCCTTACCCTCGTCGCCCCACTGCGACCCGACGACTACGACGTTGGCCATCTCGCCCTTTCCTGTTCCGGTCGACCCCGGATATCCGCCCGACGGTCACCCCGAGCCGCTCCCCCTCCTCTCCGGCTCTCCGGAGCGGGGCGAGCCGGCGCCGGGCGCCTCTTTCGTCCACTCGTGCCGAAGCGTCGGGAGCATCGCCCGTCCCGCTCGGCGCGCGGACTATAGACGCATTCCCCCGCGGGCGCGACCCCGGGCGATCCCTTGCATCGCAAGTCTCACCCCGTCGAGCCGGATGCGGATTCCGCGGCCGCGACGGGCGCCGCGAGCCCCCGTGTCGCACTCGGAAGAAATGCGCGGAATTCGTCAACGGATCGGTAACACACCTCCCCTTAACTACGATCGAGGCCATGGTCGGGACGTCGTCCGGACCCCGGCGTTCGTGACATCTCGGCAGCGGTCGCGGCCGCTTTCCCCGGAAGGGCGCACATGCGCATCGTGTTGGCGGATCCGAGTCGGATCGGGCTGAAACTGATGGCCAAGATGCTCACCGACGGTGGGCACGAGGTGCTGCCGTTCACCGACGGCAACGCGGCGCTCGAATGTCTGCGCGGCGACGAGAGCGTCGACGTGTTGCTCACCTCCTTCGAGGTGCCGGGTGTCTCCGGCCTCGAGCTGTGCTGGGAAGCGCGGCTCATCGCCACGTCGCGCCATCCGATCTACGTCGTCGCCATGTCGTCCTCGCACGACCGCGACCGCCTGATCGAGGCGCTCGACTCCGGCGCCGACGACTTCATCACCAAACCGCCGGTGCCGACCGAACTCTTCGCCCGCCTGCGCGCCGCCGAACGCATGACCCGCGCCCAGCGCGAACTGGTGCGCATGGCCACCATCGACGCCCTCACCGAGCTTCCCAACCGCCGCGCCTTCTTCGATCGCGCCGGCGAGGCCGCCCTGCGCGGCCGTGACGGGGCGCCACTGTCGGTGGTGATGTTCGACATCGATCACTTCAAGCGGGTCAACGACACCTGGGGTCACGACGCCGGCGACATCGTCCTCAAGGCCGTCGCCGACGTGATTCGCCGTCGCACCGGCAGCCCCGCTCGCCTCGGCGGCGAGGAGTTCGCCGTCCTCCTCGACGGCTGGGACCTGCTCGACGCCTACCACGAGGCCGAGCGCCTCCGGGTGGACATCGAAGCGACCCGCATCGAGGTGCCGGGAACGGTGCTGTCGGTGACCTGCTCGCTCGGAGTCGCCGAACATGCCGCCGGCCAATCGGTCGACCAACTGCTGAAGAACGCCGACGTCGCCCTCTACGCCGCCAAGACCTCGGGCCGCAATCGCGTCGTCGCCGCCCAGACCTCCGCCGCCGGCGACCCTCGCAGCGCCGACAAGGCGGAGACGCGGACCATCTATCTGGCCTGCTGACCCCGCGCTCCACCTCCGGGAGGGCTCCCCCTCGCGACGGCGCCTTTACAATCCGCCTCGCCTCGGATCTCTTCCGCCCTCCACCGGATCGGAACCATGACGGGCGACGCTCCCACTTCGACGCGGCGGTTCTTCGACCGCCCCTATGTGCTTCTGTCGCTCGCCGCGCTGCAGTGGGCGGGCAACATCGTCGCCGGCCGTCTCGCCGTCGGCGAGATTCTGCCGATGCAGCTCGTCGTCCTGCGTTGGGGTTTGGTCTTCGCCGCACTCGCCGTTCTCAATCGCCGCGGCTTCGCCGCCGACTGGCCGGCGATGCGCGGCCGGCCGTGGTTCCTGCTGGTGCTCGGCGTCACCGGCTATACCGCCTTCACCGCCTTCTTCTACGCCGCGGCGCATTTCACCACCGGCGCCAACATGTCGATCATCCAGGGGTCGTTCCCGCTCTTCGTCTTCACCATGGCCTGGGTGGTGCGCGACCGGCCGATCCGACCGTTGCAGGGCGTAGGCATCGTCGCGGCGCTCGCCGGCGTCGCCCTGGTGGCGATCCGCGGCGACCTCGCGGTGGCGCGCAGCCTCGCCTTCAATCTCGGCGACATCTTCATGCTCGGCGCCACCATCGGCTACGCGATCTACACCATCGGCCTCGAAGAACGCCCGCGGGTCTCCTCGCTCTCCTTCTTCACCGCCATGGCGGGGATCGCCTTCGTCACCTCGCTCCCCCTGCTCGCCGTCGAAGCGGCGGTGCTGCCCTTCCATTGGCCGACGGCGACCGGTTGGGCGATCACCGCCTACGTGGCGATCTTCCCGTCGTTCCTCGCTCAGATCTTCTTCATCCGCGGCGTCGAACTGATCGGCCCCGGGCGCGCCGGCGTCTTCATCAATCTCAACCCGGTCTTCGGCGCCGCCATGGCGGTGGCCTTCCTCGGCGAAAGCGTCGGCTGGTATCAGGGTGTCGGCCTCGTCCTGGTCATGTCCGGCATCGTCCTCGCCCAGAGGCGCTGATGCGCCCCCGGCGCCCCGGCGCACGCGGTCGAAAACCGGGTGGCGCCGGAGCCGCGGCCGCTCCATTCTCCCGCCCCGAGATCATCGGAGACGCGACATGCCCGCCGCCGCCTGGGGAATGCTCCTCACCCTGTCGCTCCTGTGGGGCGGATCGTTCCTGTTCATCCGTGTCGCGGTGGCCGAGATCCCGACCCTGACGGTGGTGCTCGGCCGCGTCGTCGTCGCCGCGCTCGTCCTCCTCCTCGTCGCCCGCCTGACCGGCACCGAGATGCCCCGCGACCGCCGCGCCTGGCGCGACTATCTGGTCATGGGCCTCCTCAACAACATCGTCCCCTTCGTTCTCATCGTCTGGGGACAGCGGACCATCGGCGCCGGCCTCGCCTCGATCCTCAATGCCACGACGCCGATCTTCGGCGTCATCGTCGCCCACCTCTTCACCACCGACGACAAGGCGACGCCGCTCAAGTCGGCCGGCGTCGCCGTCGCCTTCGTCGGGGTGGCGGTTCTGGTCGGCGTCGACGCCCTCTCCGGCCTCGGCGACCATCTCCTCGCCGAACTCGCCTGTCTCGGAGCAGCACTCTCCTACGGCTTCTCGGCGCTGTGGAGCCGCCGCTTCCGCGGTCGCCCGCCGATCGCCACCGCCGCCGGGCAACTCACCTGCTCGAGCCTGGTGCTGACCCCGGCGGTGCTCCTCCTCGACCCGCCTTGGCAGCACGCCGCCCCCGGCGCCACCGCCGTCGCCGCCGTGGCCGGACTGGCGCTGCTCTCCACCGCGGTCGCCTACATCCTGTTCTTCCGCCTGACCACCACGGTCGGACCGACCAACACCATGCTGGTCACCTTCCTCATCCCGCCGAGCGCCATTCTGCTCGGCTGGCTGTTCCTCGCCGAGCGGCTGGCGCCCCAGCATCTCGTCGGCGTGGTGCTGATCGGCGCCGGCCTCGCCACCCTCGACGGCCGCCTCGTCCGTCGCTTCGCCGGACCACGCGAAGCGTGAGAGACGAAGACGCCGCCGGCGCGGGGGGCGCAGGCGGCGTTCACATCGTCTTGCGGAGCGGAGGGTTCGCGGACGATCATACCATCGGCCATTGAAAATGGCCGATGGTATTCCCGACGCGAATTTCTCATGCCCCGGATGCGAATGAGATATTCGCGTTCCTTCGAAGGCCGGGTGCGTCGGCACCTCCGGCCTTTGGTATCAGTCGTCCGACCCGAAGGCGCGATTGAGCAGGCCGAGCTGTTCGCCGACCGGATTGGGCGCCGGGACCTCGGGCGCCGCGCTCTCCTCGGCGTAGATCGCATCGTCGAGACGGCGGATACGCTGCTGCAACCGCTGCGACCGGCCGACCAGTTCCCGGAGCATCTCCGGCACCTCGTCCCAGCCCGGGCCACCCTGGCTCGACGACGGCCCGTCGATCCGCACCTTGGATTTTTCCAGACCGGCCTGTTCCTGCGTCATCTCGCCTTCGTTCACCGCCCGCTGCAGGAGCAGCCAGGAGGCGAGCTGCATCAGCCGGGTGGTGAGCCGCATCGACTCGGTGGCGTAGATCAGCGACGCCGCCCGCGACAACCCGCGCGATTCCGACCGCCCCGGCCCGTCGAGATAGGAGGCGGTCTCTTCCACCAGCTGCATGCCTTCGCGGAACAGCGTGCGGAACGTCTCCGATCCGGTGAACCGCGCGGCGAAGTCGATGGTCTCGCCGCGAGCCTCGTCGCCGTCTCGGGTGGTCTCGTGGTTCATCTCGGCCGGCCTCCTGGTCGAAATCGTCGCATGGGACGCGCCGCGGGTCCATGCACCCCGATGCGGCGTCCCGCCGCTCGGCGTCCGTGCCGCCACGGCCGCTTTCGGCACTCTCTCACCATGACGAATATCATGAGCGGGTTAACGTCCGCTCTCACGTCGACCGACTTCGCAAAAAAGAGAGCCGCGCGGGGGCGCGGCTCGGCGGAAGTCTACAGGGAGGCGTCGAACAGAATGACGGGTGTCACTCGGATCCGGTTTCCCGGATACTTCGATGATGGACCGGAAACCTTAACGTTCCGTATACGAGCGTTCCGAAACGCCCCTCGCCCGACCCATGATGATCGAATGACGACGACCACGCGTTCGGCGCGTCCCAGCCATGCCGCATCGCATGACCGGGGCGCGTGGACTTGTGCACTGCGAAGAGATATTTCTCGCGCCGCGGGATGCGGCCCGAAAAAAGCCACGAGCGATCCCCATCTGTGCCATCGCGGCGGTGGCGCCGAACCGACCGAGGGGTCGAAGACCGGTATTCGTCCCGCTTCGGCGGGTCCACACCGAATCTTCACCATCGGAATCGAGGGCGCCGACTTGCCGTGGCCGGAGAGGCGCGAGTTAAGGCTCGAGCAACGTCCGGTCGATAACATTCGATTCAAAGCCGAACGACCTTCGCTGTGAAGGTGCGGCGAATTCCCGAGGTATCTCGATCATGTATGCCGGGCAACGTGTCCATCCCGACGAACTCATCGGCAAGGCTCGCCTGACCGTCGCCGAAATGACCAATCTGATCGCCGCCATGGTCTCCGACCTGCCGTCGGTCCGCTCCGTCGCGGTCGACGACGACGGTGGCGAGATCTCCGTTGCCCTGGTGACCGGCAAGCGCATCGGCATCGCCGCCATCCCCGTCGCCCATGCGATGAACGAGTCGATGAACAGCCGCCTGCAGGCGCTGGACGACCTCTTCAAGCGCTGCGCCGCCTGAGGCGCCGCGACGACCGTGAAAAGACCGACGGCGGGCGCGAGCCCGCCGTTCTCGTTTGAGGAGCCGGGTCGATCTCATACTGGGCTGATGAATTTCGGACTCGTCCGAAATTCATCAGCGTTACGGCCTGACCGGCCGACGCCCGTTCGGGCTTGCCATCGCCCATGAAGTTCTGAACAGGTCGGAACTTCATGGGCTCGGTATCAGCCCTCGCCGGCCGCGTCCCGCCGCCATTCGAGTTTCAGCGTCGCCAACCCCGAGCGCGGGTTGGTGCCGCGGCCGATCTCGCGGAACCCCTGCCGGACATAGAAGGCGACCGCGCGCGGATTGTCGGCGTTGACGTCGAGGACGATCTTTTCCGGCGACAGCCGCCGCGCCTCCACGATCAACGCTTCGGCGATCCCCGCCCCCCACAGATCCGGATGGACCGCGATCTGGTCGAGATAGCCGGTCGCCGGGTCGATCAGGACGAAGCCGCCGACGTCGCCGGTGGCCGTCATCGCCAGCCGCACCGCCGCGCCTTTCGCCGTCGCCGCGTCGAGATGATCGACGAGCCACGCCCGCCGGGCTTCGAAGTCGATCGACGGCAGCGTCCGTTGCCACGACGCCACCCACAGGTCGGTGACCTCGGGCAGGTGCGCCGGCACGAGATCGACCATGTCGGCGAGACGGCGCCGCGGATCGGAACTCGTCGGCACCGGGTCGGTATTCGTCGGCTCGCTCATGGGAGAGACGTCCTCGTTCGGCTCACCGGTCGGTGAGCCGGATCTCGATGCGCCGGTTGCGGCCGTAGACCTCTTCGGTCGCCCCCTCCTCCACCGGCTGGAACTCGCCGAAACCGGCGGCGACCAGATGTTTCGGCGACACACCGCCCTCGATCAGCCGGCGAACCACCGCGATGGCGCGCGCCGCCGAAAGCTCCCAGTTCGACTTGAAGCGACCACCCGGCGCGATCGGCCGGCTGTCGGTGTGGCCGTCGATGCGCAGCGTCCAGGCCACCTCCGGCGGGATCTCGCGCTCGAGGTCGACCACCGCGGCGGCGAGCCGATCGACCGCAGCGTTGCCCGCCTCGTCGATCTGGTCGGAGCCGACGGGGAAGAGCACCTCCGACTGGAAGACGAAGCGGTCGCCCACCACCCGGATGCCCGGCCGGTTGCCGAGGATCTCCTTCAGCCGCCCGAAGAAGTCGGAGCGATACTGCTGCAACTCCTGAACCCGTTGCGCCAGCGCCAGATTGAGGCGTTTGCCGAGATCGGCGATCTTGGTCTGGCTCTCCTTGTCGCGGCTCTCGGTCGCCTCCAGCGCCTGTTCGAGCGCCGCGATCTGACGCCTCAGCGCCGAGATCTGCTGATTGAGCAATTCGACCTGGGCCAGCGCCTGGGCCGAGATCCGCTTCTCCGCATCGAGCGCCAGACCCGCCGTGGCCGCCGCCCCGCCGCTCGCCGCCGCCTGACCGTCGCGCGCCGCCAGAAGGCTTAACAGGCGTCCCTTCTCGCCCTCGGCCGCGTCGAGACCCGCCTTCAATCGGGCGATCTGGTCGTCGCCGTCCGCCTTGCCGGCGCGCTCCAGGGACAGGAGTTGGGTGAGTTCGGCGATCTGGCGATTGAGCTTGGCGAGAGCCGTGTCCTTGCCGGTGATCTCGCGCGACAGGAAGAACTGCGCCAGCATGAACACCGACAACAGGAAGATGATGACCATCAACAGGGTCGACAGGGCGTCGACGAAGCCCGGCCAGTAGTCGATCGAACCTTCGCGGCGGCGGCGGGCGAGGCGCATCGCGGTCACGCCCCCGTCCGGTCGTGCGGAGGCTCTCGGTCACGCGGCGTGAGCGCCGCGGCGATGGTCTCGAGTGCGATGCGAGTCCGCCGGTTCTCCTCCTCCTGCGTCTCGATCCAGCCGCGCACCTGCGCCTGCTCGCTGCGGACGTGAGCGACGAGACCACGCAGGGACTCCGACAGATCGACCAACGCCGCCGAGGTGTTGCGGCTGCCGCCACCGCCCTCCTGGGCGACGCGGGTGAGGCGGTCGACCGAGGCGCGCAGCTGTTCGGCGATGCCGCGCCCGCTCGCCCCTTCGTCCTCGAGATCGACCTCGGCCTCGGTCGACAGCCAGTCCTCGAGTTCGTTGTAGAAGCGGTTCTGCGCCTGCGACGCCTGCAGGTCGAGGAAGCCGATGACCAGCGAGCCGGCGAGACCGAACAGCGACGACGAGAAGGCGACGCCCATGCCGCCGAGCGGCTTGGCGAGGCCGGTCTTCAGATCCTCGAACACCGCGCCGATGTCGGTCGCCCCGACGTTGAGCGATTTCAGCGTGTCGCTCACCGACGACACCGTCTCGGAGAGGCCGGTGAACGTGCCGAGCAGGCCGAGGAACACCAGCGTGCCGCCGATGTACTTGGTGATGTCACGGGTCTCGTCGAGGCGCATGCCGATCGAATCGAGGATCGAGCGCATCACCTCCGGCGAAATGCCGGCGACGCCGCGGTCACCGAGCAGCGACGCCATCGGGCCGAGCAGCCGCGGCCGGAGATCGGCGTCGAAATCCGGTTCGCGGCGGCGGAAGGCGTTGGCCCAGCGCACCTCGGGAAAGAGCCGCGTCACCTGACGCAACGCCAACAGGATGCCGAGCGCCAGCACGAACAGGATGAAGCCGTTGAGGCCCGGGTTGGCCCAGAAGGCGAAGAGGATCTGCTTCTGCAGGATCAGGGCGACGAAGCCGGCGATCACCAGGAAGATGACCATCCGCCACAGGAACACCTGGGGGCTCGACATCCGATGTGATTCGTATCCGCTCGCCATCTCTCGCCTCGCTTCGCCCCCGACAGCATGGCCCGCCGACCGGGGTCGAGACAAGCAGCCGAATGCGTCGAAGACACGACAAGTTGTCGGTCGCCGCCGTGTTTCAGTCACACGGGGCGAGCCGGACCGCCTCTCCGTCCATCGGCCGACCGAGGATCGCTTCCGCCGTACGGCATGTCTCCTCGACGCACAGCCGCCAGTCGGCGGTCGCGCCCGACCGGGCGAGATGGACCTCCTCCGCCGCCGGCCGTTCGGGATGCCACACCCACCAGCCGTCCTCGAGCCGCGCGTCGTCGCCGGGCTCCATCCCGGCGCCCGATCCCTTGGTCCGCGCTTCGACCAGTTCGAGCCCGGCCGGCGTCGCCCGCCAGGTCTCGCGCCAATCGACCTTCTCGATCGAATGGGTCCAGACCAGGGTGACGACCGTCGCCAGACGCACGCTCACCCCGGCGGCGGCGAGGCAGATCGCGCTCATCCGCTCGCCGAGACGGCCGCGCCGCGCGACCGCCACCAGTGCAGCGCCACCAGCGCCGCCCCGGCGCCGAGGCCGATCGGATCGCTCCACTCGAAGCGCCCGACGATCGCCACGGCGGCGACCAGCATGCCCCCGCGTTCCCACAACGCCAGCGGTCCGAACAGCCAACCGATGAGGCCGGCGCCGAACAGACCCATGGCGATCGCCGTCTTGACGAAGGCGAAGACCACCGCCCCCCAGAAGCCGAGATGCACCGCCATCGGGTCGCCCGACTGCATCATCAGGGCCGGCGCATAGACGGCGGCGTAGGGGATGACGTAGCCGGCGCCGGCGATGCGCATCGCCTCGAGGCCGATCTTGTCCGGCTTCTCGCGGGCGATCGGCGCGGCGGCGAGCGCGGCCAGTGCCACCGGCGGCGACAGGTCCGCCATGATGCCGAAGTAGAAGGCGAACATGTGGGCGACGATCAGCGGCACGCCGAGCGAGGCCATCGCCGGTGCGGCGAGCGCCGCGACGATGATGTAGGTCGGGATGGTCGGGATGCCGGTGCCGAGGATGATCGACAGCACCATGGTGAGGATCAGCGACAGGAACAGGCTCGACTTGCCGATGCCGACGACCCATGTGCCGAAGGTGGTGCCGAGGCCGGTCAGCGTGAAGGTGCCGATGATCGTGCCGACGATGGCGCAGGCGATGCCGACCGAGAGCGCCGTCTTGGCGCTGTCGGCGAAACTGTCGCGGCAAAGGAGAAGCGTCTCGCGCCCGCCGCGGACGAAGAGCAGCACCACCGCCAGGACGACGATCGCGCCGACCACCGGCATCATGCCGAACTTCAGGAAGCTCGCCGTCACGAGACCGAGGCCGATCCAGAACACCGCCCGCATCCACGTCGCCGGCAGCCCGGCCGAAGCGCCGGCGCCGAGGATCAGCACGACGGTCAGCGCCAGACCGAGAGTGCCGGCGAAGAGCGGCGTGAAGCCGTGGAACAGCATGAAGATCAGCGCCGCGAGCGGCAGCGCCAGATACCAACGCGCCTTCAGCGCGGCGAGCGCGCTCGGCACTTCGGTCATGCCCGAGAGCCCGTGCTTGCCGGCCTCGAGATGCACCATCCAATAGGCCGAGGCGAAATAGAGGATCGCCGGCAGCACCGCGGCGGTGACCACCGCCGAATAGGGCACGTCGAGCGTTTCGGCCATGATGAAGGCGGCCGCCCCCATCACCGGCGGCATGATCTGCCCGCCCATCGACGCCGTCGCCTCGACGCCCGCCGCGAAGGCGCGGCGATAACCGAAGCGGATCATCAACGGGATGGTGAACTGGCCGACGGTGACGACGTTGGCGACGCCCGATCCGGAGATCGTCCCCATCAGGCCGGAGGAGAACACCGCCACCTTGGCCGGACCGCCGCGCGCCTTGCCGAACAGGCCGAGCGACACGTCGGTGAAGAGATGGATCATCCCGGCCTTCTCGAGGAACGAGCCGAACAGGATGAACAGGAAGATGTAGGTGGCCGAGACGTTGACGGGTACGCCGTAGATGCCTTCGGTGCCGAAGGACATCTGGTCGATCACCTGCGAGAAGCCGTAGCCGCGGGTGGTCAGCGGCTCGGGAAACCACTGGCCGCCGAAGGCATAGACGAGGCAGATGCCGCACATGATCGGCAGCGCCGGCCCCATCAGACGGCGACAGGCCTCGAACACCAGGACGATCAGCGCCACCCCGACGACCACGTCGCGGGTGTCGAGGTCACCGGCCCTGAGGATCAGCGCGTCGTGCTCGATCCACTGATAGAGGCCGATGCCGAAACCGATGACGCCGAGCGCCCACCCCGTCATCAGTTCGAAGCGCGAGCGCGACCGGAAATTGGCGATCAGCCCGAAGGAGAGCAGCAGCAGGAACCCGACGTGGATGCCGCGGATCGCCAGCGACGGCAGGATCGGCCAGGCCGAGACGAAGATCTGGAAGGTGGAGAAGACGAGCGCGATGGAGAAGGCGACGAGCGCCATCGCTCCCTTGCCGAACCCGGTCGGAAAGCCGTGTTCGAAGCTGTCGAGGGCACTCGGGGAACTGGTCGTCGCGGTCATCGTCGGATCTCGATGGAGCGGGGTCACGGGCGGTACGGGCGGAGGCGAAGGCATTCGAGGGACCGTCGAAATCGGGCCGGATGCCGCCGCGATCTCCTCTTCTCCCCTTGCGGGAGAAGGTGGCCGAAGGCCGGATGAGGGGGCTGGAACTCTCCCCGATCCGATCGCCGGCGGTCGTGGTCTCGGCCCGACGCCGCCCACGCGGCATCCCTCGCCCGGCCCTGCGGGCCACCTTCCCCCGCGAAGGGGGAAGGAAGAGGGGGCTCACCGAGATCGCGTGCGACGGAGAGCGTCGGAGCCGGAGGAGCGATCCACCCGGCGCGAGCCGGCGACGCCGGCTCGCCCGACGGGCCTCACTTGAGGAGCCCCTTCTCCTTGAAGTAGCGCGCCGCACCCGGATGCAGCGGCACCGGCATGCCGTCGAGCGCCGTCTCGAGCTTGATGTTCTTGGCCGCACCGTGGGCGGCGACCAGCTTGTCGAGGTTCTCGAAGGTGAGCTTGGTCATCTGATAGACCGTCTCGTCCGGAACCCCGGCGTGGGTGACGAGGAAGTTCACCACCGCCGCGGTCGGAACCGGTTCGCTCTGGCCCTGATAGGTACCGGCCGGAATGGTCACGGGCACATAAGGCGCACCGATCTTCTTCACCGTCTCCGCATCCACCGCCACGATCGTCGTCTCCACCGAGGTCGAGAGGTCGCGGATCGAGGCGACGCCGAGGCCGGCCGACTGCAGCGTCGCGTCGAGCTGGCGGTTCTTCATCAGGTCGACCGACTCGGCGAAGGGCAGATATTCGGTCTTGCCGAGGTCGGCGTATTTCATGCCGTGAGCGCCGAAGATGGCGCGGGCGTTGAGCTCGGTGCCCGACTTGGGCGCGCCGACCGACAGGCTCTTGCCCTTGAGATCGGTGAACTTGGTCACGCCGCTCGACTTGAGCGCCACGATCTGGATGTAGTTCGGATAGATGGCGGCGATGCCGCGCAGCTTGTCGAGCTTCGCCTTGAAGCCGACCTCGGTGTTGCCCTCCCAGGCGTCGCGCACCGAATCGCCGAGCGCGAAGGCGATCTCGCCGCGGCCCTGCTGCAACAGGTTGAGGTTCTCGACCGACGCCTTGGTCGCCTGGACCTGGGTCTTCACGCCGGGAATGCCCGCCCCGTAGATCTGGGTCAGCGCCACGCCGAGCGGATAGTAGACCCCCGAGGTGCCGCCGGTGAGGACGTTGACGAAGCCGTCGGCGCGAGCTGGGGCGGCGAGAGTGGCGACCGACACGGCCGCCGCCGCGAACGCGGCGAAGCGGATCTTCGAGAGCATCGTGTTTCCTCCTTACGTCTCTTCGACGAACGTCTGAGGAGGCGAGCATAACGTCTCCCGCCTCGTGGTCCACCCCCGACGTCGCTCGCCACGCCCGGGGCGAGCGACGTCGCGGAACGTTCTGTGATCACGGCCATGATTTTGACGCGCCTCAAGGAAAGCGAAACGAGCGTCGATTATGGTTCGCCATCGAACGGTGCGCCGTGGGCGCGAAAGTGACGGATTCCGGTCCAGAACAGGCGGCTCCTCTCATTCGCGACGACGGACGTGTCGCCGTGCGCGAACCAGAGGGGTGGACATGACCGAGATCACGCGAGTGGAAGACGCCGTCGAACAACCGAGCCCAGCCACGGCCGCCGCGCCCGCGACGGCCGAACCCACCCCGAAACCGGTGAGACCTTCGAGGCCCGCGCGCCCGCGCAAGACGCCGGTCACCATCGCGGCGCCCGTCGAGGCGACCGAGCCCGCCGAGGCGGCCGAGGACGGCCTCGAGGACGTGGTCATCCCCGATCCGGAAGCCTTCAAGAAGCTCGAAAAGGCGCCCAAGCAGGACGGCGGCGCCACGCGCCATCTCCTCGCCGAGATGCGCCACGACCCGGAGGCGATCGCCCACGTCTTCGAGAGCGGCGAATACCCCTACAAGACCAAGATGCGCACCAAGGTCTACGAGGCGCACAAGCTCGAGCTCCAGCGCGAGTTGTTGCGCCTCCAGCGCTGGGTCGAGGAGACCGGCGAACGCATCATCATGCTCTTCGAGGGACGCGACGCCGCCGGCAAGGGCGGCACCATCAAACGCTACATGGAGCACCTCAATCCGCGGACCGCTCGCGTCGTCGCCCTCCAGAAACCGACCGAGCGCGAGAAGACCCAATGGTACTTCCAGCGCTACATCGCCCATCTGCCGGCCGCCGGCGAGATCGTGATGTTCGACCGCTCCTGGTACAACCGCGCCGGTGTCGAGCGTGTCATGGGCTTCTGCTCGCCCACCGAATACCTCGAGTTCATGCGCCAGGCCCCCGAGTTCGAGCGCATGCTCACCCGCTCCGGCATCCGTCTGGTGAAGTACTGGTTCTCGGTCACCCGCGAGGAACAGAAGCGCCGCTTCGACAGCCGCGAGCACGACCCGTTGAAGCAGTGGAAGCTGTCGCCGATCGACCGCGCCTCGCTCGACAAGTGGGACGACTACACCGAGGCCAAGGAGGCGATGTTCTTCTACACCGACACCGCCGACGCGCCGTGGACGATCATCAAGTCGAACGACAAGATGCGCGCCCGCCTCAACTGCATGCAGCACTTCCTGACGACCATGCCCTATCCCAACAAGGACAAGAGCACCGTCACCGGCCCCGATCCGCTCATCGTCGGCTCGACCGAGCACGTCATCGGCCGCGACAGCAAGCTGCTCGGCAAGGTGATGCACCCGGAGCTGAAGCGCGGTCGCTGAGACGGACTTCGGATGCATGCATCCGAAGTCCCGATCTCGCATGTGACCGGCGACATTTCACGGCGACCACCTATGATCTCTCGGCCTCGGGATCGCTCCCGGGGCCGATTCGCTTACTGGGAGGCCGCCGTGCCCCGGATCACCAACGTCGTCTTCGACTTCGGCAACGTCCTGTTGCGCTACGACCCCCGCCTCCTCTACGACACCTTCTTCCCCGATCCGGCGAAACGCGACTGGTTCATCGAGGAGATCGTCGCCGACGCCTGGAACCGCGAGATGGACCGCGGCCGCCCCTTCGCCGAGGGTATCGCCGAGCGCGTCGCGCTCCACCCCGAATGGGAGACCGAGATCCGCGCCTGGGACGAGCGCTGGCACGAGATGGTGCCCGGCCTGATCGAGGAGACCGTCGCCATCCGCGACCGGCTGGCGGCGCGCGGCGTGCCGCTCTACGCCATCACCAACTTCTCCGCCGAGAAATATGCCGACGTCCTCGTCCGCTACCCCACCCTCGGCGACTTCGTCGACATCGTCGTCTCCGCCCACGAGAAGCTGTTGAAACCGGATCCGGCGATCTATCGGGTGCTGACCGAACGCAACGGCCTCGACCCGGCCTCCTGCCTGTTCATCGACGACGTCCCGGCCAACGTCGAGGGCGCCCGCGCGATCGGTATGCAGGCGGTCCGATTCGTCTCGCCCGAGCAACTCGCCCGCGATCTCGCCGCCCTCGGCGTCGCCGTCGACTGAGGGCTCATGAGACCTGTGCGCGGTTGGACCATCATGTTGATTTGATGCGTTTAATGTG
>CALBKH010000052.1 GCA_937892955.1 uncultured Alphaproteobacteria bacterium
TGCTTTGGGTGCTTTGGGTGCTTTGGGTGCTTTGGGTGCTTTGGGTGCTTTGGGTGCTTTGGGGTTGGTTCATCGCCTCCGACAGAATGTATATACAAACATATTTTGTCAAGCGCTCCGTGGAAATAGCTTTTCGTAGCGGACCGGCCCCTCGCTCCCCTATAGTCCCTCCATGAAGTTCCCGCCGCACCTTCTCGACGAGATCCGTGCTCGGCTTCCGGTTTCGGACGTCGTGGGGCGGCGTGTGCGGCTGAAGAAGCAGGGGCGGGAATTCGCCGGCCTGTCGCCGTTCAATCCGGAGAAGACGCCGTCTTTCTTCGTCAACGACCAGAAGGGCTTCTATCACTGCTTCTCGAGCGGGAAGCACGGCGACATCTTCCGCTTCCTGATGGAGACGGAGGGCCTGTCGTTTCCCGAGGCCGTCGAGCGGCTCGCCGCCGAGACCGGCGTCGTCCTGCCGAAACCGGATGCGCGCGAGGAGAAGCGCGAGCGTCATCGCGCCTCGCTCGCCGACGTCACCGAGATGGCGGCGCGGTTCTTCGAGGAGCAGTTGCGGCTCTCCTCCGGCGCCTCGGCCCGGGCCTATGTCGAGAAGCGGCGGCTCGAGCCGCGCACCGTCAAGGAGTTCCGCATCGGCTTCGCCCCGGCGGAGCGCGACGCGCTGAAGCGGCACCTTCTCGGCAAGGGGGTCGACGAGCAGGCGATGGTCGACGCCGGGCTCACCATCAAGCCGGACGACGGGCGGCCCGCCTACGATCGCTTCCGCAACCGGCTGATGATCCCGATCCAGGACGAGAAGGGCCGGGTCGTCGCCTTCGGCGGTCGCGCCATGAGCCCGGACGACCAGCCGAAATACCTGAACTCGCCGGAGACCGAGCTCTTCCACAAGGGACTGATGCTGTTCAACGGCCACCGCGCCCGGCAGGCGGCCTACGACCAGGGCTCGGTCATCGTGGTCGAGGGCTATCTCGACGCCATCGCGGTGTGGCAGGCGGGGATCCCGAGCGTGGTGGCGACGCTCGGCACCGCCTTCACCGAGGAGCAGATCCAGCGGATGTGGCGCTTCGCCGCCGAGCCGGTCGTCTGTTTCGACGGCGACAAGGCGGGCGTCAAAGCCGCCTATCGCGCCGTCGACCGCATCCTGCCGCATCTCAAATCCGGTTTCTCGTTCAACTTCGTCTTCCTGCCCGACGGCAAGGACCCCGACGAATTGATCGCGCTCGGCGGCAAGGCGGCGTTCCAGGCGGAGGTGGAGCGCGCCGTGCCGCTCGCCGACGTGCTGTGGGATCGCGAAACCCGCGGCGCGGCGATCGACACGCCGGAGCGCAAGGCGGCGCTCGAGAAGCGGCTCGAAGATCTCGTCCACGAGATCCGCGACGGACGGGTTCAACGCGCCTATCAGCTCAGATACCGGCTCAGGCTGTCCAATCTCTTCTGGTCGTCGGAGCGGGGCGAGCGGGGGGAGGGCTTCGCCAAGGGGGGGCGTGCGGCGGCGCCGTGGGGCGGACGCGGGACGGGACGGGCCGAGCCCTCGGCGGCGATGCCGCCGATGCCCGACGGCGATCTCGTCGGGCTCGAACGGGTGGTGCTCGGGCTCTGCGTCGAATATCCCGACCTCTTCGAGGCGGCGGCGGAGCGGATGGTCGGCCTCGATTTCGGGCTCGAGCCGCACGAGGCGTTCAAGCGCGAACTGTGGCGGATGGCGACGGAGGTGTCGGACCTGTCGGTCTCCTCCTTCTACGAGGGCATCGATCCGCGCTTCTTCTTCCTGCTCGAGGAATTGCACGGTTCGGAGGTGACCGACGGTGCGGGGCGCGTGACGAGCGGGCGCGGCGACCGGCTCAAGCAGCGCTTCAAGGTGCTGAAGTTCCATCCGCCGGAAAGCTGGGTGGAGACCTGTCTGTGGCACTTCCTCGACCGGCTCGAGCTGCGCCACATGGAGCGCGAACTCGAACGCGAGGTTTCCCAGGTCGGGCCGGACGCCGACGAGAGCGTCGAGGCGCGCATCCTCGGGCTCTCCCGCGACATCGGCCGGCGGCGCGAGGAATTCGCCCGGCGCGAGCAGGAACTCGCCGAGGAAGCCAAGGAGATCCGCCGGGCGCAGGGGGGGAACGGCGGCGGCATCGCGGCCGGGGGAATCGCCGGCGGATGAGGCGCCGGAACGGCCTCGCTGTGAAATTACAGGAGATTCCGGAGAGGTGGTGGACACACGATTCGCGCGGCGCGGCGAATCGTGTGACGAATCACCCTTGCGCAATCCGATTCGCTCGTTAAATAAAGCCTCTCCCGGAATGTCCCACGCATCGGCGCAGCCCTTCTCGCGCGATCGGGACGACGTTTCGCGAAAGACCGGTCCTTCGGCGTCCGCCGCCGAAACGCGAGTGATGCGGGCCATCGCGCGCATCGGTGCGACAGTTAATCGGAGCTTAGGACAAGCGCCGTAATTCAACCTTTCGGCCGTTCGACCCGAGGGTCACTCCCTCGACGGCTTCGCTTCCCCCTCGAGCGCCCGCCCGGGCGACGGGGTGACGAGGCCCGGTCGCGACGGCTCGCATTCCTCCAGGAGATGCTTCATGGCGACCAAGGCAGGCGAGCAGGAAGAGACCGAGGTGCAGGCGCCGGAAACCCCGGACGGCCCGCTGCTCGACCTCTCCGATGCCGCCGTCAAGCGGATGATCAAGATCGCCAAGAAGCGCGGCTTCGTCACCTATGACGAGCTCAACGACGTGCTTCCCTCCGAGCAGGTGGCCTCCGAGCAGATCGAGGACATCCTCGCCATGCTCAACGAGATGGGCATCAACGTCGTCGAGACGGAGGAGGCGGGCGAAGAGGACGAGAACAACAAGGGCGAGGAGGAGGAGGCCGAGTCCACCGACCTCGCCGAGGCGCCGTCGGCGCTGCCGGCCCGTACCACCACCACCCGTGAGCCGGCCGACCGTACCGACGATCCGGTGCGCATGTATCTGCGCGAGATGGGCTCGGTCGAGCTTCTGTCGCGCGAGGGCGAGATCGCCATCGCCAAGCGCATCGAGGCCGGTCGCGAGGCGATGATCGCGGGCCTCTGCGAGAGCCCGCTGACCCTCCAGGCGATCATCATCTGGCGCGACGAACTCAACGACGGCAAGATCCTCTTGCGCGACATCATCGACCTCGAGGCGACCTATGCCGGTCCCGACGGCAAGGCCGGCGGCCCGCCGATGGTGCCGGTCGACGAGGAAGCCGGCGAGGAGACGGAAGAGGCGGCGGAGGCGGAAGCCGAGAGCGGCGACGACGACGGCGACGACATGGAGGGCAACGTCTCGCTCTCCGCCATGGAAGCCGAGCTCAAGCCGAAGGTGCTCGAGACCTTCGACCGCATCGCCGACGACTACAAGAAGCTGCACCGCCTGCAGGAGCAGCTGGTCGAGGGCCGTCTCAAGAACGAGACGCTGTCGCCCTCCCAGGAGCGCCGCTACAAGAAACTCAAGGAAGACCTCATCAACGAGGTGAAGAGCCTCTCCCTCAATCAGGCGCGTATCGACAGCCTGGTCGAGCAGCTCTACGACATCAACAAGAAGCTGATGGGCTTCGAGGGGCGTCTCTTGCGCCTCGCCGAGAGCTACGGCGTCGCCCGCGACGACTTCCTCAAGAACTACCAGGGCTCGGAGCTCGATCCGCACTGGCTGCGCCGCGTCGCCAATCTCGGCACGCGGGGCTGGCGTGACTTCGTCAAGAACGAAGGCGACACGATCAAGGAGTTCCGCGGCGCGATCCAGAACCTCGCCTCGGAGACCGGGCTCGAGACCACCGAGTTCCGCCGCATCGTCCACATGGTGCAGAAGGGCGAGCGCGAGGCCCGTCAGGCCAAGAAGGAGATGGTCGAGGCGAACCTGCGTCTCGTCATCTCGATCGCCAAGAAATACACCAACCGCGGCCTACAGTTCCTGGACCTGATCCAGGAGGGCAACATCGGTCTGATGAAGGCGGTCGACAAGTTCGAGTACCGCCGCGGCTACAAGTTCTCGACCTATGCGACGTGGTGGATCCGGCAGGCGATCACCCGCTCGATCGCCGATCAGGCGCGCACCATCCGCATTCCCGTCCACATGATCGAGACGATCAACAAGATCGTCCGCACCTCGCGCCAGATGCTGCACGAGATCGGCCGCGAGCCGACACCGGAGGAGCTGGCCGAGAAGCTCGCCATGCCGCTGGAGAAGGTGCGCAAGGTCCTCAAGATCGCCAAGGAGCCGATCTCTCTCGAGACGCCGATCGGCGACGAGGAGGATTCGCATCTCGGCGATTTCATCGAGGACAAGAACGCCGTCCTGCCGATCGACGCGGCGATCCAGAGCAATCTTCGCGAGACGACGACGCGGGTGCTGGCCTCGCTCACCCCGCGTGAGGAACGCGTGCTGCGCATGCGCTTCGGCATCGGCATGAACACCGACCACACGCTCGAAGAGGTCGGCCAGCAGTTCTCGGTCACCCGCGAACGCATCCGCCAGATCGAGGCGAAGGCGCTGAGGAAGCTGAAGCATCCGAGCCGGTCGCGGAAACTCCGGAGCTTCCTCGACAACTGAGGATCACAGGACCCCGGCGACGACGCCGGGGTTCTTCGTTTCGGGAGGACCTTGCCCGTGCCGGTGATCGCGATCTTCTACGGCATCGTCATCCGCATGTATTCGAAGGATCATCCGCCGCCGCATTTCCATGCTATCTATGGCGGATCGGAAGCGATGGTCGACATCGCGTCGGGAAGGATCGTCGAAGGGCGGCTACCGCCGACGGCGGCGCGTCTGGTATCGGAATGGGCGGGGCTCCATCGCGACGAACTCTTCGCCGATTGGGAACGAGCGCGGGCAGGGATGCCGCTGGAGAAGATCGCAGGTCTCGATGCTGAACAAGATCGCTGAACTCTCGGTCGAAGCGCCGTTCGGGCTGCGTGTTCGGTTCGCCGACGGAGCGAGCGGCGTCCACGACTTCGCCGCACTGGTCGCCGAGCCCGGAGAGATGGTTCGGCCGCTGCGCGAACCCGCTTTCTTCGCGCGGGTATTTCTCGAATACGGTGCGCCGACGTGGCCGAACGGCTTCGATCTCTGTCCGGACTGGTTGCGCGGCGAGATGATCGCCGCCGGCGAACTGGTCCTCGCCGCCGCCGAATGACGACGAACGCTGCCGATCCCGGAGGCTCGCCATGTCCCTTCTGAAACGTCTCTTCGGCTCCTCCCCCAAGGCCCCCGAGCCCGAGCCGACGATGGAGCTCGACGGGTGGATCGTGCGCGCCACGCCGTTCCAGGAACAGGGGCAGTGGCAGCTGTGCGGGGTGATCTGCCGCGAGGTCGACGGGGTCACGAAGGAGAGCCGCTTCGTCCGCGCCGACCGCTTCGCCGATCGCGATACGGCGATCGAGATGGCCTTCGACAAGGCGAAACGCATCATCGCCGAGCAGGGGTTGCGGATGTTCGGCTGAGGCTGCGAGGCGCGGCGGTTCCGCGGCGCGTGGCCGGCCATCGAAACGTTCGTACGTGTCCGGTGGGTCGAAGGCGGTGCTGCGAGGACCCCTTCTCCCCCTGCGGGAGAAGGTGGCCGAAGGCCGGATGAGGGAGCTGGGCCGCTCCTCGCCTTCGAACGTCGGGTCCTCACCGCATCGCCGCTACGCGGCGCCCTTTCATCCGCCCCTTCGGGGCACCTTCTCCCGCGAGGGGAGAAGGAAGGTGGGGCGGCCGCGAAGTGACCACACGAGGTCGATACGGGCGGGAATTCCGGCCGGGGCGCTTGTGCGCCGGCGCCGGCTCGGCGAAGCTTCCCGCGCCCCGCCGGAGACCCGCTCATGCCGAAACCCGCCGCTCCCGCCGATGCCGAGGCGCGTCGTGCCGCACCACCCGTCGTCACCTACGAGGTCGAGCATCTGCCGCCCTTCGACGCCGCCTTCTACGAGCGGGCGCGCGAAGGGATGACCAGGATCGACGAGGTGATCGTCGGCCCACGCGACGCGGCATCGTTCCGGGTTCCGGCCGGGCATTTCTTCCGCATCGTCTCGATCGAGGGGCCGCAGGTCGGCGATCTCAATCTGTGGAACGCGAACGATCCGATCGAGCGCTTCTTCTCCGGCAAGACACGGGCGCTGCACGCCACCCATGTCGGCGTCGGCGATCGGCTGTGGTCGAACCTGCCGTACCTCAGGCCCATGGCGACGATCACCGCCGACACGCTCGGTTGGTACGGTTTCGATGCCGACGGGGCCGGCGTCCACGACGTCATCGGCACGCGCTGCGACCCCTACACCAACCGGCTGCTCAAGGGCGTCGACTATCACCACTGTTGCCACTCGAACCTGACGCGGGCCCTGGCGCAAGCGACCGGACGGACGCTCACGCAAGCCGAGCCGCTGGTGCACGACGTGCTCAACGTCTTCATGTGCACCGGCTTCACCCACGACACCCATCGCTACTTCATGAAGGCGAGCCCGGTCAGGCCCGGCGACTTCCTGGAGATGTTCGCCGAGATCGATCTCCTCGGCGCGCTGTCGGCCTGTCCGGGCGGCGATTGCGGGGCGACGCATTCGTCGGACGCGGTCGCCTGCCACCCGCTGAAGGTCGAGGTCTTCGCACCGCGCGACGGCGTGCTCGCCGGATGGACGCCGGCGGAGGTCAATCCCTATCCGCGCAGCCACGGGCCGTGAGGCAGCGCCGCGTCGGCGGGCTTCCGCCGCGCCCGGACGGCGGTTAGGCTTCCTGCGTGACAACCGATACCGAGGCCGGAATGACCGATTCTCCCACCACCTGCGACATGCCCCGTGGCGAACTCACCGTCCGCGTCATCGCCATGCCGGCGGACACCAACGCCAACGGCGACATCTTCGGCGGCTGGGTGCTCTCCCAGATGGACGCCGCCGGCGGCATCCGCGGAGTGGAGCGGGCGCGCGGCCGCGTGGTGACGATCAAGGTCGATACGCTGATCTTCATCCGGCCGGTGCAGGTCGGCGACGTGCTCTGCGTCTATACCGACGTCGAGAGCATCGGCCGCACCTCGATGAAGATCCACATCGAAGCCTGGGCGCAGCGCTTCCGCACGGTGACCCGCGAGAAGGTCACCGACGCCACCTTCACCTTCGTCGCCGTCGACGACGAGGGCAAGCCGCGGCCGATCCCGAAGGAGGGGTGAGCGATCATCGGCTCCGCGTGCCGCGGTCCCTGAAAGACGAAAACGGCTCCGTTCGGGTGAACGGAGCCGTTTCTTCGTCTCGTCCGACCGGGGTCAGCGGTTGGAAGAGGCGGTTCGATCGATCATCGCCCGTTCGGCCTCGGTGAGGACGGGCTTCGCCGCGACTTCGTCGCCGGAGGTGGCCGCGGCGGTGGTGCCGGTCGTCTCGGGCTCGAGCGAGGCCACCTTCATCGAGCCGGCCACCGGGCCGGGCTTGGCGCCGGTTTCCGCGGTTTCGATGGCGACGCGGGTGAGGCCGGCGCCGGTGAAACCGAGGACGTCCGCCGCGCCGCGCGACAGGTCGATGATGCGCCCCTTGATGAAGGGGCCGCGGTCGTTGATGCGGACCACCACCGACTTGCCGTTCTTCAGGTTGGTCACCTTGAGATGGGTGCCGAGCTTGACGGTGCGGTGGGCGGCGGTCATGGCGTGCATGTTGAAGCGTTCGCCGGAGGCGGTCGGGCCGCCGTGATGTTCGCGTCCGTAGAAGGAGGCGATACCCTGGCCCTGGACCTTGGCCGATCCGGCGAAGGCCGGGGCGCAAGCGAGGGCGAGGAAGCCGGCGGCGAGCAGGGCTCGACGCGGCGCGGCGCCGCGAAGCGCGGCGGCGGGGGCTAGGATCATGCGATTCCACTCCGATGGGGCACGGCCACCCGCCATGGGTTCATGCGGCGCGTGCACTCGAGGTGTCCCGGGCTCTGCGAGCTCTCGTGGGGACCCACCTCACGGGTCGATGGCCGGATCGGGTCTCCCCCCGAAAACGCGCCACCGGCTCGGGAGCCGGGTTCGCATCGGTGCGATCACCCGGTCTCCTCCGGACCTCGCCGGCGATCGCATCCACGCTGATCGGCGGCGGTCCGCAACGTCGTCCGGTGGCGTTCGACGCCATCGCGGGAGACGGAATTGTCTGTACCGACTGGTGCTTCTGCGCTTCTCCGAAGGGAGCGATCGGCGCGCCTCGCACGAGGCCTCGCGTCCGACGTCTCCGGTCGGCCCACGGGGACGATCTTCGCGTCGTCTCCACCGTCGGCGTTAACGGATGGGCTCCGGGCCCCCGTCGCGGTCGAGATCGGGCACGCCGGATCCTCCTCCGGCGGCGGTGATCCCCGGCTTTTCCACGAGGAATGTGTTCCGATCATGGCGCGTGCTTGTCGGTCGACCACACGTCGTGCTAGGCGAGAGGCCGACTCACTCGGCGTCGTATGCGGGCCTCGAGCGGACCGCGAGGTTCGAAGCCGTCCGCCAAGTCGCCGAAGGGCCTGTAGCTCAATGGTTAGAGCCGGCCGCTCATAACGGCTTGGTTGGGGGTTCGAGTCCCTCCGGGCCCACCACTTTCACGACACCTCGCCGAACTCGTCCGCCGTCGCCGCGGTCGTCATGCCGCCGGCCGGTGCGGGCAGGCGGCGGTCGCGCGCGACGAGCACCGCCAGCGTCGCGTAGGCCGCGATCCAGGCCCCGGCCGAGGCGTGAAGGAGGCCGAGCGGCAGTCCGGCGAGGCCGGCGGCGAGACGCGCCGCGACGGCGACCAACAGGGCGGCGACCAGTGCGTCGGCGAGACGGCTCACGCTCAGCGCCTTGCCGGAATAGCGGCGCACCACCGAGGTCATGATCGCCGCGCACATCAGCCCGAGCGTTCCGGCGCCCCAGGCGTGAGCGGCGACGTCGACGAGGTCGAAGTCGTCCCGGAGGATGGCGACGGCCATCGTCGCGAAGCCGAGGGGGAGGAACGAATAGCCGAGGTGGAGGGCGAGGAAGGGCGGGCGATCCCGGGTCGACCAGCCTTTCCAGGTGGCGAGCCTCGCGGCATGGAACAGAGCGGCGAGCGCCAGGGCGACGGCGGTCGTGGTGGCTCGCGGGGCGAAGGTCCACGCGGCGAGCGCCGAGAGCGAGACGGCGAAGACGGTGATCTCGAAGCTACGCGGTGTCGGCGGCGCCTGCGGTTCGCCGCGCATGTCGGCGAGGTGGCGGGTGAGCGCCGGGGCGATGCGACCGCCCATCACCATGGCGATCGACAGAGCCGCGGCGAAGGCCGACCGGAGGGCGAACGACGTGTCGCCGGTCGGCGCCGAGACGAGGAAGGCCGCGTCGGCGAGGGCGAGGACGGCGAGGAGCGCGACGAGGCCGAAGTCGCGGCGGTCGCCGGCCGCGACGATGCGAGATCCGGCGTAGGCCGCGACGGCGGCGAGGGCGGCCGGAGAAGTCCACAACCACATCGAGGACGGCGAGAAGACGAAGGCGAGGCGGGCGGCGAGGAAGAGGAGGGCGAGGCCGACGATCGTCGCCGCGGCGGGCGAGGGGCGTTTCGTCCAGCGCGGCAGGGCGGTGAGCATCACCCCGGCGAAGGCGGTGGGGAAATGGCCGAAGAGCATCTCGTGGGCGTGCCAGTCGATCGCCGAGAGCCCGGCGGACGGGGACCAGCCGCCGGTGAGGGCGGGCAGCGTCAGGGCGATGGTGGCGATCGAGCCGAGGGCGGCGAGGGGAAAGAAGACTTCGTAGGCGGCGAGACGGGTGGCGAGCGGCTTCATGGCCGTCGGCCCGTGGTCTCCTCCTCGCCGGTCCATTCGGCGGCGCGCGGCAGGTCGGGAAGGTCGAGGAGATCGACGGCGCGATGGGCGATGTGGTCGACGATCGCCGCGACCGAGGTCGGCTTCAGATAGAAGGCCGGCACCGGCGGGGCGACGATGGCGCCCGCCTCGGTCACCGCGGCCATGGCGCGCAGGTGGCCGAGGTGCAGCGGGCTCTCGCGGGCGACCAGCACCAGCCGGCGGCGCTCCTTCAGCGTCACGTCGGCGGCGCGGATCAGGAGGTCGGAGGCGGCGATCGAGGCGATGGCGCCGACCACCCGCATCGAGCACGGCGCGACGATCATGCCGGCGGTGCGGAACGAGCCGGAGGCGATGGCGGCGCCGATGTCGTCGATCGGATAGCGGACGTGGACGAGCGCCTGCAATCGGGCGAGCGCCCCGGGGCCGATCTCGTGGGCGAGGGTACGTTCCGCTGCGGCGGAGACGACGAGATGGGTCTCGATGCCGCCTTGCGCCAAGATCTCGGCGACGCGCAGGCCGATCGCCGCACCCGAGGCGCCGGAGAGGCCGAGGACGACGCGGGGCATGGTGTCTCCGTTCGAATGACGTCCGAACCGGCGGTTCGGGCTGCATCTGTTCATCTTCGCGGTCTCTCGGCCCGTTGCGGACCGGGATCGGGGAAGGTGCTCTCATCCGGTTCTCTCCCCCCCTGGAGGGGGAGAGACAGAGAGGGGGGGACGAAGACTCCTCCTCTCCGACGTCGAAGCCGGGGCGATGCCGAGCCCCCCCTCCCTGTCCCTCCCCCTCGAGGGGGGAGGGGACATCGGGGTGAGCCCTTGCCCCGAGCGCGGCTCATCGCGTCAGCCGGTCGGTGCTTCGTGTATTCGTCGTCATATCCCCAGCCTCCCCCACATCTCATCGACGCGGGCCGACACCTCGGGGCTCTGTTCGAGCACGCGACCCCATTCCCGTTCGGTCTCGGTGCCGATCTTGGTGGTCGCGTCGAGGCCCATCTTGCCGCCGAGACCGGATTTCGGCGAGGCGAAATCGAGATAGTCGATCGGCGTGCGGTCGACCAGCATGACGTCGCGCGACGGGTCGGAGCGGGTCGAGATCGCCCAGAGCACGTCGTCCCAGGAGCGGACGTCGATGTCGGCGTCGACGACGATCACGAACTTGGTATAGGCGAACTGCGGCAACATCGACCACAGGCCCATCATCACCCGGCGCGCCTGCCCCGGATAGGATTTGCGGATGGCGACGACCGCGACGCGATAGGAACAGGCCTCGGGCGGCAGCCAGAAGTCCGTCACCTCGGGAAACTGCTTCTTCAGGAGCGGCAGGAACAGCCGGTTGAAGGCCTCGCCGATGCGCGACGGCTCGTCCGGCGGCCGGCCGGTGAAGGTCGAGAGATAGATCGGCTCGCGGCGCATGGTGATCGCCGAGACCTCCAGGACGGGGAAGTCCTCGACCGAATTCCAATAGCCGGTGTGGTCGCCGTAGGGGCCCTCGGGCAGGGTCTCGGTCGGCGACACCCAGCCCTCGATCACGATCTCGGCGTCGGCCGGCACCTTCAGGGGCACCGTCTTCGCCGGCACGAGGCGGGCGCGCTCGCCGCGGGTGAGACCCGAGAAATGCAGCTCGGAGAGATCCTGCGGCAGCGGCAGGACGCCGGCGAGGATGGTGCCGGGGTCGGCGCCGATCACCACGGCGACCGGCATCTTCTCGCCCCGTGCGGCCCAGGCGCGGTGGTGGTGGGCGCCGCCGCGATGGGCGAGCCAGCGGGCGATCAGGCGGTTCTTCCCGGCGACCTGCAGGCGATAGACGCCGACGTTGTATTTCGCCGTCGAGGTGGTGTCGGGCGGGCGGGAGATCACCAGCGGCCAGGTGACGAGCGGCGCCGGCTCGCCCGGCCAGCAGGTCTGGACGGGGAGGCGGGAGAGATCGATCGCCTCGCCGGTGAGCACCTGCTCTTGGCAGGGCGCCGAGCCGATGGTCTTCGGTCGCATGGAGAGCGCCGCCTTCAGCAGCGGCAGCTTGGACAGCGCATCCTTGACACCATCCGGCGGGGTCGGGTCGCGCAGGGCGGCGAGTTCCTCGCCGAGGCGATCGAGGTGGGTGGGCTCGATGCCGAAGCCGAGGGCGACGCGCTCGACGGTGCCGAAGAGGTTGACCAACACCGGAACCGCCGAGGCCGTGCCGTCGGCAAGGATCGGCTTCTCGAACAGCAACGCCGGGCCTCCGGCGTGGAGGACCCGGCGATGGATCTCGGTCATGTCGAGAACGGTGGAGACCGGTTTGGCGATCCGCCTCAGGAGCCCGCGACTGTCGAGCAGGGCGAGAAAGGCGTGGAGATCGCGGAACGGGGGCAGGTCGCGGGTCGGCACGTCTCCCTCCTCGGGGCTCGCCATCGGCGCGCATGAGGAGGGGAAGAGCGGGTCGGACGCTTTGACCTCGGTCAACACCGGGGCTGCCGCGTGGAACGACGGCCTCAGATCATCGAGTCGCGGGCGATCTTGCGGATGTCGCCGCGGGCGATGCCGAGGTCGGCGAGTTCACGGTCGCCGAGCGAGTTCAGCTCGGCGATGGTGCGGTGATAGAGGTGGTAGCGACGCAGGCTGGAGCCGATCGTACGGGCAAAACGGGTGAGGGGCATGGAGTGACCTTTCATGTCTTCGTGCCGCAATTTCCGGCATCGATGAAATTCATTTCGATCTCAATCTAGTTTGCGATGCAGCAAATCAGAAGTCTCGAGGATGGGATTCCGTCATGCGCAATCCGCATGGATCGGTGCGCATTCTCGCCATCTTCCGATCGGTCTCGCCATGTTCTCGCCTTGACTCTCAACGTGAAATTCTCGCGATGACGTGGCGTCTCCTCGGGCGAGGAGCGTGAGAAATCACCATGTCATGCAGAATTCGACGGGCCCCGTCCCTTTCTCATGATTGTGCAAATGCGAAACGACCTCACCCCGGGAGCGGTTCTCGCTCCCGGGGTGAGGCGGGTCGTCGGATCGTGGGCGGGACGCCGGTCAGGCGGTGTGGGCGTTCATGGTCAGGAGGTCGTAGGTGGCACAGGTCTCGCCTCCGCTCGTGATCTCGACGTCCCAGCGCACTTCGCCGTAGTCGGCGTTGCGCGGGTTCTTCGACTTGACCGTGAGGCGCACCTCGATCGCCTCGCCCGGCTGGACGGGCTTGAGGAAGCGAAGCTCGTCGAGGCCGTAGTTGGCGAGCACGGGCCCGCGCGCCGGCTCGACGAAGAGACCGGCGGCGAAGGCGAGGAGCAGGTAGCCGTGGGCGACGCGGCCAGGGAAGAAGGGATGGCCCTTCACCGCCTCCTCGTCCATGTGGGCGTAGAAGGTGTCGCCGGTGAAATGGGCGAAGTGCTCGATGTCCTCGAGCGTCACCACCCGCGGCGGCGAGCGGAACGTCCGGCCGAGTTCGAGTTCGTCGAAGGTGAGGCGGAACGGGTGGACCTCGCCGATGATCTCGGGGGTGCCCTTGATCCACGAGCCGCCGATGGCGGTCAGCATGGCGGGCGAGCCCTGGAGGGCGGTGCGCTGCATGTAGTGGTGGACGCCGCGGACGCCGCCCATCTCCTCGCCGCCGCCGGCCCGACCGGGGCCGCCGTGGACGAGCTGCGGCAGCGGCGAGCCGTGGCCGGTCGATTCGCGGGCGCAGTCGCGGTCGAGCACCAGGATGCGGCCGTGCGAAGCGGCGATGCCGAGCACCACGTCGCGCGCGACTTCTCGGTCGTAGGTGACGAGCGAGGCGACGAGCGAGCCTTCGCCGCGATGGGCCAGCTCGATCGCGTCGTCGAGATCGCGATAGCCCATGAGCGTCGACACCGGGCCGAAGGCCTCGACTTCGTGGATGCGGTGGGCCGAAGCGGCGTCGCGGGCGCGCAAGAGGATGGGGGCGAGGAAGGCGCCCTTCTCGGCGTCGGCACCGTCGACGTTCGGCGTGGTCTCGCCGCAGATCACGTCGGCTTCGGCCTTGAGCTTCTCGACCTGGGCGAGGACGTCGCGGCGCTGCGCGAGGCTTGCCAGCGCGCCCATCCTGGTCGTCTCGAGGCCGGGATGGCCGATGCGGACCTCGGCGAGCTTCGCCGAAATCGCGTCGCCGACCGGCTCGATCAGCGCTTCCGGCACCAGGGCGCGGCGGATGGCGGTGCACTTCTGTCCGGCCTTGACCGTCATCTCGGTGACCACGGCCTTGACGAAGAGGTCGAACTCCGGCGTGCCGGGGACCGCGTCGGGGCCGAGGATCGAGGCGTTGAGGCTGTCGCGCTCGGCGACGAAGCGCACCGCGTTCTCGGCGATCTTCGGGTAGCGCTGCAGCGTGGCGGCGGTGGCGGCCGAGCCGGTGAAGGAGACGACGTCCTGGCCGCTCAGATGGTCGAAGAGGTCGTGGACCGAACCGGAGACGAACTGGAAGGCGCCGGGCGGCAGGATGCCGCTCGCGACGATCAGCTTCGCCAGCCCTTCGGCGAGCGGTGCGGTGGCGGTCGCCGGCTTGGCGATCACCGGCACGCCGGCGAGGATCGACGGGCCGAGCTTCTCGAGCAGGCCCCAGACGGGGAAGTTGAAGGCGTTGATGTGGACAGCGACGCCTCTGAGCGAGGTGAAGACGTGGCGGCCGACGAAGCTGCCGCGCTTCGACAGGCCCTCGACCGCGCCGTCGAGCAGGAAGGTCGAGGCCGGCAGCTCGCGGCGGCCCTTGGAGGCGTAGACGAAGAGCGTGGCGATGCCGCCGTCGATGTCGATCCAACTATCGGTCCTGGTCGCGCCGGTGTCGGTGGAGAGCGCATAGAGCGCCGCCTTGTGCTCACCGAGATGGAGGGCGAGCTTCTTCAGGAGACCGGCGCGCTCGTGGAAGGTGAGGCGGCGCAGCGCCGGACCACCGACGCGGCGGGCGTGCGCGGCCATGGCGCCGACGTCGAGGCCGGCGGAGGAGACGCGGGCGATCGCCTCGCCGGTCACCGCGGAGAAGACCTCCGGCGCGGAACCGGCGGCCTCGAACCAGCGATCGAGGGCATAGGAGCGGAGAAGCGGCAGGTCGGCCATCGGGATGCCTCGAAACGTCGTGCGGGAGCGCGTCGCCCGGATCGGGGGCGGCGCGGCGATGGGGCGATGTCGGGAGCGGTGGTCGACGCCATGTTGCGATGGCGAACGACGGCACGGAGACCGCACGCCGCCACTCGCGACGCAGGGCACGGCCGTGCATGATCTTCCTCCCGGAACGGAGGCCTTCTCGTGCGCCGCCGGCCTCTTCGGTCGGACGTCGCCGGGGTCTCTCGTCGATGGGGAGTATATATTGACCAACCGGTCGGTCAACTATAAAACCGAGAGGGTCGACGGCCGGGAACGGGTCGCGACGGAGGGAGTGACGATGTCCGAGACGAACGACGCCGCCGTCGAAACACCCATCCTGGTCGAGCGCCTCGGCGCGGTGGCGCGGGTGGTGCTCAATCGGCCGGAGCGGCTGAATTCCTTCACCGTGGCGATGCACGCGGCGTTGCGCGAAGCGCTCGAGGCGATCGCCGCCGACGAGGGCGTGCGCGCCGTGCTCATCACCGGAGCGGGGCGCGGCTTCTGTGCGGGCCAGGACCTCTCCGATCGGGCGGTCGCCCCTGGTTCGGCGCGGCCGGACCTCGGGGAGTCGCTGGAGCTGCGCTACAACCCGCTCGTCCGCCTGATCAAGTCGATGCCGAAGCCGGTGGTGTGCGTCGTGAACGGCGTCGCGGCGGGGGCGGGGGCCAACATCGCACTCGCCTGCGACATCGTTCTGGCGGCGAAGTCCGCCTCCTTCGTCCAGGCCTTCGCCAAGATCGGCCTCGTGCCGGATTCGGGCGGCACCTGGACGCTGCCGCGGCTCGTCGGCGAGGCGCGCGCCAAGGGGTTGGCGCTCACTGCCGAGCCGATCGCGGCGGAGAAGGCGGAAGCCTGGGGCATGATCTGGAAGGCGGTCGACGACGCCGATCTCGACGCCGAGGCGCGGGCGCTGGCGGCGCGTCTGGCGGACGCTCCGACGCAGGGGTTGGCGCTGACCAAACAGGCGTTGCTCGTCTCCTCCACCAATTCCTTCGACGCGCAGCTCGATCTCGAGCGCGATCTGCAGCGCGCCGCCGGTGCGACGCCGGACTACGCCGAGGGCGTCGCCGCCTTCAAGGAGAAGCGCAAGCCGGTATTCACCGGGCGGAAGGGCCGAGACGATGGACGCTGACACTCTGGCGCGGACCTGTGCCGATCTGATGTGGGCCGACGACAAGGCGGCGCAGGCGCTCGGCATCCGCCTCATCGAGGTCGGGCCGGGGCGGGCGCGGCTCGCCATGACGATCGGCCCGACGATGGTCAACGGCCATCACATCTGCCACGGCGGCTACATCTTCACGCTCGCCGACACCGCCTTCGCCTACGGCTGCAACAGCCGCAACGACCGGGCGGTGGCGCAGCACTGCTCGATCACCTTCGTCGCGCCGGCGCGCGAGGGTCAGGTGCTGGAGGCGGTGTGCGTCGAGCGCCAGCGGGCCGGGCGCTCCGGCGTCTACGACATCACCGTCACCGACGAGACGGGCAAGACGATCGCCGAATTCCGCGGGCTCTCCCGCACCATCAAGGGTACCTTCCTGCCGCCGGAGGCGGTGGCGCAAGGCTGAACCCGAAGAGCTTTCCGCCCGCGTGGGCGACCCTCGAACGGGCGAAAGACCCGCGAGGTGCGACGAGAACGACGTTCAGGAGGAACTCCCATGTTGGACCTCACCCCGGACCGCAAGTCCCTCGACCCGATCGAAATCGCTTCCCGCGACGAGATCACGGCGCTGCAGACCGAACGCATGGCGTGGTCGCTCAGGCACGCCTACGACAACGTCGAGACCTATCGGAAGAAGTTCGATGCCGTGGGCGCCCATCCGGACGACTTCAAGCAGCTCTCCGATCTGGCGAAGTTCCCCTTCACCACCAAGGCCGATCTGCGCGACGCCTATCCTTTCGGCATGTTCGCCGTGCCGCAGGAGAAGATCGCCCGTGTCCACGGGTCGTCGGGGACGACCGGCAAGCCCACCGTCGTCGGCTACACGCTGAAGGACATCGACACGTGGGCGAGCGTGGTGGCGCGCTCGATCCGCGCCGCGGGCGGCCGGCCGGGGATGAAGGTGCACGTCTCCTACGGCTACGGTCTCTTCACCGGCGGTCTCGGCGCGCACTACGGCGCCGAGAAGCTCGGGGCCACGGTGATCCCGGTCTCCGGCGGCATGACCGAACGCCAGGTGCAACTGATCAACGACTTCTCGCCGGACGTCATCATGGTGACGCCGTCCTACATGCTCGCCATCCTCGACGAGTTCCGCAATCAGGGTCTCGACCCGCGCGAGTCGTCGCTCGCCGTCGGCATCTTCGGCGCCGAGCCGTGGACCGAGGCGATGCGCCGCGAGATCGAGAACGCCTTCGACATGCATGCGGTCGACATCTACGGCCTCTCCGAGGTGATGGGGCCGGGCGTCGCGCAGGAGTGCGTCGAGACCAAGGACGGGCTGCACATCTGGGAGGACCACTTCTATCCGGAGGTGATCGATCCCGCGACCGGCGCGGTGCTGCCGGACGGCGAGAAGGGCGAACTCGTCTTCACCTCGCTGACCAAGGAGGCGCTGCCGATCATCCGCTATCGCACCCGCGACCTGACGCGGCTCATGCCCGGCTCGGCGCGGTCGATGCGGCGGATGGAGAAGGTCACCGGGCGCTCCGACGACATGATGATCGTGCGCGGCGTCAACGTCTTCCCGACCCAGATCGAGGAGCTGCTGCTCAAGGTGCCGGCGCTCGCCGGGCACTACCGCATCCTGCTCACCCGTGACGGTCGCATGGATCTGATGACGGTCGAGGTGGAAATCCGGCCGGAATCCGATTACCCGGACGTCGTGGCGGAATCGGGCAAGCGGTTGTCGCGGTTCATCAAGGACACGATCGGCATCTCGGCCAAGGTGCAGGTGGTGCCGCCGGGCTTCCTCGAACGCTCGCTCGGCAAGGCGAAGCGGGTGTTCGATCAGCGGCCGAAGGGGTGAGGGGGCGAGGGTGGCGAGACCGAGGGCGGCGGATTACGACGCCAAGCGTGAGACGATCCTGAAGAAGTCGGCCGAGCTCTTCGCGCGCGCCGGCTACGACGGCACGTCGCTCACCGACATCGCCAAGGCCTGCGGCACGTCGAAGGCGCTGCTCTATCACTACTACGAGAACAAGGAAGCGCTGCTCTCGGACATCATCCGCGCCCATCTCCAGGAGTTGGTCGACGTGGTGCGAGAGGCGCGATCGGTCGAGGGCGAGCCGCGGGTCCGGCTGGAGGCGCTGGTGCGCGCCCTGCTCGAGGCCTATCGCGACGCCGACCACGAGCACGTCATCCAGATCAACGAGATGAGCCGGCTGCCGAAGGAGGCGCAGGACGAACTCAAGGCGATGGAACGCGAACTCGTCGTTCACGCCAAGGAGGCGATCCTCGAGGTCAACCCGGCGCTCTCCGAGCGCCCGGAACTGGTGAAGCCGGTCACCATGTCGCTGTTCGGCATGATGAACTGGAGCTTCATGTGGTTCAAACCGTCGAAGGGCATGACCCGCGAGCAATATGCCGGCCTGTTGACGACGCTGATCGCCGAAGGGTCGCGGGCCGCGGTGGGGTGAGGCCGTGCTCGTAGGGTGTGCCGAGCGAAGCGAGGTGCACCACCGGCGTGCCGGGGGATGTGCGAGACGGCATCCGCGATCACCTGTGGCTCGGTGCGACACGGATCGATCCACCATCGCCGGTTGTAATGCGCCTCTTCTTCGTCGATGATCGCCCGAGTGCCATCGCCAGAGGGACCGGATCGTGCCCGAATACAGACGCCCGCGGGTGACGGGGGGTACTTGGTTCTTCACGGTCACCCTCGCCGATCGCCGCAGCCGACTTCTCGTCGAAGAAGTCGATCTTTTGCGGCGCATCTTCGGTGATGTCCGGCGCCGGCGACCCTTCCGTGTCGATGCGATGGTCGTCTTGCCGGACCACATTCATGCCGTCTGGACACTGCCGGAGGACGATGGGGATTTCTCCACCCGCTGGTCATTGATCAAGGGCGGCTTCACACGGATGTTGACGCGGTTCGGCCGAGAGGTCGCCGTCGGGCGACGCGAGGGGGAGCGTGCGCTGTGGCAACGGCGTTTCTGGGAGCATCGGGTCCGTGACGACGACGATTTCGGTCGTCATGTCGATTACTGCCACATCAATCCGATGAAGCATCGTCTGGTTCGACGGGTAGCGGACTGGCCATATTCGACGTTCCATCGCGCCGTTCGTGAGGGGATCGTCGCGGAGGATTGGGCCGGCGTGGCTGATATTCCCGGCTGCTTCGGCGAATAGATCGGGCGAAGCGCGGCCGGGTTCGTAGGGTGTAGCCTCGCGAAACGAGGTGCACCTGTTTTGGACACGATGACATGTCGGTGTGGGCGAGCGTGGAGAGCGGTGCAGTTCGCTTTCGCTCACCGCACCCTACGCCTCCTCGCCCAGGCCGCCGAAGCGTCCCCACCAGCTCGCCGCGGGCTGGCCGATGGGGCCGTCGGGGGTGAGCATGGTGCGGGCGAGGTGGGCCTCGGCGGGGGCGCGCAGCGTGCGGTAGAGGTTGCGCACCAGGAGGCGAGCGGCGGCACCCGGCCAATCGGCGGGAAGCAGTTCCTCGGGCAAGAGCGGATCGCGCAGGATGGCGCGTCGCCAGGCGTGGACCAGCAGGATGCGGAGGCGGAAGGCCTCGCGCGGGCTCGGCTCGGCACGCTCGATCCGGGCCAGAAACGGCCGGAAAGCATCGAGGAAGTTGGCGTAGCCGGCGGCCAGAGCGGCGAGGTCCCAGGCGCGGGCGACGAGATCGCGCAGCGCCTCGGGTCGCGCCCAGTCCTCACCGGTCGCCCGCATGACCACGGCGCCGTCGTCGGCGACGGCGTCGGCGAGCGCCTGTCGCAGCGACGCCTCGTCGGGCTCGGGATGGATCATGACGCCGGGGAGCAACTGGCCGAAGCCCTGCCAGGCGAGATCCTTGCGCAGCGCTTCGCGCGCCTCGCCCTCGACGAGGCCGGTGAAGACGACCGTCCAGCGCCCGCCCCAGGGCGCGGCGCGGCCGGCGTAGATGATGCGGTCGGCGGCCTCGAAGCGGCGGCGACCGCTTTCGGTCAGGCCATAGGCGGAGCGGCGGCCGACCTGGGTGGAGCCGAGCCAGCCCTCCTTGGAAAGGCGGAAGACCGAGGTGCGCACCACCCGGTCGTTGAGGCCGAAGGGTTCGACCAGATCGACCAGACTGCCGAGCCAGATGACGCCGCCGTGCGGCGCCACCGCGTCGCCGTAGAGCGACACGATCAGCGACTTGGCGTCGGGGCGCAGACGCTCGGCAAGGGCGTCGATCGCCGGATCGAGGCGGTCGGGAGGTGGCATGGACGTCTCGTTCGAAGCCTCCGGTGGGACGGGCGTGGCGCCCGCCGTGTCGTGGCGACGGTATCCTCGGTAGCAGAAGCGCCGGCAAGCGTCACCCGCCCGCACTTGTTCGCCATCGTAATTCTGTTCGTATCACGAACTTTCCGAAGTGATACAAAATTCGTCGGTTGATGCGACGAAACGTATCACGTATGACTCCCTCGACGAGCCGTTCAATCGGTTCGAACGGCGGAACGCCGAGGAAACGCCGCGGACCCGATCGATGTCGGGACGCCACGCCCAAGCGACGAACAACGTCTCAAGTTCGGAGGACTCCGATGTCCGGTCCCACCAAGCTCGCCCTCACGCAGGATCTGCCGCCGCCGACCGAGCAGCCCAACGTCTATCCGCTCTCCTGGCACAACAAGACCGCCAAGCTCGAAGAAGTCTGGGACGCCTCGGTGCGCGAGCAGTGGGACCCCAAGGCGCTGCCGTGGGACACGTTCGACGTCGAGAGCTACACCTGGGAAGAGCGCGAGGCGATCGCCTACTGGTGGACGATCCTCTCGGTGTTCGACGCCTCCGCTCCGCCGGTCTTCGCCGAGGCGCTGATCAAGACCTACGAGGTCCACGAGGAGGACGCGGTGCGCCGCTGCTTCTTCTCGGTCACCCGTGACGAGCAGAACCACGAGCAGATGTGCGGCCTCGCCATCACCAAGCTGCTCGGCTCGCCGTCGCCGCTCGAGCACGAGCCGAAGACCGAGCTCGGCCGCAAGGCCAAGCGCAACGCCCAGTGGCTCTACTACAACGGCGGCCGCTACTGGAACGGCTACAAGAAGGCGGTGCCGAAGTATTCGCTGGCGGTGCTGTTCTCGTCGTTCCTGATGGGCGAGATCGCGGCGGCGACCATCTTCCACCAGATGGCGGCGGGCTGCACCGAGCCGGTGTTCAAGGAGGCGTTCCGCAACATCGGCCGCGACGAGGGTCGCCACATGGCGATCTGCATGGCGGTGATGGAGCGCGACTATCCGAAGCTCGCCAAGGAAGACGCCGCGATCATCACCAAGCAGATCCGCGCCGGCTACCTCTTCCTCTCCGCCGTGCTGTTCGAGCCGCCGGAGGAGTTCTGGGACATCCCGGCCGACTTCATCGAAGTGCAGAGGAAGTGCGAGGCGGTGGCGCGCGGCGCCGGCTTCCACATCCCCGACTACGAGGCGAAGAAGGAGAACTGGAAGAAGGCGATGCTCAACCTGAAGGGCGTGCTCGACAAGTACGACATTCCCTTCCCGGCGATCCCGGAGGTCGGTATCTCCGGCCAGGAGATCCTCCAGGTCGACATGGACGAGATCATCCCGGTGTTCTGAGGACGCGAGGGGGGGCGCGAGCGTCGGGCGGTCGTCGTCCCGATGCGCCGTGGATCGACGATCGTGACAGGCGGTCGGGCAGGATGGCAAAGTGGTATC
>CALBKH010000053.1 GCA_937892955.1 uncultured Alphaproteobacteria bacterium
AGGCACATTAAACGCATCAAATCAACATGATGGTCCAACCGCGCACAGGTCTCGTAATACCGAGCGGATGAAGTTCTGACCTGTTCGGAACTTCATCCGCGAAGGCGAGCCCGAACGGGCGTCGGCCGGTCAGGCCGCAACCCACGAAATTCGGACGAGTCCGAATTTCGTGGACTCGGTATAACCCCAGGTACCCGGGTCATCCACCGCGAAGGAGCCGCTGGTGATGTTCATGGTCGTTCCGTCGTCGGCGAGCGGAGCGAGCCCGGCGGCGCGGTGGCCGGTGACGCCGTGATCGAAGGAGTCGATCACACGGCCGTCCATGGTGATCCGGTGAACGAGGCCCGTGTCGACATCGGAGACGAAGAGCTGCCGACTGCGCCCGTCGAAGGCGATGTTGCCGAGGGCGCCGCCGCTGTTGGTCGCGATGCGGGCGAACAGGGAAACCGCGCCGGTCACGCCGTCGACTTTCCAGATCGCGCCGGGGCCGGCGTTGTTCGGTCCGAACTGCCCGTCCATGAACCGCGCGCCGAGCTCGCCTCGGTGAAGTCGTTCGGGCCGACCGTCGTTGTCGGAGTCTCGCTTGACGATCTGGATGCCGTGGAGGGAGGACGCGGTCACGTAGAGGTTCGGCGTCGACCCGGCCGGTGCGGAACCGTCGACCCCGCGGCCGTCGTCATAGGCCAGGCCGAAGACCTGCCCGATCTGCTCCGCCGTGACCTCGAACGGCTTCGGGACGTGAACGAGCTGTCCGGCCGCCGGACCGCCGAGGTCCGAAATGTCGAAGATGCGCAGCGTCGCGCGCGAGGGGTCGATGAAGGTCTCGTCGAGCGGATCGACAGCGGGGGGAAACCCCTCTTCGACTCTCGGCACATAAGTTCCCGAAAAGCCGGTAACGGCCATGTGACCGGGCATCACCACATTTCGACTTTGGTTTGCCACACCGGCCGCCGGCACGCCCAGCAAACAAAAAGTCGCGAGCGCGACTATATTCAAAACGGAGAGCCCGTTACTCCACCAGCAACGAGAATTGGTCGGGGGCGAATACTTCATCCGCGGGTGCAGTGAAACTCGCATGGTGATCGGACCCCCTCTCCGGACATTTGCGATATTTCTTTCAAACGATTTAAAGCTGACCCCAAGGTCGGAGAAATTGCAATAGGAGAAATGCAAATCACTCGCGAAATCGCGTGTTTTCCGATGATCTTATATGGCTAACCTTCTCCGGTTCGCGGGTCGTCCGGAGCCGGCTCCGCGGCGGAGCGCGGCGCCCAACTTCTTGTGAAACCGATGGATTCGATCGAGATCGGCGGATGCTCGGGAGGCGGTCGGCGAGACGCGTCTCATTCGACGCCGCCGCCTTCCGATCGAGGACGTGGTGACGGGTCCGCGAGGCCGACGAGATGCACCGCGCCCGCGCCGATGAGCCGCAGCGGCACGGTGCGGGCGGCGAAGCTCGAGGCGAAAGTGCACGGAAACGGAACGACGGAGCGCCGAAGAAGGAGTGCCGCCCGGAAGGGCGCAACCGGAGCCGACCGAGACGGCGGATCCGGGACGGCGCGGTCGTCGGGGCGCGGAATCGGTGAAGCGTACCGCCCTCCGCACCACCGCAGGGTCGGCCTCCGGCGACGACCCCGATCACCTGCCGGCGACGACACTCGAATGGAAGGAAAAATCAGCCCCGGAAAAACAAAGACCGCTGAAATCCGCGGTTTTCAGCTAGGGAATTGGTGGAGCCAAGGACCACCAAACCAATGTTCTTCATCGGGTTCCGGCATCCACAGAAGTGGCTGTTTTCTGCGGATTCTGTCGGTTGAATGTCTATCCTCATTCGCAACCATCCGCTATAATCCGCGAATTGATGATGGGTTGGATGATGGGTTGAGACGATGCCGAAGGTGGTCGCGAAGCTCAACGATCGGCAGGTGAAGGCGATCAAGGCCGATGGTCTCCACGCCTGCGGCGAAGGGCTCTATCTTCAGATCAAGGGGTCGGCCCGGGCCTGGATTTTCCGCTATCAGGTCGCCGGCAAGCGGCGCGACATGGGGCTCGGCTCCGCTCTCGAGGTCTCACTCAAAGAAGCTCGCGACGCGGTGGAGGCGGCGAAGCGGACGCTCCGTGACGGCATCGACCCGGTAGACGCCAGAAAGGCCGAACGCCCCATCATTCCGACCTTCGGCGCGTTCGCCGATGAATTGGTCGATACGCTCGAAGCCGGCTTCTCGAACGACAAGCACCGTTACCAGTGGCGCCAGACGCTCGGCGACGCCTATTGCGGCGCGATCCGGTCGAAGCTCGTCTCCGAGATCGACACGGCCGACGTTCTCGCGGTGCTCAAGCCCGTCTGGCAAGCGAAGCAGGAAACCGCCTCGCGGCTTCGCGGGCGCATTGAAAAGGTGCTGGACGCCGCCAAGGCGAAGGGGCTCCGCTCGGGCGAGAACCCGGCCCGCTGGCGTGGGCACCTCGCGAACCTCCTCCCTCGCCGTCAGAAGCTCATGGCGCGCGGCCACATGCCGGCGCTGCACTTCGAAGACGTCCCCGGTTTTGTCGGTCGGTTGCGTGAGCGCGAAACCGTCGCGGCGCGTGCCCTCGAATTCCTGATCCTCACGGCAGCACGGGCCGGCGAGGTGTTCGGTGCGACGTGGGGCGAGATCGACACCACCGCCAAGCTCTGGACGATCCCCGCCGAGCGGATGAAGGCGCGGAAGCCGCATCGCATGCCGCTGACGGCCCGTGCGCTGACGGCCCGTGCGCTGGCGATCCTCGACGAGGTGGCGAAGCTGCGGACCACCGCCGATCCCGCCGCCTACGTCTTCCCCGGTGGCCGTGTGGGGCGCCCTCTCTCCAATATGGCGTTCAAGCAATTGCTGGAGCGCATGGGGGAAACAGGCTTCGTCCCGCACGGCTTCCGGTCGAGCTTCCGCGACTGGTGCGGCGAGTGCACGCCGTTTCCGCGCGAGGTCGCGGAAGCCGCGCTCGCCCACATCGTCGGCAACGCGGTCGAACAGGCCTATCGGCGCGGCGATGCGCTCGAGAAGCGCCGGAAGCTGATGGAGGCTTGGGAAGGCTTCGTCGAGCCCAAGGCGGCGAACGTCGTGACGCTGAGGCCGCACAAGGTCCGGTCGACCGTCGATCACGTCCACAAGGGACTGACGGAGCCGACCACGTGACCCGATCGGCGGTGGTTTCGGCCACCGCCTTTCCCATCGAACCCTTCGCGAATGTCCATCGGCGTCCGATGTCGTCCGAAAAGCCTTCAACCAATATGCCGAGTGTGATATATGGATCGTTGGACGATTGAGGTGACGATCGAAGCGCGATCCGAACTCGCCGAATGGCCGGTCGAGCTTCGCGCGTCACTGGCGAGGATCGTGGAGCGGGTCGAGCAAGTCGGCCTCGAACGGTTGGGCGAACCCTTCGTGAAGCACCTCGAAGGCAAGCTCTGGGAGATGCGACCCTCGGGGCGGCGGATCGAAGGGCGGGCGCTCTATGTGACCGCGACCGGTCGACGGGTGGTGATCCTGCTGGCGTTCGAGAAGAAGACGCAGAAGACGCCGCGCCGGTACATCGATCGGGCCTTGGAAAGAGCGAAGGACGTGACGCCGTGACCAGAACCGTTCCCTTCTCGAAGCTCTCCGACGAATGGAAGAAGGACGCCGCCTTCGTCGCCGAATACGAGCGCATCGGCCCGGACATGGAACTCGCCTTCGCGCTCTCCGAGGCCCGTCGGGAAGCCGGGCTGACGCAGACCGAACTGGCGCACCGCATGGGCACGTCACAGGCGGCGGTGGCGCGCCTCGAAGGCGGCAAGGTCAAGCCGACATGGGAGACGGTGGAGCGCTATGCACGCGCCCTCGGACGGCGGGCGGTGGTGTCCCTGGTGGCGGCGGAGTGACGGAAGGGTGTGGCAATGACCGTGCGGCTCCCGACCCTGGAAGAAATCGAGCGGCTCCTGAGAGAACCGCCGCGGCGCCCGCCCTTCGGCTTCTACGCGCAAATTGAGGGTCGAGTTTGGCCCGGCGAGCCTGATCGCCTCAAGTTGAAGCCGCCGACCCTGGCTCCCCTCTGCGATTACCTGGAACGCGGGGGGAGGCTCACCCCCGATCTACGGGCTTGGTTGGTGGCAGCGCTACGCGAAGATGGTGAAAGCGAATTCGTCATTTCGATACGTCGACGCAAGAGCGGCGCACCGAAGGCGAATGAGAATAGAATGTACGAGGTCGGCAGACATATTCAATATTTGTGCGATATCGGCATCAAAAAGGAATCTGCAATCCAAGACGCGATGACCAGATTCCGCGTTTCACGGTCGTATTGCTTTGAAGCTCAAGCCTACGCCAGACGCGTCGACGACGGTCACTTGTGTGACTGGCAAGATCCGATCATCTCATTGGGTGACGCCGATGGGGATGCCCCCGAGTGAGGGGAGTCCAGATAATTCGCCGAATTCCGTGGACCGCAATGTTGCTGACGGGCGCGCCGGTGTGTGGATAATGGCGGACCATCTCGCACACGAGGTGGTCACGATGCACAAATCTCCCGAAATCCTCGCCTTCCGCGCCAACGACGCTTGCCGTGCCCTCAGCCTGGGGCGATCGACGCTCTACAAGCTGATCAACGAGGGCAAGCTCAAGTCCATCACCATCGCCGGTCGGACCCTGATCCCGCGCACCGAGATCGAACGCCTCGTCTCGGAGGCGTCGAATTGATGGGCGATCTTCTTCGTTTTCCGATCGGCGGCGGTGCGAACCTCGTTCGCGCCGAATGCTTCCGCACCGAATGCGGCGAGCCCTTCGAAATCCTCTCCCTCGACCACCGCCACGGCGTGGCGATCGTCTGGCGGACGGGCGACGACGGAACGCTCGACGAAACGCTATCGGCATGGCGCGCCTGCGGCGCCCGTGTCGCCGACAGCCGAACCCGGCGAGGTGCGCCATGACCTCGCGACAAGCTCTCTTGTCTACGAACGAGACCGACGACGCCTATGTCGCGGTCGTTGCCAAGCTCAGCGATCGATGGCGGGTCATGAGACCTGTGCGCGGTTGGACCATCATGTTGATTTGATGCGTTTAATGTG
>CALBKH010000054.1 GCA_937892955.1 uncultured Alphaproteobacteria bacterium
CCGCTGCGCAACCTCGGCAAGTTCACCTTCGCCGACGTCGCCTCGTTCCGCTTCGGTCAGACCCCGATCCGCGTTCTCGCCGCCTGTGGCACCCTGGTCGTCGTCGCGTTCTACCTGATCGCGCAGATGGTCGGCGCCGGCCAGCTGATCAAGGTCCTGTTCGGTCTCGAGTACTGGATGGCGGTCGTGGTCGTCGGCATCCTGATGATCGTCTACGTCACCTTCGGCGGCATGGTCGCCACCACCTGGGTGCAGATCATCAAGGCCGTCCTGCTGCTCTCGGGCGCCACCTTCATGTCCTTCATGGTGCTCGCGCACTTCGGCTTTTCGCCGGAAGCGATGTTCCAGAAGGCCATCGAGGTCCATCCGAAGAAGGAAGCCATCATGGCTCCGGGCACGCTGGTCTCGAACCCGGTCTCGGCCGTCTCGCTCGGCCTCGCCCTCATGTTCGGCACCGCCGGCCTGCCGCACATCCTGATGCGCTTCTTCACCGTGAAGGACGCCCAGGCCGCGCGTAAGTCCGTGTTCTACGCCACCGGCTTCATCGGCTACTTCTACATCCTGACCTTCATCATCGGCTTCGGCGCGATCGTGCTGGTCGCCACCAACCCCGAGTATCTGACGGACGCCACCAAGCCGCTCCTGTCGATCCGCGGCGGCTCCAACATGGCGGCCATCCATCTGGCCGATGCGGTCGGCGGCAACGTGTTCCTCGGCTTCATCTCGGCCGTGGCCTTCGCCACCATCCTCGCGGTCGTCTCGGGCCTGACCCTGTCCGGCGCCTCGGCGATCTCCCACGACCTCTACGCCACCGTCGTCAAGGGCGGTAAGGCCAACGAGGCCGACGAGATCCGCATCTCCAAGATCTCCACCGTCGTTCTCGGCATCGTCGCGATCCTCCTCGGCATCGCCTTCGAGAAGCAGAACGTGGCGTTCATGGTCGGCCTCGCCTTCGCGATCGCCGCTTCCGCGAACTTCCCCGTGCTGCTGATGTCGATCAAGTGGAAGGGCTGCACCACCCGTGGCGCCGTCATCGGCGGCTTCCTCGGCCTGATCGCGGCCACCGTCGGCGTCGTCCTGTCGCCGTCCGTGTGGGAAGCGGTCATGGGCAACCCGAAGGGCTCGGCTCTGATCCAGCTGTCGAACCCGGCGATCTTCTCCATGCCGATCGCCTTCATCGGCATCTGGCTGTTCTCCATCATCGACGGCTCGTCCCGTGCGAAGGAGGACAAGGAGGGCTGGGAAGCTCAGTACATCCGCTCCGAGACCGGCATCGGTGCCCAGGGCGCTGCTTCGCACTGACCCGACGAGACCTTCCGGGAAGGGTTCGCCCTTCCCGGTCGCCTCTTCCGATCCGAAGGCCGGGCCGCGCCAGCGACCCGGCCTTCGCTTTCTTCTCCTCGACAGGGGGCCCCGGAGCGCGCCAGGATGGTGCCCGCGTTCTCCGGCTCCGCACCGGTCGTTCGACCGGCGCGACGCCCCCCCGGTCCTCACCTCGGTCGGTGAGCGGTCGCGGTAACCGTCCGGTGCCCCATGCCCAGAGCTTTCGATACCAGCGCCCCTCCTTTCGATCGTCTGTCGTCGGACGAGAGGGCCGAACTCCTCGCCGCCCTCGACATCGGCTATTTCCGCCCCGGTGAGACGATCATCACCCGGGGCTCCGTCGCCGATCACCTCCACGTGGTGCTCAAGGGGGCGGTCGACGAATACGACGACGACGACCATCTCCTCGCCGTCCTCGGCCCCAAGCAGATCTTCGGCATCCGCGCCGTGGTCCACGGCTCGGCCGGCGCCAACTATCGCGCCGCCGAGGAGAGCCTCGTCTATCTCCTGCCGAAGGACGTGCTGCTGTCGCTGATCCGCCGCAACCCCGAATTCGCGGTGTTCTTCTACTCCGACATCTCCTCGAAACTCGCCGAAGCCGCGCGCACCGAGAAGACCGGTCAGGGCATCGACAGCGTGCTGCGCTGCCGGATCCGCGAGGCGCGCCTGCGCGCCCCCGTCTTCATCGAGGCCTCCGCCTCGATCGAGGAGGCCGAGCGTCGCATGTCCGAGACCGAGCAGAACAGCCTGCTCGTCCGCGACGGCGACCGCACCGGCATCGTCACCCGGACCAACCTCTCCAAGGCCGCCATCCTGCAGAAGCTGCCGCTGACCACGCCGGTCGGCGAGTGCTCGAGCTGGGGGCTGATCGGGGTCGGCGAGGACGACTTCGTCTTCGACGCACTCATGACCATGACCCGCCACAACAAGCGCCGGCTCGTCGTGATGCGCGACGGCGAGGTGGCGGGGGTCCTCGAGGACATCGACATCCTCGGCCTCTTCGCCGGCAATTCGCAGCTCATCCCCGGCCGCATCGATCGCGCCAAGAGCCTCGACGACCTCTCCGTCGCCGCCCACGACATCCAGGGGCAGGTGGAGCGCCTGCACCGTCAGGGCATCAAGGTGCGCGAGATCGCCGCCGTCACCTCGGACCTCAATCGCCAACTCTTCGCCCAGCTCTTCGCCATGGTGGCGCCGGAGACGATCCGCGAGGCCGGCTGTCTCTTCGTCATGGGCTCGGAGGGCCGCGGCGAGCAGACCGTGCGGACCGATCAGGACAACGGCCTGTTGCTCGCAGCCCCCGTCCCCGAGGCCGATCTGGCGCGCTTCCGCGTCGACTTCCAGGCGGCTCTCGCCTCCTTCGGCTTCCCGCCCTGTCCGGGCAACGTCATGGTGTCGAATCCGATCTGGTCGCAGACCCTCGACGATTTCGAGGGCCAGCTGCGTCGCTGGATCCTGACCCCCGACGCCGAGAGCCCGATGCATCTCGGCATCTTCTACGATGCCGCCACCGTCGCCGGTGACGCCGACCTGCTCGTCCGCGCCAAGCGCCGCCTTCTCGACATGATGGCCGGCGAGACGGCGTCCATCGCCCATTTCGCCAAGGCGATCGATCAGTTCCCGGGACCGGGCGGCGTGATCAGCTCGATCATGGAGACCTTCGGCCGCGAGGAGCCGATCGACCTGAAGAAGGCCGGAACCTTCCCGATCGTCCACGGCATCCGCAGCCTCGCCATCGAGAAGGGTCTGACCGAGACCTCGACCTTCGCCCGCATCGAGCGCATCGCCGAGACCGGCTTCTTCGACGAGGCCTTCGCCCGCGATCTCGCCGCCGCCTTCGGCTGGTTCATGGAGCTGCGGCTGCAGTCCCAGCTGCGCGCCCATCTCGCCGGCACCACCGAGGGTGAATCGCTGGTCCGTCCCTCCGACCTCACCACGCTCGACCGCGATCTGATGCGCGACGGCCTGCGCATGGTGAAGCGCTTCCGCGAACTCGTCCGCGCCCATTTCAAGCTGGGGATGTTCTGATGTTCGAGCGCATGGTGCGCCGCATCCGTCGGGAGTTCGACCGGCGGCGGCTCAAGGACCCGCATTGGGCGATGATGTTCGACGAGGACCCTTCGGGCGAGGTGGTGTCGATCGACTGCGAGACCACCGGCTTCGACCTGAAGACCGACGAGGTGATCTATGTCTCGGCGATCCGCGTCGCCGGCAACCGGATCCTCACCTCCTCGGCCTTCAACGCGATGATCCGGCCGGAATCGGCGGCGATGCGCGCCGAGGCGATCCGCGTCCACCAATTGCGCGCCGTCGACGTCGAGAACGGCCGGCCGATGCGCGAGGTCATTCCCGAGTTGCTCGATTTCATCGGCGGTCGACCGGTGGTCGGCTATTGGATCGACTACGACGTCTCCATGCTCGACCGCTGCACCTCGCGCGCCTTCGGCTTCCGCCTGCCCAATCGCCGCATCGAGGTATCGGAGCTCTACTACGGGCTGAAATACGGCAATGCTCCCCAGGGCACGCAGATCGACCTCTCCTTCAACGCCATCGCCCGCGATCTGGGCCTGCGCGAATTGCCGGCCCACGACGCCTTCAACGACGCCCTGTCGGCGGCGGAGATGTACGTGCAGCTGACCGACATGCGGGCGCGCGGCCGGACCATCGCCCGCGAACGTCTCGACGAGGCCGCCGCCGGTATCTCCTATTGAGGCCGATCGAAGCGCCGTCGCCCCGGCGTTCGGGAGCCGCCGCCGGGTCGCGCCCGCGACCGATGCGCCGGCGGTCGCATCGACGACGGAAAAAACCGCCCGGGGAGCCCCGCGGCCCTTGCGTCCTCGCGCGTGCGAGGGCAAGGTCGGCGGCCCGGCTCCGGGGACACCGCCCCGCGTACGGCGCGAACGCGCGCCGTTTCGAGATGTTTCAGGAACGACACTTCGGACGAAATCGATGAGAGTGACAGTCGAGCGTGCGCAACTCGTCAAGTCCCTGACCCATGTTCACCGGGTCGTGGAGCGGCGCAATACCATTCCGATCCTCTCCAACGTCCTGATCCGGGCGGAGGGTGGCCAGCTCAAGCTCAAGGCGACCGACCTCGATCTCGAGGTGTCGGAGGCCGTTCCGGCGATGGTCGAGGAGCCGGGCGCGACCACCGTCCCCGCGCACATGATCTACGACATCGTCCGCAAGCTGCCCGACGGCGCCCAGGTCGAACTCGCCACCCGTCCCGACGGCGCGACGCTCGACATCCGCTCGGGCCGCTCGAAATTCGCTCTGCAGATGCTGCCGGAGCAGGATTTCCCCGATCTCACCGCCGGCACCTTCACCCACCGCTTCCAGCTTCCCGCCGCCGACCTGAAGCGCCTCGTCGATCGCACCTGGTTCGCCATCTCCACCGAGGAGACCCGTTACTACCTGAACGGCATCTACTTCCACGCGGTGACGGTGAACGGCGATCTCAAGTTCCGCGCCGTCGCCACCGACGGCCACCGCCTCGCCCAGGCCGAGATGGTCGCGCCGCACGGCTGCGAGGGCATGCCCGGCATCATCGTTCCGAGGAAGACCGTCGGCGAGATCCAGAAGCTGGTCGACGCCCCCGATGCCGAAGTGACGGTGGAACTGTCGGATTCGAAGATCCGCCTGACCTTCGCCCCCAAGGGCGAGGAGGCCTCGGGCGGCATCGTGCTCACCTCGAAACTGATCGACGGCACCTTCCCCGACTACGGCCGCGTCATCCCGCAGGGCAACGACAAGGAGATGAAGGTCGATCGCGACGAATTCGCCGCCGCCGTCGATCGCGTCTCCACCATCGCCTCCGAGCGCGGTCGCGCCGTCAAGCTGACGGTCGGCGAGGGCCGCCTCGTCCTCTCGGTGACCAACCCGGATTCGGGTTCGGCGACCGAGGAACTGGCGGTCGAATACGACGACGAAGCGCTCGATATCGGCTTCAACAGCCGCTACCTGCTCGACATCGCCTCGCAGCTCGAGACCGACACGGCGGTCTTCCGCCTCGCCGATCCCGGTTCGCCGACCCTGATCCAGGACATCGGCTCCGACAACGCCCTCTACGTGCTGATGCCGATGCGGGTGTGAGCCCGCGGATCGGCACGACGAAACGAGATGGCGGCCGGCGGTGCGATCCGTCGGCCGTCGTCGTTCCGAGGCGGCCACACCACGCGGAACGTCATCGGGCGCTCCGTTTCGGTGGCGG
>CALBKH010000055.1 GCA_937892955.1 uncultured Alphaproteobacteria bacterium
TCGAAGCCGGCGCGCTCGCGGGTCAGACCGCCGGGGCCGAGCGCCGAGAGACGACGCTTGTGCGTGATCTCGGAGAGCGGGTTGGTCTGGTCCATGAACTGCGAGAGCTGCGAGGAACCGAAGAACTCGCGCACCGCGGCGGCGGCCGGCTTGGCGTTGATCAGGTCCTGCGGCATGACGGTGTCGATCTCGACACTGGACATGCGCTCCTTGATGGCGCGCTCCATGCGCAAGAGGCCGACGCGATACTGATTTTCCATCAGTTCGCCGACGGAACGGACACGGCGGTTGCCGAGGTTGTCGATGTCGTCGATCTCGCCCTTGCCGTCGCGCAGGTCGAGCAGCGTGCGGATCACCGACAGGATGTCGTCCTTGCGGATGGTGCGGACGGTGTCCTCGACGTCGAGGTCGAGGCGCATGTTCATCTTGACGCGGCCGACGGCCGAGAGGTCGTAGCGCTCGGCGTCGAAGAACAGCGAATGGAACATCGCTTCCGCCGTCTCGATGGTCGGCGGCTCGCCCGGACGCATGACACGGTAGATGTCGAAGAGCGAGTCCTCGCGGGTCTCGTTCTTGTCGACCGCCAGCGTGTTGCGGATGTAGGCGCCGGTGTTGACATGGTCGATGTCGAGGACCGGGATCTCCAGATAGCCGAGATCGAGAATCTGACGGATCAGCTTCTCCGTCAGCTCCTGGCCGGCTTCGGCGTGGATGAGACCGGTCTTGCCGTCGACGATGTCCTCGGCGAGATACTGGCCGACGACCTCCTCGTCCGTCACCTTCAGAGCCTTGAGGCCCTTCTCGGCGAGGATGCGGGCCTGACGGGCGGTGAGCTTCTTGCCGGCTTCGAGCACGACCTCGCCGGTGTCGGCATCGACCAGATCGACGATCGCCTTGAAGCCGCGCATGCGGGCGGCGTCGTAGGGGACGCGCCACGCCGAGCCGGAGCGCTCGTAGGCGAGCTTGTTGTAGAACGTGCCGAGGATCTCCTCGCCGTCCATACCGAGGGCGAAGAGCAGCGACGACACCGGGATCTTACGGCGGCGATCGATACGCGCGTAGACGATGTCCTTGGCGTCGAACTCGATGTCGAGCCAGGAACCGCGGTACGGGATGATGCGCGCGGCGAACAGGAGCTTGCCCGACGAGTGGGTCTTGCCCTTGTCGTGATCGAAGAAGACGCCCGGCGAGCGGTGCATCTGCGAGACGATGACGCGCTCGGTGCCGTTGACGATGAAGGTGCCGTTGTCGGTCATGAGCGGCATGTCGCCCATGAAGACGTCCTGCTCCTTGATGTCCTTGACGGACTTGGCGCCGGTATCCTCGTCGACGTCGAAGACGATGAGGCGCAGCGTCACCTTGAGCGGCGCGGCGAAGGTCATGCCGCGCTGGCGGCATTCGTCGACGTCGTACTTCGGCGGCTCGAATTCGTAGCGCACGAACTCGAGCAGGGCCTTGCCCTGGAAGTCGGAGATCGGGAACACCGACTTGAACACGGCCTGCAAGCCTTCGTCCGGACGGCCGCCACGCGGCTCGTCCACCTGCAGGAACTGGTCGTAGGACGCCTTCTGGACTTCGATCAGGTTGGGCATCTCCGCCACTTCCCGGATCGAACCGAAGAACTTGCGGACTCGTCTACGACCGTTGAACGTCTGGGCCATTGTCGTCCTCGCTCGGGTAACCGACGGCAATCCGAAGAACCCGCCTCGGGTCGAGACCGTTGCCGGCCTCGGCGGATGCTCGGGAGCACCGTCGTCTCCCACTTCCATTGGGCTTCCACCGCATCGACCCGGAGTAGCAGGGACCCGCCGCCCCTCGCGCTCCAGTAGACACGATTCTCGTCAATTCGGCGCGCAACCCTCAGAGCGCCGAAAATCCCGGGCCACGAAAAGGCGACCCGGGATGATCTTCGTGACGCGGGCGATGAGCCCGCGCCGGATCACTTGAGCTCGACCTTGGCGCCGGCGCCTTCGAGCTGCTTCTTGACCTTCTCGGCCTCGTCCTTGCCGATGCCTTCCTTGACGGCCTTCGGAGCGGCTTCGACCAGGTCCTTGGCTTCCTTGAGGCCGAGGCCGGTGATCGCGCGCACTTCCTTGATCACGTTGATCTTGTTGGCGCCCGCGTCGGCGAGGATGACGTTGAACTCGGTCTGCTCTTCGACCGGAGCGGCAGCGGCGGCCGGGCCGGCAGCGGCGGCGACGGCCACCGGAGCGGCGGCGGAGACGCCCCACTTCTCTTCGAGCATCTTCACGAGCTCGGCGGCTTCCAGGATGGTCAGGGCGGACAGGTCGTCCACGATCTTGGCGATATCGGCCATTTGTCTACTACCTTCTGAGTTCTGTTCGATCGGATCTTCGAATGACGCGAAGACGGCTCACGCCGCCTGGTCCTTGTCGGCGCGCGCCTGGATGACGCGAGCGAGCGCACCGGCGGGAGCGGCCAGCACCGAGGCCAGCTTGGAAGCCGGCTGGTTGATGACGCCCGCGATCTTGGCGCGCAGTTCGTCGAGCGACGGCAGATCGGCCAGAGCCTTGACGCCGGCGGCGTCGAGGGACTGCTTGCCGAGGCCGCCACCAAGGATCACGAACTTGTCGTTGGCCTTGGCGAATTCGGCAGCGACCTTGGGGGCGGCGACCGGATCCTTCGCAGAAAGGATGACGGTCGGGCCCTTGAACAGGTCGGCCATGTGCTCGAGTTCGGTGCCGACGAGAGCCAGCTTGGCGAGACGGTTCTTCGCGACCTTGACGGTGCCACCAGCGGCACGAACCTTCCCGCGCAGAGCGGTCATGTTCGCCACGGTGAGCCCCGCGTACTTCGCGACCACAACGGAGCCAGTCGTCTTGAACTGGACGTTGAGGGACGCGACGAGTTCGCGCTTTTCGGCTCTATCCACGATAGCCTCACACCTCATGACCTCGTGAGCGAGCTCGACGAGGCCGGTTGCAGGGGGTGCGTTCGGGTGATCCTCCCGCACCTCTCTCTTCCTGTCCCCTCCGCCTCGGATCTCTCCGGTCAGAGGTGCAACGGTCCGAACCGATCGCGTGGGGGTTTCCCACGGAACTCGTTCCATCCCGTCTCGTGCAGGCCCCTCGGATCGCACCCGAGTTCGTACGAATTAAGCGGTGGGGCGAACCCCGCCACGCCTGCAGTCTCGGACAGGCACTCCCTCCCCGCGCCCTCACGGGCCTGGATCGGGAGCCCCCTTCCGGTGCGGAGGACATCCGCCCCGGAAGTCTCCACCGGACGTCGGCGAACCGTCGTCCGGTCGAAATCTTCGCGTCACCGGTCGGCGACGCGACGGTCGCCTCGGTGAGCGACACTCGTTCGCCGTCGCTCAGTGAGCGACACTCGTTCGCCGTCGCTCAGTGAGCGACGTGGACCGACGCCGGGTCGATCTTGACGCCGGGGCCCATGGTCGAGGACACGGCCACGCGCTGGACGTAGGTGCCCTTGGCGCCGGTCGGCTTGGCCTTGTGCACCGCATCGGCGAAGGCGCGGATGTTCTCGATCAGCGCTTCGGTGGTGAACGAGGCCTTGCCGACGCCGGCATGGACGATGCCCGCCTTCTCGGCGCGGAACTCGACGGCGCCGCCCTTGGCATCGGTGACCGCCTTGGTCACGTCCATGGTGACGGTGCCGACCTTCGGGTTCGGCATCAGGCCGCGCGGACCGAGCACCTTGCCGAGACGGCCGACGAGCGGCATCAGGTCCGGGGTGGCGATGCAGCGATCGAAGTCGATCGTGCCGCCCTGGATGGTGGCGAGCAGATCCTCGGCGCCGACGATGTCGGCACCCGCGGCCTTGGCCTCGTCGGCCTTGGCGCCACGGGCGAAGACGGCGACGCGCACGGTCTTGCCGGTGCCGTTCGGCAGGTTGCAGACGCCGCGGACCATCTGGTCGGCGTGACGCGGATCGACGCCGAGGTTCATGGCGAGCTCGACGGTCTCGTCGAACTTGGCGGAAGCGCGATCCTTGATCATCTTCACGGCTTCTTCGAGGCCGTAGAGCTTGACGGGATCGATGCCCTCACGGGACTTGGCGACGCGCTTGGCGATCTTCGGCATCGTCTCACTCCACCACACGAAGGCCCATGGACCGCGCGGTGCCCTCGATCATCTTCGCGGCGGCGTCGATGTCGTTGGCATTGAGGTCCTTCATCTTCTTCTCGGCGATCTCCTTCACCTGGGCCTGGGTGACCTGGCCCACGAAGGAGCGGCCCGGGGTCTTCGACCCGGAACCCGGCTTCTTCTTGGTGTCGAGCTTGGCCGCCTGCTTCAGGAAGAACGACGCCGGCGGGGTCTTGAACTCGAAGGAGAACGACTTGTCGGTGAAGTACGTGATCACCACCGGGGTCGGCTGACCTTTCGGCATTTCCGCGGTCTTCGAATTGAAGTCCTTGCAGAACTGCATGATGTTCAGACCACGCTGACCGAGCGCGGGACCGATCGGCGGCGACGGGTTGGCAGAACCCGCCGGCACCTGGAGCTTGATGTAGCCCTGTACCTTCTTCGCCATTGTCTGGCTCCCAAATGGACCGCTCGGGGCTCGCCCGCACGGTGTCCTCGGAGGTGGCGGTCGGGCCGCCCGAGCTCGGCGAAAGAGCTCGGGAAAACCTCCCGCCCACCCGCTTCCCTCACCTTTCGGTAGGACTCACGGGCGTACGATGCCGGATCATGGGACCCACGATCCCCGCTCCGGCGGCCGGACGACACGAGATCGTACGGCCGATAGAGGCCGACCCCACCGCTCTCACGGTGCGGGCGACCTCCCGAATTCGTTCGTCTCAGATCTTCTCGACCTGACCGTATTCCAGATCCACCGGCGTCGCGCGACCGAAGATCGACACCGCTACCTTGAGGCGCGAGCGCTCTTCGTCGACTTCCTCGACGACGCCGTTGAACGAGGCGAAAGGACCGTCCGAGACGCGGACGTTCTCGCCGATCTCGAAGGAGATCGAGGGCTTGGGACGCTCGACGCCTTCCTGCACCTGCTGCAGGATGCGGAGCGCTTCGCTCTCGGGGATCGGCATCGGCTTGTTGTCGGAGCCGAGGAAGCCGGTCACCTTCGGGGTGTTCTTGATCAGGTGGAAGACCTGATCGGTGAGTTCGGCCTTCACCAGCACGTAGCCGGGGAAGAACTTGCGCTCGGTGTCCACCTTGCGACCGCGGCGAACCTCGACGACCTTCTCGGTCGGCACCAGGATCTGCTCGAACTGGTCGGCGAGACCGTTCTGGGCAGCCCGTTCACGGATCGACTCGGCGACCTTGTTCTCGAAATTCGAGTAGGCGTGGACGATGTACCAGCGCTTGGCCATGAACTTCTCCGCCGGACGTCGTCAGTGACCGATGCCGAGGATGAGGGAAACGCCCCACCCCATCAGCCAATCGGCCAGAAGAAAGAAGATGGCGGCGATGAAGGCCATCGCGACCACCATGAGGGTCGTGACACCGGTCTCGTTGCGGGTCGGCCAAGTGACCTTGGCGACCTCGTCGCGGACCTGCTGCACGAAGGTGAAAGGATTGCTCTTGGCCATCCGCCGCTCACGACAGGCAGGCGCGGAAGGGTGGCCCCTTCGCGCGCCTCGCTGGGACGATCTAACTAATGCGTCGACGAGGATACGGCAAGAGTAATTCGACTGGCAGGGGCAGAGGGACTCGAACCCCCGACCCTCGGTTTTGGAGACCGATGCTCTACCAACTGAGCTATACCCCTAGAGGCACAGTCGAATTTCGGCTCTCGCCGGTATCCGCCGCGGCCGGGGATTATCCACAGGCGCGGCGAAACTCGCTTTCAGCTCGGAGCCCCATCCCGAGGTGGGGCCACTGACCACTCGCCGGAGCGGGTGGCGAAGACGTCGTCGACCCCGATTCGGGCCGACGACATCCGATATCATCAGGCGATGATCTCGGCGACGACGCCGGCGCCGCCTCCGTCCGCGGTCGGCCGCGGACGGCTCGGCGCCGAAATCATCGTCAGGCGATGATCTTGGCGACGACGCCGGCGCCGACGGTGCGGCCGCCTTCACGGATGG
>CALBKH010000056.1 GCA_937892955.1 uncultured Alphaproteobacteria bacterium
TCGCCGAGCGCACCATCACCAAGAACCTCGACGTCCAGCCGACCATCGAGATCCGACCGGGGTACAAGTTCAACGTGCTGGTAGACCAGGACGTGGTGTTTCCCGGGGCCTATCGGGGGTGAGCGTGACGCGAACGTCACGCCTCCGTGACGGAGCGAGGCGAGGCGTGACGACAGTGTAACGGAACGTGACAGTACGCGACGGAACCGTACACCACGGATCGCCGAGCTTGCTCACGATGAAACGGGTCGCTCGAAGCAACGAAGAGCATTCACCACCCATCCAAACAAGTTGCCTAAATGATTTGCATCGTCATTCAGGAAGCGTCCGCCCTATTCGGGATCGAGACACGGTGTCGCCGTCTCGCCGCATTCACATGACGGAGTGGAGACCATAGAGTATTTCTGGTTGAAGCTCGGAGGACGAAGCAATGGAGGTTCATCTCGACGACCTCCTCGACAAGCTCGAAGCCGCCCACAATGAGAGATCGCTTCGAGCTGCCCTCCGGACGTTCACCGATCGGGTCGGTTTCGACTACTTCGCCTTCCTGGAACTCCGCGGGAGGAGCGCGACCGCCTTCTCCGACTATCCCGAGGCCTGGCAATCCCACTATCTCTCCAACGGCTATTCGACGCGCGACCCCGTCGTCACAACGGCGCGGCGCTCGATGAAGATCACGCGCTGGGCTTGGGACGATCCCTCCCTGCGTCGGGGATCGCGAGACTGGTCGTTCTTCCACGAGGCGGCAGCGTTCGGACTGCGGTTCGGGCTTTCCATTCCGATCAGGGTCGGCTTCGGCGGGACGTCGATCCTCGCCTTCGCCTCCGACCGGCTCCGCCCCGAGAAGGTCCGCTTGGCCGACGTCGGACGGGCTCACACTGCCGTCGCCTATCTCCACCTCAAACTCGATCAGTTCGGTGGAGCCGATCTCATGGCATTCACCTTCGACCTGAGCCCTCGCGAGACCCTCTGTCTGACCTGGGCCTCCTTCGGCAAGACCATGAAAGACACGGCCGCACTGATCGGTATCGGCGAGCGTACCGTCCGCGGCTATCTCGAACAGGCGCGAGACAAGCTCGGCGCCCGCGACATCAAGCACGCGATCCGGATCGCCCTCGAGAACGGCCTGATCTGAGAAGCACCGATCAGCAGCCGGGTCGGCCCACCTCGCCGTCCGTCGGCTCGTCGTCTTCCGGCAGGCTCGGAATGCACCCCAGCTGGTCGATGAGCATGGAGAGCGCCATCTGTTGGGCTTGGGCTTCGAACAGGGCCTTACGATAGGCCTCACGCAGGTCCCCGACCTCGTCCATGTCGAGGGTCGTCTCGGCAGCTCTCCGCCAAAGACGGTGATGATGCTCGGCGTTGCGAAGAAGCCCGCGGTGCCGACGCACCGCCTCGATCGTCCGACGCTCGAGATCGTCCTTCGATTGGTCCGTCACGCCGTCCACCCGGGGATCGTTCGATCGTCCCTCTTCGGCGTTCTCGTAGCATGAAACCATGAGGCTCGACCACGGTTTGGTCTGCGGTGCGCCCCCGCAGACGTCATCCTTCGACCCCTAGCCGGGGGTTGGAAACCGTGTAGCCGCGGCCCTATGACCTTTAGCACCGAGGCACCTGGACATGCGTCACAGGCCCCCGGCCATAAGCCAGAGGATCTCGGTGCCGCAACGGCCGGCACCAACCGGTTTGCAGGGGTTTCCACGCCCCGGGGCAGCGCGTACTGCCTTGCTCGACATCATAGAGGGGAGAGGGCGAATTCGCCAGACGGCAGGCGAGCGAGCAACCGCTCGCGCGAGAAGAAGTCGAGAGCACTCAAGACAATGGGCTCAGGAGATCCTTCGGGTCGATTTCGAGCGCACCAGCCAGTCGACCCAGAATTGTGATGCTCACGGACACGTCCGAGCGCTCGATCGATCCGACATATCGCGAGCTGAGACCGGCACGATGTGCCAACTCTTCTTGCGTCAGTTGCCGTTCGTGGCGAATACGACGCAGATTTGCAGCCACGATCTCATTGAGATTCATGGCTCCAAGAAATCATATAGGAACGATCATTCCAGGAATGATCGTTCCTATTCGAATCCGGAGATGCTACTTTGTCGCGAGAATGAGATTCGCTTCCCCCAGAAGATCGAGCGAATGGGCCCACCGATGATGGACGACGAGGAGCTCGACAAGTGGCGGCGAGGCGCTTCGGCGGCGGAGGCCGCGATCACGGCCGCCCGACGCTCGCGTGACTGGGAACCCCTCGACTTCCTCGCCGCGGCATTGGGAGTCGGCAACGATCCGGAGGACCGCGGTGCATGGGAGGCGATCTGTGAGGAGCTCTGCAGGCCGGGGGTTCTCTCCAGAGGTCAACCACGATGACGGACAATTTCAAAAAGTTCCGTAATAATACTTATGCGAATCACAGCAACAACATGTTTAGGCGGGGAGTATTTTCCATCAAAATGACCCTCACGAACCTCTCCGCATCTCTTTATCAAGCTCTTTCTACAGCGACCGCCTTTCTCCGTCTTGCGATGAACTCTCGCATCAGAGGCAGAAAGAACGCCTTGCTGAACTTTCCGATCGGCGGATCCGATTCGAGGTAGAATGACCTTCCGACGATGTCGGAATTGTACTCGTCGAGGATGATCCAGAGGCGCAAGTCGCGATCGAGGCCGGCGCGCTGCTTTTCGATGGTCGGGATCTCCACCGCGAACCGCTCGGGCTCAGGTTCTTTGGTGGTGATCGGAAAGAACAAGATCAGATCACCAGCGGCACGGGCGAGCCGAACCCCGACGGCGACGGGGCGGGACTTCCGTCCTTCCGTCTCCCCTTTCGTCGCTTCGCGCGCCCATAGATAGGGGTAACGAACAACGCAGGCGGTTTGAATATCGTCGTAACTCACGGGCGAACTGTCTCGTCGGCGCTCGCATAGACCTCGACGGCCGTCTCGAACTCATCGAGAAGCGCAGACGGCATCGTCTCGATCGTGCCGACCGTTCGCGTGTCTGCTCCGCGCTTCAACCGCTCGAAGTCCTCGATCGCGAGCAGCACGAGGCGAGGCTTGTTGCGCTGGGTGATGGTGACGGGATGGCGCAACGCCTCGGCAATGATGTCGCCGGATTTCCGCGACAGGTCGCTCGTGGTGTAGGTGCCGGACGTTTCGGGCATCACGCCACTCCTCATTGCTGTATTTGTCGTATTCTACAGCAGGCCCGCTCTCCGCACAATGTCTGCCTGATCGCACCGGGGTGGAAACAAGATTCGGAGAAGATCCGCTGCAAACGGCGATTATTCTGTCCGGCAGACACCGAAATCGACTCCGGACACCGACGAAACGAGGCGGGTTCCAACAGTCTCGGCAGAATTTCATCGCGGCTGTTGGAACCTCCCTCGGCAGTGGGGGACACGTGATGCACCATCTTGAGAAAATCGGCATGGTTCGCCACCGAGCCGCCCTCGCATCGAGAGGGTTCAAGGCTTCCGATTCCGCCCGACGCCCGTCAGATCGATCCGCATCTCCGCACGTCGTGGATCCTCGTCGAACTGACGCGCCCCCGAAGGCTGCGTCCCGGCCGAGCGGGCGGCCCGAGGTGTCACCTCCCTGATCGGCAGCCCCTCATCCTCGCCGCCGGTCGACGGCTTTGGTACCGGTGCTGCCACCTCCGACTGTCCTGGATCCGGCTCCAAGAAAACGGCCTTCCCCTCGAAGGTGCCGGTCCGCCAGGCGAGGATGGCGTCGTCGAAGGCTTCCGGTACAGCTGCGCCGTACCACTTCACCACGATGCGCCAGACCTTGCCGAAGAGCGCGGTGCCCATCCGCAGGTTGGCGCAAGCGTCGAGGAGATCCGCCCCGATCTCGGACGGGTCCTTCACTCCGACGCCGGCCGGGAACCGAGTGATACCGACGCGCACCTCCGCCTCGCCGACGAAGCGACGAACGAGCGCCAGGGCTTCATCCGGCGTCTTCGGCGGCGGCACGAGGATGACGCGGTCGCCCGATCTGATCGACAGAGCGAGTGGGTCGTTCGTTCCGACCTTGCCGAGGAACGCTTCGACGATCGCCGGCTTCAGCGCCGAATCGGCGCAGGCGTGAACGAGTGCGGCATCGACCATGCGCCTCTCCTGTCTCAGCGGTTGAAGGAAACGACGAGCGGTAACCCGAAGAGACGGGCCCAGGCGGTGCTGCTCGCCTTCTGGATCGCGGCGATGTCGGTGCCGGCGGTCCACCAGCCGTTGCCGATCGCGACGATCAGATCCGGCTTCTGCGCCATCGACTGCAGGATCGGCCAGACCAGAAGCTGCTCGTAGCAGACGAGCGGTGCGACACGCCGGCCGCCTATCCCGGCGACGGACGCGCCGAAGAGATCGGCCCGCGCTCCGCCGGATTCGCCGAGCCAGCTCAGCCACGGCTGCCACATCGACACGGGCACCGGCATTCGCTGCCGGAGGGCAATCCGGGCTCCGTCCTGATCGATCACCACCACGGCGTTGTCGTAGCCGTCGCGGTAGACGACGGTCGCGCCCGCGACCACCTCGACGTCGAGATCCCGGAGCCGGCTGCGCCAGAAAGCTCCGACGGTCGAGGTCCAGAGACCGAATGCGTTCTCGGGGAGGACGACGATCCGTGCGCCGTCGACGGCGGCCACGCGCACCTCCGCGATCAGGGCTTCGTGCTGGTCCATGTCGAGATCTCGCCCGAGTTCGCGACCGAGATGCAGATCGAGGCCGACCCATCCCTGAAGCCCCGGCGGCTCGGTCCAGGTCATGGACGACCAAACCATCAAGCCCGCGAGCCCCATCAGGACGGCGGGCCATGCTCGTGTCGTCACCGTGAGCATGAGCGCCACCGTCGCGCCGAGGCCCCACCATCCCCACGACGGGAACAGAATGCCGGCGGCGGTGATCGGATGGGCCCACCCGACGATGCCGAAGGGAGGCACCGCCATCAGGATCGCGGCGACGGCAGAGCGTAGCACCCTCCCCCATCCCGGCCGGCCCGACCAGAGCCCGGTATGGACGCCCACGAAGGCGAGCGCGGCGCCGATCCACAGAGCGCCGCCCGACAGGACACTCGCCCCGTAGAACGTGGCGACACCCTGCGGCAGTCCCCGCGACGCCGCGAGGAAATAGGCCGCTGCGACCGCCGACGCCGTCGCCCTCGACGGTGAGAGCCCCCACAACGCAGAGAACACCAACGCCACCGGTAGGGTACGCGGATCGCCGCTCCAGCCGACCACGCCGACGACCGCTGCCGCGACGACGAGCAGAACGGATCGTGCGGCCTCAAGGAGCGAAGGTGAGCACCGGCACGGCGCGGCCGAGAACACCCTCGGCCGGAACCGGCCCGAAATATCTCGAGTCATAGGACCCCACGAAGTCGGAGTGGAGATAGAGGTGACCGGCCGGCACGATCCCGCCGGACCAGGGTGCGAGCGCCCTGCCCTCGCCGTCGACCGAGCGAACGTCGGAATGCGCCAGCGGCCGCCCGTCGATCGTGACCGAGCTGCCGATACCGATCATCTGCCCCTCACGAGCATCGACGATCTTGATCAGGGGGCCGATCCATCCGGAGCAGAGACCCGGGCGGAGATAGCCCCGCGCCGCCGCCAGTTCGAAGACGGCGTTCCGCGGTGGGCAGACGAAGACGAGATCACCGACGGCCACCGGTCGATCGAGCGGTACGATCCGCCACAGACCGAGCGGATGGCTCGGCGTCGAATTGAGGCGGAGGCCGCCCCATCCGCCGCCGATCGCCAAGAGGGCAGCGAAGAGACCGCCGGCGATCAGGGCGAGATGTGGCCTTCGGCTTCTGGTCATTGCAGGACCTGCCGCGGCTTCTGCGCCCGGCGCAGCGTCTCCGCCTGCTTCATGGCCACCGCCGTCCGCTCATGCGCGGCGAGCTGTTGTGCGGTCCGCATCGTCGGCCAGGCCGATGCCAGTTGCTCGCGCTGAGCAGGGGAGAGGCCCGACGCCAGCGTCTCGAAGACCGAACCGGTCGGCTCCTTCGCCCTGTCGGCAAGGAAGGATCGCTCGCCGAACCGCCCGGAGACCGCCTTGGCGAAGCCGTCGATCTCGGCCTTGGCCATGCGGTCGGCGAGCGCGAACTCGAGAGCCGAAGGCAGATCGTTGCGATCGATGGCGTCGCGCACCCGCTCGAGCACTCGGGCGGCTTCCGCCGACAATGCCGGGATGTCGAGCGCGGCACGTTGCCGGATCGCTCGCTCCTCGGCCTCGAACTTCGTCTCGGCTTCTGCGCGCAGGCGTAGCCAGCGTTCGAGGTCGCGCCTCAGGGCGGGCGCATTGACTTCGGCACGGCGACGGTCGTCCCGGTCGACCTTGCTCGCCAACAGTCCGGTCTTGCCACGCAGGGGTCCGAAGGTCTCCGGGCGGGTCGCCAGTCGCTCCAGCGTCGTAGTCGCGGCCGTCGGATCCCTCGACATCCTGGCGAGATCGAGCACACGAAACGCCGCCTCCGGATCGGCGAAGACGAGGCGGAAGCGGTTGGTGACCTCGCCCCACTGCTTACCGACGCCGGGGTCGGCGAGAATCCGGGTCTCGATCGCAGAGCCGAGCGTCTCGGTGAACGTGGTGATGCCGGCGACCATCGGGCGCAGCTCCTTCTTCACGGTGTCTTCGGGGGAGTGTGGGCGGGTGGCGAGACCGAGCTCGCGGCCGAGCGCGGTGAGGCGTCGGCCGAGGTCGGCGAGCCGCTGCTTCTGCCGGATCGTCCACGCGACACGGTCCCGCACCAGCGTTCGTGCGACACGCACGAGGTGCAGACCACGCGCCTCGGCGAACCGCAGCGCGGGGCCGTAGAGACCACCAAGGGCGTAATCGAGCGTCGTCTCCTTTGCCCGCCGTTGCGACAGGATCGCGCCGAGACCGCCCACCTTCTCGAAGGATCGCCGGCCGTAGTAGAGGGTCGCATCCTCGCGATGGCGGGTCATCGCCACGTAGGCGAGATGCCGGTCGAGCGACAGCGTCGCCAGCACCTTGACCCGGTCGACGGTCGCCCCTTGCGCCTTGTGGATCGTCGTCGCGTAGCCGTGGTCGACGTCGGTGTAGAAGCGCTGGTCGATCTCGATCCGACGACGGTTGGCGCCCTCGCCGATCTCGGCGGTGAAGCGCCGAGGCTCCGACGCGACGATCTTGCCGATCATGCCGTTCTTGACGCCGAGCGATCCCTCGTTCCTCAGGAACACGATCTGATCGCCGACGTCGAAGCGCCGCTCGCCGTCCGCCGTGCGGAAGATGTGACCCCGGCCGACGAGGCCGCGTTCGACCAGCTTGGCGCGCGCCATGTCGTTGAGGGCGCGGACGTCACGGCGCAGATGGGCGAGGATCAGCGTCGACTTCGCCGGATCGTAGTCGCGGTTCCAATCGGCGATCAACGTCGCGAGCGCCTCGGCCTTGAATGAGGCTCCGACGACTCTGCGCTCGGCACGATAGGCGGCGAGCGCTTCGGCGACGCGACCCCGCGCCAGATCGAGCGACGCCGCTCGCATCCACGGCTCGCGTTGGCGATGGATGGTCTCGAGCTCGGCGTAGCCGATCCGTTCGGTCAGCGCACGAAAGGCGGCGCCGGCCTCGATCGGCTGCAACTGATCGGGATCGCCGACGAGCACGAGTTTCGCGCCGGCCGTCGCCGCCGCTTCGACGAAGATCGCCATCTGGCGCGACGACACCATGCCGGCCTCGTCGAGGACGAGGACCGTCTTCGCGTCGAGAAGGTCCTTCCCCTTCGCCCAGCGGAGTTCCCACGACGACAGTGTGTGCGAGTGGATGCCGGCTTCCGTCTCCAAACCTTCCGCCGCCTTGCCGGCGAGCGCGGCACCGACGACGCGGAAGCCGGCCGCTTCCCAGACCTCACGCGCCGCCGTCATCATCGTGGTCTTGCCGGCGCCGGCGCGGCCGACGACCGCGGCGATCCGCTCTGACGAGGTGACGTGTTCGATCGCCGTCCTCTGTTCCGCCGAGAGCCGAGTGTGCCGTTCGAAGATCGCCGCCCGCTCCGTCGCCTTCACCTTGAAGCCGGCGGTATTCGCGAGATGGGTCGCCCGGCGTGCCATCTCCGCCTCGAGCCGGATCAGCTCGCGCGTGGTGAAGCGGGACGGCGTCCGCGCGCCGGTCGCAAAGTCGATCGTCTCGGCCTCGAGCCGCAGAACCTCCGGGCTCTGCAGGATGTGGGCGAGAAGGGTCTGGAAGGTCGCCGCGTCGTCGATCCAGCGATGGAGGATCTTGGCGACGTCGCGCTGGTCGAAGACGCTCTTCTCCCGCGAGATCAGATCGAGGACGATCTCGGGGCGGCGCTCGATGCGTCGGACATTCTCGGCACGACGGTCCTCGAAGGCCCGCAGTCGGTCGAGTGATGGTCCCCTGCCCTCTCCGCCCTCCTTGCGCTCGATCGCCTTCGCCGCCACGCCGACGTGGGAGGTCGGGGCGAGGTCGAGGCCGCGCTCCGCGTAGGAGCGACCGTCGACGCGCACGTCGAGACCGGCGAGCGCCAGATGCCGGTTCTGGAGATCGAGCCAGGCCTGGCGCTGCTCGAGGAACTCGGATCTGTCGCCGGACCACAGTCGGTAGACGATCTTGCCCGCCGCATTGCGCAGCGGTCGCCCGTCCTCACCGATCGCCACCACCTTCTTGCCCCCGAAACCGTCCTCGGTCAGCGGTCGCAAGGAGGTCATCAGGTGGACGTGCGGATTGCCCGGATCGTTGTGATAGACCCAGTCGGCGACCTGCCCGCGCGCCAGCACCTGGGTCTCGACGAAGGCATCGACCAGGGCGATGTTCTGCTCTCTCGAGAGCTCCACCGGCAGGGCGACGATGAACTCCTTGGCGAACTGCGCATCGGCTCGCGTCTCGAAGACTTCGACCCGGTTCCAGAAGGCTTCCGATGAGCCGGCGACCGAACGATCGGCGACGAGCGCCTTCGCCCAGGCCGGTGCATTCGGCGGCAAGAGGAACGCCTCGTGGATCATCCCGCGCTTGCCGGTGTAGTCGACGGTGCGCGCCTCGGCCTCGTGCTCCATCCGGGCGCAATGGCGATAGGCCGCCGCCAGCACGACGCTGCGACCGCCACCTCGACCGATGAGCTGGGGAGTGAAGTGGGTGATGGCCACGGCGGTCGAGATCCCGGAGATGAAATGCACATAGGGTTCGTCGGGAACGGCCGGACCTTCGGGCAGTCGAGCAGCACGTCGCGCCTCGCGACGTATTACTGCGCCCTTGGGTAGCCGTTCTCGTCGAACGGCGGGATGATCTCGGAAACGGTCGGGTCTGCCGACCCGGCGTTTTTGACGGGGTGCGCTTCGCGCTCTCCCGACGGACTCTCGCGCGACCGAAGACCGATCGAGCGAGAAGGACCGCAGCCCCATGAAGAAGCCGTCGTCGAAGATCCGCGACGAGATCGCCCGACTGCAGGAGCAGTTGAAGGCGGCGGAGACGCGCGAGGCCGAACGGATCGGCCGATTGGCGCTGAAGGCCGGTCTCGGCGAGATCGTGATCGACGACGCCGAGCTCGTCGCCGCCTTCGAGACCCTGGCGACGAGGTTTCGGACGGGAGGAGAGAAGCGCGAGCGGACCACCACGCCGCCAGCGCCGGTCGCGGTTGGCGAGCCTCAGAGCCGCGATGACGAGGGCTGAGCGGATGAACAGATCGAGCCAGTTCGAGGCACGGAAGAAGGACACACGGGAGAAGATCCAGCTCGGTGGCCTGATCGTCAAAGCCGGCCTGCGGTGGGAGAAGCGGGCGCTCCTGCTCGGCATCCTGATCGATGCCGCTGCCCGCCTGAAACACGATGCCGTCGAGCGCGACCGTTTGACGGCATTGGGCACGGAGGCCTTCGGCGATGACCCCGAATAGGATCGTCCTGTTCCTTGTGGCGCTCGGGCCGATGGTCGCCGTCTACGTGGCGACGTCGGCGGCGCCGACCTGGGTCGCGGCGTTCGGCAGAACCGAGGCATCGCGGATGATGCTCGGGCACGTCGGCCTCGTCCTTCCCTACGCCCTCGCCGGCACCGTCGCCGTCATCGTCCTCTTCGCGGCGAACGGCGCTCGCGCGATCCGAGCCGCCGGCTGGGGCGTCGTCGTCGGGGCCGCCGCGATCACCGCCCTCACCGTCGTGAACGAGGTGACGCGCCTTCAGAATGTTGCCGATCTCCTGCCCGCCGGACGTTCACCGCTCTCCCTGATCGACCCCGCGACCCGTATCGGGATCGCGATCGTCGTTCTCTGCGGGGTCTTCGGCTTACGCGTGGCGTTGCGCGGCAATGCCGCCTTCGCGTCCGCCGCGCCGCGACGCATTCGTGGCAGCCGCGCCGTCCACGGCGAGGCGGATTGGATGAGCCTCGCGGAAGCGGCGCGTCTCTTTCCAATGACCGGCGATATCGTCGTCGGCGAGTGCTACCGGGTCGACCGGGACGGCGCATCGGGCGAGGCGTTTCGCGCTCGCGATCCCGGAACCTGGGGTGCCGGCGGCAAGGCCTCCCTCCTCTCGTTCGACGGCGGTTTCGGTTCCTCGCACGGCATCGTCTTCGCCGGCTCGGGTGGCTTCAAGACGACCTCCGTCACCGTGCCGACCGCCCTCAAATGGGGCGGGGGCCTCGTCGTGCTCGATCCTTCCAACGAGGTGGCGCCGCAGGTCTCCGATCATCGCCGTCGCGCCGGCCGCAGCGTCTTCGTCCTCGATCCCAAGACGCCGGCGATCGGCTTCAACGCCCTCGACTGGATTGGCCGCTTCGGCGGCACCCGAGAAGAGGACATCGCCGCCGTCGCCGGCTGGATCGTCACCGACAACCCGCGCCTCGGCTCGGCCCGTGACGACTTCTTCCGCGCCGCCGCTCTGCAACTCCTCACCGCGCTGATCGGCGACGTCTGCCTCTCCGGTCACACGGCCCCGGAAGATCAGACGCTGCGCCGCGTGCGCGAGAACCTCGCGGAGCCCGAGCCGAAGCTGCGCGAGCGATTGCAGGCGATCTGGGACCGCTCGACCTCCGCCTTCGTGCGCGAGAACGTCGCTCCCTTCATCGCCATGACGCCGGAGACCTTCTCCGGCGTCTACGCCTCGGCGGCGAAGGAGACCCACTGGCTCTCCTATCCGAACTACGCCGCCCTCGTCTCCGGATCGAGCTTCTCGACCGATGAGCTGGCGGAAGGCGCCACCGACATCTTCATCGACATCGACCTGAAGACGCTCGAGACCCATCCCGGCCTCGCCCGCGTCGTCATCGGCGCGCTGATGAACGCCATCTACAATCGCGACGGCGTCGTCGCCGGTCGCACTCTGTTCCTCCTCGACGAGGTCGCTCGCCTCGGCTACCTGCGCATCCTAGAGACGGCACGTGACGCCGGTCGCAAATACGGCATCACCCTGGTGATGCTGTTCCAGTCGATCGGTCAGATGCGCGAGGCCTACGGCGGACGCGACGCCACCTCGAAATGGTTCGAGTCGGCCTCGTGGATCTCGTTCGCCGCGATCAACGACCCGGAGACCGCCGACTATATCTCCAAGCGCTGCGGCGACACCACCGTCGAGGTCGATCAGGTGAGCCGCAGTTCGCAGATGTCGGGATCGTCACGCACACGCTCGAAGCAGCTCGTCCGCCGGCCGCTGATCCTGCCGCACGAGGTGCTACGGATGCGCACCGACGAGCAGATCGTCTTCACTGCCGGCAACCCGCCGCTGCGCTGTGGTCGCGCCATCTGGTTCCGGCGCGACGACATGAAGCGATGCGTCGCCGAGAACCGGTTCGAACAACGGACCGGAGATGACGGAGCAGCCGTCACCCGATCGACCGAACCATCGACGACGTGAATCGATCGAGCGCGATCGATTCCGAACTCTCGTTGGACGCGCCGACGCGAGCGGCGGAGACTCGCCTCATGACGCCCGAGCCCCTCCTCCTTCATCGCATCGATCCGAGCCGCAACATGGCGCGCTTCTATCGCCTGTCGATCGAGCCGAACCTTTTCGGCGGCATCTCACTCGTCCGAACCTGGGGGCGGATCGGCGGGGCGTCTCGAACAAAGATCGAAATGTTCGACGCATCGGCCGCGGCTGCGACCTCGTTCACCGGGATCGCGCGATCAAAATGCCGTCGCGGGTACCTTCTTCAGGCGAAGATCGGGTGAATCGGCCCGTCGCTCGAAGCCGGCGACCACCCGCTCATTCACCCTCGGCATCAGGCCGTCCTGCGCGGAGTGTCGCCCGAGCCGCGAGGCGAGCGGCTCGCGCCTTGGTTCGGGCGTCCTCAAGGGAATTGGCTCCTTCGATCTCCGCAAGCGCCAACAGTGCATTGGAAAACGCCGTACGAAGCCGCAACGTCGCACTCACCAACTTCGCGGTTCGATCGATGTCGTCCGACATGGGCCCTCATGGCTGCCTCTGATGACCGAGGGTCGCAACCGCAGAACCGCCCGTCAACCGACACCATGTCGGTTCTCGAGAACTGCGGCATTCGGGGCGCAGTGGACCCGATTGGACTCGCCGGGTGTGACGGCCTTGCCCGAGGCATCGACGGGAAAACTGGTGCTGCCCCGAGCAGCAGGTGCCGGTTCGATCGCCTGTTCGATCACACCACAAGGGTCGTGAGCCCATTTATGGGTGAGAGGCCCCGGCCCGAAGGCCGGGACCTCGATCGGCGGCTCAGTCGCCGCGGCGCCCGTTGGGACGGGACCAGATCAGCGAGAAGGTGTCGCCGTCCTCGTCGTCGAAGAGGTTGGCGTAGATCGGAGCGTTGAAGCTCGGATCGTCGAGCTTGAGCCCGAGGTAGTCGCGGCCCTCGCCGGAGCGCTTGGACCAGGCGGCGCCGATCTCGGCACGGCCGACCAGGACCCGGTGGCTCGGGGCGTTCTCGCCGGTGGAGCGCAGGTCGGGGACGATGCGCACGCCCTTGGCCTGGACGCTGAGGGTGACGATCTCGCCGGTGAATTCGTTCGAGCCGGTCTTCTTGAAGGTGCCGATGGTCGCCATTGTCTTGTCTCCGCTTTCCGTTTGCGAGCCCGCCCGTTGCGGCCTCGATGGCGATCGACAGACCGGAGGCGACCGCCGCCGCACCCGCGAGGGCCGCAGCGTCAGCGGAGGACGGCGCAGGAGGGACTTTCTTGGTCACCGCGAGGAATGCGAACGCGTTCGCAGGGGAAGAAAGTCCCGACGCACCGTTGCGGCAGAGGCGGTCGAGGCGAAGCCGTCCTTCGGCCAGATCAGCCAGACGAAGAGGCCGTGCGGGGCTGGCTGGCACAAAGCGTAGAAGGAGACGACCGCGGCAGACGAAAGGCCCAAGACATGGCTCGTTTCACCGTGCTGCAGGGGAGGCAACTCGAGCTCGCCTCGAGGTGCTTCACGCCGGGCTGCGCTACCCTCCAGAAATCGCTCCAGCGGAAAGCCGACCCAACAACGCCGGTTTCGTTCGCCTTCTCCAGCCGCAGAGTGGTGGGAGCTCCGCCATCACGCAGACCCCGAAAGCGACTGCGCGGGAAGTTGCCGGCACAAGACCGCCGGGGCAGATTCGCGTGCGGCTGGCGAACGGACTCGTCGCGCCGGAAACCGGCACCGACGCCGATCACGGAGATGGCAATTGAGCGCCTCACTAGCCTCTACGGCCGTCAATCTACGGGGTTGTTCCAGAGGCGGGCGTTCCCTAGATTGGTAATCCGAGTGGTGACGATACTCGCTGCTCGATCGTTGGAGATTGGATGTCAGAGCTTGTGTGATACGGCTCTCTGAATCTCGGAGAGCCTCGTGAATTCCAAACCGCCGAGCGCAAGCGCGCTCGGGGTGTTTTTTCACGTCTGTCATACGAGACATCCATGAACATCTCGCAAAACGAACAACGTGCGCTGCACGTTCTGGCCCTCGGTGGCTTCATCCGACACGAGCGAGGCGATGGCCCCAAGATCACCTCCGTGACCTGCGTCACGCGTGAGGGAATGATCCTCGTCGACTTTGATCTGACCAACTTCGCCCGATTGCGCCGCAGGCGCCTGATCGAATCCAAATCGGGCAGCCCGTATCGGATCTCGAAACGCGGCCGGATCTCCGTTCGTGCACAACTCGACAATCGGGGAGCATGACATGCTGATCCGCAGCGAAACCATTGCCGACATCGCAGCGATCGGCCGGATCGTCACTGAAGCCATGCGTCTGCTCGCGCAGTCCACCGGAACCGAGGCGGCCATCGTCGAGCGACTGCGGGCGGCAGGTGCCCTCACCCTCTCGCTGGTGGCCGAGGAAGACGGCAAGGTGGTGGGCCATCTGGCCGCCTCGATGGCCCGGATCGGGACGCAGGACGGCTGGGGGTTGATCGGCCCACTTGCCGTCACGCCGGTGCGGCATCGCCAGGGGATCGGCTCGGCTCTGATGGCCGAAGCCCTGCATCGATTGCGGGCGACCAACCGCGGCGCGGCGTTGGTCGGCGACCCAGGCTACTATGGCCGGTTCGGCTTCCGGACCTACCCCGGCCTGGAAGTCGCCGGCTGTCCGCCTGAGGTGGTTCTGGCCCTGCCCTTCGACGACACCGAGCCGTGCGGAGAGCTGAACCATCATCCGGCGTTCGGCCTGGATCAGCAGGAGTGACTGGAGGTACGGCTGCATCTTCGCGTGGTGCAGCCCGACCGCTCATCGCGATTCCGGGCGAACGGTAGGAACGGGGCGAGACAAGCCCATCGCCTGGATGGAAAAGCGGCGCTCACGCGCCGCCCTTGCCGAACCGGTAGACCGGGATACCGAGCTTGCGTGCCTTGTCGGCGAGGTTGTCCTGGATGCCGGTGCCGGGGAAGACCACGACGCCGATCGGTAGCACGCCGAGCATCTGGTCGTTGCGCTTGAACGGGGCGGCCTTGCCGTGCTTGGTCCAGTCGGGCTTGAAGGCGACCTGCGGAACTTTGCGGATGTCGGCCCAGCGGGCGGCGATCTTCTCGGCGCCCTTCGGCGATCCGCCGTGCAGTAGCACCATGTCGGGGTGCTTCGCACGGATCTGATCGAGCTTGGCGAAAATGGTCGTGTGATCGGCGGTGTCACCGCCGGTGAAGGCAATCTTCGGACCCGCCGGCACCATCACCTCGGTCTCGGCGCGGCGCTTCGCGGCGAGGAAATCGCGGCTGTCGACGACCGCTGACGTGAGGTTGCGATGGGAGACCATCGATCCGACGTGCGGACGCCAGAACGAGCCGGTGTGGCGTTCGTGGTGTTCGGCGGCCTGATCGCGCATCAATTCGAAGGCTTCGCGGCGTTCGATCAGGGTCAGCCCTTCGGCGATCAGCCGTTCCAGTTCGACAGAGCGCACCTCGCTGCCATCCTGTTCGGCCTGTGAGCGACGTTGCGCCGCCTCGTTCTCGTCTAGCTCGCCTTCGATCCGTCGGCAGGCGCGGTGGAAGAGGTTGACGGTCGACCAGAGGAGATCGTCGAGATCGGGTTCGAGGCGGGTATCGGCGAGCGTCGAGATCAGGGCGTCGAAGATGTCGGCGATGGCGCCGGCGACGCGGGGGGCCTCAGGAAGTGGCCGAGGATCGGGCTCGTCCTGGAAGGGGCGCCAGCCGTAGAGCTGAAGTTCGGTGAGGAGACGATCGGTCGAAGAGGCGGCGTGATGAGGTTCGAAGTCGTCGTGCCCGCTCATGGGATGCTCCGTCGGTTGGACCGCGCCCTCGCGGCCTGATGGCGACGAAGCTCACGGGCGCGGACGGACCTGCACCCGGTGAAATCACCGGGCCGAAGCGGAGCGGAGGACGGCGTAGGCCGGCGATCTTGTTTCGCGATGCAAAGCCCCGGAGGGGCGGCGGAAGATCGTCGGCCGCAGCCGTTGCCGGACCGTCCCGACCGTCGAGCCGATCGCCCTCTCGCAAGGCCGGGACGCGGTCCCACCCGACCTCCGGGCAGCCGGGGGTGCGACGACGGCACCCCTCCCCTGCCTCACCACTCACGCGATCCGGGCCATGAACCGCTCGGCGTCCCCCGCGACGAGCTGCGGTCGGATCCAATTCCGCAAGCTGTCGGCGCCGAAACAGCCTAGGTCTTCGTTGAAGTCCCCAAGCCTCGGCAACAGGAGCACCCCCTCGATCCCAACGGCCATCGCCCGGTCGAGTAATCGCGTGCACGCTTGCTTCCCAGCCGGATCACGGTCACGGAGCACATAGAGGCGTCGCACCGTTGCCGGAAGACGGACGGCCGCGAGGTGGGCCGCCGAGAGCGCGGCGATCGCCGGAAGGAAGGGCAGAACCTGTCGAAGCGAGAGCACCGTCTCGATGCCCTCGCCGGCCGCCAACACGTCGTCCACCCTGCCGAACCGAACCGCATGACCGAGGAGATTGCCCATCGCCTTCCTCGGCGGATCGAGCTGCGCCTTGGTCGTTCCTTCGGCAGAAAGCCAGGTGCGGTGGACGCCGGTGATCCGGCCATCGAGATCGGTGGCGGCGGCGATCAGCGCCGGGTGGGCTTCGCTCGGACCGAGGTCCGACCGCCACCAGCAACGGGGATGGAAGCGCAGGCATTCGGTACCGGAGAGGTCGGCGAGACCGCGTGTGCGCAGATAGGTCTCGGCGAGCGTACCGCCGATCGGCTGCGACAGGCGAAAGAGCCGGCGGGCGGCTTCCACCGACCGCAGAGATGAACGTGACGCGGTGGCCCCTCGGCTTGCGAACGACACCTCGCCCTGAGCATCGCCGAGGAACCGCCGGGCCTCCTCCAGCACGTCTGCAAAGCGGATGAGCCCGAGCGCCTCGCGGATGACGTCGAGGAGGTCGCCGTGTTCGCCGGTGGCGGCATCACACCACTTGCCGGCCGGGCCCCGGGTGTCGCCGAAGAGCCGAACGAACATCGAGCGGCCGGGCGTGTTGCGAACGTCGCCGACCTGCCACCAGCGTCCCTGCCGGCGACCGTTGAAGAGATAGAAACGGCACGCCGCCTCCGCGCGATGTGCGAGACGATGCGCCAGCTCCGCAGCCTCGCTCTGGGACATCACGAGGCCTCGCGCTCGGTGAGGCGCCGGATCGGATAGGCCTCCAGGAGCCGGCCGAGGATGTCGACGCCACCCGTGTTGGTGGGAACGAAGAACCGCAGCTTCCAGGATATGATCTCGGTAAAGAGGCCGTAGGCGCGCAGCCGGTCGCGCATCGCATCGGTGAAGCCGACGAGCTCGATGCGGTTCGTCCCCATGACCCGCACCCGGCGGAGCTGGAGATCCTCTTCGAGATCGACGAGGGTCCGCCCCTCGATCACGGCGGCATGGGCCGCTGCCGGGGAAAGCGTCGGGGCATCCGTCGCGGTCACGGTCGCGGCCCAGGCGGCCGAGACCCGCCGGCCGATGATGCGCTCGCTGTCGTCGGTCTGGAGGCGATAGACCCGGGTCGACTCGTTCGGTAGCCGCTTCCAGACAGGCAGTAGGAGCCCGGCGACGATGTGGAGCGTCGTCTCGGTGAAGGGCGGCGTCGCCAGCACCTCCTTCCGCCACGCGAGTGCGAAGGTCTCGCGATCGGCCGGCTCCCATCGGCTCTCCGTCATCGAGGCCTTCGAGACCGACGGGCTCTCCATCGGCCGGATCAGACGGACACGCCGCTCGATCTCGCCGTCGTCGAGCATCAGAGACGGCGCCGGAACCTCGACCGCGGCGCGGCCGGAGCGCTCGTTGACCAGCAGCCGCGCACCGTCGCGTCGAAGCAGGTCGAGGGCGTCGTCGAGCGACATCGGCCGATTGCGGCGGCGTTCTGTAAGCGTGAGCAACCGTGTCTCGGCGCCGGTCGTCGGATGGGTGTAGATGGTCGCCCGATCCGTGATGACGAAACTCTCCGCCGTCAGCGTCTCAAGCCCGAGATCGTAGACGCCGCCGGCGATCGCGCCCTGGACCCGCGCGTCGAGCAACTGCTCGAAGGCGGTGAAGAGGATTGCCTGAAGATCGAGGGTCAGCGCCAAGAGACGGTTCAGGAAGGTGGTGATCGGCGGCAACTCGTCGCGGAGGCCCGTCTCGTCGGTGAGCCTCAAGCCGGTCGCGGTCTCGAAGTCGTGGAGCGAGCAGCCTTCGATCTTGCCCCTCACGATCAGCTGATAGAGCTGGCGCAACGCGTCGCGGGCATAGGCGCTTTCGAGATTGTCCTCGGGGCGGAACAGGCCCTGCCCGCCGGTCTGGCGTTCGCCGCGGGTGATGGCGCCGAGCGTGTCGAGGCGGCGAGCGATGGTCGAGAGGAACCGCTTCTCCGCCTTCACGTCGGTGGCGATTGGGCGGAACAGCGGTGGCTGAGCCTGATTGGTCCTGTTGGTGCGACCGAGCCCCTGAATTGCGGCATCCGCCTTCCAGCCGGGCTCGAGCAGATAGTGGATGCGCGGTCGCTTGTTTCTAGCCGCGAGATCGGCGTGATAGCTGCGCCCGGTGCCACCGGCGTCGGAGAAGACGAGGATGCGCTTGCCGTCGTCCATGAAGGCGGCGGTCTCGGCGAGATTGGCCGAGGGGGCGCGGGTCTCGACGACGAAGCGGTCACCCTTGCGGACGATGCGGCGGGAGCGACCCGTCACCTCGGCGACCTTCTCGGTGCCGAAGCGCTGGACGATCTGGTCGAGGGCTCCGGGCACCGGCGGCAGGCTCGCCAGATGCTCGATCAGCTCGTCACGACGCGCGACCGCCTCGCGGCTCTCGACCGGCTGCCCGTCACGATGGACCGGGCGGGATGCGAGGTTGCCCTCGCCATCGGTGAAGGGCTCGTAGAGCTGAACCGGGAAGGAATGGGCGAGATAGTCGAGGACATATTCCCGTGGCGTGATGTCGACGCGGACGTCGTTCCACTCCTCGGCCGGGATCTCGGCGAGGCGGCGTTCCATCAGCGCCTCGCCGGTCGAGACGATCTGGACGACGGCGGCGTGGCCCGCCTCGAGATCACGCTCGATCGAGGCGATCAGCGTCGGCGTCTTCATCGAGGTGAGGAGATGGCCGAAGAAGCGCTGCTTGGCGCTCTCGAAGGCGGAGCGCGCGGCCGACTTCGCGCGGGCGTTCAGCGTGCCCTCCGAGCCGGTGATGTTGGCGGCCTTCATCGCCGCATCGAGATTGCGGTGGATGATGGCGAAGGCGCCGGCATAGGCGTCGTAGATGCGGCGCTGCTCTTCGGTCAGCCGATGTTCGAGCAGCTCGTATTCGACGCCCTCATAGGAGAGCGAACGCGAGGTGTAGAGACCGAGCGCGCGCAGATCGCGGGCGAGCACCTCCATCGCAGCGACGCCGCCGGCTTCGATCGCCTCGACGAACTCCGCCCGTGTCGCGAAGGGGAAATCCTCTCCACCCCAGAGGCCGAGCCGTTGGGCATAGGCGAGATTGTGGACCGTGGTGGCGCCGGTCGCCGAGACGTAGACGACGCGGGCGTCGGGAAGGGCATGTTGAAGACGCAACCCGGCGCGACCCTGCTGTGTGGGGGCGACGTCGCCGCGCTCGCTCTTGCCCCCGCCGGCGTTCTGCATGGCGTGGCTCTCGTCGAAGACGATCACCCCGTCGAAGGAAGACCCCAGCCAGTCGACGATCTGGCGGACGCGCGAGGCTCGGTCGCCGCGCTCCTCGGAGCGCAGCGTCGCGTAGGTGGTGAAGAGGATGCCCTCGGTGAGGGTGATCGGCCGCCCTTGCGCAAACCGCGACAGCGGCGTGACGAGCAGAGGTTCTTGGCCGAGTGCCGCCCAATCGCGTTGCGCGTCCTCGATCAGTTTGTCGGACTTCGAGATCCACAGCGCCTTCCTCCGCCCCCGCAGCCAGTTGTCGAGGATGATCCCGGCCGACTGGCGGCCCTTACCGGCGCCGGTACCGTCGCCGAGCATGAAGCCACGGCGAAAGCGAACGGCGTCTTCGGCATCGAGGGGCGCGGCCCTCACGACGTCCCAGGTCTCGTCGACCGTCCAGAAACCGGCGAGATGCCCGGCATGCGCCTCTCCGGCATAGATCACCGTCTCGAGCTGCGCCTCGGAGAGACGGTCTCGGATGTCGGCGGGAAGTCTCGGCCGGTAGCTCGGCTTCGGCGGCGCGACCGAGGCCATGGCGGCCGACTGCACCAGCCGGGTCGGATGGGGTGCGGCGCCGGGGATGCGGATCGACTGGAGGGTATAGTCCTCGTAGAGCGCCTCGGTCAGCCGGGTCCCCTCGGGCGGCGTCCAGTCGACGGTCTCGTAGGCGAATTCGATACCCTGCGGTTCGGAAGACGTCGCCGCGGACGGGTGCGGCCGAACGGATTCGCGGAGCGATCGTCGCGCCCGAGGCGCGGGGATCGGCAGCAGAGGAGCGCGGGTCGACGGCAGAGCGGCGGGTCGGCGCGGTGGCACCTGCGTCTCGATCCAGGTCATCAACGTCGCGACGTCGGGCGCCATGCCGACCGCTGCGGGCAATACCGTCGGATCGTCGGCCGGGATTTTGTCGATCACGGTCAGCCGGGTCGGAACCGTCGTCCCGTGCCGAGCGAAGACCGAGCCGGCGATCGCCGCAGTGAAGACGACGCGACCGCGTTCCTGGAGACGCACGAAGGTATCCCGCCACTCGGGCATCTCCGGACCGACGGCGGCGCCGGTGATCGCGACCAGCCGGCCACCAGGAGCGAGGTGAGCGAGCGCCGAGGCGACGTGGCGGACGGCGGCATCGGCGACGCGGCCCGAGACATGCGCCAGCGCCGAGAACGGTGGGTTCATCACCACGACGGAGGGAAGGACATCCGGGTCGAGATGATCGTCGATCTGCGCGGCGTTGAAGCGCGTGATCGGGGCCGACGGGAAGAGCGCCGTCAGCAGTTCGGCGCGGATCTCGGCGAGCTCGTTGAGGAGGAGCCGGCCACCGGCGATCTCTGCGAGGACGGCCATGAGCCCGGTGCCGGCAGACGGCTCCAGCACCAGATCACCCGGTCCGATCGCGGCGGCGAGGACGGCGGCGAGTCCGAGCGGGACCGGCGTCGAGAACTGCTGCAACGCCCGGCTCTCCTCCGAACGGCGACTGTGGGTCGGCAGGAGTGCAGCGATCTTCTCGAGCGCGGCGAGCCGGACAGCCGGCTTCGATGCCTTGCGGAAGAGGGCAGCGCCGAACTTCCGCAGAAAGAGGACGGTCGCGACCTCCCCGGCTTCATAGGCGTCCTTCCAATCCCAGGCGCCGGCGGCGTCGGAAACACCAAAGGCCGCTTCCATGGCCTCACGCAAATGCCTGGTGTCGATCGGCTGGCCTCGTTCGAGTTGGGGCAGCAGCGTGCGTGCGGCGGCGAGGATCGCCGCAGTGGGCGCGACAGCTGACGCGGTCGCGGTATGTGAGGGAGACGGAATGACGTTCATCGGGAACTCCAAGGAGAGCGAGGACGAGTTCTCCCGACCGGCGCTCTCTCCTTCCGCTCGGGTTCACCTCGCCCCGGCAGCCCTCTTCCTCTTCGGACACTCCCAACGAAAAACGGCGCCCTGCGAGCACAGGGCGCCGGATCGCGAAGCGAACACCACGACGAGGAACCGGAAAGTCCTCGTCGTATTCAGTTCGGCGGAACATAGGCATCGAACGGGTTCCCCTCGGCGAGATGGCCGAAGGGGGTGAAGAGGAAGTCCTCTCCGGCGCGTCCGACCGCGCAGATGACCCGGCGCGGGGCGCCGGTCTCGGCGTCGGCGCATTCCATCAGGGCGAGATCGTCACTCTTCGCCGCGCGAACGAGCGTCTCGAAGTTCGCTCGCGCGTGTTCGGGGATGCTCATGGGGGAGACCTTTCCTGAAACGAATTCACCCGGCATCGACCGCCGGGCGCGGGATCGGCGATGGAAGTGGGGAGAGGCTGAGGCCCCTCCCCGTATCCTGCGATCACTCCGCCGCGGCGGAGAGCTCCTCGTCGTCGGCCGTCGCGCCATCGTCGTCGGCCGAGCCGAGGAAGGCCGGCAGATCGCCGTCGTCACCGTCGTTCGGTTCGATCATCGGCTCGGCGACCGTGTCGTCGAGATCCACCCGCCGCAGCGGCTCCGGCACCCAACCGGTCTCGGCGAGCAGGCGTTCGGCCTCCTTCGCCATATCGCCCTTCTTCAGGTGGTCGAAGAGCTGCACCGCCCGTTCGCCGGCGCCCTCGCGCACCGCCTCGAGGATCCGCGCCTTGGGGACGCGGCCGAGGTAGTTGGCGACCGTCGGCCGCCAACCCGCCTCCACCATGTCGAGCCCGACGGCGCGGGCGAGCCGATCGGCCTGGGCGAGACGCGTCCTCAGGCCATGCTCGGTCACACCGGAGCCGCCGTAAGGGTTCGGCTTCTCATGCAGGGCGTTGACGCCGTAGGAAACGCAGTGGGCGAGGAGCGCCATCCGGCTCGCCTCGTCGAGCGCATCGAGCCAGTGCCACAGCGCCTCGTCGTCGGCGGGCAGATGATCGCCCCACTGCTCCTGTCGCTCGGCGACCGCCTTGGCCGACGGGCAGTCCTTCAGCTCCTCGTTCTGCGCGGGGAACCAGACCTGGCGGACGCTCGCCTCGAGGCAACCGGTCGGAGCCCGCGACGAGAACGTGTCCGACACCAGCTTGTGCAGCAGCAGCGTCATCGCGACCTGCGGATGGCCGGCGACCGCGTCGCGGAGCGCCAGCGTGCGATGGGCGGTCAACTCGGCGAGGAGCCGATCGGGGAGCGGCTTCAGCCCGTCGTCATCCTCGTCCGTCTCGTTCGCAGCGACCGGTTCTCCGGCGAAGGTGGCGGTGCTCGGCCGCGGGATCGGCTCCTGGCGACTGGGTTCAGAGGTGTCCTCCATTTCGAGGATCTCACCGGTCTCCGCGTCGATCATCGGCTCGTCCTCGGAGCGGACATAGCCCCGTTCGACCGTCAAACGCCCCTGCGGATCGAGCCCGACGAAGGCGCCGGCGCGGCCGACCTCGACCGGATCGAAGCGCACCGGGCGATCCTCCAAGGCGGCGAGCGCCGTCTCGATCTCACCGAGCCGCTCATCGACTTCTTCCGGGTACTCGTCGGCCGTGGCGTGGTCCGCCTCGAGACGATCGCGTTCGGCTTCCAGCGCGGCGATCGTCGCACGCTCGTCTTCGGTCAGGTCGACGGCCGCGCCGGTGAGCCGACGCAGGCCCTGGGTGTGGCCATAGGGGAAGCCGATGGCGGCCTCGACCCACTTCCAGCCCTCGCCCACGATCTCGTCGGCTGCGGCCTTCAGCTTCTCGGCCACCAGCCGATCGAGCAGGGCGACGTCCTCGAGCCAGCCGCCGCCGTCGGTCTGGAAGAGGTCACGCAGCACGGTACCGCCCGCCGCCTCGTAGGCCTCGACGCCGACGAAGAGAGCGCGCTTGTCGGTGACCGCGATCGAGGTCTCGGTCAGCGCCCGCCGGATGTTCCACGGCTCCTTCTGCCAACCCTGGCGAACCGCCTCCCACACCTGCTCCTGGCGGGCGTGATCGGAGGAGACGGTGAAGGCCATCAGCTGCTCGAGCGTCATCGCGTCCTCGGCGTAGAGATCGAGCAGCTTCGGTGACACCGTGACGAGACGCAGGCGCTGCTTCACCACGGCGACGCCGACGAAGAAGGCGGCGGCGATCGCCTCCTCGGTCATCCCCTTGTCGCGCATCGCCTGGAAGGCGCGGAACTGATCGAGCGGATGGAGCGGCGCCCGCTCGATGTTCTCGGCGAGCGACAACTCGTCGATCAGGATGTCGCCCTTGGCCTCGGAGACGACGCAGGGCACCGGCGCGGTCCGGGCAAGGCGCTTCTGCTTCACCAGCAACTCGAGCGCACGGTAGCGGCGACCGCCGGCCGGCACCTCGAAGAGGCCGGTCTCGCGGCCCTCGGCATCGACCACGGCACGGACGTGCAGCGACTGGATGAGCCCGCGCCGGGCGATCGACTCGGCGAGCTCCTCGATCGACAGCCCGGCCTTGACGCGCCGGACGTTCGACTGGCTCAGCACCAGCTTGTCGAAGGGAATGTCGCGCGACGACGCCAGCGTGATCTTCGGGGAAGTCTTGGTCATGGATCCTGCTCCACGACGAGCGCCGAGAGACTCTCTCTTCGGCCCGAACTCGTCACGAAGCGCAGCGCCGCCCTCTTCCTCTCGAGGACGGCGCCGCAGGGGCGGAAACACGGGCGGGGCAGGGAAGCGAGGATGAGGAGCTCCCCCCCCGCCCTCGGGATCAGGCCGCCCGGTCGAGCAGCTTCTTCGCCTTCGCCTCCATGTCGAGGCGGGCATCCTGATGCGGCTTGTCGCGGGCGACCGCCGTGATCCCTTGCACGAAGTCGAAGATGCTCGCCGGCGGGTGGCCCTCCTCGGCGAGCACCGTCTCGATGATCTTCGCCGTCTCGCCTTTCGAGAAGCCACGGCGCCGCAGGAAGTCGCCGCGGTCCTCGTCGGTCTTGGCGACGATCCGCTCCCGCGCCGCCCGGATGCCCTCGACGAAGGGGCGGGGCGACGAATTGGCGAAGTTCATCAGCGCCGGCGCCGCCTCGTGGGCGAAGCGTGAGGCGGCGTATTTGGAATGGCGGATGGTGATCTCCTCGAAATCCTCGACGCCCCACAGGTTCCGGTTCTGACACACGGCGCGCAGGTAGAAGCTCGCCATGCCGAGCGTCTTGGCGCCGACCTCCGAGTTCCAGCAGTAGAAGCCGCGGAAGAACAGGTCGGGCGAGCCGTCGGGCAGCCGCCCCGCCTCGATCGGGTTGAGATCGTCGACCAGAAACAGGAACACATCGCGGTCGCTGGCATAGAGTGTCGTCGTGTCCCGGGTCGCGTCGACGCACGGGTTGTAGATGCCGGTCGACCAGTCGAGCACGCCCGGGATCTTCCAGCGCGTGTCGCCGGTGCCGTTGCCGGCGATGCGCTGCACCGCCTCGACCAGCTCGTGGTCGTAGATGCGGCCATAGTCCGGGCCGGTGACCGCACGCAGCTCGACCCTACCGTCGTCGGTCTCGAGCGTCTTGATCTGCTCGCCGCGGTGGGTGCCGAGCCCATACTGCAGATTGATGCCGGCGAGCGCGGCGGGGAGCTGACGGAGGTAGGCGGCCGGCGCACCGACTTGGGCGGCGAGCTGGCCGAAGCTCCAATGCGTCGGAACGACCGGCGCCTCCGCCCCCGGCAGGATCAGCGCCAGGCGCTCACCGTCGCTGCGGTTCGCCTCGAACTGGATTAGGTCGGTCGCGACGACGCGGGTACGGCTGCGCTCCGACCGGTCACGCACGGCGCGGCCCAGATCGCCGAGCGACAGGAACCGCTCGTCGTCAGGCCGCGAAAACCACTCCGACGACACCCGCCCGACCCGCTCGCCGCGCGTCACATCCACCTTGTAGCCGCCGCTCGCCTCGCGCCGCGCATCGAGAACCTGCATGTTCATGGAACCGATCTCCGCGACGGGCGCCGGAAGACCCTCTCTCCGGCCCTCACCCGTCACCGACCTGCCGTCCGCCCTCTCCCTCTCGCGGCCTCCCGGCACGGCGGGCGCCCGAGGGGCGGGCCTCGGTCGCCGCGGCACGCCTCCTTATCGGGGCGCCTTCGTCGCGTGGGGAAGCGGGCTCAATGAGCCCGCCACGGATCGTATTCGGCGAGGACCTCGACATCGTCGCCCTCGTCGAGTTCGTCGGCCGGCAGGACGCCGAATTCGGCGCCGGAGCGAAAGAGAACGACCGGGACCATCAGGGTACGGGCGAGATCGAGCGCATGAGACCGAGCGAGAGCGAGATCGTGGGACACGGGGGAGGCTCCATCCGGGAGCGGGGCCGATCCCCGCTCGGTGGCGCCCTGTGGTCGAACCCCGGCCGCGATCACCGAACCGGCCCCGGTCGGTCGGCGGCACGCATGCGTAGCCGACCCCGAAGCGGGTTGATCGTGGAAGGCAGGGGTTCGACGGGATGCCGTCGATCAGAGCGGAGGTCGGTTTCGCTTCTCGTCGAGTGCCTTCACGGCCTCATCGAACCGACAGCAGTCCAGAGCTGCATCGCAGCGCGACCCGCACCCTGCACGCGGATGAGGAGG
>CALBKH010000057.1 GCA_937892955.1 uncultured Alphaproteobacteria bacterium
TTGAGTGAATCACGTCAGCAGACGGTCGTCGAGGGCTATCCGCGCACAGGTCTCACTCGGTCTACGGACACCATTTCGGCTGCGAGCCGGCCGACGACCGCGACTTCAGTCGGTTCCAGGGCTGGGGCTGGGCGGCCCACGCCCGCCAGATCGAGAAACTCCTGCCGATCCTGTCGGAACTCATCGCCATGAGCGAGACCGACTATCTCGCCTTCGTCGCCGAGGCCCTGACCCCCGAGGTCCGGCGTCGCCTCGACGTCACCCCGGGCCGCGACGTGCTCAGGGTGCTGGCCCGCGGCTTCTCCTGGGACTCGGCGACCGCCCTGACCACCGCGATCCTCGATCTGAAACATCGGCGAACCGCGCAACGCCAGATCCACAACACCGGAATCTCCGAGAACATCGGCCATTTCCACCGCGACGGCGAGCACCTGCGCAGACCTCCGCTGAGCATGATTCCACTGTCGCTCGCTTGGCGGGTCTACGATCGGACGACGCCGGCGTGCGATTTCGCGAAGGAGAGCTATGGGCTCGACGAGCTCGATCTGCGGATCCTCGAGAGCGTCCCGGTGGATCGCGGCTTCTTCGTCGAGATCGGAGCCCACGACGGCGTCAACCAGAGCAATTCGGTCATCCTGGAGAAGCGCGGCTGGCGCGGCATGCTGATCGAGGCCAACCCCGGGACCTTCGCCAAGTGCTGCAGGAGCCGCCCCGGCGTGATCGTCGAACACGCCGCCTGCGTCTCCGCGGCCCGAACCGTCTCGCACGTCACACTCGTCGATGTCGGCCTGATGTCGGTGGCGGACACCAGCGCCCTCGACGGAGCCGAGCGAGAGACCTGGCTCGATCGAGGCGAGGGATTCGCCCGCCGACCCCGCCAGGAGATCGACGTGGCGGCGGTGCCGATCAGCGCTCTCTTCGATCGGCACCGGATCGAGAAGATCGATCTGCTCATCCTCGATGTCGAAGGAGCCGAGATCGACGTCCTCGAGGGCCTCGACTTCGAAAGGCACGCGCCGGATTGGATCGTCGCCGAGGATCTCTACGACGAAAAGACGGCGACCCATCTGGAGGCGAAGGGCTACGTCGTGGAAAAGACGCTGCTCGAGCGGAAATACACGCGAGACAAGCTCTATCGCCGCCTCTGACGCCGCATCGCCGGGTGAGAACGAGCCGCGTCCCGTCGCAGCGGCGGCAGGGCGGCATCGCGGCGCTCACCGGTCTCCCGCCCGAGGCGCTTTGTGATGCCTGCCGGATCTGGTAGGGAATGACCCGTCTGTTTCGATCTGTAGGGATTTCCCATGAAGAAGGCGTTGATCACCGGTACGACCGGCCAGGACGGGTCCTATCTCGCGGAGTTTCTCTTGGCGAAGGGCTACGAGGTGCACGGTATCAAGCGGCGCGCCTCCTCGTTCAACACCCAGCGAATCGACCACATCTACCAGGATCCGCACGTCGACCACCGCGGTTTCGTCCTGCACTACGGCGATCTCACCGACAGTTCGAACCTGACGCGGATCCTCAAGGAGGTCGAGCCGGACGAGGTCTACAATCTCGGCGCCCAGAGCCATGTCGCGGTGAGCTTCGAGGCGCCGGAATACACCGCCGACGTCGACGCGATGGGCACGCTGCGGCTCCTCGAAGCGATCCGCTTCCTCGGCCTCGAGAAGAAGACCCGTTTCTATCAGGCCTCGACTTCGGAGCTCTACGGCCTCGTCCAGGAGGTGCCGCAGAAGGAAACGACCCCCTTCTATCCGCGCAGCCCCTACGCGGTCGCCAAGCTCTACGCCTTCTGGATCACGGTGAACTACCGTGAGGCCTACGGCATGTACGCCTGCAACGGCATTCTGTTCAATCACGAGTCGCCACGTCGCGGCGAAACCTTCGTCACCCGCAAGATCACCCGTGGCCTCTCCAACATCGCCCAGGGCCTGGAGAAGTGCCTCTACATGGGCAACATCGATGCGCTGCGCGACTGGGGGCACGCCAAGGACTACGTCCGCATGCAGTGGATGATGCTGCAGCAGGAGAAACCGCAGGATTACGTGATCGCCACCGGCAAGCAGATCTCGGTGCGCGACTTCATCCGCATGTCGGCGGCCGAACTCGGGCTGACCCTGCGCTTCGAGGGCAGCGGCGTCGACGAGAAGGGCATCGTCGAGGCGGTCGCGGGCGACAAGGCGCCGGCGGTGAAGCCGGGCGACGTGGTCGTCTCGGTCGACCCGCGCTATTTCCGCCCGTCGGAAGTCGAGACCCTGCTCGGCGACCCGTCGAAGGCCAAGCGCGAGCTCGGCTGGGAGCCGATGATCACGGTCGAGGAGATGTGCGCCGAGATGGTCGCGGCCGACCTGCACGAGGCGAGGCGCCACGCCCTCTTGAAGAAACACGGCTACCAGATGCCGATCTCGATGGAGACCTGAGATGGTGGCGGCAACCGACCAGCGAATCTTCGTCGCCGGCCATCGCGGCATGGTCGGATCGGCCATCGTCCGGCGTCTGGAGGCCAAGGGCCACACCGGTATCGTCACCGCCGGTCGCGGCGTGCTCGATCTCACCGATCAGGCGGCGGTGATGCGCTTCTTCAGCGAACATCGGTTCGATCAGGTGTATCTCGCGGCGGCCAAGGTCGGCGGCATCCACGCCAACGACACCTACCCGGCGCAGTTCATCTACGAGAACCTGGTCATCGAAGCCAACATCGTCCACGCCGCCCACACCAGCGGCGTGCAGAAGCTGCTGTTCCTCGGCTCATCCTGCATCTATCCGAAGCTGGCGGAGCAGCCGATGCGCGAGGACGCGCTGCTGACGGGCACGCTCGAGCCGACCAACGAGCCGTACGCCATCGCCAAGATCGCCGGCATCAAGCTGTGCGAGAGCTACAACCGGCAGTACGGCCGCGATTACCGGTCGGTCATGCCGACCAATCTCTACGGCCCCAACGACAACTTCCATCCCGAGAATTCGCACGTCATCCCGGCCCTGTTGCGGCGCTTCCACGAGGCGGTGGCGCGCAGGGACGAGGAGGTGGTGGTGTGGGGCAGCGGCAAGCCGATGCGCGAGTTCCTCCACGTCGACGACATGGCCGACGCCAGCGTCCACGTCATGGAACTCGACGACGCGACCTGGCGGGCCAACACGAAGCCGATGCTGTCGCACATCAACGTCGGCACCGGGATCGACTGCACCATCCGCGAACTGGCCGAAACCGTCGCAAAGGTCACCGGTTTCGGCGGGCGCCTCATTTTCGACGCGAGCAAGCCGGACGGTACGCCGCGCAAGCTCATGGACGTGTCGCGTCTGGCCGCCCTCGGCTGGCGGGCGTCGATCTCGCTCGAGGATGGCCTGCGCGACGCCTATCGCTGGTTCCTCGACCATCGCGACGCGGCGAGAGTGTGACCCGCGACGGGATCGCCGCGTCGGCGGGAGTCCGCTCCGCCAAGAAGCAGAGCGCTTCTCGAGTCGATGCGGTCGGGTCGGCGATCGCTGCAGAGGAACCGATGACGACACCTGCCCTCGTTTCCGTGGTGATGCCGTCGCTCGATCAGGGACGGTTCATCGGCGCGGCGATCGACAGCGTGCTCGAACAGGACTACCGGCGGATCGAGCTCATCGTCGCCGACGGGGCCTCGACCGACGGAACCGTCGAGTATCTCGCCGAGCGCAGCGCTCGCGACGATCGTCTGCGTTGGCTGTCGCAGAAGGACGGCGGACCGGCCGAGGCGGTCAACCGGGCACTCGCGCGGGTGCGCGGCACCATCGTCGGCTGGCTCAACTCCGACGACCTCTACACGCCCGGCGCCGTCGGGCGGGCGGTCGCCGCCTTCACCGACCATCGCGACTGGATCATGGTCTACGGCCGGGGCGAACACGTCGACGCCGACGGGCGGTTCGTCGGCCCCTATCCGACACGCCCCCCGGCCGGGCCGATCGAGCGGTTCGCCGACGGATGCTTCGTCTGCCAGCCGACGGTGTTCTTCAAGCGGACGATGCACACGCTGCTCGGCCGTCTCGACGAGACCCTCGGCGCCGCCTTCGACTTCGACTACTGGCTGCGCGCCTTCACCGCCTTCCCCGACCGGATCGGCTTCGTCGATGCGGTCCAGGCGGCCTCGCGTCTCCACGACGACTGCATCACTGTGAAGAACCGCCGCCGCGTCGCCGTCGAAGCCGCGCGGGTCGTCGCCCGCCATCTCGGTAAGGCGCCGATCCACTGGGTGACGACCTACGTCGACGAACTTCTCGCACTTCCCGCGGAGGCTCGCGGCGTCGACGACCCGCGGGACCATCTTCTTCGCCTCCTCGACGAACTGCGTGACACGATCGATGCGAGCGACTATTCGATGCTCGCCGAGGCGATCCGCAATGATCGGCGGTTCGAATCGGCCGTCCGCCGGACGGAGTGATCTCGAGCCGTTCCGCGAAGTGCCGTCGTAGACCATCGGAAGCCGTCGAATGCCGGATGTCACCCCCGTCACGGAAGATGAGCGTCTCGCCGCGCTGAAGGCGGTCCATGATACCGTCCTGCGCCCCGTGACAGCCGAATTCATGCGGACCATCCGCAGCACCGAGGTCGCCACCCCTTTCACCGGCGAAGGCCTGATCGGCCTTCTGACCTTCCCCAACTCGGGGACCTCGTGGTTCATGCGGATCACCGCCTGGGCGAGCGGCATCTGCAACCATACGATGTACGAGAAAGAGGTGGCGAAAGGGAAGATCGTGGCGAGCCGCGGTGCCGTACTCTCGCCGGCGTCGAATGTGCGATCACCCCGATCGGGTGACCCCTCCTTCGTCAAATCGCACGTCGGCTTCTACGGCACGGCGGACGACATCGTCCACGACCTCTCCGATTTCGAACACTATTCGCGCCTCTGGCGCAGGTCGCTTCCGCCCAACTGCGATCGCCACGTCCGACTTGTACGCGACCCGCTCGACAACCTTCGCGCCCGATATCACCACTACCTGAAGGCGAACCCGGGCGTCGATCCCGGCGATCTCGTGGATTTCCGCACGTATTTCCGGGGCGATCTGCGCCGCTATCTGCAATGGCACGCCTACTGCGACGATCTCGCCACCGGGGTACCGGTCATGACGGTCCGTTACGAGGAGATACTCGATCCGGTGACTTCGGCCGCCGCTTTCGGTCGGGCGATGCGCTTCGCCGGTCACGACATCGAAGATGCCGCCATCGCCGCCGTCGTCGCGACCGACCCGCCGAAATACGTGGCCGACCCCGGTGTTCCCGTCCATCTGCGTCATTTCGACGAGGAAGACATCCGCTGGATCGCCGCGAGGATCGGCGAATGGACCGATTTGTTGAACGCCATCCGCCGGCCCGGTCCGGTGATGCACATCCGCCGTTTGCTTCGCCGCCGCCGGAGCGGCTGATGTCCCTCGAACCCACCGAGTTTCGACCCGTCGGAACTCGGTGAGACAAGGCGAGCCCGAACCGGCGTCGGCCGATCGGGCCGCGACGACGACGAAATTCGGACTCGCCCCTATTTCATGATCCCGGTATGAGGCCGTACCGCCGGGAATGGAGCAGGGGTTGATCGATCGCTCTCGCCATTCGATGGTGGACGAGGCGATCGCCGAATTCTGTGGTCCGAACGGAGCATCGGAGTCCTGAGAATGCCGGAAGACGTGCGGGCGTCGGAAGAGACGCGCCTGACGGAAATGCGCGAGGTCTACAATTCGGTTCTCGCCCCCGTCGTCGAAGAGTTCTACGCGACGATCCGCGCCAACGATGCGGTCGGGCCGTTCTGCGGAGAGGGTCTCGTCGGCCTCCTGACCTTCCCCAATTCGGGAACCTCGTGGTTCCTTCGGCTGACGGCGCGCGCCAGCGGCATCTGCAACCACACCGCCTACGAGAAGGAGTCGGTGAAGACCAAGGGAGCGCCCAGCCGCGGCGCCTACTCCATCCACCTGCCGGGCGCGCGATCGCCCGAGCCGGGCGAGCCGTCCTTCATCAAGTCGCACGTACACTACTACGGCCGGCAGTCCGTCCTCGTCGAGGGAGCCGGGTCGCTGCGTCGCTTCGCGGCGACATGGCGCGGGGCCCTGCCGCCCGGCTGCGATCGTCACGTCCGGCTGGTGCGCAATCCACTCGACAATCTGCGGGCCCGGTATCACCTGCATCTCAAGGACATGGCTCGCGCCGACATCGAGGCCGACGCGACGGACATGGAAGCGTTCCGCGCCTATTTCCGCACCGATCTCAGGCGCTATCTGCAGTGGCACGCCTATTGCGACGAACTGGCGGCGACGACGCCGGTGCTGCCGGTCCGCTACGAGCGGTTCCTCGACCCGAAGACGGCGGTCGAGGAGATCGGCCGGGCGATGCGCTTCGCCGGGTACACCATCGGCGACGATGCGATCGCCACGGCGCTGGCGAAGGTTCCGCCGAAATACGTCGCCGACCCGGGAATGCCCATCCATCTCGGCCGGTTCGCCGAAGCCGACATCCGCTGGGTCGCCGACGCGATCCGCGAGTGGCTCGAGGTCTACGCCGACGCCCGCGAGGGGCGCCCCCGCTTCGCGGCGCGTCTGCACCGGCTGATCCTCGGGACAGACGCCTAGCCGGGTCCGCCTTCCACCGGGAGACGGCCTCCGGCGGTCCGGCCTCCACCTTCCGCGCCGGGCGGTTCGAGGGCGGCCAGACAGGCGCTCTTCCAAGCGGGGGTGTCGAGCGGATCGAGCAGGGTGGTGTTGTCGAAGGCGAGTTCACGGAACACCGGCAGATCCGAGGCGATCACCGGCAAGCCGAGAGCTTCCGCCTCGAGAAGCGGCAGCCCGAGGCCTTCGGCGAAGCTCGGAAAGAGCACGGCCCGCGCCCCCTTCATCAGATGGAAGAGATTGCGGTCGTCGAGTTCGTTGTGTTCGCTGACGTGGCGGCGGATCGCCGGGCTGCGTTCGAGCAGATCGACGATGTTCTCGTTCTCCCATCCGCGCTTTCCGACGATGTGGAGATGCGGCACGGTCTCGAGGCCGCAACTCGCCAGATGGCGCCACAGGTGCAGCAGCAGAAGATGGTTCTTGCGCGGCTCGATGGTGCCGACGGTGACGAAATAGGGCGCCGTCGCCGCGATGAGATGGGCGATCTCCGGCGACGGCGGCGGCAGTCCTTCGACCCCGATCTCGATCTTCGGCCGGATGGTGGCGACGACCGAGGCATCCCAACCCTTCTCGTGGACGTAGGCCTCGAGGTTCGTCGCCGTATCGGCGGAGTTGCAGATGAAGTGACCGCCGGCGGAGACGATTTCGCCGAGATAGCGCTCGAGTTGGCCGACGTGGCGCGGCCGGATGTATTCGGGAAACTGGATCGGGATGATGTCGTGGATGTAGGCGAGGACGTCGATCCCCATCTCGTCGCGCAGTTTCCGGAGGAAGCCGGCCCGGCGGGCGAAGCCGTGATGCGAACAGACGAAGTAGGTGGCCGAGCGGCCGCGTATTTCGTTCGCCAGTTCCCCCGCGAGGCCGCGCCCGACGCGCTTTTCGACGAGGCCGCGGAAGCGGCGCCACAGGCGCCAGACCTCGTTGGCGAGGCCGGGAGCGGTGGCCGGCAACAGCAACAGCGGCAGCGTCGCCGTCGGCGAGATCGCATGGAGCCGCGACAGTTCTTCCGGCAGAACGTTGCATTCGTCGCCCGTCGCCAGAAGATCGCGGAAATGGGCGAGACGTTCTCGCGGCGACATGGTGCGGAGCCGATCGAGGTCGAACGACAGCGGCCCCCCGAAATTGCCGACGAGACCGAGCTGTTCGAAGCGGCGCGAGAAGGAGCGGTTCCACTTCTCCGAATCGAAACAGGCCTCCTGCAACGAGCGCATGAACCGAACCATGAGGTCTCGCTCGATGACGACGCCGTCGCCGCCGCGTTGGGCGACGAAGACGATCCGCTCCGGCGAGGTCTCCGCCAGCCCCAGGGCGAAATGCAGGTCCACCCGGTCGATGCCGGTGGCGAACGGCTCCAGCCGCCGGTTGAGCAGGCGGGTGACGTCGTAGAGGATGAGGTCTGTCCGGATGTGTTCCTTGAGCGAATTTATGGCCATGGCCGTCGATCCGCGCGGCCGGGGCGCCCGGCGCCGGCCGGATCCCGCAGGAGTATCTTCGGAAAGGTCCCTCGCACCGTCATCGCAACGCCTTCTCGACGAGGTCCGTGAATAGCCTCGACTGGGTCGGCCAGTCCAGCAATTCCTCCGAGAGATGCGGCGCCGGCAGTCCCATCGGATCGGCTGCCGCCGCTCGGATCGCCGCTTTCCACGCCGCCGCGTCGTCCGGAGGAAGCGCGACGAGACCGTCGGTGACGATTTCGCGGAAAACCGGCAGATCGGAGGCGATCACCGGGACGCCGAGCGCCGCCGCTTCGGCGAGCGGCAGGCCGAAGCCTTCGGCGAAGGAGGGGAACAACAGGGCCGTGGCGTCGCGCAACCGTGCGCGCACGGCGTCATCGTCGAGGCCGCTCTCCTCGATGACGTGGTCGGAACGCCCCGCCCAACCGTCGAGCTCGGCCGTGACCTCGTCGATGTCCCAACCGCGACGACCGATGATGCGGAGCCGCGGGATCGGCGCGTCGTTCTCGGCGATCATCTCGCGCCAGATCGCCAGCAGCATCTTGTGATTCTTGCGAGGCTCGATGGTGCCCAGGACGATGAAATCGGCCGTGGTCGCGGAAGCGGCCCGCATCGCTGCGGCGTTCTGCGGCCGCTCGATGCCCGGGTGAACCACTTCGAGAACGGGGAAGGCGCCGGGGGCGACCGCCTCGAGATGCCGCGCCAGAGCCGCCGCCGTCGCCCTCGAATTGGCGACGAAGGTCGCTCGATGCCGAACCAGTTCGCCGATGAAAGCGCCGAAGGCGGCGATCCGATCCGCCCGCGAGAACTGCGGCACTTCGAGCGGCATGAGGTCGTGGACGTAGGCGAGAACGGCGAGGTCGGCGCGCCGGGCCAATCGATCGAGGGCTCCGGGCAGGCGCGCCGCACCCTCGTGCGAGGCGTTGACGTAGAGCACGCGGCGGCCGCCGAGGACGGCGGTTCCGGAGAAACCCGAACGAGCGAGGCGGACGAAACGGGCGAAACGACGAGCGAGGCGTGCGGGTCCCTCGCCCGGATCGCCGGGGCCGCGACGGCGGGCGGCGACTTCGCGCTCGACGCGCCGAGCGCCGTGGCCGTTGTTGGCGGCGACGCCGAGCCGATCGATGCGGGCCGCCACCGCCTCGTCGGGAGCCGTGCCGCGGGACCAGGCCGCGCCGAGTCCGCCGAGGAGATCGACGATCGTCGCCCGCTCGTCGGCGAGCACCACCGGATGGCGCCCGACGAGCACCACCGGCAGACAGTCGGCCCCGAACCGGGCGAAGGTGGCCGCGGCGAGTTCGAGGTCGATGCGATCGATTCCGGTCGGATTGGAGGCCCGCCGGCGGTTCACGAGGCGAGTCACGTCGTAGAGGACGAGAGGGCGTGGGGATTCAGTCGGCACCGCTCATGTCCCGTGAGAACCGATCCATCACCTCCACGAGCGTCATCCGTCGACCGCTGCGGGGATCGAAATAGATCGGATAGAGGATGAACGCGGCATGAAAGAGTTGCAGGACCGTCAAGTTTCGACGGCGGCGGGGAAAGGTGACGTGATCGCGCGTCAGCCCCCACCCGGCATAGAACGGACCGCCGAAGGTCACAACCTCCTTGCCGCGCAAGAGCGCCTCGAAGCCGCCGAGGGACGAGATCGTGTAGACGGTATCGACGGCATCGATGGCGTCGCCGATGGCGACCGTCGGGTCGATCTCCTCGACCCCGGGCAAGGTTGCGACGTCGACGCGGCCTTCGCGACAGGGAGATCCCAGGCAATCGGGATGCTGCTTGAACAGGATGCGGCAGCCCGGTCGGTCGGCGATCGCCCGTTCGAGGAGGCCGCGGTTGGTCGAGATCGCGTTGGCGTTGCGCAGGATCGACTGGTCGTCTTCGACCTGGCCGAGAACGAGCACCGAGCCGGGGACACGTGCGGGGAGCGAACGCGTGTCGGAGCGGACGCCGAGGTTGTATTTGCTGATCGCCGATCGCCTCAGCCGGTCGAGCGTGTTCTCGACCGCCGCGTCGTCGCGGCCCTCTTCCGGCAGATCGTTGCAGAGCGTTTCGAGATCGGAAGGGCGGCCGGCATCGAAATAGAGGCCGGTCCGGTCGACACAGAGCGACCACGGTGGTGTGTGGTCGATGCCGCGGCCGAGCGAACGAACGAACCCGTCCTCGAGGCGGAGGACTTCGCATCCGGCGAAATCGGAAGGGCGAAAGCCCGCCGCCTCGTCGTTGAGCGACCAGATCACGATGCGCGTCGGCGATCCGCGGAGGAGCCGTCGCGCGACCCGGAAGGTGCGGGGGTGATCGACGAAGAGGAGGCGATCGTCGCGGAAGAGCTTTCGGGTGAAGCCTTCTTTCCAAGGCGAGAAACCGATGGCGATGGCGACCTGCCGGCCCGACAGCCGTGCCGATAGAACTCCGATCGCGGTACCGACGAGCGATCGCCGCATCGCACTCGCGGCGCGTCCGATCAGATCCTTCGCTGTGTCCATCGGAGGGGACAGGCTTTCGCTCCTTCACCGAGAGGCACCGTCGTCGTTTCGAAGCGGGCGTCGCGAACCGTCGTTCGCCTCGCTCCCGCCCGGACATAGATACGCCGAGCGGCGCATGGGAGGATAGACCACGATCGGCGGATCTTTCGCAGGGCCGACGCTTCCGGCGCCGCCGCCCACCGCCCCGACGCCGGCTTCCGCGGTTTGCAACCTTGTGGGTTCACGTGGTTTCTGGGATCTTCGGCGAGAAGCGGATCCTGCGGTGTGGTGCGAGAGGCCACGGGCGCGCCGAAAAGGCCGGTATCGATGTCGGTGAACAATTTTCTCGTGATTCTGGCCCGAGCCCTCGAAGCCCGTGGTCGTCCCGACGCGACCGAAAGGCTGAGTATCTACGAAACCTCGCGCCGGACCCTGGAGCGGTTCTTCGAACAGAACCCTTCGCTGGATGCCGCCGCCCGCGCCAAGCAGCGCGACGAACTGAAGGCGGCGATCGACGAACTCGAGCGGCTCCACGTTCGGGAGCACGATCCCGTACCCCGCCGAACCGGTGAAGCGGTCGATCCGCGTGGCGAAACTCCCGGCGCCACCGTTCCGCCGCCGAAAACCGCCGCCGCCCCGCCGTCGCCACCTCGACCCCCGCCGACGGCTCCCACGGCACCGACACCGGCGGACGTCCCGCCGGCCGCGAAACCGGCCGCTCCGCCGTCCGCGAAGCCGGCCGTCCCGCCGGCCGTGAAACCGGCCGCCGCGACCCCGCCGCAACGGCCCGCCCCCACCGCCTCCGCCGTGGTTTCGGAACCGACCGCGGCGCGGCAACCGACGCCGCCTGCGCCGGCCGAGACATCGGTGCCGGCATCGCCGCCTCCCGTTCCTCCTGCACCGGTCGGCGACGATCCCGGAGAGACACCCGCGTCGAACGACGAAACGCCGTCGCGCGGGAGCACCGCCACCGAGGCTGCGCCGAACAAGCGAGCGCTTCCCGATCCGCGCGCGATGGAAGCCTTGTTCGGCGACGACACCGACGCGCCGAACTCCTCCGACGCACCGGTCGCCGCGGCGGACGAAGAGCGCGGGCGAAATCGCCGAGGGACGATCGTGATCCTCGTCCTGTTGCTGGCCCTGGGGGTGGCCTATCAGAGCGGTTGGTTCGAGACGGCGCGCCGTCTCGTCATCGTCGGCACCCTCCCCAAGACCGACCTGCCGGTCGCGCCGGCCGCACCGAACGATCTCGCGGCCACCGGCGGATGGGCCCGTGTGGCGCAAGATCGCCTCGGCGATACCGGAGCGGCCGATCGGACGGCGGCACTTCTGCGCTTCGAAGACGCCGCAGGGGCGAACCGGAAGGATCTCTCCGGTCAGATCGCCTGGACCCGTACCGGTAGCGGCGACGGCGAGGAACTGCACGGACGGCTCACGTTCACCGGCTCACCGATCACGATCGAGATCCTGCTCGAACGAGATATCGGGTCGCCCGACGGTTTCTCGCGCATGGCTCTGTTCGTGGTCGAAGGTACAGCGGATTCGATTCTCGAGATCGGTCCGCTGCAACGGGTCGATCCGGCGAGCGGCCGTACGCGCGACGTCGACGGGATCTCGAGCCGTATCGGCCTTTCGCGGATCCTCTACGGCTACAGGCCCTCGTCAGAAGACGC
>CALBKH010000058.1 GCA_937892955.1 uncultured Alphaproteobacteria bacterium
AAGTCATTGACCTCCGCCAGAGGCGGAGGTTTGGGACGCTGCGCTTGGACCACTAGAAGTGGTTCTGTTACATCAGGGATTCAGTCTGAACAGTTCGATCTGGTCGGAAGCCTTGTCGGCCTTCTCCTGGTCCCTGATGTAACGTCTAACGACCTGTTCGTCGTACCCGATCGTCGAGACGAAATATCCCCGAGCCCAGAAGTGGTAACCTCGGTACTTCCTCTTCTTTGCGTACCTGTTGGCCACATAGAGAGCCGTTTTCCCTTTGAGGAAGCCCACTATGTAGGACACGGAGTATTTTGAAGGTATCGAGATCAGCATGTGAACGTGATCCAGCATAAGATGCCCTTCTTCGATCCGGCATCCCTTCTGTAGGCACAGCTTCAAAAATTGATCTCGCAACTCCAACCTAAGCGCACCATAGATACGCTTCATTCGATACTTACTCGCAAACACCAAGTGGTATTTGCAGTCCCAAGTGCTGTGTGATAGGCGGTTATCGTCCACTATAACCTCCGTGCTTGGGCCACTACGTGGCCCAAGCACGGAGGTTTCTTTCATACTGTGTAAAACTCTTCCATCCCCCCACCGTAGGTGGGGGTTTCCTTAAGATATAACGACGAAGGCGGCGGGGTCGCCCCCACCGCCTTCGCATGTCTTTCGCGACGTCGCCGATCAGGCGGCCTTGGCGGCCTCGACGGCGGCGCGGGCCTTGACGACCAGCTCGGCGAAGGCCTCCGGCGCGGAGATCGCGAGTTCGGACAGGACCTTGCGGTCGACCTCGATGCCGGCCTTGGCGAGGCCGTCGATGAAGCGCGAGTAGGTCATCGCCGCGTCGACCTGACGGACGCCGGCGTTGATGCGCTGGATCCACAGGGCGCGGAAGTTGCGCTTCTTGTTCTTGCGGTCGCGATAGGCATAGATCATGCCCTTCTCGACGGCAGCCTTCGCGGTGCGAATGGTGTTCTTGCGGCGGCCGTAATAGCCCTTCGCCGCCTTCAGCACTTTCTTGTGCTTCGCGTGAGCGGTCACGCCGCGCTTGACACGAGCCATGGTTCGATTTCCTTCAGATCGACAGGTTCAAGGGGCGGGTTCAGGCGTTCGGCAAGAAGTACTTCTTGACGATGTTGGCATCCGCGTCGGCGAGGACGGTGGTGCCGCGGGCATTGCGGACGAACTTGGTCGTGCGCTTGATCATGCCGTGACGCTTGCCGGCCTGGGCGACCTTGACCTTACCGGTGGCCGTGAGCTTGAAGCGCTTCTTGGCGCCGCTCTTGGTCTTCATCTTGGGCATTTGGCTCTCTCTCGAGTTGCCGGGCCAGGAACGAGGATGCCTCGAAGCTTCCTCGGTCACGCGACCGATCGATCGCGCGTGAACCCCCTGGTCCCGTGAATTGACGTTGGGTTCGAGCCTTCGAGAACCGCCACGGCATGCCCTTTACAGCCGGTCGGTTCGCAAGACCGGCGGGTTATAGGCGGCGAAGACCGGAAATGCAACGGGGTCGGGCGGAAAGCGGGATCTCACTGTGCTCGTGAAATTCGGGATGCCCGAATTTCACGAGCGTCACGGCCCGACCGGCCGACGCCCGTTCGGGCTCGCCTTCACTCACGCAGCCGCGGCCGGCTCGATGCGGGTCGCCGTCTCGCCGTAGGCGATGACGAAGCCGTCGGCGTCGACCGCGATCTCGACCGACGCCTCGCCGCGGCCGAGACGCCAGCGCCGGCCGGCCTCGATCGGCTCGAGCCGCAGCGACGCGCGTTCGACGGAGAGCCCCGGCAGCGTGACCACGACGACGTCGAAGGACTGGGCCTTGGCCGCCTTGGCGCCGAGGCGCTTCAGGATCTGGGTGAGGCCGAAGGGCGAGCCGTCGATCAGACAGTCGGCGAGGCCGGCGAATTCCTTGCGGGTCTTGCCCTCGCCGTCCGACCAGACGCCGTAGCCGTCGTGGCGCAACGCTACCGTCGGGCCGCCGAGGCGGGTCAGGTGCACGGAGCGGGTGCAGGCCCAATCGGGATCGACGACGATGCGCCAGCGGGCGCCGTAGGCCGCCTCGCCGGCGCCGGCGATCACCACCGCCTCGGCCGCGATGCCGCTGTCGGCGATCTTCACCTCGACGTGCTCGAGGCCGGCGTCGTCGCCGGGGCCCAGCCGCCAGCGCAGCGATCGTGTGGTCGATGTCATGGCGACGTCCGCCTCCGCCGTCGTCTCGGCGCGTTCGGCCGTTCCGGGCCACGCGCCGCGGGGGTCTCCCCTCCCCCGAAACGAAGACCCCGCGCCGACCGGGTCGGGCGCGGGGTTCTCTCGATCGGCGTCGCGCTCAGCGCGGCGCCAGGATCATGATCATCTGCTTGCCTTCGAGGCGGGGCTCCGACTCGACCTTGGCGATGTCGCCGACGTCGGCACGCACGCGATCGAGCAGCATGACGCCGAGATCCTGATGCGCCATCTCGCGACCGCGGAAGCGCAGGGTGATCTTGACCTTGTCGCCTTCCTCGAAGAAGCGGCGCGACTGCTTCATCTTGACTTCGTAGTCGTGGTCGTCGATGCCCGGACGGAGTTTGACCTCCTTGATCTCGACGACCTTCTGATTCTTGCGCGCCTCGGCCGCCTTCTTCTGCGACTGGTACTTGAAGCGACCGTAGTCGAGCAGCTTGCAGACGGGCGGCGTCGAGTTCGGCGCGATCTCGACGAGATCCAGTCCGACTTCTTCGGCACGATCGAGCGCGTCGTAGAACGACACGACGCCGACGTTGTTGCCTTCCTCGTCGATCAGCTGGATCTGGGGGGTCCCCCGGATCTCCCGGTTGATACGCGGCCCTTCCTTGGGCGGCGGCGGTGCGCGAAACGGACGGCGAATGGTCGTACTCTCCTCTCTTGGGATCGGCTCCCCACCCGGTCGGCTCGGGAGCCGAGCTGGGCGAGACGGTGCGCGGAAAGCCCCGTGCGCAAAACGCCGAGGCTTTCGGCCGACGGGGTTCACCCGCGCCGAACCGGTGGCCAGACAATTCGCCGAATCCGCTCGGAAGTCAACGCCGCGGGCGTCCTATACGGGATTCGGCAGATCGCGTCGCGATGCCGAATCCAACTCGTCGAAAAAACCTCCGTGTGGGTCGGGCCTTTTCGACGAACGGAATACGGAGTTCGGATGGGGGCATCCGAACTCCGTATGACGGGTGCTACGCGTGATCCCGTAGGGGAACGGCGTGAAGATTCCGTCGACGCATGCGCCGGCGCTCGGGACGGGCGATCGGCGTCTCCCGTCGGGCGCGCCGACGCGGTAGAGAGGGAGCGGGATTCGACGAGGGAGGAGGTCGGCATGGCGGACGAGATGGAGCGGATCACGGTCGGCACCGGCACGGCGGCGCGCGACATCGCGGTGATCCGCCGGACGGGCGCGGGTCCCGGCCTCTTCTGGCTCGGCGGCTTCCGCTCCGACATGACCGGCACCAAGGCGGTGGCGCTCGACGATCACGGCGCGGCGCGCGGCCTCGCCGTCACGCGTTTCGACTATTCCGGCCACGGCCAGTCGGGCGGGCGCTTCGAGGACGGCACGATCTCGCGCTGGCTCGAAGAATCGCTCGCGGTGTTCGAGACGACGACGGGGCCGCAGATCGTGATCGGCTCGTCGATGGGCGGTTGGATGGCGCTGCTCATGGCCCGCGCCCATCTGGCGAGGGTCGGCCGCGACGCCTCGCGGCTGAAGGCGATGGTGCTGATCGCGCCGGCCCCCGATTTCACCGAGGACCTGATGTGGGCCGGGTTCTCAGACGAAATCCGCCGCGAGATCCTGGAGACCGGCGTCCATCGCGAGCCGTCGGAGTACTCCGACGAGCCCCATCTCATCACCCGGGCGCTGATCGAGGACGGGCGGGCGAACCTCGTCCTCGGCCACGAGATCGAACTCGGCTGTCCGGTGACGATCCTGCAGGGGGTGATGGACACCTCCGTGCCGTGGCGCCATGCGGTGCGGCTCACCACGCATCTCACCCGCGACGACGTCACCCTGACGCTCATCCCCGACGGCGACCACCGCCTGTCGCGGCCGCAGGACATCGAGCGGCTGGTGAAGGCGATCGACGGGATGGTGGGGTGAGACCGCCGGCGCGATGCTTCGAGACGGCGCCCTGCGGACGCCTCCTCAGCATGAGGCGCCTGTTTTCTCTCTGCAATCTCGAACGCCTCATCCTGAGGAGGGCCGAAGGACCGTCTCGAAGGATCGGGCACCGTCGCGCGGCGAAACCACTCACCCCAGCCGATCGACGATCAGGTCCACCAGCTTCTCGGCGACTTGCGCCTTGGGCAGGTCGGGCCAGTCGGTGACGCCGCCGGCTTCGACGATGCGGACGGTGTTGCGGTCGCCGCCCATGATGCCGGTCTCGGGGGAGACGTCGTTGGCGACGATGAGATCGGCGCCCTTCTTGGCGAGCTTCGTCCGGGCATTGGCGATCAGGCTCTCGGTCTCGGCGGCGAAGCCGACGACGAGGCGGGGGCGCAGGGTGGCGTGGCGGCCGATGGTCGCGAGGATGTCGGGGTTCTCGACGAAGGCGAGCGTCGGTACGCCGTCCGGCCCCTTCTTGATCTTCTCCGCCGCTTCCGAAGCGACGCGCCAATCGGCGACCGCCGCGGCCATCACCGCGACATCGACGGGTAGTGCCGTCTCGGCGGCCTCGAGCATCTCGCGGGCCGTCTCCACCCGGATCGTCGTCACTCCGGCGGGATCGGGGAGCCCGACCGGGCCGGAGACCAGGGTGACCTCGGCGCCGGCGCGGGCGAGGGCGGCGGCGATGGCGTAGCCCTGCTTGCCCGAGGAGCGGTTGGCGATGTAGCGCACCGGATCGATCGGCTCGTGGGTCGGGCCGGCGGTGACGAGGACCCGGCGACCGGCGAGCGGGCGCGGCGCTTCGGCCTCGGCGAAGAAGGCTTCGATCGCTGCCAGGATCTCCATCGGCTCGGCCATGCGGCCGGCGCCGAATTCGCCGCGCTCGGCCATCGCGCCGACGTTGGGGCCGATGAAGCGGATGCCGTCGGCGGCGAGCCGGGCCGCGTTGCGGACGGTGGCGGGATGGGCCCACATGCGCGGGTTCATCGCCGGGGCGACGAGGACCGGCTTGTCGGTGGCGAGCAACACGTTGGCAGCGAGGTCGTTGGCCAGCCCATGCGCCATCTTGGCGAGGAGATCGGCGGTCGCCGGGGCGACGACGATCAGGTCGGCCTCGCGGGAGAGGCGGATGTGGCCGATCTCGTGCTCGGCGGTCAGATCGAACAAGTCGGAATAGACCCGGTCCTCGGAGAGCGCACCGACCGACAGCGGCGTGACGAACTCCTTCGCCGCCGCCGTCATCACCACCCGTACCTTCGCGCCGCGCTCTCGCAGTCGGCGGATGAGCTCGAGGCACTTGTAGGCGGCGATGCCGCCGCCGATGACGAGAAGGATGCGCTTGTCGGCGAGCATGAGGGTCTCTTCGCGGCGATGGTCCGCCGGCACAGTATCAGCGCCCGCCGGGGCTCGCCATCGGAGCTTCGGGGAAGCGTGAACGGGGGGGCGTCTCGGGCGGCGACGTTCGAGCGACGATCGACGCGTCGATCGATATGAGTCGTCATCCCCGGCCGGAGCGCGCTCGGCGCGCGGAGGGGAAGGGGATCCAGAGATCGCCGCCTTCGATGCGCCGAGACCGGGGAATCACCCGCTGGATCCCCTTCCCTCGCGCGTCGCGCTCGCCGGGGATGACGGGAGAGAACGGTGGATGTGTCCCGAACTGTCTCGCCGACCGGCTCACCCTGTCACAGTTTCCTGAGATCGACCGACTGGATGCGGTGATCGGCGCCTTTGATCAGCACCAGGTCGGCGCGCGGGCGGGTCGGGCGGATGCTGTCGTGGAGGTTGACCAGGTTGATGTTGGTCCACAGATCGTCGGCGGTCGTGGTCGCCTCGGCGTCGGTCAGCTGGGCGTAGCGATGGAAGTAGCTCTGCGGATTGCGGAATGCGGTTTCGCGCAGGCGCATGAAACGCTCGACGTACCACTGGCGCAGCAGCACGTCTTCGGCGTCGAGATAGATCGAGAAATCGAAGAAGTCGGAGACGAAGGGCAGGCCCTGACCGTTCTTCGGCAACTTCGAGGTCTGCAGGACGTTCAGCCCCTCGAGGATGAGGATATCGGGCTGATCGATGGTGACGGTCTCGCCCGGCACCACATCGTAGACGAGGTGGGAGTAGACCGGGGCGGTGACCGCACCCTTGCCGGCCTTGATGGCGGCGAGGAATTCGAGCAGAGCCGGCAGGTCGTAGCTCTCCGGGAAGCCCTTGCGGCGCATCAGGCCCTCACGGGCGAGCACCGCATTGGGCAGCAGGAAGCCGTCGGTGGTCACCAGATCGACCTTGGGGCTCGACGACCAGCGCGACAGCAGCGCCCTCAGGATACGCGCCGTCGTCGACTTGCCGACCGCCACCGAGCCGGCGATGCCGATGACGAAGGGCACCTTGGCGCCCTCGCCGCCGAGGAAGCTGTTGGTGACCGAGAACAAACCTTGCGTCGCCTCGACGTAGAGCGAGAGGAGGCGCGACAGCGGCAGGTAGATCTTCACCACCTCTTCGAGGCTGACCGGATCGTTGAGGCCGCGCAGGCGCACGAGATCGGCTTCGTCGAGGGTGAGCGGCGTGTCGGCGCGCAGATGGGCCCATTCCTCGCGCTCGAAGCGGCGATAGGGCGACAGTTCCCCGGACTTGGCGGTCGTCTCGCGACGGCCGCGGCGATCGGTCTGTTGATCCACCAGTGGAACCCCCTCCGCCGCCCGGATCCTTTCCGGGACCACCGCCGAGTACCTCACCGTCATCCGATCCGGCGCCGAGTGGCCGGCCGGACGATGCGGCCGATCAGTCCTTCGGTCGCAACGCCTTCTCCTCGAGCCCGGTGCGGACGGTGCGTCCGGCGAGCTCGTCCATGACTTCGGCGACCGGCACGTCGGCGACCCTGAGCACCACCAGGAGATGGTAGAGGAGATCGGCCGCTTCGCCGACGAGTTCCTTGCGGGACCCCGCCACCGCCGCGAGCGCCGCTTCGACACCCTCTTCGCCGAGCTTCTTGGCGCAATAGGCCATGCCCTTACCCGCCAGCTTGCGGGTGTAGGACTTCTCGTCGTCCGAGGTCGAACGCCGCGCGATGATGGTCTCGAGGTCGGCGAGAGTGAAGTCGGACATTGTGCGTAACTCGCTCGTCGTAGTCGGGCGACGGAAGCACCCTGTCGGCGGACCGCTCGCGGTCAGCCGTCGAGGCGTACGGGGATGCCGGCGCGGGCCATGTGTTCCTTGGCCTCGCGGATTGTGTAGGTGCCGAAATGGAAGATCGAGGCGGCGAGCACGGCGCTCGCCCCGCCCTTGGTCACGCCCTCGACCAGATGATCGAGGGTACCGACGCCGCCCGACGCGATCACCGGCACGGTCACCGCGTCGGAGACCATGCGGGTCAGCTCCAGATCGAAGCCGATCTTGGTGCCGTCGCGGTCCATCGAGGTGAGCAGGATCTCGCCCGCCCCGAGCGCCACCACTTCACGGGCGTAGTCGATGGCGTCGAGCCCCACGCGGTTGCGGCCGCCGTGGGTGAAGACCTCGAAGCGAGGCGCTTCGCCCGGCTCGGAGACGCGCTTGGCGTCGATGGCGACGACCACCGACTGGCCGCCGACCTGACGCACCGCGTCGGCGACGAACTGGCGATCCTTCACCGCGGCGGTGTTGATCGACACCTTGTCGGCCCCGGCCTTCATCAGGTTGCGGATGTCGTCGAGGGTGCGGATGCCGCCGCCGACGGTGACCGGCATGAAGCAGACCTCCGCCGTGTGGCGGACCACGTCGAGGATGATGCCGCGATTGTCCGAGGAGGCCGTGATGTCGAGGAAGCAGAGTTCGTCGGCGCCGGCGGCGTCGTAGGCCGCGGCCGCCTGGACGGGATCGCCGGCATCGATCAGGTCGACGAAGTTGACGCCCTTGACGACGCGGCCGTCCTTGACGTCGAGACAGGGGATGACGCGAGCCTTGAGCATCAGGCGGCTTCCTTCGCGGCGATCAGCGCCAGCGCTTCCTTCGGGTCGAGACGGCCGTCGTAGAGGGCGCGGCCGGTGATGGCGCCCTCGAGGATGCGTGCCTCCGGCGCCAGCATGGCGCGCACGTCGTCGAGAGAGGCGAGACCGCCGGAGGCGATCACCGGGATCTTCACCGCGCGGGCGAGTTCCAGCGTCGAGGGCATGTTGAGGCCCTTGAGGATGCCGTCGCGGTCGATGTCGGTGTAGACGATCGCCGCCACGCCGGCGTCCTCGAACTTGCGGGCGAGGTCGACGGCCGTCAGTTCCGAGCCTTCGGCCCAGCCCTCGACCGCCACCTTGCCGCCCTTGGCGTCGATGCCGACGACGATGCGGCCGGGATGGAGGCGGCAGGCCTCCTTGACCAGCGCCGGATCGCGCACCGCCACGGTGCCGAGGATGACGCGGGTGATGCCCTTGCCGAGCCAGCCGTCGATGCCGGCGAGATCACGGATGCCGCCGCCGAGCTGAACCTTCATCCGCCCCGACACGGCGGCGAGGATCTTCTCCACCGCCGCGCCGTTGACCGAGCGGCCGGCGAAGGCGCCGTTCAGATCGACGACGTGCAGCCAGGGGAAGCCGAGATCGGCGAAGGCGGCGCCCTGCGCGCCGGGATCGTCGTTGTAGACGGTCGCCTGGGCCATGTCGCCGAGCTTCAGGCGGACGCACTGGCCGTCCTTCAGGTCGATGGCGGGAAAGAGGATCATCGTCGGTCCGTTCGGGTCGGAAGCAGTCGCCGTCAGGGCGCCCACTTCAGGAAGTTGGCGAGGAGAGCGAGACCGAGTTTCTGGCTCTTCTCCGGGTGGAACTGGGTACCGACGACGTTGTCGCGGGCGACGATCGCGGTCACCGGCCGGCCGTAGTCGGCATGGGCGACGAGATCGGCGTGATGCTTCACGTCGAAGGCGAAGGAGTGGAGGAAATAAGCGTGGAGCCCGTCGGGGCCGAGGCGGATGCCGTCGAGCACCGGATGGGGGTTCACCAGGGTCATGGTGTTCCAGCCCATGTGCGGCACCTTGAGGTGCTCGGGGCCGGGCTCGATCGCCTTCACCTCGCCGTCGATCCAGCCGAAGCCGTCGGTCGGTTCGTGCTCGAGGCCGCGGGTGGCGAGAAGCTGCATGCCGACGCAGATGCCGAGGAAGGGGCGACCGCGGTGGGTGACGAATTCGCTCAGCGCCTCGTCCATGCCGTCGATCGCCGAGACGCCCTTGCGGCAGAACGGGAAGGCGCCGTCGCCGGGCAGCACGACGCGGTCGGCCCTGATCACCACGTCGGGGTCGCGGGTCAGGACCACCGGCTGGTCGCGGCCGATCTCGTGCGCCACCCGCTCCAGGCCCTTCTCGGCCGAGCGCAGGTTGCCGGCGCCGTAGTCGATGAGCGCGACGGTCATGGTCTGTCTCCGGGAACGCCCGCGAAGCCGACGATCGGCGGCAGGTCGCGGGGCGGGGTCAACGGCGTTTCGAAACGCGGGGCGGGCGGCGGCGCCGGCGGCAACACGGCGATGCCGCCCTCGGCGCCGGCGACCTTGGCGAAGAAGCGCGCCTCGGCCTCGTCGAGGTCGGAGCCGTTCACCAGGCCGACCAGACGCCAACCGCGGCGCTCCAGCGTCCAGCGCTTCAGATCGAAGGCGGTGGCGGCGAACCACAGGGCGAAGGCGGCCGACAGCACCGTACCGGCGACGTCGGAGACCAGCAGGTCCACCGCCTCGATGCCGACGCTGACGCCGAGCCAGGCGAGGAAGACCAGCCACAACCGGTGGAACGGCGCCCACGCGAAGGGCAGGAACAGCGCCACCCAGGCGAAGCCCTCACGGGTGAAGACCAGCCGGTCGGCCGCGATCGCTTCGCCGAGGTCGCCCTCGGGTGCGTGCACCGTCCAGGTCGCCATTGTCAGTCTCCCAGCGCACCCTTGGTGGAGGGGATCGATCCCGCCTGACGCGGATCGACGGCGAGAGCGCTCCTCAAGGCGCGGGCCGTCGCCTTGAAGGCGGATTCGATCATGTGGTGGTTGTTCACCCCGTAGAGGGTCTCCACGTGCAGAGTCAGCCCGGCGTTGAAGGCGAACGCCCGGAAGAACTCCTCGAAGAGCTCGGTGTCGAAGTCGCCGATCTTGTCGCGGCTGAACGGAATCTTGAACACCAGGAACGGCCGCCCCGACACGTCGACGGCGCAGCGGGTCAGCGTCTCGTCCATCGGCAGATGCACGTCGGCGTAGCGCGAAATGCCCTTGCGGTCGCCCATCGCCTTCTTCAGCGCGAGGCCGAGGGCGATGCCGACGTCTTCCACCGTGTGGTGCTGGTCGATGTGGAGATCGCCCTTCGCCCGCACGGTGAGATCGATCAGCGAGTGGCGCGACAGCTGCTCCAGCATGTGATCGAAGAAGCCGATGCCGGTCGAAACGCCGTAGGTCCCGGCGCCGTCGAGGGCGACGGTCACGGCGATGTCGGTTTCCTTCGTCGTGCGCGTGACGGAGGCGCTGCGCATGGGGAGGCCCTTCCTCGTTCGGGTCGGCCCGCTTTTAGCAGGCGAAAGGGCGAGGGGCAAAGGCCAATGCGGGATGCGGTGAACCGTCGCCGACGCGTTCGATTCCCGCCTCACCCGACCTCGACGTTGCCGAGGAGGCGCGGGTCGGCGAGGAGATGGAGGCGGACGGCGGCGGCACGGGCGAAGCGCAGGGTCATCGCCTTGCGGGTGGCGGCGGCGAGGCGGTGCTCCGGCGCCTCGCGCAGGATCTCGCCGCCGTGGGCGTCGGCGAGGATGAGGCCGCAATCCTCGGGGAAGATGTCGAGCGGTACGCGGGGGCTGGTGGCGAAGAACAGCCGGTCGGAATGGAGCCGGTAGAACGGCCATTTCTGGTCGACGCGGAAATCCTCCACCGACGACTTCACCTCGACGATCCAGATGTCTCCGGAGGGCGACAGGCCGACCACGTCGGCGCGTCGGCCCGAGGCGAGCGGCAGTTCCTCGACCACGGCGAAGCCGAGCTGGACGAGATGGCGCTTCACGCCGCGGGTGACGAGGAGGGTCTCCTCGGGGCGGGAGGGAAGCGGGGCGGTCAGGTCCGGCTCGCTCTCGGCCATCGCCTCACCAGCGGAAGAAGACGAGCGTGATCAGGCCGAAGAGCGGGATCAGGATGCCGAACGACCAGACCATGTAGCCGAAGAAGCTCGGCATCTTGACGCCGCCCTCCTCGGCGATCGCCTTGACCATGAAGTTGGGGGCGTTGCCGATGTAGCTGTTGGCGCCCATGAACACCGCGCCGCAGGAGATGGCGAGCAGCGTCCAGGGGATGTCGTTCATCAGATGCTGCGGATCGCCGCCGGCGAGGTTGAAGAAGACGAGATAGGTCGGAGCGTTGTCGAGGAACGACGACAGGATGCCGGTCAGCCAGAAATACATGGCGTTGTTGGGGCTGCCGTCGGCGTGGTTGACCAGCGCGACGAGCGGGGCGAAGGCGCCGTTCTGGGCGGCCTTCAGCATGGCGATGACCGGGATGATGGTGACGAAGATGCCGGCGAAGAGCTTGGCGACCTCGAGGATCGGTCCCCAGCCGAATTCGTTGGCCTCGCGGATGCGCCTCGGCGTGACGAACAGCGAGGTGATGCCGGCGGCGAGCAGGATGACGTCGCGGGCGATGTTCTGCAGTTCGATCTCGATGCCGCCGACGTGGAAGGAGATCCCCGGCTTCCACGAACCGGAGAGCAGCACGCCACCGACCACGACGAGGAGAAGCAGGATGTTGCGGCGCCCCTCGATGCCGATGCCGGGCGTGTCGGGGGTGGGGTCGCGGAGCGCCTTGAAGGCCTCGTCCTTGTGGTAGAGGTGGCGATCGACGACGAAGAACAGGGCGAGCAGGATGCCGGCGGCGAAGATCGTCTCCTCCACCATGTGGATCGTCGTCCAGAAGAAGCCGACGCCCTTGAGATAGCCGAGGAACAGCGGCGGATCGCCGAGCGGCGTCATCGAGCCGCCGATGTTGGAGACCAGGAAGATGAAGAACACCACCACGTGAACGTTGTGGAGGCGTTCGTCGTTGGCTCTGAGCAGCGGCCGGATCAGAACCATCGAGGCGCCGGTGGTGCCGATGAGCGAGGCGAGCACCGTGCCGATGGCGAGGATCGAGGTGTTGAGGCGCGGGCTGCCGTGCAGGTTGCCGGTGATCAGGATGCCGCCGGAGATGGTGAAGAGCGCCCACAGCAGGATGACGAAGGGGATATACTCGAGCAGCGCGGTGTGCAGCACCTCGCCGCCGGTCGGCCCGGCGCCGTAGAGGACCGCGAAGGGCACGACGAAAGCGACACCCCAGGCCGCCGCCACCTTGCCGTAGTGGTGATGCCAGAAGTGCGGCACCGCGAGCGGCATGATGGCGATCGACAGGAGGATGCCGACGAAGGGGATGGCCCACCAACCGGTGAGCGCCGCCCCGTCGATACCGTGCGCTTCGGCGGCATGAGCCGCCGAGGTGGCCAGGACGAGGGTCGTGGTCGCGGCTGCGAGGACCGCGCCCCGTCGCGCCACGTGAGCCGTGCCCTGGTGAATTCGTCGCATCGTCGTCATGCCTGCCCCCCGCCTTCGTCCGCCGGAGACTAGCATGAGTGATCGCCGGTGCAGCAGGGTGGCGTGGCAGGGATGCGGACTGTTGCCATGCGGCAACGCCGGCCGCGCCGATCGCCGAGAGACCCGGATGCGATCGGCGAGGCCGGCGGGTTCGCCGGCCCGGTCTCAGCTCGCGAGCTTCGCCGCGATCTCGGCGACGTGCCGGCCCTGGAAGCGGGCGGCGTCGAGTTCGTTCTTCGAGGGCTGGCGCGAGCCGTCGCCGGCGGCGATGGTCGTGGCGCCGTAGGGCGAGCCGCCGGCGATCTCGTCGAGCGTCATCTGCGGGGCGTAGGAATAGGGCAGGCCGACCACCACCATGCCGTGGTGGAGCAGGGTCGGCAGGAAGCCGAGGAGGGTCGATTCCTGCCCGCCGTGCTGGGTCGCCGACGAAGTGAACGCCGAGCCGACCTTGCCGATCAGCTTGCCCTGGAACCACAGACCGCCGGTCTGGTCGATGAAGGAGCGCATCTGCGAGGCGACGGTGCCGAAACGGGTCGGCGCGCCGAAGACGATGGCGTCGTATTCGGCGAGTTCCTCGACGGTGGCGATCGGCGCCGCCTGATCGAGCTTGAAATGGGCGCCCCGGGCGACCGCCTCCGGCACCGTCTCCGGCACACGCTTCACCGCCACCTCGGCGCCGGCCGCACGCGCGCCTTCGGCGACCGCGTTCGCCATCGCCTCGATGTGGCCGTAGGTCGAATAGTAGAGCACCAGCACCTTGGTCATGTCGTCGTCTCCCGATCGGGCCCGTTCACCGTGCCGATCCGAGGGGATCGGCGTCCAGGACGAGGACTTGGGGCAACGGCGGCGCTTCCGCCATTCCTCGGTCGGCGAAAGGACCGTTCGACGATATTGGACGATCGGCGCTCGGCTCACGCCGCCCGGACGTGGACCTCCAGGTCGGCGAGCGGTTCGATGAACCGAAGGCCGAGATCGGAGGCGCCGCGACGCACCACCGCGGCCTCGACCCTCGTGCCGTCGCCGAATTCCACCGTGCCGCGATCGCCCGGGGCGACGTCGGCGACCGCCTCGACGCGGCAGCCGACCTCGCTGGCGTCGAGCATCGTCGTCGCCGACCGCCGGCCGCCGAACAGCAGTACCACCGCCTCCTGCGTACGGATACGCGTGTCGGAGCGCCGCTCCTCGACATCGCGCTCGACCTCGTGGAGGAAGCCCTCGACGGCGCGCGACAGGGCCGCGGCGGCGTCCGACAGGAGGCCGGAGGCCGAGCGCACCCGCACCGCCTCCTGCGAAGTGGCGGCGATGGCGTCGTTGACGCCGTGCACGCTGGCGGCCACCCGGGCGGTGCCGTCGGAGGCCGACTGCACCGAGTGGGCGATCTCGCGGGTGGCGGCTTCCTGTTCCTCCACCGCCGAGGCGATGGTGGTGGTGACGTTCGAGATCTCGCCGACGGTCACGGCGATGTCGCGGATCGCCGCGACGGCATGGTTGGTCGAGCCCTGGATCGCGGCGATCTGATCGGCGATCGCCGAGGTCGCCTCCTCGGTCTGACGGGCGAGCGACTTCACTTCGGCGGCGACCACCGCGAAGCCGCGACCGCTCTCACCGGCACGCGCCGCCTCGATGGTGGCGTTGAGGGCGAGGAGGTTGGTCTGGCCGGCGATGGCGCGGATGAGATCGACCACCGTGCCGATCTCGTTCGCCGCTTCCGCCAGGGACGAGACGTCGCGATCGGTGGCGATCGCCTTGTCGGTCGCCGAGGCGACGATGACGCTGGCGCGATGGGCCTGACCGGCGATCTCGCGGATCGAGGCGGCCAGTTCCTCGGTCGCGGCGGCGACCGTCTGGACGTCGCCGGAGGCGCCGTTGGAGGCGTGTTCGACCGATACGGCCTCGTTCGCCGCCGAGCCGGCCACGCGGGTCAGCGTCGCGGCGCTGTCGCGCATCGTCGTGGTCTCGCCGTCGACCGCGCCGAGCGTGTCGGCGATGGTGCGGCGGAAGTCGGAGACCGCCGATTCGACGTGCAGACGGCGCATCCGTTCGCGCTCGCGATCGGCGCGGGTCGTCCGTTCGAGGCCGAAGCGGACGACGACGCTCTCGCGCAGCACCTCGACGGCGCGGGCCATCTCGCCGATCTCGTCGCCGCGATGAACGTCGACGATCTCGACGGCGGTGTCGTTGCCGGCGATGCGGCGCATGGTGCCGGCGAGCCGGACGATCGGTACCGCGACCGAGCGGGCGACGATCACGGTGATCACCGCGATGGCCACGGTCAGAAACGCCAGAAGAACGGCGATCGCCCAGAAGCCGGTCCAGGCGCGCGCGGCGATGGTCTCGGCGTCGGCGACGATGGCGCCGGCGAGCGCATCTTCGACCGACTTCATCGCGTCGATGCGCGCCGTCGCGGCGGCGAACCACTGCGGCCCCTCGACCCCGGTGATGTGGCCGTCGACCGGGGTTTCGAGAACCACCCGGCGCATGCGCGCGACCTCGCCACCGACCGCCCCGGCGAGAGCGGCGTCGAACGCGGCGACCTCGCCGGGTTCGGCATAGCGGCGGAACGTCGCCTCGTGCGTCTCCTGCATGGCGCCGAGCCGGACGAAGGCGCGACGCACGGGCGCGGCGAAGGCGCCGGCGCCGAAGCCGGCGGCGCCCATCGCCCGCTCCTGGCCGGCGCGTTCCTTCTGCTCGAGCAGCGCGCCGTAGGCGGTCAGCGCCCGCACCACCCGGCCGTCGTCGGTGATCGCCACCACGCTCTCGACCATGGCGAGAAGGTCGGCGATGGTGCTCGAATACCACCCGGTGACCTCGGCGAGCGGCCGTGAGCGGCCGTCGACCCCGGCGCGGACCGCCGCCAGATCGGCGAGCGCCTTCGTCGAGGCGTCGAAGGGACGCACGAAGCCGGGGAAGTCGAGGCGGCCGACGGGCCGATCGAGGGCGGCGCGCCACGCCGCCAGCGCGGCATCGGTCTCGGCGCGACGCGCCGCCAGATCGGCGGTGAACGCTCCGTCCTTCGATCCGAGGAAGCCGGCCGACGTTCCCCGCTCCTTCTGCAGTTCGTGCACCAGACCCGAGATCGCCGGCGCCAGCCGCACCACCCGCACGACGCTGGCGGCATCGCCGGCGACATCCCATTCCCGCGACAACATCCGCGCGCCGACGAAGATCAGGGCGAGCATCGGAATGAGGCAGAGAACGGCGATTCGAACCGAGATGGCAGTGCGCGTGAAGAAGCGGGTCATGACGGGATCCGGTGGTGATGGGCGGGACCGACGTCATCGAAACCGTCCACGATTAACGCAGGGTTAGTCGTCCTCACCGAGGACGGCGGCGGCTTCGCGCAATGCGGGAGAGACGGGTCGAGCTTCACCTTTCCGGTTCATCACCGGCAGAGGCGCCGGCGGCACGAGTCACGTCGGGCGACCCGAACGCCGCGGAATTCCGTCGTATCCGGCCCGCTCGACGTTCCTCGTGATCTCGACGCCCGATAGAAATGCGCCACGCATCCGGAAAAACACTGCGACGAAGCATCATCTTTCCGCGCCCTTCACCGCATCGTGACGGCACTCTGCCGAAGTGGCGTAAGCCACGACGAAAGTTCTGGTATTTTTGTCGAGAGTGTCGTCTCGACACGTTGGGGGACGGTCCGCTATCGGAGGTGCACGAGGTCGCTGCCGCGGCGTCACCGCATCGCGATGCCGACCGGGCTGGAAGGGAACAGATGGGCGTCAACGAGCGCGAAGTCGTGGTGATCGGTGGGGGACCGGCCGGGTTGATGGCGGCGGAGGCGATCGCCGACGCCGGTCACCGGGTGAGCGTGGTCGAACGCATGCCGTCCATCGGCCGCAAGCTGATGATGGCCGGGCGCGGCGGGCTCAACCTCACCCATTCCGAAGCCGGCGACCGCTTCCTCGCGCGCTACGGCGCCGCGGAAGCCTTCCTCACGCCGGCGATCGCCGCCTTCACCCCCGGCGACCTGCGCGACTGGGCCCGCGGCCTCGGCGAGGAGACCTTCGTCGGCACGTCGGGGCGCGTCTTCCCCTGCTCCTTCAAGGCGTCGCCGCTGCTGCGGGCCTGGAGCCGCCGCCTCACCGAGCGGGGCGTCACCTTCCGCACTCGAACCCGGTGGACCGGCTTCGCCCCCGGCGGCGTCACCGTCGTCGGACCGCAGGGCGAGGAAAGGCTCGCCGCGGATGCGGTGGTGCTGGCGCTCGGCGGCGCCAGCTGGCCGCGGCTGGGATCCGACGGGAGCTGGACCGCGATCCTTTCGGCCGAAGGTGTCGAGATCGCGCCGCTCAGGCCGACCAACTGCGGTTTCACCGTGCCCTGGTCCGACGTCTTCCGATCGCGATTCGCCGGCGAGCCGTTGAAGCGCATCGCCATCCGCTTCGACGATCGCGTGTCCATCGGTGAAGCGGTGGTGACCGACGACGGGCTCGAGGGCGGCGCCATCTACGGCCTCTCGGCGCCGTTGCGCGAGGCGATCGCGGCAGGTGGGCCGACCGAGATCCGGCTCGACCTGAAACCGTCGGCGGACGCCGCGGAGATCGCCGCGGCGCTCGCCAAGGGGCGCAAGGGCGACAGCCTCGCCAACCGGCTGCGCAAGGCGGTGAGCCTGCCGCCGGTGGCGATCGGACTGTTGCGGGAAGGCGCAGGCAAGGCGCTGCCGAGCGAGCCGGACGAACTCGCTCGCCTGATCAAGGCGGTACCGATCCGCGTCACCGCCGCCCGGCCGCTCGACCGCGCCATCTCCTCGGCCGGCGGCATCGCTCTCGCCGAGGTCGGCCCCGACTTCCAGTTGAAACGATTGCCCGGGGTGTTCGTCTGCGGCGAGATGATGGACTGGGAGGCGCCGACCGGCGGCTATCTGCTGCAGGCCTGCTTCTCCACCGGCCGCGCCGCCGGGCGCGGTGTGGTGCGCTTCCTCGGCAGGTGACCACGGTCGGCCGGAGACGCAGTGCGGCGGGCATGCCGAATTCGTCGGGCGGACACGAAACCGGCGCCGACCCGAAGGCGGCGCCGTCGATAATCGTGGTCGCGGATCCGCGGCTCAGCGCGGGGCGCGCTTGGCGAGGATGCGCTGCAGGGTGCGGCGGTGCATGTTGAGCCGGCGGGCGGTCTCCGAGACGTTGCGTTCGCACAGCTCGTAGACCCGCTGGATGTGCTCCCAACGCACCCGGTCGGCCGACATCGGGTTCTCCGGCGGCGGGGCGCGATCGTCCGTCGAGCGGATCAGCGCCCGCATCACCTCGTCGGCGTCGGCGGGTTTGGAGAGATAGTCGGTCGCCCCGAGCTTCACCGCGGTCACGGCGGTGGCGATGTTGCCGTAGCCGGTCAACACCACGGTGCGGGCATCCGGGCGCTTCTCGCGCAGCGCTTCGACCACGTCGAGGCCGTTGCCGTCACCGAGACGCATGTCGACGACCGCGTAGGCCGGCGCGCGAGCTTCGACCCGTGCCAGCCCCTCGGCGATCGATCCGGCCACATCGACCTCGAAACCACGCAGTTCCATGGCCCGCGCCAACCGCTGCAGGAACGGCTTGTCGTCGTCCACGATCAACAGCGTCTTGTCGGCGTCGGGACTGTCGAACACCGGCTCCTCGGTCATCGTCGTCACCCGCTGATCCACCTTCCCGCTCTCCTCGGCGAGATCCTCCCTGGGGAGGCGAAGTGTAGGTCGAGACGCCTTTCGCATCAATACCCTAGGCGGGCCACCGTCGCAGCTCCGCGGATCAGGGTGAACGTGGCGGGTCGGGAGGCTCCGGCAGACCCTCGATCTCGGCCGCTTCCATCAGGCCACGCGGCCAGACGACGCGGATCTCGGCGCCGTGCGCCGGGAAGGGTTTGTTGGAACAGGTGACCTTGCCGCCGGAGCGCTGCAGGAAGGTGTGAGCGATGAAGAAACCGAGGCCGAGACCACCGCCGACGTGATCGACGGCGCGTTCCATCATCGGCTCGCGGGTCGTCACCCAGGGTTCGCCGAGCCGGTCGATGACCGCGGTGGAGAAACCCGGGCCGTCGTCGGATATGGTGATGGTCACCTGCTCGTCGTTCCAGGTGGCGAAGATCGACACTTCGCTCTCGGCGAAGTCGACGGCGTTCTCGACGATGTTGCCGAGGCCGTAGAGAATCGCCGCATTGCGGCGGCCGATCGGTTCGGCTCCGTCGCCGGCGCATTTCACCGCCAGCCGGGGTCCGGTGTCGCGGAAGGGTTCGACCACCTCGTCGATCAGAGCCGAGATCGACAGGCGCACGTAGTAGGCGTCCGGATCGGCGCCCATCGACGACAATTTGCGCAGGATGTCGCGGCAGCGCTCCGACTGGGAGCGCAACAGCGCCACGTCGTCGGCGAGCGGCGAGCCGGGGGCCAGTTCCCGCTCCATCTCGCGGGCGACCACGGCGATGGTGCCGAGCGGCGTGCCCAGTTCGTGGGCGGCGGCGGCGGCGAGGCCGTCGAGGGCGGTCATATGCTGTTCGCGCTGGAGAACCAGTTCGGTGGCGGCGAGCGCCTCGGCGAGGCGACGCGATTCGTCGGCGACGCGGAAGGCGTAGAGGGCCGAGAAGGACAGCGTCAGCAGGATGGCGAGCCAGGTGCCGAGCACGTAGAGCGGCGGCAGCGACGGCGGCGAGACCAAGCCCCAGGGCAGCGGCAGATGGAAGCCGGCGAGCAGCGTCACCAAGACCGCCACGACCACACCGAGCAGCGCGGTGGAGCGCGGCGGCAGCGAGGCGGAGGAGACCAGCACCGGGGCGAGCACCAGGAAGGCGAAGGGATTCTCCAGCCCGCCGGTCAGATAGAGCAGCCCCGAGAGCTGGATGACGTCGTAGCCGAGCAGCACCGTGGCGTGGATGCCGTCGAGACGGTGGATGGTGGAGAACTGGAAGCGGAGCGCCAGATTGAGCGCCACCGAGGCGCCGATCAGCACGAAACAGGAGACCAGCGGCAGATGGAAGCCGAGGCCGAAGCGGACGAAGAGCACCGCCGCGGTCTGTCCGGCGACGGCGAGCCATCTGAGCTTGACCAGCGTGTCGAGCTTCAGCGAACGGATCGAACTGTCGCCGAAGTCCGACAGGACACCCAACATCCCGGCTCTCCTCTGCCTCGTTCGGCGCGGTTCGTCGCCGTCACGTTCCCGCGATCCGGCGCGTGACCGGCCTTCCGCCGCGCCGATGGCGAGTCTATACGACGATCGAGTGGCCGCGACCATCGCCCGATCCCGCGCCGCCCCACATTCCATCTCGAACGGACCCGCGCCATGCCCGCCGCGCCGGCACACGAGCCCCGCTTCGCCATCGAGGTCCGCGATCTCGTCAAACGGTTCGGCGCCGTCGCCGCCGTCGACGGCATCTCCTTCGAGGTGGCGCGGGGCACCGTCACCGGGCTCCTCGGCGGCAACGGCGCCGGCAAGACCACCACCATCGGCATGCTGATGGGGCTGATCCTGCCCGACGCCGGGACGATCCGCATTCTCGGCCACGACATGCCGGGCGAGCGGGCCGTGTTGCTCGAACGGATGAACTTCGAGAGCCCCTACGTCGACATGCCGCATCGCCTGACGGTGCGGCAGAACCTGACGGTGTTCGGCCGACTCTATCGGGTGGAGAACCTGAAGGCCCGCATCGCCGAACTGGTCGAGGACTTCGACCTCGCCGCCTTCGTCGACCGCAAGGCGGGTCAGCTCTCGGCCGGGCAGAAGACGCGGGTGGCGCTGGCCAAAGCGCTGCTCAACTCACCGGAGGTGCTGCTCCTCGACGAGCCGACCGCGTCGCTCGACCCCGACACCGCCGACTGGGTGCGCGGCCGGCTCGAGACCTATCGGGCCGCGACCGGCGCCACAATCCTGCTCGCCTCGCACAACATGCCCGAGGTCGAGCGACTGTGCGACGACGTCGTCATCCTGCGGCGCGGCCGCATCGAAGATCGCGGGTCGCCGAGCGATCTCCTGCGTCGCTACGGTCGCGACACGCTCGAGGAGGTGTTCCTCGACGTCGCCCGCGGCACTCGCGCCGAGGGCGCGGAGCCGGCGGCGGCGCAGCGCGAGGAGGTGGAGCCATGAGCGCGACCCGCGGAGCCGGCGGCTTCTCCTTCACCCGGGTCGGGGCGATGGTGCTGCGCTACTGGTATCTCCTCTCCAATTCCTGGCCGCGGGCGGTGGAACTGATCTACTGGCCGACGGTGCAGATGCTGACCTGGGGCTTCGTCCAGCTCTACGTGGCGCAGAACTCGTCGTTCTTCGCCAATGCGGCCGGTCTGTTCGTCGGCGGACTGCTCTTGTGGGACGTGCTCCTACGCTCCCAGCAGGGCTTCGCCTTCGCCTTCCTGGAAGAGCTGTGGTCGCGCAATCTCGGCAACCTGCTGATGAGCCCGCTGAAACCCTCGGAGTTCATCGTCTCGCTGATGGTGATCTCGATCATCCGCCTCGCCATCGGCATGATCCCGGTGACCTTTCTGGCGATCCCGCTGTTCGGCTTCAACGTCTGGGGGCTGGGGCTGCCGCTGGCGGTATTCTTCGTCAATCTGGTGATCGCCGGCTGGTCGATCGGCCTCGTCATCATCGGCATCCTGCTCCGGCAGGGCATGGGGGCGGAGGCGCTCGCCTGGTCGCTGATGTTCCTCCTGATGCCGATCACCTGCGTCTACTATCCGGTCGCCACTCTGCCGGCGATCGTTCAACCGATCGCCTGGGCGCTGCCCACCACCTATGTCTTCGAGGGCATGCGGGCGATCCTCGTCACCCACACGTTCCGAATCGACCTGATGGCGACCGCCTTCGCCATGAACGCGCTGTGGTTCACCGCGGCGGTCTTCGTCTTCTACCGGTTGTTGGCGGCGGCGCGCCGGGCCGGCTCGCTGCTCCAGCAGGGCGAATGACGGCGGGTGCATCGCGGTAAGAGCTTCATCGGCGAAAGATCTTTCGTGTTGCGGTGCGGCATCCTCGCCGGCTAAGACGAATTACCGATGGATGAACCTCGGCCTCGGGCTGGAAACCGGCGAAGTAATCGATTGAAATGCCGGCTGGCTCGGAGAACCGCCTCGAGGGGACATGTTCTATCAGCTCTACGAACTGAACCACGCCGCTCTTCGTCCGCTGCGCGTCGCCGCGGAAATGGGGCACATGGCCGTTTCCAACCCCCTCAATCCGTGGGCGAACACCTCGGTGGGGCGGTCGCTGGCGGCGACCTTCGAGGTGATCGAACGGGCCACGCGCCGTTACGGCAAGCCGGCCTTCGATCTGCCGGCGACGGTGGTCGACGGCAAGGAGGTTCCGGTCGTCGAGAAGGTCGTCTGGCAGAAGCCCTTCTGCCATCTCGTCCATTTCGAGCGCGAAATCCGCAAGGATCGCCCCGCCGATCCCAAGGTGCTGATCGTCGCGCCGATGTCGGGCCACTACGCGACGCTGCTGCGCGGCACGGTCGAGGCGATGCTGCCGGCCCACGAGGTCTACATCACCGACTGGATCGACGCCCGCATGGTGCCGCTGACCGAGGGCGGCTTCGATCTCGACGACTACATCGACTACGTCATCGAGATGATCCATCACCTCGGCGAGAACGTGAACATCATCGCGGTGTGCCAGCCGTCGGTGCCGGTGCTCGCCGCCGTGTCGCTGATGAACGAGGATCGCGATCCGCTGGCGCCGGCGACCATGACGCTGATGGGCGGCCCGCTCGACACCCGCATCTCGCCGACCGCGGTCAACAAGGTCGCCCACACCAAGGGCATGGCGTGGTTCGAGCGCAACGTCATCATGCGCGTGCCGTTCCCCAATCCCGGTTTCCTGCGCGAGGTCTATCCGGGCTTCCTGCAGCTCGGCGGCTTCATGTCGATGAACCTCGACCGGCACGTCTCCGCCCACAAGGACTTCTACCAGCACCTGATCGTCGGCGACGGCGATTCGGCGGAGAAGCATCGCGACTTCTACGACGAGTATCTGGCGGTGATGGACCTCACCAAGGAGTTCTATCTCCAGACGATCCGCGTCGTCTTCCTTGAGCACGCCCTGCCCGAAGGCAAGATGACCCACCGCAATCGGCTGGTGAAGCCGTCGGAGATCCGCGACACGGCGCTGTTCACCGTCGAGGGCGAACTCGACGACATCACCGGGCCGGGTCAGACCCAGGCGGCGCACACCATGTGCGTGAACCTCGCCCCGGAGAAGCAGCAGGACTACGTCCAGCCCGGCGTCGGCCACTACGGCGTCTTCAACGGCTCGAAGTTCCGCGCCAACATCCAGCCGCGTATCGCCGAGTTCATCCGCCGCCACGCCCGCCCCGCCGCCTGACGGCGGGGTGAGGCCGACGAACCGCGCGGCTCGCGGCGCCGTCCGCGCGCCGCGCCGTCGGGCTCGGTCGGAGACGCGGTCGGACGACGCCATCGCCGATGACCCGCGGCGGGGATCTTGAAACCGGGGCCCGCCGGGACCAGATGCTTCCCTGTGACGACCGACCCACCGACCCGGGATCCTCCCGGTCGGGTGAGGGTATGCGAGGCGTCTTCGAGAGGTCCCGCCCATGCGCGCCGATCCCGTGATCCGTCCCGGCTTCCATCCCCTGTCCATCGGCCTGATGGTGCTCGGCTTCGTCGTCGCGTGGCCGCTCGGGCTCGCCATGCTCGCCTACATGATCTGGGGCGACCGGATGCAGGCGTTCTTCGCCGGCGTGCGCAACGGCTACGAGCGCTCCCGCTTCGCCGCCGAGATGCGCCGCGGCTTCGGCTCCGCCGGGTTCGGTGGGACGGGCTTCGGCTCGACCGGCAACGCGGCTTTCGACGCCTATCGTGCCGCCGAACTGGAGCGGCTCGAGGCCGAACGCCGGCGCCTCGACGAGGAGCGCCGCGAGTTCGAAGCCTACATGACGCATCTGCGCCGCGCCCGCGACCAGGAGGAGTTCGACCGCTTCAAGGCCGAACGCGCCGCCCGCCGCATGCGCGACGGCGACCCGACCCGCACCTGAGGTTCCGCGTGTTCGGGTTCGGACCCCGCCGGACGGCACGTGCGGCGCCCCCCGAGCACGTGACCGTCCCCATCGCCGGCCGCGACGTTCGCGTCGCGGTCAGAGTTTCGCCGCGGGCGTCGCGCTTCACCCTGCGCATGAGCGCCGGCCACGGCGACCCGGTGCTGACCGTCCCCGCCCACGCACGTTTCGCCGACGGGCTCGACTTCCTCGAGCGCCACAGCGGCTGGCTCGCCGAACGGCTGGCGCGGAGGCCCGCCGCGGTCGCTTTCGCACCGGGGGCGCTGGTCCCTTTCCGCGGCACGCCGCATCTCCTTCATCATCGCCCGGAAAAGCGCGGCACCGTCTGGGTGGAACCGGCGACCGGCGACGTCGAGGCGCCGCTCCTGTGCGTCGCCGGACGACCCGAACACATGGCGCGACGGGTGCGCGACTTCCTGCGCCGCTCGGCCCACGCCGAGCTGGTGCCGGCGGTGGCGACCCACGCGGCGCGGCTCGGGGTGAAGAGCGGGGCGATCCGCATCAAGGACACGCGGTCACGCTGGGGATCCTGTACCGCGGAAGGAGAGCTCTCCTTCTCCTGGCGGGTGATCCTGGCGCCACCGCACGTGCTCGACTATCTCGCCGCCCACGAGGTGGCACATCTCCGAGAAATGAACCACTCGATCCGCTTCTGGCGTCTGGTGCGCGAGACCTGCCCGCGCATGGACGAGGGCCGCCGCTGGCTGAAACTCAACGGCTCGGCGCTGCATTCCTATGGCGTGGAGTGAGACGGCTCCCGACGAAGTTTCGGCCTTTTCGAAACATCGTCGGCGAAGGCAAGCCCGAACGGGCGTCGGCCGGCCAGGCCGTGACTCTCATGAAACTCGGACGAGTCCGAATTTCATGAGCCCAGTGTGAGGAGACCTGTGCGCGGATAGCCCTCGACGACCGTCTACTGACGTGATTCACT
>CALBKH010000059.1 GCA_937892955.1 uncultured Alphaproteobacteria bacterium
AGCGGACGACGTCGGCCGCGGCGGCACGCGCGTCGGCGATGAAGCGGGGCGCCGAACAGATCGTCGACCGCCAGACCATCGTCCCCGATCGCGGCGCCGACATCGCCGCCTACGGGAAGGAGATGGACGCCCTCAGGGCGAAGTATGTGCCGTTGTGGGCGGCCGGGCAGACGTACCGCCGGACGGTCGAGGACATCTCGCGGGCCGAGAAGGTCGGGGCGATCTCGGCGGCCGAAGCGACGGCGGCGCGCCAGCGCGCCCGGGCGGCGACGGCGGCGTCGGTCGAGGCACTGCGGGCGTCGAAATCCGGGCACGATGCCCATACCGCGTCGATGAAGCTCTCCGGCTTCCAAGCGACACAACTCTCCTACCAGCTCAACGACGTCTTCGTGTCGCTCGCATCGGGTCAGAACCCGATGATGGTGGCGATCCAGCAGGGGTCGCAGATCGGACAAATCTACGGGGGCATCGGCAATGCGATCCGGGCCGGCCTCGCGTGGTTGACACCGTTCCGGCTCGGGCTCGGTGCATTGGGCGGCCTCGGCCTCGTCGCCGCGAAATCGGCCCTCGATCACGCGTCGGCGATGCGCGAGGCGGACGTCGCGGCGCGCGGGCTCGGCCGCAACATCGGGACGACGGCCGGAGAGATCGAGACCATCGCCCGCGCCAACGCGACGGCCGGGGGCGTCTCGATCGACACGGCCCGCACCATGGCGGTCGAACTCACGCGGACCGGTCAGATCGGGACCGAGCACTTCGGCCGCATGATCCGGATGGGGCGCGATTTCGCCGCGACCATCGGCGTCGACGATACCGAGGCGGCGAAGCGGCTCGCCGAATTGATCGCCGATCCGGCGCGCGGTGCCGAAACATTGGCGAAGTCGATGCACCTCGTCGACGAGTCGACGGCCCGCGCCATCGCCCGCATGGTCGAACAGGGGAAAGTCGCCGAGGCACAAGGGGCTCTTCTCGACGCCTTGGCGAAGCGGGTCGTCTCCTACAAGGACGCACAGCCGTTCTGGCAGCGCTGGTTGGAAATGCCGGCTTGGTCGGCGAAGGGTGGCGTCGGGATCGGTGCGGCGATCGACGACGCGGTCGCCGGGTCACCGAGTTCGAAGCTCTCGTCGCTCGTCGAGCAGTACCGGTCGGTCCAACGAGCCTTGGCGGAGGGCAGACCGGTCGGCCCCCTCGGCATGGACGTCGGCCCTTGGCTCGAGAAGGCGGAATCGGAAATCGCCCGCCTCGAGCGGATGGTGGATCGAGCCGACCGGATCGCCGCGGGTAACGCGGCTTCGGCGCGCGGCGAGATGGCGACGTCTCGTGCCATCGCTGCGGCGGACCGCTCTCCGGTCAATGAGGAGGCCCGGCGACGGATTGGTCTGGAGACGAGCCTTGCGGCTCTCTCCAAGGCTGGGGAGAGCGCAACCGGGAAGGAGAAGGACAGGATCGCTCGGGCGACCGACGCTCAAACGCAGGCCCTCTCCACCTGGATCTCCGAACAGGAGCGGGCGGTCGAGCTGCAGCGCATCGACCTCGCTCTGATGGAGGCGCGCGATCCGGTGAGCCGGGCGGCGCTCGAACAGGAGCGGGTGCGGATCACCCTGCGCGGGCAGGAGGTGACGGCGGCGCAGGCCGCGGCGGCCGCCGAGCTCGCCTACGCGCGGGTCCTCGGCGAGACGGTGGTGGCGACCCGCACGTCGATCGCCGAGGCGACGGCCGACGCCGAGGCGCGCAACCGGGTCACCGCGCTGGTGGCGATGGGGGCACTCGCTTCGTCGGACGCCGCCCGCGAGATCCAGATCGAGGCGCGGACGCGCGAGCTGGTGGCGGCCGCGGCGCAGAAGGAAGGTGCCGAGAAGGAGCGCCTGCTCGGCCTCGCCCGCGAGTTGCGCGGCGCGATGATGGCGCAGGCCGAGGCCGAGAAGCGGGCGCGGGCGGTCGACGAGTTGCGGACAGGCGAGCACCGGCTGGAGACGTTGCGTACCGAAATCGCGCTGATCGGCCAGTCCGAGCCGGTGCGGGCGCGGGCGCTCGCCCTGCTCGAGGCGGAGCAGAAGATCCGCCGCGAAGGCCTCGGCGGTACCGACCTCGCGGACCGGATCCGCCGTCAGGCGGCGGCGACGGCGGAGGCGACGAGCGAGCTGGAACGGCAGCGGGCGGCGTGGGGCGAGGTGCAACAGACCGGCGGATCGGCGATCGACACGCTGGTCGAGGGGTTGCGGACCGGCAAGGACGTGTCGAAGCAGCTCGTCGACGATCTGTCCAAGGAGATGCTGAAGCTCACCGTCGCCAACCCGCTGAAGAACGGGATCATCGGACAGAACCTGCCGGAAATCGGCGACGTGGCGAAGACCCTGTTCGGCGGTCGCGGCGCCGCCGGCGCGGCGAGCGCCCTGCTGCCGCAGACGGTCGGCACGGCGACGATCACCGCCGGGACGGTGATGATCAACGGCTCGCTCGCCGGCGGTCTCGGCTCGACCGGGGCGGTGGCGCGGAGCGGCCTGCCGCCTCTGACGCTCGCCGGAGCGAACGACAACGGCACGGCGCGCATCGCCGGCGCTCGGGGGCTGATCGACCGCCGTCGCGGCTTCTCGGCCGAGCTCGCCGATCCGGCGGTGCGGTCCCGCCTCTTCGCCATGACGGAGGCCGAGGTCGGCGGACAGGGACCGCAGGCCCAGCAGGCTTTCATGGAGAGCGTCCTGAACCGGGCGTCCGCCCGCGGCATGTCGCTCGACCGGACACTCTCGGACCGGGCCTATTTCCCGTCGTCGACCTTCTCCGCCGCCGATCGGGCGATGGCCGATCCCCGCCTCGGCGTGAAGTACGACGACATGCTCGCCCGCGTCGGCGCCGGCTCGAACCTCGCGGGCTATGCGACCGGCAACGCCTCCGGCACCGTCGGCTTCGCCGGCGGACCGCAAACCTTCGCCGCCGGCGGCGAGCGCTATGGCATCGAAGGACCGGATCTCTCCTGGGCGCGGCAGCTGCAGAGCGCGTCGACCGATGCCTCGCAGTCGATCGCCGGCCTCGGCAGCGGCGCCGGCGACGCGGCGCGACTGCTGACCGGCTCGTCGGGGTCGATCGGACAGGCCGGCACGTCGCTGGCGACGTCGACGACCAATCTCGCGTCGGGCACCGAGGGTGCCTTCGGCACGCTGCTCGGTGGCCTCGGATCCGGCATCGACGGGCTCCTCGCCGGCTTCGCCGGGCTCGTCATCAAAGTGGCATCCGGCGGGGTCGGTGGCCTCGGCGGGCTGTTCTCCGGGCTCTTCGGCGGCGGCACCGCGGCGGTGGCGACGCCGACACTCGGCGGGCTCTATGCCGACGGCGGCTTCACCGGCCCAGGCGGTCGGGACGAACCGGCCGGCGTCGTCCATCGCGGCGAGTACGTGTTCGACGCCGAGGCGACATCGAAGATCGGCGTCGCCAATCTCGAGGCGATGCGGCGGGCGTCGCGGCGCGGCTACGCGGCGGGCGGCTGGGTGGGGGGCGAGACGGTCGCCCGCTCGCCGATCGCCGCCGCCCCGGCCACAGCGGCACCGGCCGGGGCCGCCGGCGGCGCGCCGACGGTCGTGGTGCCGATCTCGGTCAACAACCGGTCGGAGGGGGCGCGGGCCTCGGTGCGGGAGCGCCGGCGGGCCGGCGGCGGCAATGAATACGAGATCCTGATCGAGGACGTGGTCGGCCGCGTCGGGACGACCTATGGCCTGGCGCGCCCGCTGAGGAAGGGGTGACGATGACGGCGATCTGGCCCCTCGACCTGCCGCAAACCCCCGATCGAAACGGCTTCGAAGAGCGCCCGAAGCCGGTTCTGATCGCCTTCGGCACCGACAGCGGTCCGGGCAAGCGGCGGCCTCGCTCCTCGATCGACATGGATCTCGTCACCGCGGCCTTCACGGTCGACGTCGCCCAGTTGCCGCTGTTCCGCACCTTCCTGCGGGTCGACCTGGTCAAGGGCAGCTTGCCCTTCCTGTGGGCGGATCCGCGCGACGGTGTCACCTATCGCTGGTGGTTCGACGCCGAGGATCCCTATCGGGTGACCCCGAAGGCCGGTCCGCTGTGGCTTCTCTCCTGCAATCTGGAGCGGATGCCATGACCACTCAGGCCTTCCGCGACGCCGCCTATCCCGAAGCCGGCTCGACCGACGTCGTCCTCCTGCTCCTCCTCGAGCACGACGATCTCGACGCACCGATCCGGCTGACCAATGCGGCCGGGACCGAGGACACGACGTCGGGATCCTGGATCGTCACGGCGCTCGGCGAGACCTGGCTCGCGGCGGCGATCGAGGTCGACCTGCCGTCGGTGTCGGATCAGGCGCCGCGGGCCCGGCTGGTGATCCCCAACGTCGACCAGCGGATCGGCGAGGCGATCGACGGCATCTCGACGCCGGCGACGGTGACGATCTGGGCGGTGCTCGATTCGGACCCCGACACGATCGTCGGCGGGCCGCACGGCCATCTCATCCTGCGCGACGTCAGGGTCGACGCCATGACGGTCGAGGGCTCGCTGGAGCGCGCCGACCTGTCGCGCGAGACCTGGCCGCGCCAGTGGATCCGGCCCGGTCGCTATCTCGCGGCGATGCGGAGCATCGGCCGATGATCGCTCCGATCGACGCTCGCCGCTGGCTGCGGGTGCCCTTCCGCCTCGGTGGTCGCGACCCGGCGATCGGGCTGGACTGCTGGGGGCTCTATCGCGCCATCGTCGCCGAGGCCGCCGGCGTCGTGCTCGACGAACACGGCGGGCTCGGCGCCTATCCGGCGATCGCGCGCCGGCTGACGGACGAGGCGGCGGCGGCGGGCTGGCGGCGGATCGAGCCGGGGGCCGAGCGGCCGCTCGACCTCGTACTGATGACCGGCCTCGTGCGCGGCGGCGACGGTCGCACCCGATCGGCGCCGCTCCACGTCGGCTGCGTCGTGATGCCCGGCCTGATGATCGACACCGAGGAGACGACCGGCGTCATGGTCCGGGCCTTTCGCGACACCGCCCTCCGGCGGGCACTGCCGACGGTCACACCGCGGCTGCTCGGCCTCCACCGTCCCGCCGCGTTGGAGGGGCTCGCATGACGGCGCTCGACGCTCCGGAGATGATCCACATCCGCGTCGCCGTCGACGCCATCACCGGCGATTGGATCGACGTCACCTGTCCGGCGCGGTCGACGATCGCCGAGATCGTCGCGGCGATTCCTCTCGACCCGGCCCACGAGCCGCGGCGCGAGCTGCTCGAGGCGTGGCTCGGCGACCATCACGTGCCGCGCGACCGCTGGCACGTGGTGCGGCCGGCGACCTGGTCGCGTCTGCACCCGGTGACACTGGTGCTGCGGCTGCCGGTCGCCGGTGGCGGGCGCGGCGGGCAGAAGGCGCTCAGCATCGTCGCCGCTCTGGCGCTGATCACGCTCACCGCCTGGGTCGGCGGCGGCGGCATGGCCGGGCTGCTCGGCAGCGCCTTCAAGGCCGGGACGATGGGCGCCCGCCTGTTGGCGGCCGGCCTGTCGATCGGCGGGGCGCTGGCGCTGCAGGGGCTGCTCCGCCCCGACAACAAGCGGGAGAGCAAAGACCCGCTCGGCTTCGCTTCGGCCGGCAACGACTTCGAACCGGGGGCGTCGTTGCAGCGGGTGATCGGCCGCACCATGGTGGCGCCGCAGCTCGTCGTGCCGCCCTTCACCATGCTCAAACCCGGCGTCAGGAAGACCGGCGGCACCACCCGCTACGATCAGACGGTGACGGCGGTCTATGCGCTCGCCGGCCTCCACGACATCGACGAGGTCAGGCTCGGCTCGGTGGAGGCGTCGACGATCGCCGATCTCGAGGTCGAAATCCGCACCGACGACACACCGCTCACGCTGGTGACCGACACGCGGATCGAGGAGGCGGTCAACATCGAGTTGAGCGACTGGGAGGTCGACCCCGACGACCCGGACGGCGCGGTGCAGATTATCGGCACCGTCGCGCAGTCGGAACCCGATTGGCATCGCGTCGAAGGTAGAGACGGCGCCGACGCGCTGCGCCTCGAGTATGTACTGCCCGCCGGCCTCATCTACCGGGCGGCATCCGGCGCCACCTACGCAGCGGCCGTCGCTCTGCGCCACCGGATGCGGTTGCGCGGTTCGACCGGTTGGGGTGATTGGATCAACCTGCCTCAGCTCATGATCCGAGCGCTCGAGGGTAACGACGCGATCCGCCTCCAACTCGAAATCCGCTGGGTCGACGTCTATCCGGCGTCGGCCGGCAACCCGTGGCCGGTCGGCGGGGCCATCGGTACCAACCGCGACGTCAACAAGATCAAAGGCTGGGCGCTTCAGTGGGTGACCGCGGGCGTCTGGGAGAGCCCGCTTTCGAGCTATTTCGTCAATAATTCGGCGCCGGCCTATACTCAATGGGAATGGGAAAGCGACAGCCGGATCATCCTGTACCTGCTCGAGAGCCAATATCCCAAGGGCCGGTGGCAGGTCGAGACCAAGCGGTCGTGGGTGCTGAACTGGGCGAATTTTCAGCTGGCGAATTACCATTACGTCCGTAGCTCGGTCGATGTCGCCGACCTCTTCACCCCACCGATCGCGGCGATCGCCTCGGCCAACGCCAAGCTGGTGATGAACCCGAGCTACTTCTCGGACGCGATCTCGTTGATCTCGGTGCAGTCGGTGTACGACGAATACCCGATCGCCTCGGGATCCGACCCGGTGACGCTGATCGCCATCCGCGGCAAGAACCGCAGCCTCGAGACGTTGCGCGTCCTCGCCCAGGGCCTGTGCAGAACATGGACCGGCACGGGGTGGGCGCTCGGCCGGAGCCGCAACCCGGCCGACTGGTACCGCCACGTCCTGTGTGGGCCCGACACCGCGGTGCCGACCGCGACAGCGTTGATCGACGAGACCAATCTCGCCGATTGGGCGGAGTGGTGCGACGCCGAGGGACTGACCTGCGACATGGTGGTCAAGGGCAAGTCGGCGGAGGACACTCTACGCGCCATCGCCCTCACCGGTCGGGCCTCGCCCAACTTCGGCGCGCCGCGCCACTCGGTGGTGATCGACCGACCGCGATCGACACCGGTCGGCCTGATCTCCCAGCGCAACGCCGGCCGCTTCGAAACCCATAAGGCCTTCGGCGATCTGCCCCATGCGCTGAGAGTGACGATCATCGACGAAGTCGAGGACTACAAGCCGCGCGAAATCCTGGTCTATGCACCGGGCTATGCCTCCACCGCCGGCGGTGGCCTTCTCGAGGCGACGGTCTTCGAAGCGATCAGCTACGAGGGGATCCAGACCGAGGCACAGGCGCGGGCGCGGGCCGCACTCGACTACGGCTGGCGCATCCACCGCTCGGCGCTGCACTCCTGCACGATGGACATCGAGCATCTCGAATTCGAGCGCGGCTCGCTCGTGCTGTGGGAGACCGACATCCTCGGTCGGCTCGGCGGGCGGGGGCGCATCCGCTCGCTCACCCTCGACGACAGCAACCGCATCATCACGATCACCCTCGACGATGCGGCCGACTACGGCGAGGCTAATTCGGACCTCACCACCATCGTCGACCTCACGGCGATCGCCGACCTGACCGAACCGCGCGGCGCGCCGGGCTGCGTCATCCGCTGCGACGACGGCACCCTCGTCACCGCCGAGGTCGAGGGTGCCGCCGACGGCTCGACCGTCCTCACCCTCGCCGCCCCCCTGCCGATGCCGATGTCCGGCACGCGCGAGCTGATCGGCGAGGGCACGCTGGTGGTCACCGGGGCGCTCGTTCGCGTCGGCCGCGAGGTGCTGATCTGGGAGATCGCACCGGCCGAGGACCTCACGGCGCGCATCACCGCCGTCGACTACGCCGCCACCGAACTCTACGGAGCCTGACCGATGACGACCCCGACCACCCAGACGATCGACGTCACCTCGTCCGGCGGCAAGGCCGGCGCCAACTTCCTGCCGGCGGTCAAGGCCCACGTCGAGAACCTGCACGGCCGCGCACCGCTGCTCCTGACGTCGGTCGGCGGCACCGCGTCGGCGGTGACGGCGACGGCGTCGCCGGTGCCGCCGGCACTGATCGACGGTATGCGGTTCCTGCTCGTGCCGACGGTGTCGATCATTCCCGGCGCCACCCTCGTCATCGGCGCTTTCGCCGCCGGCTACATTCTGGACGCGGCGGGAGCCTATCTCACCTTGCCGATCGCCGCCGGATCGGTCTGCGAGTTGGTGCGCCTCGACGGCAATTATCGTCTGATCGCCGGAGGAGCGACCGCGACCGCGCCGGAGATCCTCGCCGAGATTCAGGCTGCCGCGGTGAGCGTCGCCGCCGTCTCGGTGCCGGCGCTGCCCCACGTCCTCGACGGGCTCCCCCCTGTCGCCCTGTTCTCGGCGCCATCAGGGGCGATGATGTCGGGCGGGGCCTATTGCACCGTCGGCGACCTTCTCACCTTCTCGACCGCGCCGAAGCGGGTGATCGGGCCGACCGGCACGCTCGACACGGTCGGCGCGAATTCACCGGCGTGGGACTGGTCGTCGGGACGGCGTCGATTGGTTGTCGAAGCGGTAGCGGCGACGAAGTACGGCCCCTATTCGGAGTCCCTGTCCAACGCCGCCTGGAACAAAATCGGGGTCACCACGGGATCGGCGATCGCCGGCCCGGACGGGGTGGCCGGGCTTACGCCGTTCATCGAAGACAGCTCGGATGGCCCACATCGTCTCGCTGTCGGGAACGTCGGGGCGACCGTGGCGGCGGCAGGGGAGAACTGGGCGACCCAGGTGGTCGTCAAGCGCGTGTCGGGCGCGCGCAACGTCCGCCTTCAGCTCGCCGGTTCGGCCTTCTCCGGCAGCCACTACGTCACGGTCGATCTGACCACCGGCGGTATTCTCGCCCAGGCGGGGCTCGGTTTCGTTCGCATCAGCTCATTGGCCGACTCCTGTTGGCGGATCGAGGTCACGGCGGCCTCCGATGCGGCGGGCATCATCGGCGTCTTAATCTACGGGGTCTCCGAGACGTCGATTTACTACGTCGGAGACAGCGCGGCGACATGGGCGGTCGGTTATGTCAATACCGAGCGGGTCACCGGCGCGGCCGAGCCGCCGTCGTCCTACGTGACGGTGAGCGGGTCGTCGAGCGTGACACGGGTCGCCGACGACGTGCGGGTATCGTCGGCGCTGGCGGCCCGTTTCGCCGGTGGATACACCATCGCTTTCCGGGCCTCGGCGACATATGCGACGTCCCTCCAGCGACTGATCGCGTTCACCAGCGGCTTTGCCTTGGGGTGGTATACGTCGGCGACGACGATCCGGTCGTATGATGGTGTTCAGTCTCTGGTGGCGACACTCGGATCTTCGGCGGTTACGGCCTTCGGCGCGGCGATGTCGGCCGGCGTCGGATCGTGGCTCCTCTGTGGCAACGGCGGAGAGGTGCAATCACGCTCGAATCCGGGGGTGGGTATTCTCACCGCGGGAGTGGCGCGGCTATTCGCCACCCCTTCGGGTGCGTATGCGACCAATGGAGCGGTCGATGAAATCGTCGTCTGGCCCTTCGTCGCATCGGCCGGCGGCCTGATGGCACAAGCGAGACCTTGGAGCTGATCCATGACCATCCATCTGCGCTATATCGATCGGGCCACCGCTCTCGCCGCCCTCGAGCCGTTCGGCCTCGTCGAAAGAGACCCGGAGACCGGGACTGCGGGTTTCCGCGTCACAGCCTACCTGGACGGTGTGCGCGTCGACCTGATGCCCCTCGGCGGTGACGGCATTCATCGGCGTCGAGTCGGCACCGACTTCTTCGAGGGTCCGGACGGAGATCGGATCGAGATCCCCGTCATGGAGCCGGTTCCCGGGTACCATGTCGATCTGCTCTGGTCCGGGGGCGAGATGCCGGAGTTCGGCGACGCGGTGATCGTCCCGGCGACGCCCACCTCCACCTTCGTCGATGGGGCGGTGGCCGCCGAGACATCGCTGCGACCGATGACCGTCTCCCGCTTCCAGGCCCGCGCCGCGCTGCGCGAGGCGGGCCTGCTCGAGACCATCGACGCCGCCGTCGCCGCGGCCGATCCGATCACCCAGGAGGCCTGGGCGAGCGGCGGCGTCTTCGAGCGGACGAGTCCGACCATCGCGACGCTCGCCGGAGCCCTCGGCCTCGGCGAGCAGGAGATCGATGCGCTCTTCGCCCGGGCCGCGGCGATCTCGGCGTGAGAGATATTCACCCGCTCGGTACGAGCGGGGGGAAAGCGGGGCCGCTACCGGAACCATCGGCGTGGCCTGCGCCCAAGCGGGCCTGGAGTATGTCGGGATCGAGGTCGACGAGACCTATTTCGAAGTGGCTCTGAGGAGGCTTCGAAGCGGGCTCTAACGGGCAATCAGACCGGGCGATTCTTGCTGCCACCTGATCTTGCGCGCCCTGCCATCCGATTTTGCGCGCTACAGTCACCCTCGCCGTCGCGTCCGCGTCACCGTGGCCGCGCGATCGCTCACCGTCCCGGCTTGATCTCGACGAGGCTCCCCGCTACCCCTCTTCCTGGCGAAGCGGACGTGGCGAAACCGGTAGACGCACGAGACTTAAAATCTTGCGCCGCAAGGCGTGCGGGTTCGAGTCCCGCCGTCCGCACCAGATCGCTCGGACCGAGCGTGCGCGCCGTAACTTTCCGTTCATCTCGGTCTGCGAGCCTGGAGCTGGCGACGTCCGCCGCAAGGGCCGAGCATGATCGTCTTCGGCAAGAACTACTCCTACGCCAACGCCAAATCGACCGGCGATTCCTATCGCTTCGCGGCCACGAATCTGCTCGCCGTCAAACGCAACAGCTCCGCCACCATGCTCGACGATGCCCTCACCAACGTCGCTTGGCAATCCTCGCTGCTCGCCGACAGGCAGGCGAAGAGCAAGTCCGGCTACACCGGCACCCTCGTCGACATCTTCGCCTGAGCGAACGCGCCCAGGCTCACCTCTGCCGTCACCGACCGATGGACGCGGCCGCCGTTTTCGGCGACCATCGCCGCCCCATCGGAGGCCGCCATGATCCTGACCCTGGTCCAGTTCGCCCTGCCCGAGCCGATCGACCTCGCCGAAGCGACGCGGCGGTTCGAATCCTCGGCGCCGAAATACCTCGGCCTCCCCGGCCTGCGTCGCAAACACTACGTCCTCTCCGAAGACGGCCGCTTCGCCGGCGGCGTCTATCTCTGGGAGAGCCGGGCGGCCGCGGAAGCGGTCTATTCCGGCGAATGGAAGGAACGCGTCGCCGCCCTCTACGGGTCGGAGCCGGTCGTCACCTGGTTCGAGAGCCCGGTCAGCGTCGACAATCTCACCGGCCGGATCGAGACCGGCCTCTGAGCCGCCCGACACCCGCAGACGTTCCGCATTGCGGAAGATCGATTTTTTCGCAGCCACCGGTCTTGAAACGCCGGGCCGCGATGCCGAATTTCTCGCAGTTGCGAAGTGCCGCGCCTGCGTTTATGAGGAACGCCGCATATATCCGATGCGACCGCCGGGACGGGCGGTGTCGCGATCGACGAGGAGACGAGAATGTTCGGTTTCATGTTCGGTAAGTCCGCGCCGGTCAAGACCATCACGCCGCCCGACGTCCATCGCATGGCCAAGGACGGTCAGGTGCTGCTGGTCGACGTGCGCGAGGCCCACGAATTCGCGCAGGGCCACGTGCCCGGCGCCTACAACGCGCCGCTCTCCTCGCTCCACACCACCGCCACCGCGATCCCGCAGGACAAGCCGGTGGTGTTCTACTGCCTCGTCGGCTCTCGTTCGGCCCGCGCCGTCGACATCTGCCACAAGATGGGCCTGCCGCACGACAGCCACATGGGCGGCGGCATCGGCGCCTGGCGCATGCACGGCCTGCCGATCGTCCTCTGATCGAACGAACCCTCGCGTTTCCTCCCGCCGCGCTCCTCCCGAAGCGCGGCGGTGGCACATGTGCGCCCCGGCGGCTATGACTCCGACGAGCCGCCACCGCCGGGATTCGTGATGCCTCGATCGCCCGCCCCCGTTCCGCATACCTCGGCGACGCGCGCCGCCGTCGCGGTGCTCGTGGTCGGCCTCCTCGCCCGGCTGGCGCTCGCCGCCCTGCTCGATCTCGGCGTCGACGAGGCCTATGCCGTCGCGGTGTCGCAGCAGGTCCAACTCTCCTGGTTCGACCATCCGCCGATGGTCTTCTGGTGGGTGGAGGCGGCCCGCGCTCTGGCGACGCCCCATTTCGGCGATCCGGTGCCGGCCTTCGTCCTGCGCCTGCCCTTCGTCCTCGCCTTCACCGTGACGAGCTGGCTGATCTTCGACCTGACGCGGCGGCTGTGGGGGCCGCGCGCCGGCCTGTGGGCGCTGGTGGCGCTGACCCTCGCGCCCTTCTTCTTCGCCTCGGCCGGCAGCTGGATCGTCCCCGACGGACCGCTGATCCTCTTCCTCGCCGCGACCGCCCGCATCCTCGTCGAGCTGCTGTTCTTCCGCCCCGAGGGATTGCGCGAGCGCCGCCTGTGGCTCCTCGCCGGCTTGTGCCTGGGCCTCGCCGGCCTGTCGAAGTACCACGCCGCGCTCTTCGCCTTCGCCGCCTTCACCTTCATCGTGGCGACCCCGCATCGCTTCCATCTGCGCGGTCCCGCGCCGTGGATCGCCGCGGCGATCGCCGTCGTCACCGTCTCGCCGGTGGTGATCTGGAACGCCGAGAACGGCTGGGTCTCCTTCCTCTTCCAGTCGTCGCGCGGCGGCGGCGGCAAAGGCGTCTCGTGGCCGGGCCTCGGCCGCGCCGTTCTCGGCCAGCTCGCCTATCTCGCCCCCTGGACGCTCGTCGCCGCGGTCGCCGCCACCGTCTCGCGGCTGCGCGCCGAGAAGAGCCTCGCCGGGCCGACGGCCTTCCTCACCGCCTTGGCGCTGCCCTCGATCCTGATCTTCACCGCCGTGCCCCTGCGCGGCGGCGACGCGCTGCCGCACTGGCAGATGCCCGGTTGGCTCTTCCTCCTCCCCGTCCTCGGCAAGGCGATCACCGCCGTCGAAGCGAAGACCGGAAGCCCGTCGCGCCTCGCCCACGGCTTCGCCGTCGCCTCCACCGCGCTTCTGGCGCTCGCCGCCACCGCCGTCCTCGTGCTGCGCTTCCTGCCGCCTTCGCCGGAGATCGTCTCGGCGCTGAAGATCGACCGCTTCCTCTCCGAATCGGTCGGCTGGCACGGCCTGCGCGACGAGCTGATCCGCCGCCGTCTCCTCCCGGCGAAACCGCCCGCGCCCGGCACCGCGGCCAAGGATCGGCCGCTCGTCGTCACCTTCCACTGGATCGACGCCGCCCGCATCGCCGAGGAACTGGGGAGCCACGCCACGGTCGCCGTCTTCGGCCCCGACCCGCGCGGCTTCGCCTTCCTCTCCGACCCGGCCGATTTCGTCGGCCGCGACGTCCTCGTGATCGGCCGCCCCAAGACCTACGATCGTGGACGCGACGCGCTGATGCCCTACGTCGAGCGCCTCGACCTGCAGAACCCGATCACCGTCCACTACGGCGAGACCCGCCTGTTCGAGGCCGAGGTCGCCATCGGCCGCCGGCTGAAGTCGCCCTATCCCCTGCCCTATCCCGAGCGCTGAGCGTTCAGCCGAGAGGTTTCCCGATGCGGTTCACCACCCCGCTGGTCCCCGGTCGTCTGGTGAAGCGCTACAAGCGCTTTCTCGCCGACGTGGTGCTCGAAAGCGGTGAGGAGATCACCGCGCACTGCGCCAATTCCGGCTCGATGCTGTCGCTCGCCCGCCCCGGCGCCCGCGTGCTGTTGCAGAAGTCCGACGACCCGAAGCGCAAGCTCGCCTGGAGCTGGAAGCTCGAGGAGGTCGAGGGCCATCTCGTCTGCATCGATACCGGCCACCCCAACGCCATCGTCGCCGAAGCGATCGCGGCGGGCACGATCCCCTCGCTCACCGGCTATACCGGCCTGCGGCGCGAGGTGAAATACGGCAAGAATTCCCGCATCGACATCCTGCTCGAGGACGAGATCCGCGGCCGCGCCTATGTCGAGGTGAAGAACGTCACCCTGATGCGCGAGCCCGGCCTCGCCGAGTTCCCCGACGCGGTGACCAGCCGCGGCGCCAAGCACCTCGACGAACTGGCCGACATGGTCGCCGAGGGCCATCGCGCCGTGATGGTCTATCTGGTGAACCGCCCCGACTGCACCCGCTTCGCCCTCGCCGCCGACATCGACCCGGCCTATGCGCAGGGCTTCGCGGCGGCGCGCGCCCGTGGCGTCGAGATCGAGGTCTGGGCGACCCGGGTGAGTGCCGAGGAAGTGTTGGTCGAGCGACGGATCGCGGTCGGGTGAGGTCGGGGGAACGCCGTGCGCGATGGTTCGAGACCGGCCTGCGGCCCTCCTCACCATGAGGGTCGTGCGAGTTCATCAATGATTACAATCACCTCATGATAAGGAGGTCGCGCGAGCGACCGTCTCGAACCATCGCGCTCGACCTGGCGGCGGCGTACCGAAGCGGAGCGGCGACGCGCAGCAGCAGCCGGCGGAGCCCCCGTCTCCCGCCGCTTTCCTCTGGAATCCGCCGCCGAAGCCTATAAATAGAACTCCAGATGCGCGGATCGCCTCCGCCTCCTCTTTTCCGGACGGATCATGGTCAACTACGTCGACGCCACCACCGCGCCGCTCAAGAACACCGGCGCCATCCGCCTCTACGGCGCCGAGGCCTTCGAGGGCCTGCGCCGGGCCGGCCGCTTCGCCGCCGATTGTCTCGATGCGGTCGCCCCGCTCGCCCGCCCGGGCGTGACGACGCAGGAGATCGACGACTTCGTCCACGACTTCGCCCTGAAGGGCGGCGCCCTGCCGGCGACGCTGAACTATCGCGGCTACAACAAGAGCGTCTGCACCTCGATCAACCACGTCGTCTGCCACGGCATCCCCGACGACCGCCCGCTCAAGGACGGCGACATCGTCAACATCGACGTCACCTTCATCCTCGACGGCTGGCACGGGGACAGCTCCCGCATGTACCTCGTCGGTGACGTCAAGCGCGCCGCGAGCCGGCTCGTCGACGTCACCTACGAGAGCCTCATGCGCGGCATCGCCCAGGTGAAGCCCGGCAACACCACGGCAGACATTGGTAGCGCCATACAAAACTATGTTGAATCGGAGCGATGCTCTGTCGTCCGGGACTTCTGTGGCCACGGAATTGGTCTACTTTTTCATGATACTCCCAATATACTCCACTACGGACCAACGTTCTCCTCAGACGCCGAACGGCAACAGGCAATTCGCGGTCATCAGACTGTCGAACTGCGCCCCGGCATGGTCTTCACCATCGAGCCGATGGTGAACCTCGGTCGCCCGGCGGTGAAGGTGCTCTCCGACGGCTGGACCGCGGTCACCCGCGACCGCTCGCTCTCCGCCCAGTTCGAACACATGGTCGGCGTCACCGACACCGGCTGCGAAGTGTTCACGTTGTCGGCGAAGGGGCTTCACAAGCCGCCCTATGCCATCTGAAGATGTGCCCGCGCCACCGAGGGTGGAATCGCGGACACGAGGCGGACATGAACGGGTTCGACGACGCGTCGGGCAGAGCCGAGTTGGAACCGGCGGAGACCGCCGACCATCGCCACGGCCATCGTGAGCGCCTGAAAGCGCGCTTCCGCGACGCCGGCGCCGAGGCGCTGCCGGACTACGAGTTGCTCGAACTCGTCCTCTTCCGCTCGATCCCGCGCCGCGACGTCAAGGCGCTGGCGAAAACCCTGATCGCCCGCTTCGGCTCCTTCGCCGAAGTGCTCGGCGCGCCGGAGGAACGGTTGCGCGAGATCCCCGGCATCGGAGACCAGGTGGCGACCGATCTGAAGATCGTCCGCGCCGCCGGTCTGCGCATGGCCAGAGGCGAGGTGAAGAAGAAGCCGGTGCTCTCCTCGTGGAGCCAGGTGATCGACTATTGCCGTTCCGCCATGGCCTTCGAGATGCGCGAGCAGTTCCGCATCCTCTTCCTCGACAAGAAGAACGGCCTGATCGCCGACGAGGTCCAGCAGACCGGTACCGTCGACCATACCCCGGTCTACCCGCGCGAGATCGTCAAACGGGCACTCGAGCTCTCGGCCTCGGCGATCATCCTCGTCCACAACCACCCTTCGGGTGATCCGACCCCGTCGACCGCCGACATCGCCATGACCCGGCAGATCGTCGACATCGCCAAGTCGCTCGGCATCGCCGTCCACGACCACATCGTCATCGGCCGCGAGGGCCACGCCAGCTTCAAGGGGCTGCGGCTGCTGTGAGACGGTCGTCGGCCGCCGGCGCGACCGACCCGACCCGCCGGGCGGTCATGGTTCGTATTTCTCGTCCCAGATCAGCACCCGGTCGGCGACATGGTGCTTCGCGGCGACCGCCTCGATCGCCTTGACCAGCCGGCGGACGTGCGAGGCCGAGTGAACCTCGACCGCCAGACGCGTCATCGCCCGGCGCGCCGCCGGCAGGTCGAGCCGCGCATGGCCGTCGCGAGCGCAGGTCCGCGCGACGTCTTCGGCGAACATCCACACGTCGAGATCGCTCTGGGCGGCCTCGTCGATGTCGACGATGATCCGATGCATCTCCGTCGCCTCCCCGCTCCTCACGCCCCGACGTACCCGCGGTCCCGACCGGCGAAATCGACGCTCCTCAGACGAGCGCGCCGACCACCGCGCGGGCCCGGACTCGCCCGAGCCCGCTTCCATGAAGAGCACGCGACGGCGACGAACGCCAGTCCCGTGGCGGCGCGGAATCCCTGCCCATTTCTTGCGCAAGTCGCCTCGGAACCACGCAAAACCAAGCCTTTATGCGGAGTTTCCTGCACCTCCAATTCGCTTGCGCACATGTTCGCCCGGGTCGATGATGCTTCTCGAAGCAGCGACGATGGGCCGTTGCGAGGAGATGCTCGGACGATGGTGACAGCCTTCGATGAGATGACAGGGTCGGGTTCCGAGTGCCGACAGGGCTACGAGATCGTCGACACCTGGCTGAAGAACACGCCGCCCGAGTTGTTGCGCCAACGCCGGCACGAGGCGGAACTGCTCTTCCGCCGCATCGGCATCACCTTCGCCGTCTACGGCGACGCCGAGGGCGAGGAACGCCTCATCCCCTTCGACATCGTGCCGCGCGTCATCACCCGACCGGAATGGGAGCGGCTCGCCGCCGGCCTCGTCCAACGCGTCACCGCCCTGAACCTGTTCCTCGACGACGTCTACGGCAAGGGCGAGATCGTCCGCGCCGGCATCATCCCCGAGGATCTCGTCTACAAGAACCCCTATTACCGGCCCGAGATGCAGGGCGTCGCCCTGCCCCACAAGATCTGGGTGTCGATCGCCGGCATCGACATCGTCCGCGTCGACGCCGACACCTTCTACGTCCTCGAGGACAATGCCCGCACCCCCTCCGGCGTCTCCTACATGTTGGAGAACCGCGAGGTCATGCTGCGCCTCTTCCCCGATCTGTGCGCCCGCCACCGCATCGCTCCGGTCGAGAACTACGCCGACGAGTTGCTCGCCACTCTGAAGTCGATGGCGCCGCGCACCGCCTCCGCCGATCCGACGGTGGCGCTGCTGACCCCCGGCCCGTTCAACTCGGCCTATTACGAGCACTCGTTCCTCGCCGACAAACTCGGCGCCGAACTGGTCGAGGGCACCGACCTCTACGTGCGCGAGAACGTCGTCTACATGCGCACCACCGAGGGGCCGAAGCGGGTCGACGTGATCTATCGCCGCCTCGACGACGACTTCATCGATCCCCTCGCCTTCCGCCCGGATTCGGTCCTCGGCGTCCCCGGCCTGATGGCCGCCTACCGCGCCGGCAACGTGACGCTCGCCAACGCCGTCGGCACCGGCGTCTCCGACGACAAGGCCGTCTACAGCTACATGCCGGAGATCATCCGCTTCTACACAGGCAAGGACGCCATCCTGAAGAACGTGCCGACCTGGCGCTGCCGCGAGCCCGACGCCCTGAAATACGTTCTCGATCACCTGCCCGAGCTGGTGGTCAAGGAGGTCGACGGCTCCGGCGGCTACGGCATGTTGGTCGGCCCCAAGGCCGACGCCGCCAAGATCGAGACCTTCCGCGCCAAACTGAAGGCCCATCCGGAGAAGTTCATCGCCCAGCCGACGCTGGCGCTCTCCACCTGCCCGACCTTCGTCGACGAAGGTGTGGCGCCGCGCCACGTCGACCTCAGGCCCTATGTTCTGACCGGCGCCGACGGCGTCCGCGTCGTCCCCGGCGGCCTCACTCGCGTGGCGTTGCAGGAAGGGTCGCTGGTGGTCAATTCCAGCCAGGGCGGCGGCACCAAGGACACCTGGGTGGTCGACGTACCGACCGCTCACCAGAGCCAGTCGATCCAACAGGCCCAGCAACAGCAGCAGTCCGCGGCCATTTTCATCTGATCCGTGACGGGACGCGCGCTCCGCCGCCCTCCCGAGGAAGACGCCCATGCTCAGTCGCACCGCCGACAGTCTCTTCTGGCTCTCCCGCTACGTCGAGCGCGCCGAGAACACCGCCCGCATCATCGACGCCGCCTCGCGTCTCGCCGCCCTGCCCACCGGCTACGGCACGACCGGCAACGAATGGGAATCGGCCCTCGCCGCCACCGGTTGCCTCGACGCCTTCACCGAGGTCTACGGCGAGGAGGCGACGGCCGACGCGACCATCGACTTCCTCGCCTTCTCCCCGGCCAACCCGTCGTCGATCAAGAGCTGCCTGGAGATCGCCCGCTTCAACGCCCGCGCGGTGCGCACGGCGCTGACCGCCGAGATGTGGGAGACGATCAACTCCGCCTGGCTCGAGCTCAAGGACTACGGCCCCGGCGAACTCGATCTCGGCCGCCTCGCCGACTTCCTGCGCTTCGTCAAACGCACCTCGCTCGCCTTCGACGGCTCGGCCTATCGCACGATGCTGCGCTCGGACGCCTATTGGTTCACCCGCGTCGGCGTCTTCATCGAACGCGCCGACGCCACCGCTCGGCTGCTCGACGTCAAGTATCACGTGCTGTTGCCGCCGGAGGCGCAGATCGGCGGCTCGCTCGACTATTTCCAATGGTCGTCGATCCTGCGCGCCGTCTCCGCCCAGACTTCCTATCACTGGGTCTATCGCCAGAGCCTGAAGCCGTGGCTGGTCGCCGATCTGATGATCCTCAATCGCCAGATGCCGCGCTCGCTCGCCGCCTGCTACGAGAGCATCACCCGCAACCTCGATCTGATCGCCCATCGCTACGGCCGTCAGGGCGCGTCGCAGCGTCATGCCCGCTCGCTGTTCACCCAACTGGACTCGACCGACGTCGACACGGTGATCGCCGGCGGGCTACACGAGTTCCTCTCGGACTTCATCGCCGAGAACGCGCGCCTCGGCGCGCTGATCACGGAACAGTATCTGGTCTGACCGCCATGCGCCTCACCATCGTCCACGAGACCGTCTACCGCTTCGAGAGCCCGGCCTCTCGCGCCATCCAGACCCTGCGTCTCACCCCGCGCAACACCGAGTCGCAGCTCGTCGATCACTGGCGCATCGACGTCTCCCAGGATTGCCACCTGTCTCCGGTCGAAGACGCCTTCGGCAACCTCACCCACACCTTCTCCATCGACGGCCCGATCGACGAGTTGGTGATCACCGCCTCGGGCGAGGTGGTGACCGAGGACACCAGCGGCGTCCTCCACGCCACCCGTGGCCGTCTGCCGCTGATGGCCTTCCGCCGCGAGACCGACCGCACCCGCATCGAACCCTCGGTGCGCACCTTCGCCACCGACGCCTTCGACGCCGCCGGCGGCGATCCGCTCACCACCCTCCACACCCTGATGGGCCGGATCGCCGAGACCGTCGCCGTCGACGAGGACGCCGCCGCGGCGGCTCCGGACGCCGTCCTCGCCGCCGGCAAGGCGCGGGTCGAAGACGTCGCCCATCTCTTCGCCGCCACCGCCCGCGCCCTCGACATCCCCGCCCGCCTCGCCGCCGGCTGGCTGGCCCGGGGCGTGAGCCACACCTGGATCGAGGCGCACCTCGGCCCCTCCCTCGGTTGGGTCGGGTTCGACGCGGTGGAGAACAGCTGTCCGACCGACGCCTGGGTGCGTCGCGCCGTCGGCCTCGACGCCCTCGACGTCGCCGCGGTGCGCGGTGTCCGCACCCACCTCGGCGCGGAAACCGAGACCACCACCATCACCATTCGCGAAGTCTCACGCGCTTGAGCGCGACCACGATCGCGTCGCCCGGCCGCGGGGACGCCGACGCGGTTGCGATCCGCGCGGCCCTTGCCTATGGTCGCGCCGCCGCCGGGGGGGCGGAGACGAACGACACGCGGCGAGGCGAGGACGGGGCGATGACCTATTGCGTGGGAATTCTGGTGCGTGAAGGTCTGGTGATGATCGCCGACACCCGCACCAACGCCGGCCTCGACAACATCGCCACCTTCCGCAAGCTCAATCTCTACGAGAAGCCGGGCGACCGCTCCATCGCCATCGCCACCGCCGGCAATCTCTCGATCTCTCAGTCGGTCACCTCGTTGATCACCGAAGGCCTCGAGAACTCCGAGACCGGCGAGATCGACACGATCTGGAACACGCCGTCGATGTTCCGCGCCGCCCAGCTCGTCGGCCGCGCCATCCGCGAGGTCTATCGCCTCGACGGTCCGATGCTCGAGAAGAAGAACCTGACGTTCGACGTCACCATGCTGCTCGGCGGCCAGATCGCCGGTGGACGGTTGCGCTTGTTCATGGTCTACGCCGCCGGCAATTTCATCGAGGCGACCGTCGACACGCCCTACCTGCAGATCGGCGAGCACAAATACGGCAAACCGATCCTCGATCGCGCCGTCAACTTCGACTATCCGCTCCAGGATGCCCTGAAGCTCGGCCTGATCTCGATGGATTCGACCATGCGCTCGAACCTCGGCGTCGGCATGCCGATCGACCTCGCCCTGATCCGCCGCGACGACGTCCGCGCCGAGCTCTCCCATCGCATCGAGGCGGGCGAGCCCTATTTCCACGACCTACGCGAACGCTGGTCGGCCGCCCTGCGCAAGGCCCACCAGGACATCCCCCGCCCGCCCTACGGCGGCAAGGGCGTCTGAAGGGCCCGGGTCGCGACCCGCCTCCTCAGTGCAGCCGGAAGATCCCGTCGACCCGCTTCCATTCGTTGGGGCCGATCATCTTGACGTGCGCCACCTCGACCGAATGGATCGGCCCGTCGAGCTCCCGCTCCCAGAAGGCGAGGAACCGCTCGAGCTCCGGGAACTTCGGCGCCATGTCCCAATCCTGCCAGAGATAGCTCTGCAGCAGCACCGGTCGATCGGGCATCCGGTAGAGGATGTTGGCGGTGGTGAGCGAATAGCCTTCCAGCTGACGGCGGAAGGCGTCGTCGATCTGCGGTTCCGGCATGAACCATCCCTCCTCGAGGTCGCGACGAGAATGTTCGCCGCCCCCGCTTCCATGCAAGCCGGATACCGTTTATTTGTTTTTAACATCAAATAGTTGGCAGCACTCGCCGAAGAGTGCTGCCGGGCCGTCGCGATGACCGGAAACTCCGCCGGCGTCGCGCCGTGCGGGACCCGCAGTATTCACTGATGGGTGCGCCCGTTGGCCGACCCGAGACCGGTGCAGGGGTTCCAGGCGCTGCCCACCATATAGGCGTGGTGATGGCCGCAATCGCCCGTCCGCGAGGCACGGAAGGCACCCGAGATCGCCTTGTTGGCGTAGATCTTGGCGTTCTGAGCCGCGCTCGACGCGTAGAAGTGCCCGGAGGCGTTGGTGATCGCCGCCATGACCGGCGCCGCCACGCTGGTGCCGCCGAAGATCATCCACTGACTACCGCCCGAAGCGAAGGTGTAGCGCACCCAGACGCCGGTCTCGGGATTGGCGACCGCCGAGATGTCGGGAATGCCACCCGTGGCGCCGACGCTCGTCGGCTGGAACGACGGTCGGGCGTCCGGGTCGAGAAGCCGGCCCCGGCCGACGTCCAGCTGTCCTCGGCGACGAAGGCGAGCGTGGCGGCGTTGCGAGCGACCGTCGTCCCGCCGACGGCCACCACATTGGCGGAGACCGCCGGCCAGCTCGGCGACACCGCGTCGCCGGTCGAGGCGAAATAGACCACGTTGGGCTTCTTGAAATGTGAGTCCAGGGTCTCTTCGCCGACGAATTCGTCGCTGCCCCAACTCATCGAAACTTCGCCGCCGCCGGAGGCGGAGACCAATTCGCTCGCCTTGTCGACCGCCGCGAGCATGTCGCCCAGGCTGCTCGACGCCGCCTCGACCAGATAGATCTTGGCATTGGGCGCGAGCGCGTGTGCCATCTGGATGTCGAGGGCCGCCTCCTGCCCCCAACCATCGTCGGTGGCCGTACCACCCAGATTCACCTGGACGAAGGAAGCCGCCGTCGGCGCCGGCAGACCGAACTGCGCCGAGTAGGCGGCGAGATCACGCTGCGCATTGGGATAGTGGTAGGCGTCGACGATGGCGATCGCCCGCGACCCGCCCGTCGCCACCGTTGTGAAGGCGTCGGGTTTGCACCCGCCGCTCGCCGTCACCTGGGCATAGATGCAGGCGAGCGTCGCCGGCGTCTCGTAGGCATGGCCGGCGTAGGGCGGAAGCCCGGCCGGGCGCAGGGTCTGCGACGTCATCGGCGATGCGTTCGGAACCAGGATCCGCACGTTGGTGTGGACGCGCGTGCCCGCTTCCTGGCGCTTTCGGACGCTCGACGACGGCACGATCAGCTCGCCGTCGTCCTTCGTCAGCCGCTGCGCGCCCAGGAGATAGGCGGCCGGGAGCTTGTCGAGACGAGCCAGCGGCGCCGGCCCCTGCGCCTGAGCGAAAGTGGTCGTGGCCAACGCGAGAACGGCGGCGGTAGCGGCGATCTTCATCTGGGTCGGATCTTTCGGCGGGAGGATGCGGAATGCATCGGCCATCTTCATCCCACCGACCTCTGCCGCTTCGGTGAAATCGATGGTTCGAATTTTCGCGATCTCCCGATTTCGGGGCGTCGCCCGGCGAAAATCCGAGCTCCGGAGCCCATCGCCTGCCCGACGCTTCGGCGGATCCCTCGCGTCGCCGGCTGGCACTCCGATCGCCCGAGTGCCAATATTTGCTCGCACCCCCCTTGAACCGGTCGCGGTCTTCGCCCAGATGAGCGCCACCGGTTCCGTTCGCGAGGTGACGGTGGTGTTCGTCGCACCCCTTTCCACCGCCGCGGCATCGCCCCCGGGAGCCGTACGGTCCCGCCCTACTCTCTGTCCATCCCATGGAGGAAGAGCCTCATGAAGTTCCGCCCGTTGCACGATCGGGTCGTCGTCAAGCGTGTCGAAGCCGAGCAGAAGACCGCCGGCGGCATCATCATCCCCGGCACCGCCCAGGAGAAGCCGCAGGAAGGCGAGATCGTCGCCGTCGGCCCCGGTGCCCGCGACGACAAGGGCGCGCTCGTCGCCCTCGAGGTCAAGCCCGGCGACAAGGTCCTCTTCGGCAAGTGGTCCGGCACCGAGGTCAAGCTCGACGGCCAGGACCTGCTGATCATGAAGGAAGCGGACATCCTCGGCATCGTCGCCTGATGCCTCGCCCGCGGCGCGCATCCCGCGCGCCCGGTGACCACTCTTCCACGGACCCCCATTCCGAAGAACCGGGAGCGAGCTTTCCATGGCTGCCAAGGACGTCAAGTTTTCCGTCGATGCGCGCGAGAAGATGCTGCGCGGCGTCGACATCCTCGCCAATGCGGTGAAGGTCACCCTCGGCCCCAAGGGTCGCAACGTCGTCATCGAGAAGTCCTACGGCGCGCCGCGCATCACCAAGGACGGTGTGTCGGTCGCCAAGGAGATCGAACTCGAGGACAAGTTCGAGAACATGGGCGCCCAGATGGTGCGCGAAGTGGCCTCGAAGACCAACGATCTCGCCGGTGACGGCACCACCACCGCCACGGTTCTCGCCCAGGCGATCGTCAAGGAAGGCGCCAAGGCGGTCACCGCCGGCATGAACCCGATGGATCTGAAGCGCGGCGTCGATCTCGCCGTCGAGGCGGTCGTCGGCGCCATCAAGGCGATGTCCAAGCCGATCACCTCCAATGAGGAGATCGCCCAGGTCGGCACCATCTCCGCCAACGGCGACACCGAGATCGGCGGCTTCCTCGCCGAGGCGATGCAGCGCGTCGGCAACGAAGGCGTCATCACGGTGGAAGAGGCGAAGTCCCTGACCACCGAACTCGACGTCGTCGAGGGCATGCAGTTCGATCGCGGCTACCTCTCGCCCTACTTCGTCACCAACGCCGAGAAGATGCGCGCCGAACTCGAGGACCCCTACATCCTCATCCACGAGAAGAAGCTCGGCAATCTCCAGGCGATGCTGCCGGTGCTGGAAGCTGTGGTGCAGACCTCGCGTCCCCTGGTCATCGTCGCCGAGGACGTCGAGGGCGAAGCGCTCGCCACCCTGGTGGTCAACAAGCTGCGCGGCGGCCTCAAGGTCGCGGCGGTCAAGGCCCCCGGTTTCGGTGATCGCCGCAAGGCGATGCTCGAGGACATCGCCATCCTCACCGGCGGTCAGGTCGTCTCCGAAGACCTCGGCATCAAGCTCGAGGCCGTCACCCTCGACATGCTCGGCCGCGCCAAGAAGGTGGTGATCGAGAAGGAGAACACCACGATCGTCGACGGCGTCGGCACCAAGGCCGACATCGACGCCCGCGTCGCCCAGATCAAGGCCCAGATCGAGGAGACCACCTCCGACTACGATCGCGAGAAGCTCCAGGAGCGCCTCGCCAAGCTCGCCGGCGGCGTCGCGGTGATCCGCGTCGGCGGCGCCACCGAGATCGAGGTCAAGGAGAAGAAGGACCGCGTCGACGACGCCATGCACGCCACCCGCGCGGCGGTCGAAGAAGGCATCCTGCCCGGCGGCGGCGTCGCCCTGCTGCGCGCCATCGCCGCTCTCGACAAGGTCGCTCCGGCCAACGCCGACCAGAAGACCGGTGTCGAGATCGTCCGCAAGGCGATCACCGCGCCGGCCCGTCAGATCGCCCTCAACGCCGGGGACGACGGCTCGATCGTCGTCGGCAAGATCCTCGAGAACGCCGACCCGGCCTTCGGCTGGAACGCCCAGACCGGCGCCTACGGCGACATGTACGCCTTCGGCGTCATCGACCCGACCAAGGTGGTGCGCTGCGCCCTCCAGGACGCCGCGTCCGTCGCCGGCCTGCTGATCACCACCGAAGCGATGATCGCCGACAAGCCCAAGAAGGACGCCGCCCCGGCCATGCCGGGCGGCGGCATGGGCGGCATGGACTTCTGATCCACACTTTCGAAACCGGCATACGAAGAGGCGGCCGAGCGGCCGCCTCTTTCGTTTCCGTCGCCGACACCGGCCGTTCCAGGCTCTGCCACCATCACCGGCGACGCCCCATTGTCGCCGGATCCCTGTCGCCCCATGGCGGAGACGGTTAGAACGGCGGGACACGCGGCGTGGACGATTCGCCGCGGCTGCCGTCGAGGACCTCGGACCAATGACGATCACCCGCCACCTCACGACCCGCCGTGCGCTGCTGGCGTGCGCCGCGATCGGTCTCGTGGCGAGCATCACGCCGGCCGGGGCCGAACGCCGCAACAAGAAGTCGTCGAAGAAGGCGGCCCCTGCCGCCGCGCCCGAACCGACCTTCACCGGCATGCCCCTGCCGATCCCCCGGCTCGTCGACCTCGCCGACGGCGAGACCTTCGATCTCGTCGCCGAAGCCGCCACCCACGCCTTCGTCGACGGCAAGCCGGTCGACGTCGTCGGTTACGGCGGTACCTACATGGGCCCGGCGCTGCGCCTGAAGCCCGGGACGAAGCCGAAGATCCGCCTCGTCAATCGTCTCGCCCGACCGACCAACGTCCATTGGCACGGGCTCCTCGTCCCCTCTCGCCAGGATGGAGCGACCCTTCCCGGCCTGAGGACCGACGAGAGCTGGGAGACCGAACTCACCGTCGACCAGCCGGCGGCGACGCTGTGGTACCACGCCCATGTCCACGGCCGCACCGCCCGCGACGTCCACGACGGTCTCGCCGGACTGCTGATCGTCGACGACGGGACGAGCGCCGCCCTCGGCCTACCCTCCACCTGGGGCGTCGACGACATCCCGCTCGTCCTCCAGGATCGCGACCTCGACGACGCCGGCCGCCCCGTCTACGGCGCCGGCGCCGCGGTGGTCGAACACGGGTTTCGTGGCAGCGACATGGTGGTGAACGGCGTGACGCAGGCCATCGCCGAGGTACCCGCTCGTCTCGTTCGCCTACGCCTTCTCAACGCCGCCAACGCGCGCACCTTCCGCATCGCCTTCGAGGACCAGCGGACGTTCCGTCTGATCGCCACCGACGCCGGTTTCCTGCCCGCTCCGATCGAACTGACGCTGCTCGCCCTGGCGCCGGGCGAGCGCGCCGAGATCCTGGTCGACTTCGCCGAAGAAACCGGTGTCCTGCTGACCGGCCCGGACCTGCACGAACATCGGACCGGCGCGGACGCGGCGTTGCTGCCCGACGTCATCGACAAACCGGTCCGGCTCGTCGCTTTCGACACCGTCCGCGACGCCGCAACCCCCGCTCGGGTCCCGGCGACCCTCTCCACGCCGCTGCCGCCGATCGGCACGACCGGCGATCTGAAGCGGCGCCGGTTCGAGCTGCGCGCCGTTCCCAACCCCGCCGCCGCCGCCGACGATCACGGCCGTCACATGATGCCGGGCTCGATGAGCCACGGAACGGTCGGTCGCGACGGACATGCACCGACCGCCGCGGTGCCGCCGCTCCTCCTGACCATCAACGGCCGCTCCTTCGCCGAAGGCCGGATCGACGAGAAGGTCGCGCTCGGGGCGACCGAGATCTGGGAGATCGCCTCGCCCGACATGGCCCACCCGTTCCATCTGCACGGTGCCCGGTTCCGGGTCCTCAGCGAGGACGGCGACCAGCCCAAGGCATGGAACCGCGGTCTCAAGGACACCATCCGGGTGGAGAACAGCGCCGAACTTCTGGTGACCTTCACCCGCCCCGCCGATGCGAAGGCGCCGTTCTTCTTCCACTGCCACCTGCTCGAGCACGAGGACGGCGGTATGATGGGCGCCTTCACCGTCGGCTGACGTCGCCGCCGACCGAGCCCTCTCGACTTCCGGCTCGCACCGATCTCATGGCGACCGCGAAGAAGGCGCGCGGAACCAGGACGTCTAGGCGGGTGGACGGCGCGCCGCGCGGCGATCCGGCCGAGCGCCCGTCACGGCACCTGGATGCTCTTCAGATGAGCGATGAAAGCGCCGATGTCGGCCTCGTTCATCTTGACCTGCGGCATCCCGGGGTGACCGACGACGACCCCCTCGGCCAACGCCTCCTCGAGGCTCTCCACCGGGTATTTTCGCCCCAGTTCGCGGAAGAGCGGCGCCTCGGCCTTGGGGCTGGTGCCGGTCGCGCCGATCGCGTGACAATCCGCGCAGGCCGCCTCGGCGATCTCCCGGCCGCGCTTCACCGCCGCATCCCCCGCCGCGCCGGACGGTCCCGCAGCGAACATCAGGGCGGCGATCAGGGCGGCTCGGGCGCCGCGCGTCGCGACCGGGGTCATCGGTCTTCTCCTCGTGTCGTCCCCCTCAGGGACGCCGATTCGCACCACCACGCAAGACGCCGCGACGCCGCGTCGAGGCGACGGCCGTCGCGATCGCGAGGCGCGAGATATCGTCAAAAATCGCTATGTACAATTGACGATTGTATCGATCCGCCGGGTGAAGCATTTTTCGATGTGTTCACTCGCTCATATCGGGCGACTCGCGTGGAGACTTTCGTCTCGCGATCGGTATCGCGACGATGTCCGCTGCGCCAGCCACGGGACTTCGGACGGATGTCACAGCTCGGATCGATCGACCGCTATCTGACCGAAATCGGTTTGACCCGGCGCGATCTCGAACTCGTCGCACCGCGGGCCGACCTTCTCGAGCGGCATGTCGGGATCGCCGCCCGGCGCTTCTACGCTCGGCTCGAGAAGACGGAAATCGGCTCTCACATCGCTCCGGACGAGGTCCCCGAACTTCTCGCCTCGCGCATCGCCCATTGGCGCCGGCTCATCCGCGGTGATTTTGAGCGCCTCGCCGACGATCATGTCGAACACTTCGGGCGCCGACGGGTCGAAGCCGGCCTCCCCACCCGCGCCTCCCTCCTGGCGGCAGAAGGGTTCGCCACCGAGTTCGCGCGCTTCGTCGCCGAGACCCCGGAAATACCGGAAGAAGCCCGTGCCGATCTCGCGATCGTGTTGACGAAACTCGCATTTCTCGACCTCGTGCTGGCCTGCGCCGCTCACGAGATCAGCTATCTCGACTGAACGCGGCGAGGGACCGGCCGTCAGTCCATCGTCTCGATGTGCGGCAGCACGCGATAGCCGCGATCGACGTAGAGCAGCGCCGAACGCGCCTTGCCCAGATGAACCGCCTCGACGCGGCCGAACACGACGGTGTGCGAACCGACTTCGCTGACGTCGGAGATGCGACACTCGAGTGCCGCGCGGGCGCCCATCAGAACCGGCGCGCCGAGATCTCCCGTCGACCAACGCCCGTGGCCGAACCGCGCCTCGTGATCGAGACCGCCCTTGCCGGCGAAGACCCCGGCGAGCTCCTCGTCGCCGGCGACCAGCGTGTTGACGCAGAAGACGCCGTTGCCGCGCAGCACGGTGTTGAGCCTGCCGTTGCGATTGATGCAGACGAGCAGGCTCGGCGGCGCATCCGAGACCGACGTCACCGCCGTCATCGTCGCCCCGGCGCGGCCGGTCGGCCCCGCCGTGGTGACGATGTGGACGGCCGCACCGATCCGGCTCATCGCCTCGCGGAAGACTTCACCGTCGACCGCCGCAGGTATCGCCGCCTCGTCCGTCATCGCGACCCGCATCCCTCGCACGACACTCGACATGCCTCTTTCCTCTCGTCTCGTCCCCGTCCGCCACTCGAGCGGGAACGGACCGACCGCCACCTTCGCACGACACTCATATAGAAAGTCCTACCGCTGCGACCAGTTCGCAGGATCGCCGCGACGCGGATCGCGAACCGCACCGCGCCGATCGTCGAAATGGCACGAAGCCACCGGTTCGACCCGAAATTCATCGCCCGCCGACGGGCGCTACGCGAACCGAGGAGAACGAATCCATCGGGAACGCGAAAAATCGATCCGTCCTCGCCTCGGCGCCACGAAGCCGGCTCGCCTTTCGTCGGGTGCGAGATCTCCGCGTCGGAGACAGGGGAGCCATGCGAAAATCGACATCTTTCACCAAAGTCTCATGCTTCCCGAAAATCGGGAGCTTTTTCTCTTTTCCGCGACGTACGAGGAAGAAAACACTTTTATGTCGGGTTTCGGACGACGGGAATTGCCTCGACCCCCGCCGCTTGTTAAGACCTTGGCACAAATGAGGCACCGGCGTGGCGGCCTGCGACGCGCGGACGTGATTTTGTCGATGCCTCTCGAGCGGCCGGAAACGACCGGCCTTCGGCGTCCTCGAGCGGGAGCGTACGTCCCCTGATGGAAGTATTCCTCCAACAGCTGATCAACGGTATCACCCTCGGATCGATCTACGGGCTGATCGCCATCGGTTACACGATGGTCTTCGGCATCATCGGCATGGTGAACTTCGCTCACGGCGACGTGTTCATGGTGTCGGCCTTCATCGCGGTGATCACCTTCCTCGCCCTCACGACTTGGCTCGGCGTCGGATCGATCGCGATCGTGCTGCTGATCTGCCTGATCGTCGCGATGCTCCTGACCTCGGTGTGGAACTGGACGATCGAGCGCGTCGCCTATCGGCCGCTTCGAGGCTCCTTCCGTCTCGCACCCCTGATCAGCGCCATCGGCATGTCGATCTTCCTGTCGAACTTCGTCCAGGTGACGCAGGGCCCGCGCAACAAGCCGATCCCGCCGATGCTCAAGGACGTCATCGTCCTGGTCCAGTCCGACACCTATCCCGTCACCATCTCCTACAAGCAGATCATGATCTGGGTGGTGACCGCGGTGCTGCTCGCCGGCTTCTGGTACCTCGTGCAGAAGACGCCGCTGGGCCGCGCCCAGCGCGCCTGCGAGCAGGACCGCAAGATGGCCTCGCTGCTCGGCATCGACGTCGACCGCACCATCTCGCTGACCTTCGTCATGGGCGCCGCGCTCGCCGCCGTCGCCGGTGTCATGTACATGGTCTACTATGGCGTGGTGAGCTTCTCCGACGGCTTCACCCCCGGCGTGAAGGCCTTCACCGCCGCCGTGCTCGGCGGCATCGGATCGCTGCCCGGCGCCGTGCTCGGCGGCCTGTTGATCGGTCTCATCGAGGTCTTCTGGTCGGCCTATTTCACCATCGACTACAAGGACGTGGCGGCGTTCTCGATCCTCGTGGTGGTGCTGATCTTCATGCCGCAGGGCATCCTCGGCAAACCGGAAGTCGAGAAGGTGTGACGCCATGAATCGTGACGCCACCGCCTCCGCCCCCGCGATCGACTGGGTCGGCGCCCTCAAGGACGCCTTCTTCACGACGATCGTCCTCACCGCCATCCTCGGGCCGTTCATCGGCCTGCTGACGGTGCAGAACATGGAGCACAAGCTCGTCCTCGAGACGCGCTGGCCGCTCCTCGCTTCCCTCGTCGCCGTCGTCGTCGGCGGTCGCCTGCTGCTCAAACTCTTCGTCTGGAACCGGCCGACCAAGACCAAGAAGGCGCCTTTCGCTCTACCGCCCGAGGTCGAGCGCGTCGCCGCGCCGTTCTTCATCGGCCTGCTCTTCGTCTTTCCCGTGGTGATCCTCTCGACGCTCGGCGCCGGTGGCTCGATCAAGTGGATCGACAACTTCGGCATCCAGATCCTGATCTACATCATGCTGGGATGGGGTCTGAACGTCGTCGTCGGCCTCGCCGGCCTGCTCGACCTCGGCTACGTCGCCTTCTACGCGGTCGGCGCCTATTCCTACGCGCTGCTCGCCAAGACCTTCGGCCTGTCGTTCTGGATGCTGCTGCCGATCGCCGGTGTCCTCGCCGCCACCTGGGGCGTCATACTCGGCTTCCCCGTCCTGCGTCTCAGAGGCGACTATCTCGCCATCGTGACGCTGGCCTTCGGCGAGATCATCCGTCTCATCCTGGTCAACTGGGTCGACTTCTCCAACGGCTACGCCGGCATCTCGGGCATCCCGCGGCCGACCCTCTTCGGCATCCCGTTCACCGCCGCGGACAACGGCTTCGCGGCGACGTTCGGCCTGGAGTTCTCGCCGATCCACCGAACGATGTTCCTCTACTACGTCATTCTGGCGCTGGCCCTGATCACCGCCTTCGTGACGTTGCGCCTGCGCCGTCTGCCGATCGGCCGCGCCTGGGAGGCGTTGCGCGAGGACGAGATCGCCTGCCGCTCGCTCGGCATCAACACCACCAACACCAAGCTCACGGCCTTCGCCACCGGCGCGATGTTCGGCGGCTTCGCCGGCTCGTTCTTCGCCGCCCGTCAGGGCTTCATCTCGCCGGAGAGCTTCACCTTCATGGAATCGGCCAACATCCTGGCCATCGTCGTGCTCGGCGGCATGGGCTCGCTGTGGGGCGTGGTCATCGCCGCGGTGGCACTGGTCGGCGGCTTCGAACTGATGCGCGAGATGGACTTCCTCAAACTGATCTTCGGGTCCGACTTCGACCCGACCCAGTACCGTACCCTGCTCTTCGGCTTCGCCATGGTCGCCATCATGCTGTGGAAGCCGCGTGGTCTGATCTCCACGCGCGAACCCACCGCCTTCCTCAAGGAGCGCAAGTCGGTGTCCGGTTCTCTCGTCAAGGAGGGCCACGGCTGATGAACCGCTGGGAGAGCCAACCGCTGCTCGAGGTCGAGCATCTCACCATGCGCTTCGGCGGTCTGGTGGCGATCAACGACCTGTCCTTCACCGTCGGCGAGGGCGACATCACCGCCCTCATCGGTCCCAACGGTGCCGGCAAGACCACCGTCTTCAACTGCATCACCGGCTTCTACAAGCCGACCGAAGGCCGGATCGCCCTGCGCCACGGCGCCCAGTCGATCTGGAAGGAACTGCCCGCCGCCACCGCCTCGCCCGGCCAACACTGGACGAAGGGCGACTCGTCGCTGTGGCTGCTCGAGCGCATGCCCGACTTCAAGGTCTCGGCCCACGCCAAGGTGGCCCGTACCTTCCAGAACATCCGCCTGTTCCAGGGCATGACCGTTCTCGAGAACCTCTTGGTGGCGCAGCACAATCCGCTGATGCTCGCCTCCGGCATGTCGATCTTCGGTATCCTCGGCCTGCCGGTCTACCGCCACGCCGAGAAGAAATCGATCGCCAAGGCGGAGCATTGGCTGGAGCAGATCGGTCTCACCGATCGCGCCGACGATCCTGCCGGCGACCTGCCCTACGGCGCCCAGCGTCGGCTCGAGATCGCTCGCGCCATGTGCACCGAGCCGCACCTGCTGTGCCTCGACGAGCCCGCCGCCGGCCTCAATCCGCGTGAGAGCGCCGAGCTGAACGCCCTGCTGCGCGCCATCCGCGACAAGGAAGGATGCTCCGTGCTCCTCATCGAACACGACATGTCGGTGGTGATGGAGATCTCCGACCACGTCGTGGTGCTCGACTACGGCACCAAGATCTCCGACGGCTCGCCGGCCGACGTGAAGAACGATCCCAAGGTGATCGCGGCCTATCTCGGCGTCGGCGACGACGAGGTCGAGGCGAGCGAAGCGGAGGTGGCGTCGTGAGCGAACCGCTTCTGTCCATCCGCGGCGTCGAGACCTATTACGGCAACATCATCGCCCTGAAGGGCGTCGACATGGACGTCCACGAGGGTGAGATCGTCACCCTGATCGGCGCCAACGGCGCCGGCAAGTCGACGCTGATGATGACCATCTTCGGCAATCCGCGCGCCCGCGCCGGCTCGATCGTCTATTCCGGGACCGACATCACCCAGCTGCCGACCCACGAGATCGCGCGGATGCGCATCGCCCAGTCGCCCGAGGGTCGACGCATCTTCCCGCGCATGACCGTGCTCGAGAACCTGCAGATGGGCGCTTCGATCGACGACTTCGCCCATTTCGACGAGGACCTGAAGCGCGTCTTCGGCCTCTTCCCGCGCCTCGAAGAACGCATCGATCAGCGCGGCGGCACCCTTTCGGGCGGCGAACAGCAGATGCTCGCCATCGCCCGCGCGCTGATGTCGCGACCGAAGATGCTGCTCCTCGACGAACCGTCGCTCGGTCTCGCGCCGCTGGTCGTCAAGGGCATCTTCGACGCCATCCGCGAACTCAACCGCGAGGGCATGACGGTGTTCCTGGTCGAACAGAACGCCTTCCATGCCCTCAAGCTCGCCCACCGCGGCTACGTGATGGTCAACGGCGTCATCACCATGTCCGGCACCGGCAAGGAACTTCTCGAGAGCCCCGAGGTCCGCGCGGCCTATCTCGAGGGCGGCCATCACTGATCGGGAACGGGTCACATGCTGGAAGGCATTCTCTACGAGGAATCCTCGATCTGGACCTTCCTGCTCGTCACCTTCGTGATGGGCGGGTGGGGTGCCTGGATGACCGGTCGCGCCATGGCCTCGACCTGGCAGCGCTATCCCGTTCTGGTCGGCTATCTGGCCCTGCTGGCGGCAGCGGTGCGCTTCATCCATTTCGCCCTGTTCGACGGCACCCTGCTGTCGCTGCAGTTCTATCTGGTCGATCTGGTGGTGGTGCAGATCATCGGCGCCATCGGCTACCGGATGATGCGCGTCGATCAGATGACCGCGAAATACCGTTGGCTCTATCTGCCCAACGGCCCGATGTTCTGGAAGGACCGCGCCTGACGCCGGATCATTCCGGCTGCGACCTTCGCCGCCTCGGAACGAACCTCGGTTCGGGACCCGACCGGCCGACGGCGCCGACCTTTTCGGGAGGGACGCCACAGTCGAGTTCATTCGCACCCGCGAAGTCGTCGGCTTCGCGGACTGGGGTGTCGTTCCGTCTCTGAAAGTCCCTCCGAAGCGCCTTTCGCGAATTCGCTCCGGCGATGAACGACGTTGTCACGCATCAATTCTTGCCGCACTGCACAAAGCAACGGCAAGCACCGCCGAACTCGGTCACCATCTTCTTCCGACGCGTGCTTTTTGCGCAAGAAAGGGGATGACAACAGCTCGGAAGCGGGAGAGAGTACGCCCATCGGAGCCGGACCATCCCCTCCCGAGGGAGGCGCACGGGACGGCTCCAACCGACGGCTCGACCGATCCGGGTCGGGATCGCCGGCCCCTCCCCTCCCCGGGGAGGGATGAAACCGGATACGACCTCCGACGAAACCGCGCGGGTGCGAACTTCGGCGGAAGGGACGTTGAACTGACGTTCTCGAAAGAACGATGGAGAGGAGTAGTCCCATGCAGAAGATGTGGTTGTCCGGCCTGGTTCTGGCCGCTGGTCTGGCTTGGTCCGGCGTTGCCAATGCCGACGTCAAGTTGGCCATCGCCGGCCCGATCACCGGCCCGAACGCCGCCTTCGGCGCTCAGCTCAAGAACGGCACCGAGCAGGCGGTCGAAGACATCAACGCCGCCGGCGGCATCCTCGGCCAGAAGATCGTCACCACCATCGGCGACGACGTCTCGGATCCGAAGCAGGGCGTCTCGATCGCCAACAAGTTCGTCGGTGACGGCGTCAAGCTGGTGGTCGGCCACTTCAACTCGGGCGTCACCATGCCGGCCTCCGAGGTCTACGCCGAGAACGGCCTCCTCGTGATCACCCCGTCGGCGACCAACCCGAAGATCACCGAGCGTGGTCTGTGGAACGTCTTCCGCACCTGCGGCCGTGACGACCAGCAGGGCAAGCTGTGGTCCGACTACGCGGTCAAGAACCTCAAGGGCAAGAAGATCGCCATCGTCCACGACAAGACCACCTACGGTCAGGGTCTGGCCGATGCCGCCAAGGGCTTCATGAAGACCGCCGGCATCAAGGAAGTCCTCTACGAAGGCATCAACGCCGGCGAGAAGGATTATTCGGCCCTCGTCTCGAAGATCAAGGCTTCGGGCGCCGACGTCATCATGTGGGGCGGCCTGCACACCGAAGGCGGCCTGATCATCCGCCAGATGCGCGATCAGGGCCTCAAGACCCAGATGCTCTCGGGCGACGGCATCACCTCGGCCGAATTCGCCACCATCGGCGGCGACGGCGTGGTCGGCACCCTCATGTCCTTCGGCCCCGATCCGCTGAAGAACGCCGCCGCCAAGGACGTGGTCGCCAAGTTCCGCGCCAAGAACTACGAGCCGGAGGCCTACACCCTCTACTCCTACGCCGCGGTCCAGATCATGAAGCAGGCGGCCGAGAAGGCCAACTCGCTCGACCCGAAGAAGATGGCCGAAGCCATGCATTCGGGCATGACCTTCAAGACCGTGCTCGGCGACATCGCCTACGACAAGAAGGGCGACCGCAAGGACGTCGACTACGTCATGTACACCTGGAAGAAGATGCCGGACGGCAAGATCTCCTACGTTCAGGACTGATCCGGATCCGAGGCGGCCTTCGCCGCCCGGCCTCGGCCTTCGAACGAACCGCCGCGTGGGAAGCCACGCGGCGGTTTCGCCTTCTGGAGGCGCGCGCCGCGCGGCGTGCTAGTCTCACCCCCGATAGTTCGAGCGGGGAGAATCGCGTGCGTCGCGCAGGTCCGACCAATTCCATCCTCGACGTCGCCGGTCTCACCGTCGGCCATGCCCACGATCGCCGGCTCGGCTCCGGCGTCTCGGTGGTGATCGCCGATCGGCCGTCGATCGCCGCTGTGCACGTCATGGGCGGCGCACCCGGCACCCGCGACACCGACCTGCTGGCACCGGAAGAGACGGTCGACCGGATCGACGCCCTGGTGCTCTCCGGCGGCTCCGCCTTCGGCCTCGATGCCGCGAGCGGCGTCCAGGCCTGGCTCAGGGCCCGCGGCCGCGGTTTCGCCGTCGGCGACGTCCGCGTGCCGATCGTTCCGGCGGCGATCCTCTTCGATCTCATGAACGGCGGCGACAAGAACTGGGGCCGCTTCCCACCCTACCGCGACCTCGGCTGGGCCGCGGCGGAGGACGCCGACGACAGCCCCTTCCCGCTCGGCACCATCGGCGCCGGTTACGGCTGCACCACCGCCGATCTGATCGGCGGCCTCGGCTCGGCCTCACAGATCGCTCCCTCCGGCCATACCGTCGCGGCGCTGGTCGCCGTCAACGCCGTCGGCTCGGCGGTGATCGGCGACACCGGTCGCTTCTGGGCCGCGCCCCACGAAATCGACGACGAATTCGGCGGCCTCGGCCTGCCCGCGCGTTGGCCCCACGACGCCACCGACCCGAAGCTCAAAGGAGCCGCGTCGACGACCGGAACCGCCACCACCATCGCGGTGATCGCCACCGACGCGACGCTCACCAAGGCCCAGGCCAAGCGCCTCGCCATCCAGGCCCACGACGGCTTCGCCCGCGCGCTCTGGCCCGCCCACACGCCGCTCGACGGCGACCTCGTCTTCGCCCTTTCGACCGAAGAACGGCCGCTCGACGAGCCGCTCGCCGACATGGTCGGCCTCGGCATCACCGCGGCGGAGGTGATGGCGCGCGCCATCGCCCGCGGCGTCCACGCCGCCCGCCCCAAGCCCTACGACGAGCTCCCCACCTGGGAGGACCTGTGGGACGACGACGGGCCGGTCACCCGGCTCGTGCTGTGATCATTCGGCGGCCCGCGCGACGGCCGTCTCGGGCGCCTCGAGCTTCGCCAGGATCCCGTCCCGCGTCGCCCGCGCCCGCGCCATGCCGGCCTCCTTGACCGGGCCGTAGCCTTTGGCGTCGCGCGGCCAGGAGGCTAGGTCGAGCAGCAGGTCGAGCCGCGCCCCGGCGCCGGCGCGCTCGAGGTCCACCGCCATCCGCTCGAGGTCGCCGCGATAGGCGTCGCGCATCGCCCGTTCCGCCTTGCGCTCGGCGGTGTGGCCGAACGGGTCGGCCCAGGTGCCGCGCAAGCGCTTCAGCCCCGCCAGGACCCGCATCGCCGGCAGGATCCACGGACCCCAGCTCGTCTTCTTCGGCCGCCCCGTCGCCGGATCGAGCGGCGACAGGAGCGGTGGCGCCATGACCAGGCGGATCTTCTGCGCCCCTTCGAAGGTCTCGGCGAGCCGCGCCGCGAAGGCCGGATCGGACTGGTGGCGCGCCACATCGTACTCGTCCTTGATCGCGGTGACGCGGAACAGCATCTCCATCGCCGCCCGCGCCAGCCCTTCCGATCCCGGCAGCGCCTTCGCTTCCGCCGCGCGCAGCCGTTCCACCCGAGCCCGGAAGTCGTCGGCGAGCCGGCGGTCCTGATAGGCTTCGAGATCGGCGGCGAGGAAGTCGAGCCGTTCGACGAAGGACTGCGCCGCCGGATCGACGCTCGGGTGGGGTTCGAGGAGCGCCTTCACCCGCTCCGGCGCACCGATCAGGGCACGGCCGAGCGCCAGCGCCGCGAGATTGGCCTCCACCGCCGCGCCGTTGAGGCGCACCGCCGTCTCGAGCGCCCGATAGGAGATCGGCAACACACCCGACTGCGCCGCCGCGCCGATCAGGATCATGTTGACGTAGAGCGCATCGCCGAAGAGCCGCTCGGCGAGGTCGCCGGCGTCGTAGCCGTGGAACCGCGCCGCCACCTCCTCGAGCGTCTGAGCGAGCCGGCCGGCCTGGAAGGTCTGGGTCTGGCGCAGCACGAACTCTGCCGTCGGCGCCACGCGCACGTTGGCGAAGACCGCGGTACGCTTCGGCGAGGCCGCCGCCAACTGCTCGGCTCCCGCCGCCACCAGCATGTCGGCGGCGATCAGCACGTCGAGCGACGCGGTCGGCACCCGCGGCCCTTCGATCGGATGGGTGAAGCGGGCGACGCGGACGTGGCTGGTCACCGGACCACCCTTCTGGGCGAGGCCGGTCATGTCGAGCGTCGCCGTATCGAGCCCGTCGACATGCGCCGCCATGGCCAGCACCGCCGCCGCCGTGGTCACGCCCATGCCGCCGATGCCGGCGATGACGAGATTGTGGACGCGGTCGAGCCGGGCGGTGACCGGCGCCGGCAGATCGCCGGCCAGTTCAACCGGATCGAGCCGCGTGCCGGAGCGCTTCAGCTTGCCGCCGATCACCTCGACGAAGGACGGGCAGAAACCGGTCTCGCAGGAGAAGTCCTTGTTGCAGTTGCCCTGGTTGATCCGCCGCTTGCGCCCGAAGGCGGTCTCCGCCGGCTCCACCGCGACGCAGTTCGACTGTTTCGAACAGTCGCCGCAATCCTCGCACACCCGCTCGTTGATGAAGAGCCGCTTGGCCGGATCGGGGAAGGTCCCCTTCTTGCGCCGCCGCCGCTTCTCCGCCGCGCAGACCTGATCGTAGATCAGCACGGTGCAGCCCGGCACCTTGGCGAGTTCTTCCTCGACCAGCAGCAGCTCGGCCCGCGGCCGCACCTCGACGAAGGGCGCGAAGCCCCGGCGCGAGCCGTATTTGGTCGGGTCGTCGGCGACGACGACGATCTTCGCCACGCCCTCCGCCTCGAGCTGGCGAGTGAGCTGCGGCACGGTCAGTTGACCGTCGACGTGTTGGCCGCCGGTCATGGCGACCGCGTCGTTGAACAGGATCTTGTAGGTGATCGGCACCTTGGCGGCGATCGCCTGACGGATCGCCATCAGGCCGGAGTGGAAATAGGTGCCGTCGCCGAGATTGGCGAACATGTGCCCGGTCCTGGAGAACGGCGCCTGACCGACCCACGGCACGCCCTCGCCGCCCATGGCGGTGAGCCCCTCGGTGGTGCGCTCGGCGAGTTCGGTCATGGCGTGGCAACCGATGCCCGGCATCGACCGCGCCCCCTCGGGAGTCCTGGTCGAGGTGTTGTGCGGGCAGCCCGAGCAGAAATAGGGCGAGCGCCGCGCATCGGCCGCATGGCCGACCGCCCACATGGTCTGCTGGACGAGCCCGTCGGCCGCCGCCCGGGCGCCCTCGTCGTCGGAGAGGCCCGGCACCACCGCCATCAGCGCCGGCACGATGTCGGATGCCGACAGTTCCTTGATGGCGGAGAGGAAGGGCTCGCCCTCCGGCGTCGACTTGCCCCAGATGCGCGGCCGCTGATGGTCGGGCCAGTGATAGGCGAGTTCCTTGATCTGCGGCTCCATCAGCGCCCGCTTGTGCTCGACGACGACGAGCTTCTCGAGCCCGCGGGCGAAGGTGCCGAGACCGACCGGCTCCAGCGGCCAGCTCATGCCGACCTTGTAGATGGCGATGCCGAGCCGCGCCGCCTGGCTCTCGTCGATGCCGATCAGCGCCAGCGCCTGGCGCAGATCGCGATAGGCCTTGCCGGTGGCGACGAAGCCGATGCGCGGCCGCTTCGAGCCGAAGGTCGGACGATCGATGCGATTGGCGCGGGCGTGGGCGATCGCCGCCGGCAGGCGGATCTCGCGCACCGAACGCTCGTTGTCGAGGCGAGCCTTCAGCGTCATCGGCCGATCGACGGCGTCGCGCATCCGCGGATCGAACTCGGCACGCGGCATACGGAAGACGTGGCGATCGAGGCCGACGTCGACGATCCCCGACGAATCCATCGTGTCGGCGACCGCGATCATCGACACCCACAGACCCGAGTAGCGCGACAACTCGAGGCCGTAGAGGCCGAAGTCGACGACATCCTGCAGGTCGGCGGGATTGAGGACCGGGATCTCGCAGTCGACGAACTGGAATTCGGACTGGCAGGCGACGGTCGAGGATTTCGCCAGATGGTCGTCACCGGCCACCGCCAAGACGCCGCCGTGGCGCGACGTGCCCGACTGGTTGGCGTGTTTGAACACGTCGGTGGAGCGATCGACGCCCGGCGCCTTGCCGTACCAGATGCCGAAGACGCCGTCCTGGGTCGCGTCCGCCCCGCCGACCTTCTGCGAGCCCCAGACGGCGGTGGCCGCCAGTTCCTCGTTGACGCCGGGGGTGAAGACGATGCCGTGGGCGTCGAGATCGCGCTTGGCGGCGATCAGCTGCTGGTCGTAGCCGGCGAGCGGCGAGCCGCGATAGCCGGAGATGAAGCCGCGGGTGTCGAGCCCCGCCTGGCGATCGAGCCGCACTCGATCGAGGGGCAGCCGCACCAGCGCCTGGATGCCGGTGATGTAGACTCGTCCGTGATCGAGGACGTATTTGTCGGCGAGCGAGACGGGTCTGACGGCACCGTTCATCGGCCTTCCTCCTTGACGCGGTTTCCACCCGATCGCCCGGTCCCGGCATCTTCCGCGCCGTGTCTGCAACAGGAGCGATCCGCCTCGCCTTCACCCCCGGAAGGGCTCGTCGAGGCCGACTTTGTATCGATCAGAATACACCTTTGCGCCGATCAATTCCGTGCTACGTTGCCCGCCCGATCGCCCATCGGCGTCGGATTTTTCCAGGTGATGCGGGATGCCGGAAAAGATTCTCCTCGACGCCCACGATGTTCGCATCCTCCGGGTGCTCCAGCGCGACGCTTCTCTGGCCATCGCCGACATCGCCAAGGAAGCCGGCATGAGCCAGACGCCGTGCTGGCGCCGCATCAAGCGGATGAAGGACGCCGGCGTCATCAAGCAGATCGCCGCCCTGGTCGATCGCGAGGCGGTCGGTCTCGAATTCGTCGTCTACACCTTCGTCAAGCTCGGCGTGCCCTCGCTCGACAACATGACCGAATTCGACCGCAAGGTCGCCACCTGGCCGGAGGTCATCACCTGCGAGCGGGTGACCGGCGCCGTCGACTATCTGATCAAGGTCGTCGCCGAGGACATGAAGGCCTACGACACCTTCCTGCGCATGAAGCTGCTCGACAACAACCTCGTCACCGACGTCCAGTCGCACATCGTCGTCGCCACGGTGAAGGACACCCCGAGCCTGCCGCTCCGCGAGAATTGAGGTCGGCGCGAGGGAAGGGTGCAATGAGCGAAGCGAATTGCACCGGCCGACTCCGCGTGGGACGCCCGAAGCGATCCGCGAAGGACGCCGGTGCAATTCGCTCGCGCTCTTTGCACTCTACGGATCGCGGTTCAGTCGCGACCGTTCGGCTCGCCACCACCGAGGTGATGCACGGGATCGTGGGGGTTCGCCACGTTCGATCGCCACAGGCGCGGGTTCGGTCGCACCGGGCCGCCGAGCCGACCGGTGGCGTCCGCGTCCGGGCCACGGCCGTCGCCCGGAAAGCGTCGCGTTTCGCGAGAGCCTCGGAGGTTCACGAGGCCGATCACCACCAGCACGCCGCCGACCAGATACGCCGGCCACGCCGCACGCACGCCGGTGACGAGCCCCTCGCCCACGGCGTAGGTGAGGCCGCAGACGGCTGCACCGAGCGCGATCAGGAGAAGGCCGACCCGACGATCGCTCATCATCCCTCCGTCCGCTGCATGAAGCGGCCTCAGCGTTGCCGGTTGTTGTCCGAGATCGAGCCGGCGCGTTCGCCCTCGCCCTCCGACTTCGGTTTGTCGCCGAACTTCAGCCAGCCGAGGAAGAGCATGATCAGGCCCATGGCGACGATCGGCGTGTTGCCGTCGAGGCCGATGCCGTAGCCGAGGTAGTTGATCGCACCCATGGCCAGCATGGCCAGCCCGATCACGATCATCAACCCGCCGAGCAGTTTCGCACCCATCACCGTCTCCCGAAACGTTCCGCCCGGAAGGGCGTGAGGTCCACCAGCGGCTTTTCACCCGAGATCGCCTCGGCGATCAAGCGTCCCGAGATCGGCCCGTGGGTGAAGCCGAGGTGCGCATGGCCGAAATCGAGCCACATGTCCGGCACGCCCGGCGCCGGTCCGATGATCGGCAACCCGTCCGGCAGCGTCGGCCGCTTGCCGAGCCAGGGCTCGGGATCGACCTCGGCGCCGAGCGGAAACAGCGCCCGCGCCACTGGTTTCAGCCGTTCCAGCTGCACCGGCGTCGGCGGCGCGTCGCGTTCGGCGAACTCGATGCCGGTCGTCAGCCGGATGCCCTTGAGCATCGGCGTGATGACGTAGCCCTTCTCGATGTCGACGATCGGCCGCGACAACCCGGCCTCGCCCTTCGGCGCGAAATGCATGTGGTAGCCGCGCTTCGCCGCCAGGGGAAAACGCAGATCGAAGCGGTCGAGCAGGTCGTTCGACCACGGCCCCAGCGCCACCACCACGTGGGTGGCGGCGAGGTCGCCGTCTTCGGTCGAGACCACCCAGCCTTCGCCGCCACGTCTGAGCGACCGCGCATCGCCGCGCGCCACGACACCGCCGCGCGCCATGAAGAGATCGGCGTAGGCCTTGGTCACCCCCTCCGGCCAACTGACCGACTGGGTCTCCGGCCAGAACACCGCGCCCACTCCGGTCGGCGTCAGGTCCGGTTCCAGCTCCTTCAGTTCGGCCATCGTGAGATGGCGGTATTCGATGCCGTATTGATCTGCGAAGTCGTGCAGGCTCGCGGCATCCGCCAGCCCCTTGTGGCTGCGATAGAGCCGCACCCAGCCGGTCTCGCGGAAGAAGGCCTCGGCCCCCGCCTCCTTCGCCAGCGCCCGATGTTCGGGGATCGAATGACGCGACAGCGCTTCGACGGCGGCCGCGAACCGGACGATGCCGGCGGTGTCGGTCGCCTGTCGGAGCTGCCACAGCCAAGGCAGGATCTTCGGCAGGAAGGAGAGATGGTAGTGCGCCTCGGTCGAGAGATTGAGGCCGTAGCGGATCAGCGCCCCGATCTCGCGCGGGAAACCGACCGGGACGAGACCCTCGCGCTCGACGACACCGGCGTTGCCGTAGCTCGTCTCCTCGCCGACGCCGCGGCGATCGAGCATCACCACCCGCTTGCCCTTCGTCTGGAGATGCAGCGCGGCCGAAGTGCCGACCATGCCGGCGCCGAGGACGATCACGTCGGTGGAAATCAATCCTGCCTCCCGCAGAGGTGCCCGAGCGGTCGGTCGGGCGTGCACGACGAGGGGCGTCGCGCGAGTGGGCGGATCGTGCCCGCCCACCTCGGCGGAAGCAAGGCGACCGACGCGGCGCCGCCATGCGACCTTCGGCCCCCGCCACGGCCGGCGAGTTGAGCCGGACGCCCGTTCCTGCTACTCCGGCGCCGAGATTTTCCGCCGAAACCCCGCCCGAAGCCCCGAGGTGCCCCATGATCCCGCGCTATTCGCGCCCCGAGATGACCGCCATCTGGGAGCCGCAGTCCCGCTTCCGCATCTGGTTCGAGATCGAGGCGCACGCCACCGATGCGCTGGCCGAGCTCGGCGTCGTGCCGAAGTCGGACGCCGAGGAGATCTGGAAGAAGGCGAAGAACGCCACCTTCGACGTCGCCCGCATCGACGAGATCGAGGCGGTGACCAAGCACGACGTCATCGCCTTCCTCACCCACCTCGCCGAGATCGTCGGCCCCTCGGCCCGCTTCGTCCACCAGGGCATGACCTCGTCGGACGTGCTCGATACCTGCCTGTCGGTGCAGTTGAAGCGCGCGAGCGACCTGCTCGTCGCCGGCGTCGACCGGGTGCTGGCCGCGCTGAAGACCCGCGCCTACGAGCACAAGCACACCCCGACCATCGGCCGCTCGCACGGCATCCATGCCGAGCCGGTGACCTTCGGCCTGAAGCTCGCGGAAGCCTACGCCGAGTTCACCCGCAACCGCGCCCGGCTGGTGGCGGCGCGTGACGAGATCGCCACATGTGCGATCTCGGGCGCCGTCGGCACCTTCGCCAACATCGATCCGCGCGTCGAGGCGCATGTCGCGAAAGAGATGGGCCTGACCATCGAGCCGGTCTCGACCCAGGTCATCCCGCGCGATCGCCATGCCATGTTCTTCGCCGTCCTCGGCGTCGTCGCCTCGTCGATCGAGCGCGTGGCGATCGAGATCCGCCACCTGCAGCGCACCGAGGTCCTGGAAGCGGAGGAGTATTTCTCCCCCGGCCAGAAGGGCTCCTCGGCGATGCCGCACAAGCGCAACCCCGTCTTGACCGAGAACCTGACGGGCCTCGCCCGCATGGTCCGCGCCTATGCCCTGCCGGCGATGGAGAACGTGGCGCTGTGGCACGAGCGCGACATCTCCCACTCCTCGGTCGAGCGCATGATCGGCCCCGATGCCACCGTCACCCTCGACTTCGCGCTGAACCGCCTCGCCGGCGTGATCGAGAAGCTGGTGGTCTACCCCGAGCGCATGGCCGGCAACATGGACCGCCTCGGCGGCCTCGTGCACTCCCAGCGCATTCTGCTGGCGCTCACCCAGGCCGGCGTGTCGCGTGAGGACGCCTATCGCCTCGTCCAGCGCAACGCCATGAAGGTGTGGGACAGCTACCAGAAGACCGGTGCCGCCACCGTCGACTTCCTCGCCGAGTTGTTGGCCGATGAGGACGTCCGCAGGGCGTTGTCCGAGGAGGAGATCCGCGAGAAGTTCGACCTCGGCTATCACCTCAAGCACGTCGACACGATCTTCGCCCGAGTGTTCGGGGAGAACCGGAGCGGTCGGCGAGCGATCGGCATTTGACGCGCGCGCAGTGGCTCGTTCGGAAGTTGCGCGATGGTTCGAGACGGACGCCTCCGGCGTCCTCCTCACCATGAGGCGCTTGTTTTGGTTGGATGATCCAACAACGCCTCATGGTGAGGAGGTGTTCCGGAGGAACACCGTCTCGAACCATCGCGTACCATGCGCCGACATCCCCCTCGCCTGCCCGCGCGGTCGGCGCTACCCTCGCCCTTCGCTCTCACCTGCGAGGCCCACCCATGCCCTTTTCGCTCGCCGACATCGACATCCTGCTCGTCCCCGGCCGCGGCAATTCCGATGCGTTCCACTGGATGTCGGCCTGGGCCGCGGCGATCCCCAATTCGTCGCGCGTGCTCCAGACCGAATGGGAGAAGCCGCAGCCCGGCGACTGGATCGGCCGTCTCGACGCCGCGATCCGGACGACCCCGCGCCGCTGCGTCGTCATCGGCCACTCGCTCGCCGTCGCCACCATCGTCAAATGGGCCGACGCGGCGTCCTCCGCCGACCTCGCCAAGGTCGCCGGCGCGCTGCTCGTCTCGCCGACCAACGTCGAGGATCCCGATCCGTCCTTCGACACGGTGCGCCCCTTCGCGCCGATGCCGATGCGCCCCCTGCCCTTCCCGGCGATGGTGCTGGCCTCGCGCGACGATCCGCGCGTCACGTTCGCTCGCGCCATCGAATGCGCCACCGCCTGGGGCGCCGAACTGGTCGACGTCGGCGAACTCGGCCATATCGGCAATCTGCAGCGCCTCGGCATCTGGCCCGAGGGTCTGATCCACCTCGGTCGTCTGCTCGACCGCATCGGATGAGGCGCGTCGTCCGCGCGGGAGATCGCCGGTCGTGGATGGCGGTGGGATGAGGCGACCTCAATCCGTCGACGTGTGATCGGCGCGCGAGCTCTCCACCGCCTCCGGGGCCGGGAACTTGACCGAGGTGTAGCGCAGCACCAGCACCGAGATCGCCATGATCAGCGTGCCACCGGCCATGATCAGGATCCCCATGTCCGGCTTCGGTTCATGGTTGATGTAACCGATCAGATGGCGCGTCAGCGCGGTGATGCCGACATAGACGAGGAAGCGCACCGGCATTCGGTTGGTCTTGAAATAGATCCCGACCATCGAGCCGATCTCGAGATAGATGAAGAGCAGCAGCAGATCCTCGATCGAGGCGTGCCCCTTGGCGATCATCCCGGTGAAGGCATGTATCGCCGCCCACACCGTCGCCCCGCCGATGGCGAACAGACCGATGAAATGAAACGTCTCGGTGAGGAGATCGCCGACCGGATCGGCCATCCGCCGCATCCGATGGTTCACCGTTCTGATGCCCTCGAGGTCCATCGCCATCCCCTCCCCCACCGGAGACACGGCCCGCCGGTCCGCCGCGCGGCGCCGGAAGGCTCGCTCCTTTCCTACGACCGGGAGACCCAGGAATTCCAGATGACGGATCGACGCGAGTCGCCCCCATACCGAGCCGACGATGTGTCGACCTTTTCGAAACATCGTCGGCGAAGGCGAGCCCGAACGGGCGTCGCCCGGCCGGGCCGTGACACTCGTGAAATTCGGACCAACCGAATTTCACGAGCCCGGTATCAGTCGCTCGTCCGCCCCGGTGAGCCGCCGGCGGAGGTCGCGGTCTTCTCCATCTCGTCGAGCATCGCCGCGATGCCGGCCGCCACGTACATCTGGTCCCAGCCGACGGTGACGAAGGAGAAGCCCTTGGCACGGAAGGCAGCGGCCCGTTCCGCCGGGCCGCCGAAGATCCCGGCGATCTTGCCCGCGGCGCGCGCCGTCGCGACGATGCGGTCGAGCGCGGCGTTCAGGATCGGATCGCGCGTGTCGGCGCGGTCGCCGTCGGTGAGCGCGATACAGAGGTCGTTGGGGCCGACGAAGACGCCGTCGATGCCGTCGACCGCCAGGATCTCCTCGACCGCCTCGACCGCCTCGCGCGTCTCGATCATCGCCAGCGCCAGGGTGCGATCGTTGGCCTCTCTCAGATAGGTCGGTGGCTCGACGCCGCCGAGCACCGACATCGCCCGCCCCGCTCCCCAGGAGCGGCGTCCGCGCGGCGGATACTTCACCTGTTCGGCGAAGGCCCGCGCCTGTTCGGCGGTGTCGATCATCGGTGCGATCACCCCGACGGCGCCGACGTCGAGCGACCGGGCAGCGAGCACGAAATCACCCACCGAAACCCGCACCAACGCCGGCTTGCCCGCCGCCGCGATCGCGGTGACGCAGGAGACGATCGAAGCGACGTCGTGCAGCCCGTGCTGCACGTCGAGGACGATCGGCGAGACCGGGCTCGCCGCCACCGCTTCGGCGAAATGGACCTCCGGCAGGCTGAACCAGCCGCCGACGAAGGCCTCCCCGGCCCTGAGCCGTTCGGCGAAGGAGAGCGCGGGATGGGATGCGGCGGTGTCGGTCATCGGTGCGCCTCGTCGCGGAAGGGCCTCTCCGCGTCGTGCCACGAGACGGGGCGACTGGCAATTCCGTTTCGTCGGCTCGCGTTCCGCCCCCACTCATGGGGAGAAACCGGCGAACCGTCCCCACCGGAAGAACCGGCCCGATCACGGCGAGAACCGTTCGGGGAACCTCGCCCATGACCCTTCATCGAGCCGACACCTACCGCCTCCGCTTCGACCGATATCTGCGGCAGGGAACGTCGATCGAACTTCCGCTGGAACGTAAGGACGATCTCTCCCCCGAGCGCTACGTCTGGCGCAGCCGCCGCGACGAGAAGGTGCGGCCGGCACATCGCGCCAACGATGGCCGCATCTTCTCCTGGTCCACGCCGCCGGAGACCGGCCACCCGGGAATGGAACCCGACTGTCGTTGCGTGGCGGTTCCCCACCGGGAGGGCGAAACAGAGTTCGCCGAACACACCTTCACCTCCGGCCTCGCATCGTCTTACGGACGTTGGGAGGACAGCGATTTCGTCTGGCACCTCTTCACCGGCGGCGGACGAACGGTCACCCTCGAGGAGATCGGCCACCTCCGCGAAATCGCCGAGTACCATGCCTATTCATCCGGCGGAGACGGCGCCTTCCGGCGGCTTTCGGATCAGATCGCCGACGCGGCTCGGGATTCGACACCCGGAAGCGTGCATCACGACTTCGGCAAAGCCAACGACTTCGGCGACGTGGCGTTCTCCCATGGGAACTCGACCGTCGCCGGGGCCTTCGATGGAACGGCCGAAAGACGAGGAAACATGATCTCGATAGCGGGCGAAACGAATTTCAACTTCTACGACGTATTCACCGGCCCGGTCGACCTGCGTGACTTCGCGGCATGATTGAGTTCGAACCCATTGAAATGGGAGTATTTTCTTCGACTTGCTTACACGATTGCCAGGATCAAGATCCTACCATCAGAAATACCAACTCCAGACAAAATTGAAGACGCCACGAAAATACTGAAAATTCTGACAGTTATAGGCGGAACGCTGTACGAGATGGTCGGACATTGGACAGCTTCGTTCCGCGCAGATATCTTCGCCGACCGAGCGATCATCTCGTATTTCGATCCGAATCGAAGGTGAAATTTGCCCCACCTCGACGAGCCCTCGCCCGCCCCTCTCAGCCGTCTACAACAGGTTCTCTGGGTCGTCGCGGCGGTGATCGTCGTCTACCCTCTCCTGGTGCTCTATGCGCGGTTCGATAAGGAATACGCTCTTCCGAACGGTACCGTGCTCGTCCGTGCCCTCGACTGGAAGAAAGGGACCCGCATCGACCTGCGCCGATGGACCTACGGCGAGCCACTGATCCGTGACATCGAGTTCCTCTGCTTCGACGACGAGGCCATGCGCGTGATCACCTTTTCGAGCGGCAACTACATCTGGCTGGGCGGAAACGAGCCGATCGTTCGAGGGAGAGACCCCGATTATTCCGACGTCGTGCGCAAGAGCGGCCTCTTGCGGGATGACGGAAGATGCGTCGGTTACTTCGCCACCAATATCGGCGGCGACCTGCTGTTGGACGACCCCTTCTACGATTGGCGCTATACGAAGCCGGGCGCGCCTTGGTGCCCGCCCGGCCACCCCTGCCGGGCGCGACCGTCGGCGCCGGCACCCGAACGACCGTCGGCGACGACGCCCGAACGACCGGCGAAGTGATCGCGATGCCGCCATCCTCGTCGAAGTCGCCGAGGCGAAAACTCGGAGCATCGACGTCGGACCGATCGTGGGTGGCACGAGGGACCGAAACGCATGAAAAAGCGCGCGGACCCGATCGGATCCGCGCGCCGAAATCGTCTCGCTCGACCGAGCCCGCGGGCTCGGATCAGCCCTGGGTCTTGATCTGCTCGATCGCCGTGGCCATCAGCTCTTCCATGGCGCGGCGAATCTGGTGGTCGGACTGGCCGACGTTCGCAGCGTCGAAATCCTTGCGGATCTTGCGGAAGACGTCCTCGTCGCCGGCCTCTTCGAAATCGGCCGCGACCACTTCCTTGGCGTAGTCCGCCGCCTTGTCGCCGGAAAGCCCGAGCTTTTCCGCCGCCCACAGGCCGAGCAGCTTGTTGCGGCGGGCCGAAGCCTTGAACTGCAGCTCTTCGTCGTGGGCGAACTTCTTCTCGAAGGCCTCTTCGCGCTTGTCGAACGTGGTCATGTCCCGAAATCTCCTGGAAAACCGCGAAGGCATCGCGTATAGGGGGGCCCTTGTCGAGGCACTGATAGCGCCCGACGACCCGCAAATCAACGGGACCTTCGACGACCCGGCGTCGCACCGTCCCGTCTCCTCGTGTCCCCGCCGCAGCGTAGCGCCGCATGGCCGCTCACATTGTGAAGGCGGGTCGCATCGGATAATGTGGGCTCGTCGGCGCGCGGGACGTGGGGAGATTCCCCGCACCCGCGCGTCGTCCTTCGGTGGAGGCCGGCGGCGAAAGCCGGTTTCCGTGGGAGGTCGTCCGCGCGCCTCGTCGTCGTCGCGCCCCGGTCGAACCGGACGCGGCAACCGGCCCGCACCCGGACGGGCCGCTCTCGGAGGCCTCCGGCCGAATGGATTTCCTCTTCAGACCACGGTACGTACCCATGAATCGTCGGCGCCGCATCTACGAAGGCAAGGCCAAGATCCTCTACGAGGGTCCCGAACCGGGAACGCTCATCCAGCACTTCAAGGATGACGCGACCGCGTTCAACGCCAAGAAGCACGCCGTCATCGACGGCAAGGGCGTGCTCAACAACCGCATCTCCGAGTTCGTCTTCAACCAGCTCAACGCGCTGGGTGTGCCGACTCACTTCATCAAGCGCCTCAACATGCGCGAGCAGTTGATCCGCGAGGTCGAGATCATCCCGCTCGAGGTGGTGGTGCGCAACGTCGCCGCCGGGTCCCTCTCGACCCGTCTCGGCATCCCCGAGGGGACCCAGCTGCCGCGCTCGATCATCGAGTTCTACTACAAGAACGACGAGCTCAACGACCCGATGGTGTCGGAGGAGCACATCACGGCGTTCGGCTGGGCGAGCCCGCAGGACATCGACGACATCATGGCGCTCGCCATCCGCGTCAACGACTTCCTCTCCGGCCTGTTCCTCGGCGTCGGCATCCGTCTGGTCGACTTCAAGATCGAGTTCGGCCGGCTGTGGGAAGGCGACATGATGCGCATCGTGCTCGCCGACGAGATCTCGCCCGACAGCTGCCGCCTGTGGGACCAGTCGACCGGCGACAAGCTCGACAAGGACCGCTTCCGTCGCGACCTCGGCGGCATGCTCGAGGCCTACCAGGAAGTCGCCCGCCGCCTCGGCATCCTCAACGACAACGTCACCCCCGCCGCCGGCTCCGGCCCGACGCTGGTGGAGTGAGGCGCGATCCGCGCGATCGGTCGGATGAAACGAAAAGGCCGGCGCCGCGAGGCGCCGGCCTTTCTCGTCGCGAAATCGAATCGACGACGAGATCGCTCACCCCGCCAGCCACTTCGCCACGTCTTCCGCCTTCGGCAAGCCGCCGGCATGGACGACCTTGCCGTCGACGACGATGCCCGGCGTCGCCGCGATGCCGAAACCGGCGATCGCCGCGTAGTCGGTGACCTTCTCCAGCGCGATCTCGAGCCCGAGCTTCGCCGCTTCCGTCTTCACCAGCTCGGCCGTCGCCTCGCAACGTTTGCAGCCCGGCCCCAACACTTTGACGGTCTTCATCGGAAGTCTCCCGGTCTTCGCTCTTCTCAACCGAAGAGCGCGTTGAAGAGGTAGCCCACCGCCAGGATGCCGAGACCGACGACACCGACGAAGACGGCGATCAGACGGTCGGTCAGCACCTTGCGCAGGATCAGGAGTTCGGGCGCGGAGAGCGCGATGACGCTCATCATGAAGGCGAGCACGGTGCCGAGCGCCGCGCCCTTGGCGATCAGCGCCTCGACCACCGGCACGATTCCCGCGGCGTTGGAATACATCGGGATGCCGACCACCACCGCCGCCGGGACCGACCACCACGCCCCGCGCCCCATGATCGAGGCGAGCAGGTCCGCCGGCACCCAGCCGTGGATGAACGCCCCGACGGCGATGCCGGCGAGGATCCATGCCCATACCTTGCCGACGATATCCTTCACCGCGTCGACGCCGGCCCTGAGCCGATCGACCACGTCGAGGTCTTCGGGCGGCAGATCGACCGCCCCGGCACGCACCGCCTTGACCCAGTCCTGCAGCCAGCCTTCGAGATGGAAGCGGCCGATGACGAAGCCGGCGACGATCGCCACGCCGAGGCCGAAGGCGAGATAGGTCGCCGCCACCTTCCAGCCGAGCAGGGCGAAGAGCAGGCCGAGCGCCACCTCGTTGACCATCGGCGCGGCGATCAGGAAGGAGAAGGTGACGCCGAGCGGCACCCCGGCCGAGACGAAGCCGATGAACAGCGGCACCGCCGAGCACGAGCAGAACGGCGTGACGATGCCGAGCGAGGCCGCGGCGACGTTGCCGACCCCTTCGGCACGGCCGGCGAGCAGCGCCCGCGTCCGCTCCGCCGAGAAGAAGCTGCGCACCACGCCCATGACGAAGACCACCAGGGTGAGCAACATCAACACCTTGGGCGTGTCGTAGAGGAAGAAGGCGACCGCCTCGGCCGCGTGGCTGCCGGGGGCGAGCGGCAACGCCGCCGTCGCCCGGTCGGCGAGCAGCTTCAACTGGCCATAGACGAGCCACCACAGAACGAGTGCGGCGAGCGTGCCGCCGATCCACAGGGCCCGCGACGAGGTCGGGGATTTCGGCGCGGGCCCTGCCCCACAGGATGTCACCCGACAGTCGCTCATGCCGCCGCCTCCTGCCCCGCCGTGTCGCCGGCATGCGCCAGCGCCGCATCGACCAACGCCGCGACCTCCGGCGCCAGCCGGACCGAACGGGTGTAGCGCACCCACTGGCGATCCCGCCGCCCGGTCACCAAGCCGGCCGCTTCGAGCACGCTCATGTGCCGCGACATCCGCGACTGGGTCGCCCCGAGCCGCTCCATGAGTTCGCAGACGCAGTGCTCGCGCCCGTCCCACAGGAGCCGGAGCGCCCCGAGACGGGTCGGTTCGGCGAGGGCCGAGAGGAGATCGACGGTTCGCTTCATCACCCTGCCCCTTGGCGCTTCGAAGACCGGCTCGGCGAACCCGGCGTGCGAATGGCTACATCGGTACCCGGGTACCAGCTACCGGCCGACGACCCGTCCCGCGAGTGCACCCGTTCGGATCGGCATTGATCAATATGCGCTCATGCGCATGAGCGATCAAGCGCATTTTGCTCCACGAGATCGGGGTTGGAAACGATGTCGACGACCCACGGGGTGCCGGACATTTCCTGGCCACGCCCCAGCTATCGGGACCGCATATTCGAAAAGGCCGTCGCGTCGATTCTCATGCGCGACCCTTCGAGATGGGTCTGCGCCCCCCGCGGGATGGAAAGTGTCGAACGACGCGAGCCGACCGAAGCCACCGGTACGGCTGTTCCGCTCTCTCCTCTCGGTTCGCCATCGCCGGGCCCGGCCCGGCGATCCAAGGGCCCATCTCCGAGCGGAGAGCCCGCCGGGTCGCCGGGTCGAGCCCGGCGATGACGGCTTGCAGTGGCTTTCCTCCATCGACGATGCCCACCGCTGCGGACACGAACGTATTCGACGTCGGGAGGCCACCCGTCCCGGAGCCTCCATCACGAGGCCCCGGCGTTTCATCGGCGAGCACCGGGCCCCCATGGTGAGGTGGCGCGCGTCGCGCGCCGTCTCGACCCATCGCACCCCACATTCGCCCGACTCGAAACGAAACCGGCCGGCGTCTCGCGACGCCGGCCGGCCGAAATCCAGGATCCGTGGACCACGTGGCCTCAGCGATAGAGGTCCTTGCGCGTCCACGGCAGGCCGGAGAAGCCCGAGCGGCGCCTCGAGGCGAGCGTCTGGTAGACCAGGATCGGGCCACGCTGGAAGCCGAGGGTCGTCATGGCGAAATAGGCGAGCCACAGCCGCGTCTTGGCCGCACCGACTTCCGCCTCCGCCCTGTCGCGGTTGGCGGCCAGCCGCTCGCTCCAGCACCGCGTCGTGCGCGAGAAGTGCTCGCGCCAGTTCTCGACGTCGTGGACCTCGAAGCCGAGACGCTCCAGGTTGGTCACCGTGAGGCCGATGTGGTCGAGTTCGCCGCCGGGGAAGATGCAGGTGGTGATGAACTTCATGTAGGCGGTCTGCTTGCGGAACTTCGAGAGGTCGCGCGTCGCCCGCCGCACCGACGCCTGGTGCAGGTAGAGCCCGCGCGGCTTCAGGAGCTTGTGCATCTGCAAGAAGTGGCGGTCGTGGTTGTCGAGGCCGACGTGCTCGAACATCTCGATCTGGGCGATCTTGTCGTAGACCTCCTCGCCCTCGATCTCGCGATAGTCCTTGAGCTCGAGCTTCACCTTGTCGGCGATGCCGAGGCGGGCGAGCTTGGCGGTGACGAAGTCGAACTGCTTCTGCGACAGGGTGACACCGTGGGCGGTGACGCCGTAGTTGCGGACCGCGTGGCAGATCAGACCGCCCCAGCCGCAGCCGATGTCGAGCAGATGGTCGCCCGGCTTCAGCCTGAGACGCCGACAGATCATGTCGAGCTTGAAGATCTGCGCATCCTCGAGCGTCGTCTCGTCGTCCTGGAAATAGGCCGACGAATAGACCATCTCGGGATCGAGGAAGAGCCCGAAGAACTCGTTCGACACGTCGTAGTGGAACTGGATCAGTTCCTTGTCGTTGCGACCGGATTCGGGCTTCTTCGCGACGTCGGCGGTATAGGCGTTACCGGCATCGATGGCGGCGACATCGCGGCGGGAGAAGACGAAGGGCAGCAGATTCTTGATCAGCCACCACTTGGACAGACCGCGCGCCGTCTTCAGCACCTTCATGTGGTCCCAACGCTCGATCGCCTCGAGCGGCGTGCCGCCGACGATGTCGAAGTCGCCCGCGGCGTAGAGCATGTAGACGGTCATCAGCTTCGGGCTGAGCAGCATGCGGCGGATGACGTCCGGATGAGCGATGCGGATACGGATGTCGTCGCGCGCCGACCTGCCGAGCGGCACCACTTCACCGTTCCACAATTCGAGCGACAGATCGGCGTCGACCTTCTCCGCCACATGGGCCGCGATACGCTTCGCCGCCTCGATCCGTGTGTCACCCGCCATGCTCGAAATCCCTCTCGCGGCCGCACCGCGCCATGCTTTCGATGAACCGCCCGGTTCTACAAGACGCGAGAAGGGCTGCCAACCTTCGATCCGGCGTGGTCGGCCGATCTCCTCGCCGAGTGTTCGGCTTGCCCCTCCTCGCGTCGCATGCTACGCGCGGGCTCGATCGAAGAAACGTCGGCGGACGGCGAGTCCGGACCGGCCTTTTCGGCGTTTCCGAGCCCGTGCCACCAGCCGAGGACGACCCCCATGAAAGCCCGCGTCACCGTCACCCTCAAGAACGGCGTTCTCGACCCCCAGGGCAAGGCGATCCAGGGGGCGCTGAAGAGCCTCGGCTTCGCCGGCGTCGACGACGTCCGCCAGGGCAAGCTGATCGAGCTCGAGCTGGCCACCTCCGACCGCGCCGCGGCCGAGGCCGAGGTCACCGCCATGTGCGAGAAGCTGCTCGCCAACACCGTCATCGAGAACTACCGGATCGAACTGGTCTGAGCCGCGCCGAGCCGCCGGCTCCGGGCGTCGCGACGCGCCTCTCGCGCCCGCGCCCGTCGCTCGAGACCTTCGGCCGCGGCCCGCTCCGCCCGGCCCCGTGACAGGATGAAGCCCATGAAGTCCGCCGTTCTCGTCTTCCCCGGCATCAATCGCGAACGCGACATGGCCCGCGCCTTCGAAGTGGTGACGGGCGTGAAGCCGGTCATGGTCTGGCACACCGAGACCGAACTGCCCGACGGCGTCGACGTCGTCGCCGTGCCCGGCGGCTTCTCCTACGGCGACTACCTGCGCTGCGGCGCCATCGCCGCCCGCTCGCCGATCATCGACGCGGTGAAGCGCCACGCCGACCGCGGCGGCTACGTGCTCGGCGTCTGCAACGGCTTCCAGATCGTCACCGAGATCGGCCTGCTGCCGGGCGCTCTGATGCGCAACGCCTCGCTGAAGTTCGTCTGCAAGGAGGTCCATCTGCGCGTCGACGACCCGACGACCGCCTTCACCTCCGCCTACACCGCCGGTCAGGTCATCCGCTGCCCGATCGCCCACGGCGAAGGCAACTACTACGCCGATCCCGAGACGCTCGCCCGTCTCGAGGGTGAGGGCCGCGTGGTCTTCCGCTACTGCGACGAACTCGGCCGCACCACCGAAGCCGCCGACCCGAACGGCTCGCTCAACCACATCGCCGGCATCGTCAACGAGCGCGGCAACGTGCTCGGCATGATGCCGCACCCGGAGAACCTGATCGAAGCACTGCAGGGCGGCACCGACGGCCGCGGCCTGTTCGAGAGCCTCGCCAAGGTGGCGTGAGCGATCCGCCGATCCCCGTTTCGCGCGTCTTTCCGCGCCAGCCTCACGAGGCGGACCCATGATCCCGAACGAAGTGAAGATCACCCCGGAACTCGTCGCCGAACACGGCCTCAAGCCGGACGAGTACCAGCGCATCCTCGATCTGATCGGCCGCGAGCCGACGCTGACCGAGCTCGGCATCTTCTCGGCCATGTGGAACGAGCACTGTTCCTACAAGTCGTCGAAGAAGTGGCTGAGGAAGCTCCCCACCAAGGGCGAGCGCGTCCTCATCGGCCCCGGCGAGAACGCCGGCGTCGTCGACATCGGCGACAATCAGGCCGTCGTCTTCAAGATGGAGAGCCACAATCACCCCTCCTACATCGAGCCCTATCAGGGCGCGACGACGGGTGTCGGCGGAATCCTGCGCGACGTCTTCACCATGGGCGCCCGGCCGATCGCGGCGATGAACGCCCTGCGCTTCGGTGAACCGGCCCATCCCAAAACCCACCACATCGTCTCCGGCGTCGTCGCCGGCGTCGGCGGCTACGGCAACTCCTTCGGCGTGCCCACGGTCGGCGGCGAGGTGAACTTCCACAAGCGTTACAACGGCAACTGTCTGGTCAACGCCTTCGCCGCGGGCCTCCTCGACGCCGACGAGATCTTCCTGTCGGAGGCCAAGGGCGTCGGCATGCCGGTGGTCTATCTCGGCTCGAAGACCGGCCGCGACGGCATCCACGGCGCCTCGATGGCCTCCGCCGAATTCGACGACAACTCGGCCGAGAAGCGCCCGACCGTCCAGGTCGGCGACCCCTTCTCGGAGAAGCTGCTGCTCGAGGCCTCGCTCGAACTGATGGCCTCCGGCGCCGTCATCGCCATCCAGGACATGGGCGCCGCGGGTCTGACCTGCTCGGCGGTCGAAATGGGCGCCAAGGGCAATCTCGGCCTCGAGCTGAACCTCGACGCGGTGCCGTGCCGCGAGCCGGGCATGACGGCTTATGAGATGATGCTGTCGGAGAGCCAGGAGCGCATGCTCATGGTGCTGCATCCGCATCTCGAGGAGAAGGCCGAAGCGATCTTCCGTAAGTGGGGCCTCGACTTCGCCATCGTCGGCTACACGACCGACACGTTGCGCTTCGTCGTCAAGCACCACGGCGACGTCATGGCCGACCTGCCGATCAAGGACCTCGGCGATCAGGCCCCCGAATACGATCGCCCCTGGGTCGAGCCGAAGAAACTCCCCGTCCTCGATCCGGCGGCGACCCGGGCCCCCGACGACTACGGCAAGGCGTTGCTCGACCTCCTCGGCAGCCCCAACCTCTCCTCGCGCCGCTGGGTGTGGGAGCAGTACGATCACCTGATCCAGGGCAACACCGTGCAGCGCCCCGGCGGCGACGCCGCGGTCGTCCGCGTCGAGCGCCCGAACGGCGGCAAGGCCAAGGGCCTCGGCTTCACCTGCGACGTCACGCCCCGCTACGTCGAGGCCGATCCTTTCGAGGGCGGCAAGCAGGCGATCGCCGAGAGCTGGCGCAATCTCTCCGCCGTCGGCGCCTTACCCGTCGCAGTGACCGACAACCTCAACTTCGGCAATCCCGAGCGACCCGAGATCATGGGCCAGTTCGTCAAGGCGCTGGAGGGTCTCGGCGAGGCCTGTCGGGCGCTCGACATGCCGATCGTCTCCGGCAACGTCTCGCTCTACAACGAGACCAACGGCGTCGCCATTCTGCCGACCCCGGCGATCGGCGCCGTCGGCTTGATGGACGACGTGACGAAGACCGTCGGCGTCGCCTTCGCCCACGACGAAGATGTCGTCGTGCTGATCGGCGAGACCACCGGCTGGATGGGTCAGTCCTCCTATCTCTCCGAACTCTTCGGCCTGGAAGAGGGCGCGCCGCCGCCGGTCGACCTCGCGGTCGAGAAGAAGAACGGCGATTTCGTCCGCGAGGCCGTCATCGCCGGCCGCGTCACCGCCGCCCACGATCTCTCCGACGGCGGCCTCCTGGTGGCGTTGGCCGAGATGGCCATGGCCGGCAAGAAAGGCGCCCGCATCCTCCTGCCGGAGATCGACATCGCCCTCCACGCCTTCCTCTTCGGCGAGGATCAGGCGCGCTACGTCGTCACCGCTTCCCCGGCCGAGGCGTCGAAGCTGATCGTCGACGCCGCCATGGCCGGCGTCCCGGCCACCGCCATCGGCGCGGTCGGGGGTGACGCCCTCGTGATCGGCGAGCACTTGAACGTCGCCGTCACCGACCTAATTGATCGGCACGAATCTTGGTTCCCCGGTTACATGAGCGGCGTCTGAGCCGCTCGAACCGGACATCGACGCCTCCCGGTGTCGGCATCGCGACGATCGCGTCGACATCGGGACAACGAAGGGGAGACGACGACGCATGGCGATGACCGCCGACGCAATCGAGAAGCTGATCAAGGACGCCTTTCCGCAGGCTTCCGTGCGGATCACCGACCTCGCCGGCGACGGCGACCATTGGGCCGCGGAGGTGGTGACGCCGGAGTTCGCCGGCAAGTCGCGCGTCCAGCAGCACCAGATGGTCAACGCCGCGCTGAAGGAGGCCCTCGCCGGCCCCCTGCACGCCCTGTCGCTGACCACCCGCGCTCCGGCGTGATCCCCCGTTCGAATTCCGAGTCCATCGCGGGCCCTCGTCCCGCCGCATGAAAGGAAACACGCCGATGTCCGACATCCAGACCGCCATCGACGCCGAAGTGAAGGCCAACGACGTCCTGCTCTTCATGAAGGGCACCCCGAAGATGCCGATGTGCGGCTTCTCCGGCCAGGTCGTGCAGATCCTCAGCCACCTCGGCGTGCCCTTCAAGGGCGTCAACATCCTCGAGTCCGACGAGCTGCGTCAGGGCGTCAAGGACTACTCCAACTGGCCGACCTTCCCGCAGCTCTACGTCAAGGGCGAGTTCGTCGGTGGCGCCGACATCACCCGCGAGATGTTCCAGGCCGGCGAGCTGCAGGCCATGCTCAAGGACAAGGGCCTGATCGGCTGAGGCGGCGACAAGAGCGCAACGAGAATTGTCGGAACGCGCATTCGCTCTCGAAGGTGTAAGAAGCAGATCGTGCCGACGGTAGCTATTCGATGCCGTCGCCACCTATTTACGGGCGCCTTCGGGCGCCCTTTTCTTTTGGAGATTCCCATGCTGCAGACCGCCGTATTCGTCGATGCCGGATATCTTCACGCGCAGGGATCGGTAGCAGCGGTCGGTAACAAGCGGAAACGTCACGAAATCAATCTGAATTTGCCGGGAGTGCTCGATGCCCTGAGTAGCCTGGCGAAACAGGCAGCCCCCGATGCCCGTCTGTTGCGCATCTATTGGTATGATGGCCTCACTCGAGGAGGACGATTGAATGCCGAACAATCGACGCTATCGGTCAGTCGCGACGTGAAACTCCGCTTGGGCATGGTCAACAGCCACGGGGAACAGAAGGGCGTCGACAGCCTCATCGTAACCGATCTGATCGACTTGGCGCGCAACCGAGCCATCACCGATGCCGTGATCCTGTCGGGTGACGAAGATATATGAGTGGGGGTACAGGTCGCCCAGACCTTCGGCGTGCGCATTCACCTACTCGGAATTGAACCGGCACGCGGTTCACAGTCACCTGACCTGATTCAGGAAGCCGACACCACGACCGAATGGACCAAGGCCATCGTATCGACTTGGCTTTCTGTATCAGGGTCGGAATCGGTGCCGATCGCGACGCCCTCGAAGCAAACAGAAACGACGGTAGCGCTTCCTCCCGCCTCCCCGACCAGCATTACGGAACAGATCTTCGACGAGGTGATTGCCAACCTAACCGGTGAAAAACTGTCCGAAATCTGCAAATACATCGACGACAATTTCGATTCCATTCCCGCCGAATATGACCGCCCCATGCTCGGAAAGTTGAAGGCTCGACTCGGAAGAAACCTTTCCTCGGCAGAGCGCGCAAAATACCGCGAGGAGGTGATCACCCTCATAAGGGCGAAAGTCGGAGAAACGATCAGCTGAGTATTCTCAATGGTTGTGGGGATCGTGCCCGCAGCCACACCCCGGGCCGTGGCTGTGGAGGCCGCCCTCCTCGGCCGCCGTCTCGCCGCGGCAATGGGCGCACAGACCCCTCACCTCGATCGTCCGCGCCGAAACGGCGAAGCCCGATTCCGTCGCGCGCGAGGCGATCAGGGCGTCGATCCCCTCCCCCGACCATTCCTCGACCTTGTGGCAGGCGGTGCACACCGCGAAGACCGTGCCCTTGGCGTGGTCCTGTCCGCAGCAGGCGAAATAGGCGCCGAGCCCTTCCAGCCGATGGATGTGCCCCGCCTTCACCAGCCGCTCGAGCGCGCGATAGACCACCGGCGGCGACTGCACCCCCTGCGGCCGCAACAGATCGAGCACCTGATAGGCGCTCATCGGCGTCGTCGCCTCGCGCAGCACCTCGAGCACCGCGTCGTCGGTTCGGGATCCGGGTCTCGCCATGGCTTCGCTGCTCCTCGTCGGCGGCGAGACTAGCCCATTTCACGCCGGCGGGCACACCCGGACCCGCGCCGCAGTTGCCCGTATCTCCGCCACCCGCCGTCGTCGCGACCGACGCGTTCACCACCCCGACTCTCCCGGCTTGGTTTCGCAGCCCCCATGGCCTATCTGTCGAAGAGGCTGCGATCGCCGACTCTTCGGCGATTCACGGCCGGTGAGGATCGACCGGACCGCACCCTGTGCGCCCGCCGGCCGGAACGAAGGGAACCGAGTGGTGGGCGCTGGGAACAACGGGGGAGTCGAGATGCGTCCGACCGGCACCCCGGCGGCGGTTCCGGTGTCCTTCACCCTGCGCGACCACGCTCGCCATCTCGCGCTCGGCGCCAAATTCGTCGCGATTTCGGCGACGCTCGAGACGATGCACCTGACGCGCGCCCATCGCCTCGCGCCCGACAGCTTGCGCGGACGCGGAGTGATCTTCACCCTCCATCATGTCCGCCCCTTCGATCCCGGCTCGTTCCACGCCTCCGCCCATCTCGAGATCACGCCGGAATTCCTCGACGCGCTGATCCGCCACGTCGTCGGGCTCGGCTACGAGCCGGTGCCCCTCGCCGACGTGCCGGCGCGCCTCGCCGCGCCCGAGGGCGGCCCCCGCTTCGCCGCCTTCACCCTCGACGACGGCTACCGCGACAACCTCGTCCACGCCCGCCCGGTGTTCGAACGCCACGGCGTGCCTTTCACCGTCTTCGCCACCTCGGGCTTCCTCACCCGCGAACGGACGGTGTGGTGGCTGACGCTGGAGAAGGTCGTCGCCACCGTCGACGATCTCTTCTGGGACACCGGTGACCGCCGGCTGCACTTCGCCTGCGCCCGCCCCCGCACCAAGGCGATGACCTTCCGCCGCGTCGTCGACTGGATGAACTCGGTCGACGAGGACTGGGCGATCTCCACCCTCGACCGCATCGCCGGCGAGCACGGCATTTCCGCCGCCGCCATCCTCGACCAGGAGGTGATGAACGCCGCCGAGCTGCGCCAACTCGCGGCCTCGTCGATGGCCACCATCGGCGCCCACACCTGGAGCCACGTCAACCTCAGGCGCGTCTCCCACGACCGCCTCGTCGAGGACATCGAGCGCGGCGTCGACGAGGTCGCCGCCATCCTCGGCCACCGGCCGACCGTCTTCGCCTACCCCTACGGCTCCCACGCCAGCGCCGGCATCCGCGAATACGCCGCCGCCCGCGGCTTCGACCTCGCCGTCACCACCGAACCGGGCACGTTGCGCACGAGCGACCTCGACCACCTCACCGCGCTGCCGCGCATCTCGATCAACGGCCACTACCAGCGCACCGCCTGGGTCGAGGTGCTGATGTCGGGTCTCCCCTTCGAGCTGATGCCGCATCACCAGCAACTCGACTGATACCGAGCTGACGAAGTTTCGGCCTTTTCGAAACACGGGCGGCGAAGGCGAGCCCGAACGGGCGTCGGCCGGCCGGGCCGTGACGCTCATGACAGTCGGATGAGTCCGAATGTCATGAGCCCGGTACGAGCCATCCTCGACGATGGTCCCGAACGATCATCGTCGTGCCATTTTTCTCGGCGACGGTCCGTACCGTGGTCGCTCCGCTCCACCGAAAATTCTTCTTCGATCCTTTCGCGATTCGATCGAATTTTCGTGTCGGGCACCGACGATTCATGCTGAAATGCCGATGTTTCGATGACTTGTGCCGACGAATTCGGCTCGAGTGATCGAAGATTCGTGAAATTCGGTGATGTGAATACGTAGGATCGTCGATGCTATGGACAAAAGTCGTAGGCTGCATGATCATGTTCATCGTAGTGACATCCATTCCGCGTAGGAGCGCACCAGATGAACGGCAGGCGGGGAGAAGGTCGGTGTGACGACCGCCACCCCGCATGAGGACACCATCGAGCCGGGCCGAGGACGGGACCCCGAGGCCCACAGAGGAGGACCCACCATGACACTGGACATCCGTGGCGCCGCCACCGAAGCCCTGGATCGGCGGGACTGGACCGACCCCCGCGTCGAACCGAGCCTCGCCGAGATCCTCTCCGACCCGATGATGGAACTCCTGTTCCGTCGCGACCATCTCCGCCGCGACAACGTCGAACACTTCCTGCGTGACCACGCCTCGCGGCTGGCGGAGAAATCGCTCTGACCTCTCCCCGCGCGGCGGCCTTGCGGTCGCGGCGCGGGTCGACGACCGACCGATGGAACGGTCCGAGACACGATATTTTCGAAGAGACCCTCTGATACCGGGCTGATGATTTTCGGACTCGTCCGAAATTCATCAGCGTTACGGCCTGACCGGCCGACGCCCGTTCGGGCTTGCCATCGCCCATGAAGTTCTGAACAGGTCAGAACTTCATGGGCTCGGCATGATGAGACCTGTGCGCGGATAGCCCTCGACGACCGTCTACTGACGTGATTCAC
>CALBKH010000060.1 GCA_937892955.1 uncultured Alphaproteobacteria bacterium
TCGGGCATGGGTGGCATGTCCGGTATGGGCGGCATGTCCGGAATGTCGGGCATGGCCGGAATGAGCGGCATGCAGGGCAAGGCGTCCGATCAGCCGATGCCGCGTAAGAAGAAAAAGAAGAAGAACCGTCGCTGAGGTTTCGATATCGGTTCGAAAGCGACCGGGTGCCTTCGCGACCGGTCACTTTCACCGAAGCTCATCTCGGGATGGCTCGACGGCGCGTCGCTCGGCGGCGCGCCGTTTTTTTCGACGATACCGGTCGCGCGACCTCGTCGGCTCTACCCCGGCGGGAGCATCGAGCGTGTCATCGCCGGCCGACCGGGCGGCGGCTCCTTCGGACTTCGAGTGCGCGCGACCGCCTCGGCCTCGTCGTCAGACCTTCAGGGCCAGTTCCCGCGCCATGCCGATGTGGAAGGTGATCGCGGCGGCGGCCTTCTGCGGATCGCGGGCGGCGATCGCCTCCAGGACGGCGAGATGTTCGCGCATCACCGGCGCCACTCGCCCTTCGATGCGATAGCGCTCCTGGGCGATGAGCCGCATCTTGATCGAATTGACGCGATAGGCCTTCGAGATGATCGCATTGCCGAGCCCGTCGATGATCGTGTCGTGCATGCCCCAATCGAGCGCCTGGGCCCGCGCCTCGCTCTCCGCGGTCTCGCCGTGGGCGACGACCTCGTCGAGAACCTCGCGATGTTGGCGGATCAGATCCGCGACCACCGCGTCGGGCGCCGAAACGGCGAAATCCATCACCGCCTCACGTTCCATGAACAGCCGGAACTGATAGGCCTCGCGGATCAGGTTCACGTCGATGTGGGCGACCTGCATGCCGCGCTGCGGCACCGTCCGGATCAGGCCTTCGACCTCGAGACGGGGGACGATCTCGCGGATCGCCCCGAGCGGCATGCCGGTGATCTCCACCAATTCCCGCTGCGAGACGAACTGGCCCGGCCGCAGTTCGCGCGACAGCAGCCGATCGGTGAAGCGCGCATAGGCCTTCTCCCGAAGCTTCTGCGGTGGCGCCTGTTCGTTCACCCTGCCCCCTTCTCGGCGCCCGCCGCGCCGCCCGTCCTCCCGGCGCCGCGTCTGTCGCGATCCGATCCTGCGTCGCCGATCGCCCGATCGTACACCGCGGCGATCATTTTCGCCTGCGCCGCCGGGGTCGGCTCCAGCGGCGCCCGCGTTCGCGCCCACGCCGCGTCACCGCCGACGTGCGCCACCAGGGCCTTGACCCCCGGCGTCACCGGCACCGTCACCACCGCGTCGACCAGTTCGCTCACCGCCGGATCGTCGATGCCGTCGACGGCGAGCCGGCGGATCCGCGCCGGCGCGACGTTGGCCATGCCGGAGATGGCGCCCGCTCCGCCGCTGCGCACCGCACGGGCGAGATCGCGTTCGTCACCGACCAGGATCTCGAGATCGCCCCGCGCCGCCAGCAGCTTCTCGGTCGCCGCCCAGTCGCACCCCGAATCCTTGACGCCGCGCACCACGCCCGGAAAAGCCTCGGCGAGACGGCGCACCAGCGGGATCGACAGCGGCACCGCGGTGATCGACGGGATGTGATAGAGCAGCACGTCCCGCCCCGCCGCGCCGAGCCCGCCGAAGACCGCCGCGTACCAGTCGAAGACGCCGGCATCCGACGGCGCCTTGAAATAGAACGGCGGCAGGATCAGCACCGCCCGGACACCCGCGTCGAGCGCGTCGCGAGCCCGCAGGATCGCCGTACCGACGGCGGTCTCGGCGACGGCCGAGACCAGCCGGCTCGGCGCGACGCCGGCGCCGACGACGGCATCGAACATCGCGGTCCGCTCCGCCGCCGAGAGCGAGGCACCCTCGCCGGTGGTGCCGAAGAGCGTGAGGCTGTCGCACCCCTGGTCCAGGCAGCGCCGCGCATGGGCCGCGAGCCGGGCGAGGTCGACCCGCCCCTCAGCGTCGAACGGGGTCGCGAGCGCCGCCGACAATCCGAAACGGTCCTCACGGGACATGTCGTCTCCCTTTCCGGACGGCGTCGCGCCCGACGGATGTCTTGCCTCTGAGCTTAGTGGTCACAACGTGACATGTTACAATTCATACTTTGGTCGAATATACAGAAAAAGATACCCCGGCCCCGCCCTTGATGCCGGAACGGCGGAGAAGTAGCGTGCTACCACGAGGCAGCACACGAGAAGGCCGCCATGGGAACGCTCTCCTCTCCCCTCTTCGCCGGCATCGACGTCGGTTCGGCGAGCGTCCGCGCCGGGCTCTACGACACCACCGGTCGGCGGCTCGCCTTCCGCGTCCGGCCGATCCTGCAGTTCCGTCCGCGCGACCTCGTCGTCGAACAGTCCTCGGCCGACATCTGGGAAAACGCCTGCGCCGCGGTGCGCGAGGCACTCGCCGAAGCCGCCGTCGATCCGGCCCGTGTCGCCGCCATCGGCGTCGACGCCACCTGCTCGCTGGTCGCCGTCGGCGCCGATGGCGCGCCGGTCTCCGTCGCCGAGGACGGCGACCCGCGACGCGACGTCGTCATGTGGATGGACCACCGCGCCGGCCGCGAAGCCGCCGAGATCAACGCCACCGCCGATCCGGCGCTCGCTTACGTCGGCGGCGAGGTGTCGATCGAGATGGAGTTACCCAAGCTCCTGTGGCTGAAGCGCCGCTTCCCCGATCGCTGGGCGAAGGTCGGGCGCGTCCACGATCTCGCCGACCACGTCGTGTGGCGGGCGACCGGCGCCGACGTCGCCTCGGTCTGCACCCTCGGCTGCAAGTGGAACTTCCTCGCCCACGAGAACCGGTTCCCCACCGCGATGCTCGCCGCCGTCGGCCTCGACGATCTCCTCGAACGGGTGCCGGCCGAGGTCAAGCCGCTCGGATCCGTCGCCGGACGGCTGACGCCGGCCGCTGCAGCCGAGATGGGGCTTCCGGCCGGTATCGCGGTCGCCACCGGCATCATCGATGCCCATGCCGGCGGTCTGGCGCTCACCGGTGCGGCACCGGAGGGGACGCTCGCCCTCATCGGCGGCACCTCCAACTGTCACATGGTCGCCTCACGCGACCCGGTCATGGTGCCGGGCGTCTGGGGCCCATATCACGGCGCGATGATCCCCGGGCTCTGGCTCAACGAGGGCGGCCAGTCCGCCGCCGGCTCGCTGATCGACTGGACGCTGCGCCGCTCCGCCGGCTTCGCCGCGCTCGAGACGGAGGCGACCGCGGCCGGGTCCGACGTCTACACGGTGCTCGCCGGCCGGGTCGCGGCGCTGGAGGCCCGCGACGGCGAGCCGACCCGCCATCTCCACGTCCTTCCCGACCACCACGGCAACCGTTCGCCGCGCGCCGACCCGAACGCCCGTGGCGCGATCGTCGGTCTGACCCTCGAAGACGAAGCCGACGCCCTGCCGCGCCTCTACCTCGCCACGCTCCAGGCGCTCGCCTACGGCACCCGCCACATCGTCGAGACGATGAACGCCTGCGGCCATCGCATCGAGCGGATCGTCATGTGTGGCGGCGGCACCCGGAACCCGCTGTTGCTGCGCGAACAGGCGGACGCACTCGGTCTACCGATCCATCTCGTCGAGGACGAGGACGCGGTGACGCTCGGCGCCGGCCTGCTCGCGGCGGTCGCTTCGCGCGCTTTCACCGACGTCGCCACGGCGGCGCGCGCCATGGTCCGACCCGGCCGCACCGTCGCCCCGAACCCGGCCCGCCGCGCCTTCCACGACGCGAAATTCCGCGTGTTCCTCACCCTCTACGACCAGCAGAAGGCGATGCGCGACGCGATGTCGGCCGTCTGAACCGAAAGCGCGGCGGCCGGTCGGGCCGTGACGCTCGCGAATTTCGGGTGGATCCGGAATTCGCGAGCCGAGAATGACAGGGAGATGCGACCATGTTGACGCTGAAGCTGCCGTTGGAGCCCGCCTATCTGACGCCCTCCGCCGACGAGGTCCTCTTCGTCACCAACGCCGACCTGCGCGAGAGCGCCAACGTCGAATGCTGGCCGGTCGAGGCGAAATACGAAGGGCTGCTGGCTGGCGCGCTGACCGGCCTCGGCAGGCGCGCCCGCCGCGCCCACCCGTTCAAGGAGGACAAGGGCCACGGCTTCATCTCCTCCCAGCGCGAAGGCTCCGACGTCTTCGCCGCCATCGATCCGGAAGCGCCGGTGATCGTGCTGCTCACGGCATGGCAGTATTCCCATCACCTCGCCAACTGCCTCGCCCGCCACCGCGGCCCGGTGTTGCTCCTGGCGAATTTCGACGGCACCTGGCCCGGCCTCGTCGGCATGCTGTGCATGGCCGGCACGCTGACCTCGCTCGGCAAACCCTATTCGCGCCTGTGGTCGGAGGGCTTCGACGACGCCTTCTTCCTGAACGGCCTGAAGACCTGGCTCGAGACGGGGGCGATCGTCCACGACGTCTCCCATCTCCACCGCGTCGACGCCACCCATCCGGTGATGCGCAGCGAAGCCGGCGAGGTCGGTATCCGCGTCGGCGAATTCTCCCTTCGCCACAAGGAGATCATCGGTCTCTTCGACACCTACTGCATGGGCATGATGAACGGCGTCTTCCCCTTGAAGGCGCTCGCCGACATCGGTCTGCCGCTCGAGAGCCTGTCGCAGTCCGATCTGCTGATGGAGATCGCCAAGGTGCCGCAGAGCCTGCGCCAGGACTGCCTCGCCTTCTACGAGGCGCGCGGCATGACCTTCCTGTGGGGCAGCGACGGGGCGAAAGAGCTCACCCGCGATCAGGTGCTCGAACAGTGCGCCATGCTGATCGCGCTCGGCCGCTTCGTCGATCGCTTCGGCCTCACCGCCGTCGGCGTCCAGTACCAGCAGGGTCTGGCGCGGGCCTGCGCCGCCTCCGATTTCGCCGAAGGCGCCATCGGTTCGACCGAGCGTTTCCCGATCCCGACCGAGGACGGCCGCATCGTCCGCCCCGGCAAGCCGATCCCCTGCGTCAACGAAGTCGACATGGGCACCGCCATCCCGCAGACGATGCTCTTCCGGCTGCTCGACGGTCTCGGCCTGCCGGCGGAGACGACGCTGCACGACATCCGCTGGGGCAGCGCCTTCGAGGGCGAATTCTACTGGGATCTCGAGATCTCCGGCTCGGTCCCCTTCGAGCACCTGAAGGGCGGCATCGGTGGCGCGACCGGCCATCGCCAGCCGCCGATGTACTTCCCCAAGGGCGGCTCGACCATCGCCGGACAGGGCAAGGCCGGACGGCTGATCTGGGCCCGCGCCCACTACGAAGGCACCACCGTCCATCTCCACGTCGGCACCGGTCACGCGGTCGAACTGCCGAGCCAGGAGTTCCGGCGTCGGTTGAATGCCACGACCAGGGAATGGCCGCTGCTCAACGCCGTCCTCGACGGCGTCTCGCGCGACCAGTTGATGGCCGGCCACCAGTCGAACCACATCACCGTCGCCTATGTCGACGAAGCTCACCTCGCCGAAGTGCTGCGCGCCTTCGTCGCCCAGGCGATCACCCAGAACATCGTGGTCGACGTGGCGGGATCGGCATGGTCGATGTTGTGAGGCTGCGACGGGGCGCGGCCGCGGACCAACCGGTCCGCGATCACGGCGGGGCGACGAAGGAATGGTGAGCACGGAACACGTCAGCCGCAGATCCGGCCCCCGGACGATCGCCGAGATCGCCGAGGCGACCGGCTTCTCGCGCACCACGGTGCGGTTCGTCGTCGCCGGTCAGGCCGAACGTCACCGCATCAAGGCGGAGACGCGCGAGCGCATCGAGGCCTGTGTCGCCGCTCACGGCCTCGTCGTCGACCAGACGGCGCGATCCTTGCGGACCCGCCGCAGCGAGGCGGTCGGCCTCGTCGTCCCCGACCTCGCCAACCCCTTCTTCGCCCGTCTCACCGCCGAGCTCGAGGACCGCTGTCGCGCCACCGGTCGGGTGCTGCTCACCGCGTCCGGCCACGAGGATCCCGAGCGCGAGGCGCAGGCCGTCGCCGGCCTCCTCGGCCGAGGCGTCGACGGCCTCGTCGTCGCGCCCTGTCGCCCGCCGACCGCCTTCGAAGCGCTGCGGCGCAGCCGCCGCACCGCCGTCGTCATGGTCGACCGGGCGCACCCGAAGTCCCCCTGGTCGACCGTCGTCTCCGACAACGAGGCGGCGGCGCACCGCATCGCCGCCCGCCTGATCGAACTCTCCGGCGGCGACGTCGATCTTCTCTGCGCCTGCCCGGACCTGCCCTCGATCGCCGATCGCCTCGCCGGCTTCCGCGCCGCCGCCCGTGCCGCCGGTCTCACGGGCACCGAAGCGCGCATCCACGTCGCGCCCCGCGACGAACCTCGGGCGGGTGGCGCGCTGATGCGGGAGATCCTGGCGCACGGCCGCCGGCCGAAGGCACTGATGTGCACGTCGCTGCTGATGCTCGAGGGCGCGCTGTCGGAACTGGCGTCGCGTTTCGGCCGCCTCCCCGACGACCTCGTCCTCGGCACCTTCGACCACCACCCGCTGCTCGATGCGCTCCCCGTCCGCATCCTGTCGCTGCGCCAGGACGAAGCGGCCATCGCCGAACGCGCCTTCGCCTGCCTCCTCGCCGAGATGGAGGGCGGACCGCGCGAGGCCATCCGCCGCGTCGTGCCGGGCCGGCTGGTCGAGCGCGGCGGCGCGCGTCCGTGAGCCCCCCGGACCGTCGTCCGGGACGAGACGGGACGCGGCGACGCGAGACGCCGGCGGCGCTCGGTCGTGACGTTCGGTGAAACGAGAAGGAATGGTGCTGCGAGAGAGGATTGAACTCTCGACCTCTCCCTTACCAAGGGAGTGCTCTACCACTGAGCTACCGCAGCTTGCGCGACCCGCGAGACGCGGTCGGCGGGCGAGGTGTCGACCCATGGGCCGGCCCCGGCGGTGCCGGGGTGCCTCGTGCGGAGCGCTATGTGCCACAGTCGCTCCGGGAGCGCAAGCCTCGTCGCCCGAGGAAATCGCCGCCGACGAAACACCGCGGATTTCGCGAGCGCAGAGCCTGCCGCCGGGGTTCGCGCCCCCTCGGCCGCGGCCTGCCCTCGTGGACCGGGACGCCTTTCGTCCTCCCCTTCGCCGGTTCCGGGCGATCCTTCGCTCTGGCATGATCGCCCCATGTCCGACCGACCCGAATCGCCCCCTCCCCGCCCCTCCGCTCGGGACGAGCGCGCCGAGCGCCTCGCCGCCCAGTTGCGCGCCAACCTGCGCCGCCGCAAGGACCAGACCCGCGGCCGCGAGGCCGAAGAGGGAGCTCGCCGCGACGAGCCGCCGGCGGACGATTGATTTCCGAGCCGACCCGACGGTCCGGCGCCCGTGATCGCGCGCCGACCGGTCGGAATCACACCCCGTGCGATCGCCCGCGCCACGTTTCGGCCACGCCGGACTGGTTTCGAGGCGGCGTGGCCGCTCCGCGGCGGGATGTCCCGCACTTGCTCCCCCTGTCATGACCGGCTAAGGGAGCGCGACACTCGGGTGGCGGACCGAAGACGGCGAAACACGGCCGGTGACCGGCCCCTCCGCGCGCGGGCGATCTCCCGCCCGGCGGACATCTCGGCGAAGAGGCGCGTTTCATGGACAAGATCCGGATCGTCGGCGGCAATCGGCTGGACGGGATCATCCCGATCTCCGGCGCCAAGAACGCCGCCCTGCCGCTGATCATCGCCTCGCTGCTCACCGATGAACGCCTCACCCTCGAGAACATGCCGCGCCTGCGCGACGTGTCGCTCCTCACCCGCATCCTGTCGAACCACGGCGTCGACTATTCGCTGAACGGCAAGCGCCCGGGTGAGGACCATCTCGCCGGCCAGACGATCCATCTCACCGCGCGTGAGATCGTCGACATCCGCGCCCCCTACGATCTGGTCAGCCAGATGCGCGCCTCGTTCTGGGTGATCGGGCCGCTGCTCGCCCGCTGCCATCGCGCCCAGGTGTCGCTGCCCGGCGGATGCGCCATCGGCACCCGCCCGGTCGACCTGTTCATCGCCGGCCTCGAGGCCCTCGGCGCCAAGATCGACATCGTCGCCGGCTACGCCATGGCCGAGGCCCCCGGTGGCCTGAAGGGCGCCCGCTACGTCTTCCCCAAGGTCTCCGTCGGCGCCACCCACACGCTGATGATGGCGGCGACCCTGGCCAAGGGAGAAACGGTGCTGGAGAACGCCGCCCGCGAGCCCGAGGTGGTCGACCTCGCCGATTGCCTCGTCGCCATGGGCGCGAAGATCGAGGGCGCCGGCACCTCGGTGATCCGTATTCGGGGCGTCGAGCGACTGCACGGCGCCACCCACCGGGTGATGCCGGACCGCATCGAGACCGGCACCTACGCCATGGCCGTCGCCATGACCGGCGGCGACGTCACCCTGACCAACACCTCCGGCGACCTGCTGCGCGCTGCGCTCGACGTGCTGGCCGCCACCGGCACGACCATCGAGGAGGTCGACGGCGGCCTGCACGTCGCCCGCGATCCGGCCACCGCCATCCGCCCGATCGACGTCGTCACCGAGCCCTATCCCGGCTTCCCGACCGACCTGCAGGCCCAGTTCATGGCGCTGATGACCCGCGCCGCCGGCTCCTCGCGCATCACCGAGACGATCTTCGAGAACCGCTTCATGCACGTCGCCGAACTCGCCCGCCTCGGCGCCCACATCGCCATCGACGGCCGCACCGCCACGGTGACCGGCGTGCCCCGTCTGGTCGGCGCCCCGGTCATGGCCACCGACCTGCGCGCCTCGGTGTCGCTGGTCATCGCCGGCCTCGTCGCCGAAGGCGAGACCATCGTCTCGCGCGTCTACCACCTCGACCGCGGCTTCGAACGCCTCGAAGAGAAGCTGTCGCGCTGCGGCGCGGTGATCGAGCGCGTCTCCGGCGAAGGCATGCGCTGACGCCGCCGCACCGAGCCGAGCGGCGGCGTGTTCGGATCGGGCGTTTTCGGGTTGTGACGCGGGCCTCGGCTCCCTATCTGGGATGAAACGGCCCCGGCCGATCCGCGACGCCCCGAAAGAGCGCCATGACCGATCTGAAACTGCTCGCCCTCGACGCCGAAGATCTCGAGATCCTCTCCGCCCACCTCCAGGACGCGGTCCTGAAGGCCGGCGACATCCATTGGCGCGCCGACGAGAAACGTCTGGTGCTCGCCCTCAACCGCTTCGTCTGGGAGAGCGCCGGCGAGAAGAGCCGTCGCGCCTTCGAGCGTCGCCGCTCCGCCCTGCGCTTCGATCGCGTCACCCGTGTCCGCGCGCATCGCATCCCACGCGACCGGCCCGATACCGTGCTCGAACTCCTCGCCCTGCGCTTCACCGAGACCGATGCGCCCTCCGGCGTGGTCGAGGCGATCTTCGCCGGTGGCGGCGTGCTGCGCATCGAGGTCGAGTGCCTCGAGGCGGGCCTGTGCGACCTCGGCGCCGCCTGGGCGACCGAAAGCTGCCCGAAGCACGAAGAGGCCTGAGCCGCGTCGCACGCCGGTCACGGTAGGGCGTCGCAGCCGATCTTCTCGCCGAAACTCTTGCCGGCGATGTCGCCGCCCGCCTCGAAGATCGTCTCCTGGTCCCACGAGACGATGCTCGGATCGTCGCGTGGTGCGGACACGGCCTCATAGGCTCGGGCACAGATGTTCGCCCGCGGAGACCGCTTCGCCAGCGCGCCCGGAACGATCCCCTCGCTCGCCAGACGATCCCAGCATCCCGCCGCGTCGGCTAGGAGTGAGCAGGGCGCGTTGACGGCGCGCGTGTATTTCAGCGACACCGACCCGTCGGCGAGCACCCGGGCGGAGCGGAACAACGGATCGCCGGTCGCCGCTTCCCGCATCACGACCTCGCCGTCGCGCGCCCGCACGACGGCGAACCCGACGGCGCCGTGCGGATCCATCTGAGAAAAGATCAGCAGAGGCCCGACGCGCCCCGCCAACGCCATGTCGGCGGTATCGAGCTTCACGCCCCGCTCGGCGGCGGCGGCACCGCAGCTCTTCACGCCGCCGCCGACCAGCACCGCCGGCTCCGACGACGGCCCGTCGCGCAATTCGACGACGCCCAGATCTCCGTAGTCGGTGCAGACGACCTCGCGCCCTTCCGCCCCGGGAACCGCCGTCAGCGCGACCGGTTTGTCGAAAACCGCTCCGGCGGCCCACGCCGGCGTCGCGACCGTCGCGAGGACGCACGCCAGAAGACGCGGAGATACGGCGAAGCCGCGGGTTCGCTGCGGCCGCTGCGCGGCTTTTCGTCCGACAAGGAGTGTCATGCTCGTTCCCGTCCCCGTACCAATGGCCGGCGCCGGACCCAGCTTAGGCGAACGACGCGTGCGAAGCGACGGCGTAGGCCGTGAAGCGCTCACGGCTGGCGAATCCCGCCCGCTGCGGCCGGTTTCTCGGACGCCGCGCCCGCCGGGGGCGTTGCCCCGCCCCTTCCGATCGGGTACCACGCTCCCCACGTGTCGGAGGGTGGCGGTTCACCGCGGCTCTCCCGAGTTCCCCGTTTCGAGGCATTCGACCTTGGCCATCCGTCTCGACAGCCGCGACGCCGACTTCGACCGTCGCTTCGCCGATCTCCTCGACATGAAGCGCGAGGTCTCCGAAGACGTCGATCGCGCCGTCGCCGAGATCATCGCCGACGTCCGCGCCCGCGGCGACGACGCCCTCTACGATCTGACAGCGAAGTTCGACCGCGTCGACCTGCGCCCCACCGGCCTGCGCGTCACGGTCGACGAGATCGCCGCCGCCAAGGAGGCGGTCGACGCCGAGACCTCCGCCGCGCTCGAACTCGCCCGCGACCGCATCCGCTCGCATCACGCCCGCCAGATGCCGAAGGACGACGTCTACACCGACGCCCTCGGCGTGACCCTGGGCTCGAAGTGGACGGCGCTCGAGTCCGTCGGCCTCTACGTGCCCGGCGGCACCGCCAGCTATCCCTCCTCGGTGCTGATGAACGCCGTGCCGGCCAAGGTCGCCGGCGTCGACCGGCTGGTGATGGTCGTGCCGACGCCCGACGGCAAGCTCAATCCGCTGGTGCTCGCCGCCGCCGACCTCGCCGGCGTCGACGAGGTGTGGAAGGTCGGCGGCGCCCAGGCCGTCGCCGCCCTCGCCTACGGCACCGAGAGCATCGCCCCCGTCGCCAAGATCGTCGGCCCCGGCAACGCCTTCGTCGCCGCCGCCAAGCGCCGCGTCTTCGGCAAGGTCGGCATCGACATGATCGCCGGCCCGTCGGAGGTGCTGATCCTCGCCGACGCGAAGAACGATCCCGATTGGCTCGCCGCCGACCTGCTCGCTCAGGCCGAGCACGACCCGGCCGCCCAGTCGATCCTGATCACCGACAGTGCCGATCTCGCCGACCAGGTGGAGAAGGCGGTGGAGAAGCAGCTCGCCACCCTCTCGCGCTCCGAGACCGCGCGGGCGAGCTGGCGCGACTACGGCGCGATCATCCTCGTCGGCGACCTCGACGAGGCGGTACCCCTCGCCGACCGCATCGCCGCCGAACATCTCGAGATCGCCCTCGACGATCCCGGCCCGCTCGCCGCGAAGGTCAGGAACGCCGGTGCCCTCTTCCTCGGCCACCACACGCCCGAGGCGATCGGCGACTATGTCGGCGGCTCGAACCACGTGTTGCCGACCGCCCGCTCGGCGCGCTTCTCCTCCGGCCTGTCGGTGCTCGACTTCGTCAAACGAACGTCGATCCTCCAACTCGACGCCGAGGGCTTGCGCGCGCTCGGCCCGGCGGCGATGCTCCTGGCGAAATCCGAAGGCCTCGACGCCCACGGCCGCTCGGTGTCGATCCGCCTCAACCTCTGATGCTTCGGGGCCCGCGCCCCGCCATCCAACCGAAAGCCCGGGAGGGCACGCGCCGACCATGGGCTCGCCGCAGACGAAAGAGAAGCCGCGCACGCGCCTCGTCGAGGTGAAGCTGGACGAAGGATCCATCGAGCGCTCCAGCGCCGATGTCGAGCACGAGCGCGCCGTCGCCATCTGGGACCTGATCGAAGAGAACCACTTCGCCCCCGCCGGTCACGACGGCGGTCCCTTCCGGCTCACCCTCGCCATGGTCGACAATCGCCTCGCCTTCGACATCCGCGACGAGACGGGCGCCCCGGTCGCCGTCCATCTCCTGTCGCTGACGCCGTTCCGCCGCATCGTCAAAGACTACTTCTTCGTCTGCGAGAGTTATTTCGCCGCCATCCGCACCTCGACCCCGTCACAGATCGAAGCGATCGACATGGGCCGGCGCGGTCTCCACAACGAGGGTTCGCAGGTCCTGATCGATCGTCTCGCCGACAAGGTCGAAATCGACTTCGACACCGCCCGCCGCCTCTTCACCCTGATCTGCTCGCTGCACTGGAAGGGATGACGCCGGTGGATCGGATGCGTCCGAGCTCCGTCCTCTTCGTCTGCGGTCTCAACGCCGTCCGCTCTCCCATGGCCGAGGCGTTGGCCCGCCTGTGGTTCTCCAAGACCATCTACATCCAGTCCGCCGGCGTCCGCAAAGGCGAGCTCGATCCCTTCTCGGTCAAGGCGATGGAAGAGATGGGCGTCGACATCTCGCGCCATCGGCCGCGCACCATCGAGGAGATCGAGGACGACAACTTCGACCTGATCATCACCCTGGCGCCGGAGGCCCACCACAAGGCCCTCGACATGACCCGCACCATCGCCGCGGAAGTCGAGTACTGGCCGACCCCCGATCCGCAACTCGCCAACGGCTCGCGCGACCAGATCATGGACGTCTACCGTCAGGTCCGCGACGGCCTCGCCCGCCGCATCAAGGCCCGCCTGGAGTGGAAGCCGACGGGCGGGCATTGAGTTCGCCGCTGGTCGGTGAGGCCCTGCTGATCTATTCATAGCAGCGTACGAGCATGCGGCACCGTTCGATGAAGTCAGAATGGAAACGGCGAGGCGACCATGTCGATGCAGATTGAGGCACTGGAAATCGCCAATTTCCGGCTATTTCGCGAAGCAAAGCTGACAGATTTGCCACGATTGGCAGTCGTGATCGGACCAAACGGTTCCGGAAAGTCGACGCTTTTCGACGTTTTTTCTGACCTTGCCCCCGGGGATGTCCTCGTTCTGAACTGGAATCCGTCGACAGGAGA
>CALBKH010000061.1 GCA_937892955.1 uncultured Alphaproteobacteria bacterium
ACCGCCGCGCCGGCGACCCCGACGCCCGCCGGCCCCGGCGCCGTGCCGACCCCGGCCGGTCCGGTCGGCGGACCGGTCGTCGCCGCTGCGCCGGCGTCGCGCGAGCAGGCGCTCGCCGCCTCCGCCCGCGTCAAGATCGAAACTCCGGTTCTCTTCGGCTCGATCAACCTCGTCGGCGGCCGCATCGACGACGTCGGTTTCAAGAAATACCGCGAGGCCGTCGATCCCAAGAGCCCGGCGATCGAGCTCCTGTCGCCGGCCGGCGCAAAGGATGCCTATTTCGCCGATTTCGGCTGGCTCTCGGACGCCGGCGCTCCGGTCAAGGTTCCCGGCCCGGAGACCAGGTGGACGCAGAAGGGCGCCGCGCCCCTCGGCGTCGGCGCTCCCGTGACGCTGACCTGGGACAACGGCGAAGGCTACACCTTCGAGCGCACCGTCTCGGTCGACGACCGCTACATGTTCGAGATCACCGACAAGGTGACGAACGCGTCCGGTCGCGCCACGACGCTCTATCCCTATTCGGTGCTGACCCGCGAGGGCACGCCCCACACCGCCGGCTACTACGTCCTGCACGAGGGCGCCATCGGCGTCTTCGGCGACGAGGGCCTGCAGGAACTGAAGTACGACGACCTGAAGAAGAAGGGCAAGATCGAGCCCGCCAAGGTCGCCGGCGCCTGGATCGGCTTCGTCGACAAGTACTGGGCCGCCGCGCTCGTCCCCGACAAGGCGGTCAAGGTGCAGCCGCGCTTCGCCGGCGTGCCCGCCGCCGCCGGTCGTCCCGACACCTATCAGACCTTCATGCTGGCCGACGGGCTGCCGGTCGCTGCCGGCGCCGCCGTGACCTCGACCACCCATTTCTTCGCCGGCGCCAAGGAAGTGGCCGCCGTCGACGGCTACGCCGAGAAGCTCGGCATCGAGCGTTTCGACCGACTGATCGACTGGGGCTGGTTCTACTGGCTGACCAAGCCGCTGTTCTTCCTCATCGACATCCTCAACAAGTGGGTCGGCAACTTCGGCATCGCCATCCTGATCGTCACCGTCCTCGTCAAGGCCGTCTTCTTCCCGCTCGCCAACAAGTCGTACGACTCGATGAGCAAGATGAAGAAGGTGCAGCCCGAGATGAAGGAGCTGCAGGAGCGCTTCAAGGACGATCGCGCTGCCCAGCAGCAGGCGATGATGGAGCTCTATCGCCGCGAGAAGATCAATCCGCTGGCCGGCTGTCTGCCGATCCTGATCCAGATCCCGGTGTTCTTCGCGCTCTACAAGGTGATCTTCGTCACCATCGAGATGCGTCAGGCGCCGTTCTTCGGCTGGATCAAGGATCTCGCGGCGCCCGATCCGACCTCGATGTTCAATCTGTTCGGCCTGATCCCGTTCACGCCGCCGTCGATGCTGATGATCGGCATCTGGCCGCTGATCATGGGCGTGACCATGTTCGTCCAGATGAAGCTCAATCCGCCGCCGCCGGATCCGACGCAGAAGATGCTGTTCGACTGGATGCCGGTGATCTTCACCTTCATGCTGGCGAACATGCCGGCGGGTCTGGTGATCTACTGGACCTGGAACAACTTCCTGTCGATCGCCCAGCAGTGGTACATCATGGCGAAGAACGGCGTGAAGGTGGAGCTGTGGGAGAACCTCAAGTCCACCTTCACCAAGGCGCCGCCGCCGGCGGCTCACTGAGGCCGGCATGGGCGGTCCCGACGACGAGACGATGCGCGAGGAGGTGGACGAGAAGGTCCGCCTCCTCTTCGCGCGTCCGTGGAGCTTCGAACGCGGCATCGCCGACTTCGACGATCTGCCGGAGGTCACCGGTTCCGAGGTCGCCTTCGCCGGCCGCTCCAACGTCGGCAAGTCGAGCCTGATCAACGCGGTGTGCGGCCAGAACGGTCTCGCCCGCACCTCCGACACGCCGGGCCGCACCCAGCAGCTCAACTGGTTCGTGCCGGCGGTGCTGAACGAGCGTTCGAAGAAGACCGAGCGGCTCACCTCGGGCGCGCCGCGCGAGGCCGTCGACGTCGGTCTCGCCCTCGTCGACATGCCCGGTTACGGTTTCGCCCAGGCGCCGAAGTCCCAGGTCGACGCCTGGACCCGCCTCGTCTTCGACTATCTGCGCGGCCGTCCCAACCTGCGCCGCGTCTATCTCCTGATCGATTCGCGTCACGGTCTGAAGAAGGTCGACACCGACGTGCTCGACCTCCTCGACAAGGCCGCGGTCAGCTATCAGATCGTGCTGACCAAGGCCGACAAGATCGCCAAGACCCTCGACGGTCAGCCGGTGGCGCGTGTCGTCGCCGAGACCGTCGCCGCCATCCGCAAGCGCCCCGCCGCCCATCCCGAGATCCTGGTGACCTCGTCGGAGAAGGGATGGGGCATCGATCGCCTGCGCGCCGAGATCGCCTTCTTCGCCTCCTGACCCACCCCGAACCGTCCGACGGGAGTTCCGAGATGCCCACCACGCCGAAGCCGGAAGCCGAGATGGTCGCGGAAGCCGAGATCCTGTCCAAGGCGCTGCCCTACATGCTGCGCTACGACGACAAGACGGTCGTGGTGAAGTTCGGCGGCCACGCCATGGGCGACGAAGCGCTCGGCAAGGCCTTCGCCGAGGACATCACCCTGCTGAAGCTCTCCGGCGTCAATCCGGTGGTGGTCCACGGCGGCGGGCCGCAGATCAATTCGATGCTGGCCAAACTCGGCATCAAGTCCGAGTTCGCCGCCGGCATGCGCATCACCGATCGCGCCACGGTCGAGATCGTCGAGATGGTGCTGGCCGGATCGATCAACAAGGAGATCGTCCAGACCATCCAGGAGGCCGGCGGCCGCGCCATCGGCCTGACCGGCAAGGACGGCAACATGGTCACCGTGACGCCGCTGACCCGCAAGGTGATCGATCCCGACAGCAACATCGAGCGGGTGGTCGACCTCGGCTTCGTTGGCGAGCCGAAGAAGGTCCGCACCGAGGTCCTCGAGGTTCTGGCCAAGTCGGAGATCATCCCGGTTCTCGCCCCCGTCTGCCCCGGCGAGGACGGCGAGACCTACAACGTCAACGCCGACACCTTCGCCGGCGCCATCGCCGGCGCGCTGAAGGCGACCCGCGTCCTCTTCCTCACCGACGTCCCCGGCGTGCTCGATGCCAACAAGCAGTTGATCAAGGAACTCACCCGCGCCGAGGCGCAGCGCCTGATCGACGAGGGCGTCATCACCGGCGGCATGATCCCCAAGGTCGAGACCTGCTTCGAGGCGCTCGACCGCGGCGTCGAGGCGGCGGTCATCCTCAACGGCAAGGTGCCGCACGCCGTCCTGCTGGAGATCTTCACCGAGCACGGCGCCGGCACGCTGATCACCCCGTGACGCGGCCGCCGATCGGCCGCCGCCGAACCGGCACCCACACGAATCCCGGGAAGGGAGCCGCCCGATGATCGACACCCGCCCGGCCTTCGACACCGCGGAAGCCCTCGCCGCCCGGCGCGATCGCTTCGCCCGTGTCGACGAATGGATCTTCGATCTCGACAACACGCTCTATCCCGCCCACACCGACCTCTTCGCCCAGGTCGACGTGAAGATCCGCGATTTCGTGCAGAAGCTGCTCGGCTCGACGCCGGACGAGGCGCAGCGCCTGCAGAAGGACTACTACCGCCGCTACGGCACGACGCTGCGCGGCCTGATGATCGAGCACGGCATCACGCCGGACGATTTCCTCGAATACGTCCACGACATCGACCATTCGGTGGTCGAGCCCGACCCGGATCTGGGACGGGCGATCGAGCGACTGCCGGGCCGCAAGTTCATCATGACCAACGGCACCCGCAAGCACGCCGAGAAGGTCGCCGCCCGCCTCGGCATCACCCATCACTTCACCGACATCTTCGACATCGTCGCCGCCGACCTGCTGCCGAAGCCGCATCGCGAGACCTACGACGCCTTCCTCGCCAAGGCCGGGATCGTGCCCGCGCGCGCCGCCATGTTCGAGGATCTGTCGCGTAATCTCGCCGTGCCCCACACGCTCGGCATGGCGACGGTGTTGGTGGTGCCGCACGGCGCCCGCGAGGTGCTGCGCGAGGCCTGGGAACTCGAGGGCCGCGAAGACGGCCACGTCGACTGGCTCACCGACGACCTCGCCGCCTTTCTCCACGGCCTGATCGACGGCTGAGGCGAAGGCGGCGCGACACCGTCAGCGACCGCCTGTCGGATTGACTCGGGCTCCCCCCTCGCTAATGTCCCGCGACCCTCGGGCCTCCCGCATCGCCGGTGCCGGTTCCGAACCCACGACGACCCCACGGCGGTTCGCGCGACCGCCGCCTTTCCGGGAGCCGCCCCATGCCGATGACCCCCTCCGCCCTCGCCGATCTCGCCAAGACCGTCGACGACGCCTTCGAGCGCCGCGCCGAGATCGACACCTCGACCAAGGGCGCGGTGCGCGACGCCGTCGAGACCGCTCTCGACCTGCTCGACAAGGGCAAGGCCCGCGTCGCCGAGAAGCACGGCGACGACTGGGTGGTGAACCAGTGGCTGAAGAAGGCGGTGTTGCTGTCCTTCCGCCTCAACCCGATGAGCATCATCAAGGGCGGCCCGGGCGATGCCGTGTGGTGGGACAAGGTGCCCTCCAAGTTCGACGGCTGGCGCGCCCTCGATTTCGAGAAGGCCGGCTTCCGCGCCGTGCCGGGCTGCGTCGTCCGTCGTTCGGCCTTCATCGCGCCGTCGGTGGTGCTGATGCCGTCCTTCGTCAATCTCGGCGCCTACGTCGATAGCGGCACCATGGTCGACACCTGGGCGACGGTCGGCTCCTGCGCCCAGATCGGCAAGAACGTCCATCTCTCCGGCGGCGTCGGCATCGGCGGCGTGCTGGAGCCGCTGCAGGCCGGCCCGACGATCATCGAGGACGACTGCTTCATCGGCGCCCGCTCCGAGGTGGTCGAGGGCGTCGTCGTCGGCCAGGGCTCGGTGATCTCCATGGGCGTCTTCATCGGCGCCTCGACCAAGATCGTCGACCGTGAGACCGGCGAGGTCCACATGGGCCGCGTGCCGCCCTGGTCGGTGGTCGTCTCCGGCTCGCTGCCGGGCAAGCCGCTGCCGAACGGCGCTCCGGGACCCTCGACCTACTGCGCCGTCATCATGAAGCGCGTCGACGAGAAGACCCGCTCCAAGACCTCGATCAACGACCTCCTGCGCGACTGAGCATCGCTGGGCCGAAGATCTCGGAGGCCCCGGCCGGGGTTCTGTTTTCGATTGCCTTCCTGCGCGCCGGACACGACCATGGCGTCGTGTTCCGACCCGTGGAGGACGGTCTTGACTCCGTTGTCGCATCTCTTCGGCTTTTCCGGCCGGATGCCGCGCCGCGCCTACTGGGTGGTGTTCGTCGCCGTCATGGCGGCGGTGCTCGGAGGAAGTCTCGGCCTCGCGATGTTCGCCACCGTCGTTCCCTCGCCGGGTCTGATGACCGCGATGTCGATCGTCGCCGGCCTCGCCGTCGTGGCGGTGCTGTGGATCGCGCTCGCCACCACCGTGAAGCGCCTGCACGACCGTGACAGGTCGGGCTGGTGGGTCCTCGTCTTCCTTTCTGCGCCGTCGATGCTGGAAGGGATGAGCCGGGCCTATGCGCGCGGCGGCGGCACGGGACTCGGAGCGATGGCGCTCTCGGTGGCCGGCACCGCCATTTCGATCTGGGCCCTGATCGAACTCGGCTTCCTCCGCGGAACCCCCGGCGACAACCGCTTCGGCCCCGATCCGCTGGGGGGCGGGGCGATTCGGGGGCCGACGGAAGGGCCGGATCCGCGCCGTCCCGAGCCGCCGGTTCGGCCGACGCCGCCGCTCCGCCCGATGCCGCCGCTCCGTCCGACCGCGCCGCCGGACGTGTCCGGCGTCGAGGAACCGACCGAGCCGTCCCGCGGTCATCGCATGCCCTTGCCCGGTGGCAGGCCGCCGCCCTCCGGGACCGACGAGGCGTCGCCGGATTCGGATCCCGATACGCCGCCGCCGGGTCGGCCACGGCGGCCGCGCTACGACCCCTGGCGCCGCTGATCGGCGCCTGCGCGAGACGTCGCCGCGCCGTTCGCCGGGGTCTTCGTGGATTTCCCATCTCGACGGCGTCGCCGCCGTCGCGCGATGGTCCGAGCGGCCCGCACGGCCGCCCCTCGCGACGATCACCCGGTGAGACCTCGACCCTCATGGATTGGCTCCGCGCCGTCTTCTCCTTCCGTGGCCGCGCCGGGCGACCGTCGTGGTGGCTCGCCGCCGGCCTCGTCGCGATCATGTACGCCCTCCATCACGTCTTCGTCTCCGAGGAGAGCCTCGTCGCAGCCGCGCGCCTGATCGGCCGCTCGCCGGCCGCGTTGCTCTTCGTCTGGGGACTGGTGGCGCTGTGGTGGATCGGGATGGCCTGGATCTTCCTCGCCGCCTCGGTCCGCCGCCTCGCCGATCGCCGGCTCTCCGGCTGGCGGCTCTTCCTGTTCCTGGCGCCGGCGGCGGTCGCCGCCCATTTCGTCGGCCGCTACTGGCCGGCCGAACTGGCGATGATCGCCTCCCTCGCCTGGATGGTCGGCGAACTCGGCCTGCTGCCCGGCACGGATGACCCCTTCGCCGGCGACGATGCGCCCGGGGGAGGTCGTTGACGATCGCCACCGCGCGGTGCGAGATCGGCCCCCGACCTCCGTCCGGAGCCCGCCGATGTATCGCCCACCCGCGTTCGCCGAAGACGATCCCGCCGCCCTCGCCGCGATCCTCGCCGAGACCCGCCTCGCCACCCTGATCGCCGTCGTCGACGGCGCGCCCGTCGCAGATCACGTCCCCGTCCTCTTCGACCCCGGCCGAGGGCGGCACGGCACGCTGTCGGGTCATCTCGCCCGCGCCAACCGCCAAGCCGCTCCCGCCGCCGACGGTCGCCCGGTGCTCGTCGCCGTGCTCGGCCCCGAGGCCTATGTCTCGCCGTCCTTCTATCCGACCAAGCGCGACACCGGACGGGTCGTTCCGACCTGGAACTACGTCGCCGTCCACGCCCACGGCCGCATCCGGCTCTTCGACGACGCCGGCCGCCTCCTCGCCCTGGTCACCGCGCTCACCGATCGCCACGAGGCCGGCCGCACCGACCGCTGGAAGGTCTCCGACGCGCCGGAGGACTTCGTCCGCGCCCAGCTGCGCGGTATCGTCGGCTTCGAGATCGAGATCGAACGGCTCGAAGGCAAACGCAAGCTGTCGCAGAACCGCACGGCCGAGGATCGCGCCGGCGTCGTCACCGGCCTCGCCGCCTCCGAAGACCCGCGCGACCTCGCCGTCGCCGCCGCGTGCGTCCGCCCGTCGATGCCCGTTGACGCCGCCCGTCGCGCGCCGTAATCGCGGAGGATGACCACGCTTCCCGCCCTCGACGATCCCGTCGCCATCGCCCGCGCCCTTCTCACCTGTCCGTCGGTGACGCCGGCCGAAGGCGGGGCGCTCGATCTCGTCGGCGCCATCGCCGCCGAACTCGGCTTCGAGGTCCACCGCCCGGTCTTCACCGAGCCCGGCACCCCCGACATCGACAATCTCTACGCCCGCCGCGGCGCCGAGGGTCCGCATCTGACCTTCGCCGGCCACACCGACGTGGTGCCGCCGGGCGACGCCGCGCGCTGGACCCACGACCCCTTCGCCGGGGTGATCGCGGAGGGCATCCTCTACGGCCGCGGCGCCGTCGACATGAAGGGCGGCATCGCCGCCTTCCTCGCCGCTCTCGGCCGCCTCGCCCGTGACGACCGCCCGCTGCCCGGCTCGGTGTCGCTGCTCATCACCGGCGACGAGGAGGGTCCCTCGATCAACGGCACGGTGAAGCTGCTGAAGTGGGCCGACGAACGCGGCGAGAAGTTCGACGCCGCGGTGGTCGGCGAGCCGACCAACCCGGAGGTGATCGGCGACGCCATCAAGGTCGGCCGCCGCGGCTCGCTCTCCGGCACGGTGACGGTCACCGGCCGCCAGGGTCACGTCGCCTATCCCCACCTCGCCGACAATCCGATCCCCAAGGTGATGCGGCTGGCGAACGCGTTGATCGCCGCGCCGCTCGATGGCGGCAACGACCGCTTCCAGCCGTCGAACCTCGAGCTCGTCTCCCTCGACGTCGGCAATCCCTCTTGGAACGTCGTGCCCGCCGAGGCCCGCGCCCGCTTCAACATCCGCTTCAACGACATCTGGTCGCGCGACACCCTCGAGGCCGAGCTGAGCCGCCGCCTGCGCGAGGCCGCCGGCAACGACGTCGAGTGGCGGCTCGACCTGGAGAGCCCGTCCTCCGACAGCTTCCTCACCCGCGACGATGCCCTGATCGGCACCCTCTCCGAGGCCATCGAGGAGATCGTCGGCCGCCGCCCGGGTCTGTCGACCTCCGGCGGCACCTCGGACGCTCGTTTCATCAAGGACTACTGCCCGGTGGTCGAATTCGGTCTGGTCGGCCGGACCATGCACCAGGTCGACGAACGCGTCGCCGTCGCCGATCTCGAGACGCTCACCCAGGTCTACGAGGCCTTCCTCGTCCGTTGGTTCGCGGTGGAACGGGAATGATCGAGCGCGCCGAGATCGCCCGCGCCTTGAAGGGCTCCTGGCGCCTCCTCCTCGGCGACGAACGCGGCATGGCCTTCTTCGACACCTCGATCGACGGCTTCTGGCGCTCCTTCCGGGTGATCCTCCTCGTTCTGCCGATGCCGCTCGTCGAACTGGCGGCGCAACGCGGCCTGCCCGACGCCGTCCATCTCGATCCACGGGTGTTCGAGGGGCCGTTCTACTGGATCGTCGGTCTCCTCGCCTATGTCGTCGCCTGGATCACCTTCCCCGTGGTCCTGGCGGTGCTGGCCAAGCCGCTCGGCGTCTCCCGCGGCTACGTGCCCTACATGGTGGCGCGCAACTGGACGACGCTCGTCGCCGCGGTGCCGAGTTTCGTCTTCACCGGGCTCTTCGTGTTCGGCTTCATACCGCTCGAGGTGCTCGGCCCGCTCAATCTCGCCGCGCTCGCCTTCGGCCTCTACTATGCGTGGCTGGTGACGCGGATCGCCTGCGGCGCGCCGATGGGCCTCGCCGCCGGTCTCGTCGCCCTCGACTTCCTGTTGACCCTGGTGGTCTACCGTCTCGCCGATCTGATCATCGGCCTGTGAAACCCGCCCGGAGGGCTCCCGTGGTCGATCTCGATCCTCGCCTGACGCCCGCCCGTCCCGACCTCGCCGCCCGCGCCCTCGAAGGCCGTGTCACCGCCGACCGCTTCGTCGACGGAGAGGTGGCGCGGGTGATCGACGGCGTCGCGCCGCTGCGCCGCGGCCCGCGGGCCGATGCCGCCCTCGACACCGAGGCTCTCGCCGGCGAACGCCTCACCGTCTACGACGAGGACGACGAGGGCTGGGCCTGGGTGCAGCTCGCCCGCGACGGCTACGTCGGCTACCTCCCCGTCCACGCCTACCTGAAGGGCGAGGGGGCGGGCCCCACCCACAAGGTGGCGGCGCTGAGGACCTTCCTCTACCCCGGCCCCTCGATCAAACTGCCGCCGCTCGATTGGGTGAGCCTCGGGACGCGCGTCGCCGTGGTGCGCGAGACCGACGCGAACGGCCGCCGCTTCGCCGTGACGGCGGACGGCCGGGCGATCGTCGCGAACCATCTCGTGCCGGTCGACACGCTCGAGACCGACCCGGTGGCGGTGGCCGAACGCTTCCTCGGCACGCCCTACCTCTGGGGTGGGCGCTCCTCCCTCGGCCTCGATTGCTCCGGGCTGGCGCAGACCGCCTACGAAGCCTGCGGCGTCCTGTTGCCCCGCGATGCCGACATGCAGGAGATGGCGGCCGGCGAGGCCGTCGATCTCGACCCGCGGGCGTGGAAGCGCGGCGACCTCATGTTCTGGCCCGGCCACGTCGCCCTGGTGCGCGACGCGACGACCTTCCTCCACGCCAACGCCTTCATGATGGCCGTCGGCATCGAGGGGATCGCGGAGGGGCTGGCGCGGATCGAGGCGAGCGGCACGCCGCTGCGGTCGGTCAAGCGGATCGAGCTGCCGGGGCGCGGCTGAACGACGTCGTCCTCGCGAATTCTGGAACCATACGCATCGGTGTGGAGGCCCTTCATCCTGGAGATCTCTGCGCGGGTCGCCGTGGCGATGATCCGCCACCGACTTCGCCTCGACCTCTGCCGTCGTCCCCGGCGAGCGCGACGCGCGAGGGAAGGGGATCCATCGGCCTCTCGACTTGTTGAAAAGCCATCGGATCCCCTTCCCCTCCGCTTCTCTCCGGCCGGGGATGACGGCCTAGGGTCCGGGCGGTGTCGGAGGCGATTTCGAATCGGCGGACCCGATCGATCGGCTCGCGCAAAAGTCTCCACCCCGAGGTGCGAGCGAAGCGAGCCTCGAAGGGCGAAGGGCCGAATGGCACGTTCCGTCGAAGCCTTCGCCCTTCGAGGCCCGCCTCCGCCGGGCACCTCGGGGTGAAGGCGAACAAGGTGGCGGTCGTCGGAAACCGGTCGGCGCGGCGCGCTCCGTCAATACCCCGTCCGCCGATCGACCAGCGTCTCCGAGGCGATGCCGCCGCCGGATTCTTCCCGTTTGATCGCCTCGGTGATCACCCTCGCCAGCGCATCGGGATCGGAATCGGCGGCGCAGTGCGGCGTGACGATCACCTTCGGGTGCGCCCACAGGGGCGAGACCGCCGGCAGCGGCTCGGTCTCGAAGACGTCGAGCGACGCCGCCGCCAGCGTGCCGTAGTCGAGCGCAGCGACGATGTCGGCCTCGACCTGCAGCCCGCCGCGGCCGCCGTTGATCAGCACCGGCCCGCCCATGTGGTTCTTGCGCCGCATCCGGTCGAGGAGGGCCTTGTTCAGGATGCCCCGTGTGTCGGGGGTCAGCGGCAGCAGCACCACCAGGATATCGGTGCGGCCGAGGAACGGCCCGAGGCCGAAAGCACCGGCGAAACACTCGACCCCGTCGATCTCGTGTGGGCTTCGGCTCCAGCCGCGGACATGGAAGCCGAGCGCCATCAGCGCCTCCGCCGCGGCGCGGCCGAGCACGCCGAGCCCCATGATGCCGATCGACACGTCCTTCGCCGCCGGTTGGGGCAGGGTGCCCCACACCGCGCGTCGCTGGTTCTCGGCGTGGGCGTGGACCTGACGATGGTACATCAGCACGTTCATCACCACCCACTCGGTCATCCGGGCGGTGAGATCCGGGTCGACGATGCGGGCGATCGGCACCCGCGGCAGTGTCGGGTCGGCGAGGAGCGCGTCGACGCCGGCGCCGAGATTGAACACGGCGCGCAGATTGGGCAGGCCGGCGAGCAGGCCCGGCTCCGGCTTCCACACCGCCGCATGGGTCACCGCGCCCGGATCGAAGGGGTGGCGCGCGTCGAACACCAGCCGCCCCGGCATGAGGCGGCGAAACCGTTCGACCCATTCGTCCGGCGTCCAGCCCCGGATGGCGACGAGCAGCGACATGTCATTCCCCCGCGAGGCGATCGGATCCGAAGGGCAGGACCGGTTCGGCCGGTCCCCGTGTCGAGGCGGGCAAGGGGGCGGCCCCGAGATCGAGGCTCTCGATCCGCCCCGCCCGTCGTTCCACCTTGTCGGCCGAGACGGCGATCTGGTCCAGATCCCGCGCCGCTTGGCCGAAATGCGTCTGCAACTTCGCCACCCGTTCGGAGAGCCGCGCCACATCGTCGAGGAGATGGGCGACCTCCGCCTGGATGACGTGCGCCTGCTCGCGCATGCGCTGATCCCGGGTGATCGAGCGCACCACCTGGATGGCGAGGGTGAGCAGCGACGGCGAGACGATCACCACCCGCGATCGATGCGCCCGCTGCACCACGTCGTCGAAATGCTCGTGCAGGTCGGCGAAGATCGATTCCGACGGCACGAACAGGAAGGCGATGTCCTGCGTCTCGCCGGGGACGAGATACTTGTCGGCGATGTCGCCGACGTGGCGCAGCACGTCGCGCCGGAAGCCCTGCGCCGCCCGGTCGCGCAGCTCGTCGTCGACCGCGTCGTGGAAGGCGCTCCAGGATTCGAGCGGGAACTTGGCGTCGACCGCGAGATCGGGCGCCCCCGTCCCCATGCGGATCAGGCAGTCGGGCCGGACCCCGGTCGACAGTGTCGCCTGAAAGGCGTAGGCGTCGGCCGGCAGCGCATCGGCGACGATCGCCTCCATCCGCCCCTGACCGAAGGCGCCGCGCGCCTGCTTGTTCGCCAGGATCGAGCGCAGCTGCACCACCTCGCCGGAGAGCTCGGCCATGCCGCGTTGCGCCCGGTCGATGACGGCGAGCCGTTCGGCGAGCTTCGACAGATTGTCGTGCGTCGCCCGCCCCTGGGTGGCGAGCGTGTCGCCGAGGCGATGGGAGAGGCCGTCGAGCCGCTCGGAGAGGCCGCGCACCAGATCCGACTGCCGCGAGCCGAAGATCTCGGCCATGGTCTGCATCCGCCCGGTCGTCTCCGCCTGGAGGCGGGCCACCTCGGCGAGGCGCTCGTCGAGCTCGCGCGCCCGCTCCTCCGCCAGCGCCTCGCGCCGCGCCCGGCCCCGCGCCGCCGCCAGCGCGGCGAGGAGGAGGAGCAGAAGGAAGGCGAGAGCGATCGCCCCGGCGACGGTGGTCACCGTCGACTGAAGCGAGGCCATGTCGGCGACGAATCGGCGTAGCGCGTCCTGCATGGGAGGAAGCTAGCTCGAATCCGTTAAGAGATCCTGTTTTGTTCTCATGTTCCCCGCGCGGTTTCGATTGACCGACGCCCATCGCTCTCCTATCTGACGGCTCATGGCCAAGCTCGACATCATCACCCTTCCCGATCCCCGCCTGAAGCTCGTCTCCGAGCCGGTCACGACGGTCGACGCATCGATCCGTCGTCTGCTCGACGACATGCTGGAGACCATGTACGCCGCCCCCGGCATCGGGCTGGCGGCGATCCAGGTCGGTGTGCCCAAGCGCATCGTCACCATCGACGTGTCGCGCGAGGGCGAGGAGAAGGCGCCGATATGCCTCGTCAATCCCGAGATCACCTGGGTCTCGGAGGAGACGAACACCTATCAGGAGGGCTGCCTGTCGGTGCCCGAGCACTACGACGACGTCGAGCGCCCCGCCCGCTGCCGGGTGAAGTTCCTCGATCGCGACGGCAAAGCGCAGGAGATCGAGGCCGACGGCCTCCTCGCCACCTGCGTTCAGCACGAGATCGACCATCTCGACGGCGTCGTCTTCATCGACCACCTGTCGCGTCTGAAGCGCGAGCGCATCGCCAAGCGCTTCCTGAAGCAGGCCAAGCTCGCCGGCCGCGCCACCGCCGGCCGTTTCGGCATAGGCTGAGGCGAGGCCGGCGCGGTTCACGACGCTCGTCCACGCCGACACGACAGCGGGCGGGTGGGTGCGCGATGGTTCGAGACGGGCCTGCGGCCCTCCTCACCATGAGGCGCTCCCGAATACTCGAATGAACACGAACGCCTCATGGTGAGGGCCGCAGGCCCGTCTCGAACCATCGCGCGCCCGCTTCGCGGCGCTCCGCGTCACGCCAGCACGTCGAGCCACACGACGAGCAGCAGGAACGCCCCCATCAGGCCGCGATAGACGACGAAGGGCCAAGCGGAGAAGCGCTCCATCACCTTCATCAGCGTCCAGATGGCGACGAAGGCGGAAAGCGAGGCGGTGGCCAGCCCCACCCCCAGCACCTCCCAGCCGTGCGCGTCGAGCCCGGCCTTGCGCAGCTCGAGCAGCTCTTTGACGCCCGCCCCGGTGATCGCCGGCAGGCCGAGCAGGAAGGAGAAACGCGCCGCGTCCTCGCGCTTGAGGTTCATGAACAGCGCTGCCGTCAGCGTCGAGCCGGAGCGCGACACGCCGGGGATCAGCGCCCCGACCTGAGCGAGCCCGACGACCACGGCGTCGCGCAGGCGGATGTCCTCGAACGAGCGCTTGTGCTTGCAGACGAGTTCGGCCAGCGCCAGCAGCACCGCCATGCCGAGGCTCGCCGCGCCGATCACCCACAACTCGCGCAACGGCGAGCCGCAGGCGTTGAGCGTCTTCTTCAAGAGGAGACCGCCGATCACGATCGGGATGGTGGCGATGACGATGCCCACCGCCATCCGGAACTCGAAGGTCCGGTAGTCGCCGGTCTGGGTCGAGGCGTAGGCGCCGCGGCCGACCCGCCACAGGTCGCGCCAGAAATAGGTGATCACCGCGAAGAGCGCCGCGAGCTGCATCGCCGCCGAGAAGGCCGAGCCGGGATCGGGCCAGCCGAGAAAGGTCGGCACGATGCGCATGTGCGCGGTGGAGGAGATCGGCAGAAGTTCGGTGATCCCCTGGACCACCCCGAGAATCGCCACCTTGGTGGTCCCCAGGTCGACGAAACCGGTGTCGATGCCGTTGGTGCAGGCGGTCGCCATGACGTTGGATCCGATCGCGAAAAAATTTTCGGCTGTTTTCGCAGGCTCCGACACCCTCGAGGCCTCGTCGTGGCATGTCCCCCGACCGCGACGGGCCGACGAAGGCGCGGAATTCCGCCATTCTGCTCCGCGCATGGTTTCCAGAGTCTTTCTGGCCTCCGGTAAAATTCGAGGGATCGAGCAAATCTTCAGATAATGAGTATAAATAGAGTATTGATTCGATCAAAGAAACTCAGACCCATTATTTGACGTCGATATAATTCGAGTGTGCGAAGTTACCATCACTGGGATGTGGGGTAACTTCGATATGATGACGAAGAACATCTGGGGATGCGCGATTTTTGCAGCGTCGATGCTGATCGGCACGGTAGCTCACGCGCAGGTTCAACAGCTACCGAAGCCGAAGGCCGGCGTGATCGCGTCGCGGCTTCCTGCGACCACCAACGCACTGCCGGTCGGTGATGCCCGTCCGGTGTGGGGTTGGGTCGACTTCTGTCGCCGCATGCCGGCCGAATGCCGCGCCGAACGGGCCCGCGCGCAGGACGTCCGCCTCGACTCCCGCACCTGGGGGGTGCTGGTCGAGGTCAACCGTTCGATCAACGCCGCCATCGAGCCGGTCACCGATCAGGATCACTGGGGCGTTCCCGACCGTTGGGACTATCCGACCGACGGCAAGGGCGATTGCGAGGATTACGTGCTCCTGAAGCGCAAGATCCTCGTCGAGCGCGGCTTCCCGCGTCAGGCGCTGCTCGTCACCGTGGTCATCGACAACAACGGCGACGGCCATGCGGTGCTCACCGTCAGGACCGACCACGGCGACTTCGTCCTCGACAACATGCGTGACGACGTTCGCTCCTGGGTCGGAACCGGCTATCGCTTCGTCAAGCGCCAGTCGCAGGAGGACCCCAACCGTTGGGTCGCTCTCGACGACGGCGTCGCGGCTCCGGCTATGGTGGCGGCTCACTGAGCCGCCCCGCGGCGAAAGGCCGAGACCAGGGTCGATCCGCGCGTGCCGCATGGCTGCCGAATCCTCGCCCGGTTTTCGCCACGATCCGAGCAGCGTCGCGCGACTTTCGAAAAACGACTGCGACGCGGGGGAAAACGGAAAGTTTCCGACCTCCCGGAGCCGTTCATGAAGGGTTAACCAGTTCCGTCGAAGTCATGCGAAATATGCATGGCAGAGGCTGTCCAGACCGCCTTCAAAATAGGCAGTCTCCTGTCTATCTGAGAGGCATCGAAAGGCACGGTGCAGCCGTCGGGGTTCCGACGACGACGTGCGGAACAAGGGGGGACCGCAGGTCTCCGGGGTGAAGGTCATGTCGATCTATTCGTTCGCCAACCATGTTCGTTCCTCCGTGGAGCGTTACCGTAGCTATCGTCGCGCCGTGCGCGAACTGTCGGCCCTCGACGACCGTCAGCTCTGCGACATCGGCCTCGTGCGCAGCCGCATCGAGGAAGCCGCGCGCGGTGGCGTGCACTGATCGTCGATCCGTCGACGACGACCGAAAAGGGCGGCGTGAGCCGCCCTTTCGCTTTTCCGGGCCTTCGATCGTGCCCCTCGCCCGTCGCGTGCCACCGGGACCGGGCGCGAACCTCGTCGACTCGACCGTTCGCGATGGCTCGCCCGTCTCGCGAGCGGTCTCTCGGAGCCGCCGTGCGCTCCGCCGACCCTCGACTTGGTTGACGAAGTCTCGAGAAACGGCGTCGACATCACCCCGTCGCGGTGCCACCGATGCATGGCCCTCATGGCAGCTGCGCGTCCTGCGCGGGTGAGATGACCGCATTTGCCGCTGTCTGCCGCTGCTTCGGTCGACTGTGTGACCCATTTGGGCTGGACGGCGGCCGTGTCGCGGGCGACTCTGCCATCGAGCGTGAACCGCCGCGGACCGTCTCGAGCCCGTCACCATCGCGACGATAGGTGGGGATCCGGCCTTCGTCGGCGTATGCGAACAGGGAGCCTGTCCATCGTGAACGTCATTCGCATCGTCCCCGACCCGCGTCCCCTCATCGAGCAGAGCTTCCGCCTCGGCGAGAGCCCGATCTGGGACGACCGGCGCGAACGCCTGTTCTTCGTCGACATCGCCGCCGGCGAGATCCATCACCTGACCGCCGAAGGCTCGTCGCACCGCATGTGGTACGCGCCGCCGCCCGACCGTCCGACCGCTCTCGGTCTGACCACGGCGGGGCGTCTGGTGGTCGCCCTGACCCGTTCTGTTGTCTTCCTCGATCCCGACACCGGCGCCTGGGAGACCCTCGCCGAGATCGACGTCGGCCTCCACACCACCCGTCTCAACGACGGCAAGGTCGGTCCCGACGGCGCCTTCTGGGTCGGCTCGATGGACGAGCGTCCGCCCGAGGAGCGCCAGCCGATCGGCGCGCTCTTCCGCGTCACGCCCGACGGGCGGGTCGAGAAGAAGCTCGACGGGCTGACGGTCGCCAACGGCCTCGCCTGGTCGCCGGACGGCACCACCATGTGGCTCGCCGACAGCCGCGGGCCGTGGATCGACCGCTTCGACTTCGATCCGGCGACCGGCGAGATGTCGAATCGCACGCGCTTCGCCACGCTCGACGACGCCATGGGCCGCCCCGACGGCTGCACCTGCGACGCCGCCGGCTTCTACTGGAGCGCCGGCGTCACCGCCGGCCGTCTCAATCGCTTCGCCCCGGACGGCCGGCTGATCGAGTTCTGGGAACTGCCGGTCGCCTGGCCGACCATGCCGTGTTTCGGCGGCGAGGGTCTGCGCACCCTCTTCGTCACCTCGCTCGCCCGTCCGGGGGTCGAGCAACCGGCTTCCGCCCGCCTTCCGGCCGGCACGGTGATCACCCTGCCGGCGCAGATCTCCGGCCTGCCACCGGCGCGTTTTCCCGATCCGCGCGGCTGATGCCGGCGGGCATCGAGCCCGACCGGGTCGATCCGCTCGACGAGACATGAAAGAAGGGGCCCGCGGTGGATGCCGCGGGCCCCTTCTTTCGTGTCTCGATCGGTGCGGACGCCGTCAGGCGGCGGCGACGTCGGAGAGGAAGTGGTCGATCGCCTTCTCGAGATCGCCCGCGGTGTGCGCCACCCGTTGGGCCGCTTCCGCCACGGTGTTCGAGGCGTGCGAGGTCTCGGACGCCGCGTCGGTGACGCCGGTGATGTTGTCGGCGGCGGTGCGCGTGCCGCGCGCCGCTTCCGATACGTTGCGGGCGATCTCGGCGGTGGCCGCGCCCTGTTCCTCGACGGCGCCGGCGATGGCCGTGGTGAAGGCGTTCACCTCTTCCATGATGCGGGCGATGTCGGCGATCGCGTCGACGGCCGACCCGGTGGTCGCCTGGATCGACGAGATCTGGCTGGAGATCTCCTCGGTCGCCTTGGAGGTCTGGTTGGCCAGCGACTTCACCTCCGCCGCGACGACGGCGAAGCCCTTGCCCATCTCGCCGGCGCGCGCCGCCTCGATGGTGGCGTTGAGGGCGAGCAGGTTGGTCTGTTCGGCGATGTCGCGGATCAGACCGACGACGGCACCGATCCGGCCGGCCGCTTCGGCGAGCTCGCCGACGGTGTGGTTGGTGGTGCGCGACACCTGGGCGGCACGCTCCACCACCTCGGTGGTGCGTGTCACCTGACGGCCGATCTCGTTGACCGAGGCCATCAGTTCCTCGCCCGCGGTCGCCACGCTCTCGACGTTGGCGGAGGCTTCGCGAGACGCTTCGGCCGCGTCGCCGGCGCGGCCGGCCGTCTCCGTGGCCACCGTCGTGAGCGTCTGCGCCGTGCCGTTCATCTGTCGCATGTCCTCGCCGACCGAACCGATCAGGCCGCCAACGCGATCGCGGAAGCCGGCGATCAACGCTTCGATCTTCTGTTCGCGCGCGTGCTTGGCGGCGTTCTCGCGATCGGAGGCCCCGGCCAGTTCGCGCCGCTCGATCTCCTGACGGCGGAACATCGCCACGGCCCGCGCCATTTCGCCGATCTCGTCGTTGCGCCCGGTGTCGATGTGGACGTCGAGGTCGCCATGGCCGAGCGCCGCCATCGCTCCGCGGACGGTGGCGAGCGGGCGGGTGACCGAGCGGACCATCAGGAAGGCGAAGGCGCCGATGGCGAGACCGAAGGCGAGCGAGGCGAGCCCCATCCGGATCGCCGAGGCGCGGAACTGTGCCTCGATGTCGTCGACCCACATGCCGGACCCGAACACCCATCCCCACGGTTCGAAGCCGATCACGTAGGTGAGCTTGGGCGTGGCTTCCGTGGCGCCCGGCTTCGGCCAGAGATATCCGACCTGCCCCTGACCGGCGGCGTCGACGACCTTGATCATCTCGCGGAACAGATAGAAGCCGTTGGCGTCCTTGGTGTCGGCGAGATTCTTGCCCAACACCTGCGGATTGGGATGCGCGACGATCAGACCGCTCTTGTCTTCCGCGAAGACGTAGTTGTCGCCGTCGTATCGCATCCGGGAGATCTGTTCGACGGCGAGGCGCTGCGCCTCTTCTTTCGAGATCTCGCCCTTGACGACGCGGTCGTTGGTCGATTCCGCCACACTGACCGCCATCTGGACCAGCCGGCGCAACTCTCCGGTCTTGTTCTGCTCCAGGCTGGCGTACATCGACCACAAGCCGATGGCGCCGACGGCGAGAAGGCCGACGACCGCGACGGCGGCGACGAGAAAGAGCCGTGCGGAGATCCCGCGAAGGCGTTGTGGCATGTCCGTGCCCCCTGGTGGCCATCGGTGCGATCCGCTCCCGATGGCCCGATTACCTGACCTGAGAACGCCGGGCGTGCGGATGACGGCACTGGTAACCCCCGTTCCATTCGCCATCATTCGGTGGCAATCGTTAATCATCGGCGAATGAGAAGATCTCGATTCGAATAAAATCCGAAAAATTCTTCGTCGACACGTTTCCGTCATCCTGCTTCGGTCGTTCCGAAATTCGAAAGGCCTGAAATAACAGCAATCGAGAAAGTTGGGTGGCTGTTCAGGAATGTAGAATGTGGGTTTCTCCATTCCCGGCAGTCGTGCCGTCGCGGAATGGGCCATCTGTTACCTAAGGTGAGGGTGGTGAAGTCATACGCACAAAAGCGCATGCATCAGTAGTTGCAATTCGGAAATGAATGCTATCGGAAAGTATTTTTCCAGTCGGACCGATGTGATGTGCGTCGAGGCGGGGTTGTCGCACTCTCGGTGGCGACCCGCCCTCGTCGACGTTCGCGGCCGGGGCCGCCGATCCCCCGCCTCGGCGGGATCTCGCGGCCGGCGTGACCGGTCCGATCGGCGATCCCGCGACCGGAAGCCGAGACCCTGCGGGCGACTTCCGAGCGGGCTGCGACGCCCCGGAGGTTCGCGTCGGTGCGATTTCCGTGAGCCGCTCAGCCCTCGGCGGTGACGGGGCGATCGCTGCCGAGCGGTTCGCCGTGGCCGATCACCCGCCTCACCGCCCGTCGCGTCGCCCGGACCGAGCGCTCGACGTCGTCGATCGCCGTGTGGAGGTCGGCGATGCTGATCGAAGGTTCGGCGCGGCAATGGAAGTTGACGATGATGCCCTCTTCGGTCGCCCGCACCCGCACCGCATGGACCTCGCGCACCACGCCGCCGCGCTCCGCCGCTTCGGTGAGGTCGCGGGTGATCTCCGCCACCGTCGCCCGATCGGCGTCGAACCCGGCCAGCCGGTCGACGGTGATCGGCTCGATGTGGGTCTCCACCTCGACGCCGGGTCCCAGTTCGTCGGCGATGGCGTCCTCGAGGTTCGAAGCGATGTCGTGCGCCGTCTCGAGCGGCATCCGTCCGTCGACCTCGAGATCGAAGGAGACCGACAGGCGTTCGTCGGGAAGCGACTGCACGGTGAGATGATGAATGGCGAGAGCCCGGTTGCGGGCGATCACCATGATGCGCTCGTGCACCGTCTCGTCGTCGAGGGCGCGCGGATGGATCACCACCGAGGTCTCCGCCTCCGGCATCTCGCTCGCGAGTGCCGTCAGGATCGCGCTCTTGATCTCGGCCGTGTCCTCGAGCGACCGCGTCCGGCTCACCGCGACGTCGAGATCGACGAAGACCATCGGCCCGGAGGGGCGCGCCCGGACGCGCTCGACCAGCACCACGCCGGGAACCCGGTCGACGATGTCGCGCAGCCGGTCGGCCACCCCCTCGGGCGCCGCGTCCATCAGCGAATCGATGGTGCGTTTGCCCAACCGCCAACCGGCGAGGCAGATGAAGCCGGAGACGCCGATCGCCGCGATCGCGTCGCCGAGCGGGAAGCCGAAATAGACGAAGCCGAGACCGACGAGCACCACGGCCGAGGACCACATGTCCGAGGAGAAGTGCAGCGCGTCGGCCTCGAGCGCCTGACTGTTGGTCGCCTTCGCCACCTTCTCGAGATGGCGGGCTCGGAAGAAGTCGACGACGATCGACGTCACCACGACGCCGATCGCGACGAAACCGACCTCGACCTCACCGCCGTGGCCGACGAGCCGCTGCGTCGCCTCCCAGATGATCCAGCCCGAGGCGACGAACAGCAGGCCGGTCTCCGCCAGTGCCGCGACGCTCTCGATCTTGGCGTGACCGTAGTGGTGTTCGTCGTCGGCCGGCTTGTCGGCGATCTTCACCGCGAAATAGGTCATCACCGTCGCGCCGACGTCGAGCAGACCGTGGATCGCCTCCGAGAGCAGGCCGAGCGAGCCGGTGAAGACCGCGGCGACCGCCTTGGCGATCGTCAGCGCGGTGCTGGCGAAGATCGACGACAGCGCCGCCGTCTCTTTCTCCCGGGAATGATTTTCAGAGGCGCTCGCGGTCATTTTTCCACGTCCGTTCAAAGGGATGAGCGCATCTAGGCGCGATCGCCCCGCGGTTCAAGTGCGAAACCCGCCCGCCGCCGCGAAAGCGCGACGACCTCCGCCCGATCGCCACGCATTCGGCACCGCGCATCCTTTGCGTCGCAACATGTATTGCGGCGCGGCAACACTCGGTGATTCCCGGTGGTCGATCTCCTATCGCCGCTGGTGGCGCCGCCCGTCGCCGGATATTAACCACGCGGAAGCGTGACGCGGCGTAGGGTCGTGACGCGAATCACCCTCACCGACCGCCCTCGATCCCGATCGGACCCGACGATGCGCGCCGCGATCCTCACCCGTGCCCTGGCCGTTGCCGCCGTGACCTCCTCGCTCGCCGCGCCCGCGGTGGCGGCCGAAGACGCCGAGACGTCCCTGCGCACCCTCTATCGCATCGCGCTCTCCGCCGACATGTGCGGCTTCCCGATGCAGAAGCGGCAGGCCGAAGTGCTCGGCAAGGCGATCGACAAGGCGCTCGCCGAGAGCGGTCTCGACGAGGACAAGGCCGAGGCGCTCTACAACACCGTCGACACCGGCCTCGAGGCCGAAGGGTGGGACAAGGTCTGCGCCCAGAAGGGCGACTGGGCCCGCGACTACCGCGCCGTCCTCGCCGCCAAGACCGAGTGATCCCGCGCCCGGCCGCACGGCCCGGCGCCTCCCGTGACCTTCGACGATCTCGTACCGAGAGGATGAAGTTCCGACCTGTTCGGAACTTCTCCGCGAAGGCGAGCCCGAACGGGCGTCGGCCGGTCGGGCCGTAACCCACGAAATTCCGACGAGTCCGAATTTCGTGAACTCGGTATCACCGTCGCCGCGCCAGGAACTCCGGGCCGCGGCCGAGGATCTTCTCGTCGATGGCGCCGATCACCCGCCGATCCTTGTCGGGATAGTCGAACAGCAACAACACGTGGCGGATGGCGTTCAGCTTGAGCCGGCGTTTGTCGTTGCCGAGCACCACCGTCCACGGCGCCCCGTCGGTGTGGGTCGTCTCCAGCATGCGGTCGCGGGCGCGGGTGTAGTCGTCGTATTTGTCGACCGCCGCCAGATCGATCGGCGACACCTTCCATACCTTGAGCGGATTGTGTCGCCGGTCGTGGAAGCGGGAGAGCTGCATCTCGCGCCCGACGTCGATGTAGAACTTGACCAGCCGGATGCCCTCGTCGGTCAGCATGTCCTCGAAGCGCGGCGCTTCTTTGAGGAACATCTCGGTCTGTTCGGGGGTGCAGAACCCCATCACCGGCTCGACGCCGGCGCGATTGTACCAGGAGCGGTCGAACATCACGACTTCGCCGACGGTCGGCATGTGGCCGACGTAGCGCTGGAAGTACCACTGCCCCCTCTCGGTGTCGGTGGGCTTGGGCAGGGCCACCACGCTGGTGCGGCGCGGGCTCATGTACTGGCGGAAGGCGCCGATCAGCGAGCCCTTGCCGGCCGCATCGCGCCCTTCGAAGACGACGACGATGCGCTCGCCCTTGTCGATCGCCCAGGTCTGCAGCTTCACCAGTTCGATCTGCAGCGCCTCGAGTTCGTCGTCGAATCGATCCTCGTCGTAGGCCTCGTCGTAAGGAAAGTCGCCCGAGCCGAAGGCGTTCTTCTTCACCCAGTCCGGCAGCCGGGGATCGTCGAGGTCGAATTTTCGGATCGTCGAACCATTGTTTTCGACCTTCGCGAGATCGTCGTCTCTTCCGGCTTTCTTCTTGTCGTGGTGATGCTCACCCATGGACATCGCCCTTCCCGATTCGCCGGCCATATCCGGCGTTGCGACGAAGTGACGGCCGCATCCGTCTCCGCGACACTATCATCGTCGCGCGTCGGTGCGAGCCCCCGGCAGCCGAGAGAGGGCGGGTAGGATGTCCGGCGGTGAGAACGAAACGGCGACGACGATGGCGAACGGCACGAAAGAACCAGGCGCAGCTCGGGGCGCGGGGACGGACGGCGAGAGCCGAAACTTCGCCGAACTCGCGGCCCTCTCCGGCGCCGAAGCCGGCATGGTGGCGGTGATCGACGCCCTCGACGATCCTTGCGTTCTGATCGATGCGGGCGGCATCGTCGCCCACGTCAACGCCGAGGCGCGCGCCCGCTATCCCGGCGTCCGCCCCGGCGATCCCCTGGTCTTCCGCCTGCGTTTCACCGTGCTCCACGATGCCTTCGCCCGTGTCGTCGCCGAGGCGCGGCCCGAGACCGTCGAATGGCAGGAGAAGGTGCCGACCGATCGCTGGCTCGAGGCCCACCTCGCCCCGATCCATCGCCCGGTGGCCGACGGCGAGACGGACGCGGGGCCGCCGAGCTGGGTGCTCCTGCGCATCGAGGACCTGACCGAGACGCGCCGAGTGGAGCGCATGCGCGCCGACTTCGTCGCCAACGCCAGCCACGAGTTGCGCACCCCGCTCACCGCCGTCATCGGCTTCCTCGAGACCCTCCAGGGACCGGCGCGCGACGACGCCAAGGTGCGCGACCGCTTCCTCGGCGTCATGGCCGAACAGGCCGGGCGCATGAAGCGCCTGATCGACGACCTCTTGTCGCTCTCCCGCCTCGAGATGCGCGCCCACGTCCGCCCCGAGGCGACGGTCGATCTCTGCGAGATCCTCCGGCAGGTCGCCGATCTGGTGTCGCCGGCCGCCTCCGCCGCCGGAGTGGATCTGCAACTCTTCGGCTGCGAGACGCCGCGGACGGTGCGCGGCGACCGCGAGGAATTGCTGCAGGTCTTCACCAATCTGATCGAGAACGGCGTGAAATACGGCGGCTCCGGCGGTCGCGTCGAGGTCACCGTCGCCACCGACCCGGCCGACGCGCGCCTCGTCGTCGCCACCGTGCGCGATTTCGGCGAAGGCATCGATCCGGTCCACCTGCCGCGGCTCACCGAGCGCTTCTATCGCGCCCACACCGAGAAGGCCGGCGCGACCCGCGGGACCGGCCTCGGCCTCGCCATCGTCAAACACATCGTCACCCGCCACGGTGGCCGGCTGACCATCGAATCCGTACCCGGCGAAGGGTCCACCTTCTCCGTGCGCCTCGATCGGCGCGTCATCGCCTCGGCGAAGAGCGAAGACGGACAATAGGTTGAACCGTCACGAAACTGTCGTTTGCGTGTCATAGAAGAGGGGCCGTCGAGGCGACCCGCCGCACCTTCGCCGGTGCGCATGTCGACCGGCGACGGCGGGCGGGGCGAAGGCGTGGCCCACCCCGATGAGGAGAGCATCCGATGACCGATCACATCGTCAGTTCCTATGATCAGGAACTCCAGGGTCTCGCCGGCCAGATCGCCGAGATGGGCGGCATGGCCGAGGGTCTGGTGGCCGACGCCATCACCGCTCTGGTGCGCGGCGACACCGCGCTCGCCCAGAAGGTGATCCTCTCCGATCAGCGCCTCGACCGGCTGCAGCATCAGGTCGAGGAACAGGCGATCCGCATCATCGCCAAGCGCCAGCCGATGGCTCGCGACCTGCGCGAGATCTTCGGCGCCATGCGGGTGTCGGCCGATCTCGAGCGGGTCGGCGACCTCGCCAAGAACATCGCCAAGCGTGTCGTCGCCATGGGCGGTGTCGTCCAGATCAAGCGCATCGTCATCGGCGTCGAGCATCTCTCCGAGATCGCGCTCGAGCAGTTGAAGAACGTGCTCGACAGCTACACCTCGCGCGACGCCGCCGAGGCCATGGCGGTGCGCAATCGCGACGACCAGATCGACGCGCTCTACACCTCGCTGTTCCGCGAACTCCTCACCTACATGATGGAGGATCCGCGCAACATCACCTTCTGCACCCACCTCTTGTTCTGCGCCAAGAACGTCGAGCGCATCGGCGACCACGCCACCAACATCGCCGAGATCGTCCACTACGTGGCCACCGGCGAACAGCTTCTCGACGAGCGCCACAAGATCGACGAGACCGCGGACATGCCGCCGGTGGCACAGGGCTGAGACGGGGACGGGCGATGGCGCGCGTGTTGATCGTCGAGGACGAGGAGGCGCTCGGTCTCCTCCTGCGCTACAACCTCGAAGCGGAGGGCTACGACGTCGAAGTCGTCACCCGCGGCGACGAGGCCGACACGCGGCTGAAGGAGTCGGTTCCCGATCTCCTCATCCTCGACTGGATGCTGCCCGGCCTCTCCGGCATCGAGCTGTGCCGCCGCCTGCGCGCCCGCCCCGAGACCGAGCGCCTGCCGATCATCATGCTCACCGCCCGTGGCGAGGAGAGCGAGCGCATCCGCGGTCTCGCCACCGGTGCCGACGACTACGTCGTCAAGCCGTTCTCGACGCCGGAACTGATGGCCCGCGCCCGCGCCATCCTGCGCCGCGCCCGCCCCGAACTCGTCTCCACCGTGTTGAAGGCCGGCGATCTCGAGATCGATCGCGAGACCCATCGGGTACGCCGGTCGGGGCGCGAGATCCATCTCGGCCCGACCGAATACCGCCTGCTCGAGTTCCTCATGCAGTCGCCCGGCCGGGTCTACTCGCGCGAGCAACTGCTCGACGGCGTGTGGGGCATGGACGTCTATGTCGACGAACGCACCGTCGACGTCCACATCGGCCGCCTGCGCAAGGCGATCAACCGCACCCGCGATCGCGACCCGATCCGTACCGTCCGCGGTTCCGGTTACGCCTTCGACGACCAGTTCACCGCCTCCGCCGGCTGACGGTCGGCGCGGTCCGGACCCGGTCCGCCTCGCATCGCCCGCTCCCGAAACGAAAGAGAGCCCGGAGGATCGCCTCCGGGCTCTCTTCGCGTTCGCTGCGGCCGACGGGGTCTCAGCCCCGCATCATCCGCCTGTCCTTGCGGCGGTCGGAGACCGGCTGATAGGCGATGCGGGCGTGGTAGCCGCAGTAGGGGATGCCGACGTCGGAGCGACGGGCGCAGAAGTGGAAGTCGGCGGCGCTCGGGTCGCCGATCGGCCACTTGCAGGTCTGCTCGTTGATCTGCAGCACCGAGGCGTTGGCGATCAACGGCTCCTCGGAGAGCGAATAGATCGCCGGCTGCGGCGCCGGCTGGGGGCGGGCGACGGGCGCGGAATCGGCCTTCAGCGCCACCGCGCCGATCGACACCGGACCGCCGGAGGCGCGTCCCGACGACGTCGCCGGCCGGCTCGCCGGCTTCTTCGGACGGGCCGCCTGCGGCTGCGGCGCCTTGGCCCGGCCGGAGAGGCCGAGACGATGCACCTTGCCGATCACCGCATTGCGGGTGACACCGCCGAGTTCACCGGCGATCTGACTGGCGGAGAGCCCTTCGCTCCACAGCTTCTTCAAGAGCTCGACCCGCTCGTCGGTCCAGGAGATCATCGCGTCCTCGCTGTCGGTGTGCGCACCCCGTCTTCGAATCCCTCTCCATCCGGAGGGATCCTCCGGTCGACGTGGGGGTTCCACGCCGGACGAACGATGGCGGGAGACTCGGGGACTGAGGGTACGCCGCACGAGATGTCGTGCTTAATGAAAGGTAAACTACACTATCCGTAGACTCGGCTTCAACCCGCCGGCCGTCGCTTTCGGTGGATGAACGATGCCTTTTCCCCAGCCTTGAGTCCGATCTGCAACAGCGGGTGCTCGACGTCTCGCCCACGCGCGCCGCGACCCTCCGCCGCCGTCGCCGCGGCGAATTCGAAGGCGCGGAAACGTTGACATTTCCGGCCGTTCTCCTGCATTATGCGGGCGAAACCCGGTGCCGCCGTCGAGGCGGCATCGTTCGTTTTCGGCCCTCCGTTCCGTGACGTCCGGATGGGCCGTTCCAACCGAAATCGGGATGTCGGACCTCGGCGTGCCCGGTCGCGGATCTCGGCTCCTCGCATCGGGAGACGGGACCCTCCGCGCCGCCGCCGTGGATTTCGCTTTCCCGGACACGATCGCCGGAGACGTACCATGACCGAGACCTCGCTCTTCTCGACCTTCGCTCGGGCCGATCTCGCCTTCGAGCGAGGCGAGGGCGTGTGGCTCGAGACCGCTTCGGGCGAGCGCTATCTCGACATGATGGCCGGCATCGCGGTCAACGCGCTCGGCCACTGTCATCCCCATCTCGTCGCCGCCCTGAAGGATCAGGCCGAGAAGCTGTGGCACGTGTCGAACGTCTTCGCCGCGCCCCATCAGGAGCGTCTCGCCCGTCGCCTCACCGAGACCTCCTTCGCCGACCGGGTGTTCTTCACCAACTCGGGCGCCGAGGCGCTCGAATGCGCCATCAAGACGGCGCGTCGCTGGCAGTGGTCGAAGGGCCGGCCGGAGCGCTATCGGCTGATCACCTTCGAGGGCGCCTTCCACGGCCGCACGCTGGCGACCATCGCCGCCGGCGGCCAGGAGAAGTACCTCGAAGGCTTCGGCCCCAAGGTCGAAGGCTTCGACAGCGTCGAGGGTTTCGACGAGGCCGCGGTGCTCGCCGCCATCGGTCCGGAGACCGCCGGCATCCTGATCGAGCCGATCCAGGGTGAAGGTGGCGTGCGGCCGGCGCCGGCCTCCTTCCTGTCCTGGCTGCGCAATCTCTGCGACGAACTCGACCTGCTGCTGATCTTCGACGAGGTCCAGTGCGGCCTCGGCCGCACCGGCCACCTGTGGGCCTATCAGTCGGTCGGCGTCACCCCGGACATCCTCGCCTCGGCCAAGGGCATCGGCGGCGGCTTCCCGCTCGGCGCCTGCCTCGCCACCGAGGACGCCGCGTCCGGCATGACCGCCGGCACCCACGGCACCACCTACGGCGGCAACCAGCTCGCCATGGCGGTCGGCAACGCCGTTCTCGACGTCGTCCTCGCCCCCGGCTTCCTCGACGAGGTCAAGCAGAAGGGTCTGAAACTCAAACAGAAGCTCGCCTCGCTGGTCGATCTCCACGACGGCATCTTCGAGGAGGTGCGCGGCGACGGCCTGCTGCTCGGCCTGAAGTGCCGGGTGCCGGCGGCGCGCGCCGTCGCGGCGATGCGCGAGAGCAAGCTGCTCACCGTCGGCGCCGGCGACAACGTCGTCCGTTTCCTGCCGGCCCTGGTGGTCGGCGATGCGGAGATCGACGAGGCGGTGGCGCGGGTCGAAGCGGCCGCCCATGCCCTGGAAAGTGGATACGGACTCGGCGAGAAGGGAGCCGCGGCGTGATGTTGAAGAGCGGTGAACGTCATTTTCTCGATCTGACCGACGTCTCCGGCGCCGAGTTGCGCGCCATCATGGAGGAATCGAAGCGCCTGAAGAGCGTCCGCGACGGCGCCTTCGCCAACCAGGGTCCGCTCGCCGGCAAGGTGCTGGCGATGATCTTCGAGCGTCCCTCGACCCGCACCCGCGTCTCCTTCGACGTCGGCATGCGCGAGCTCGGCGGTCAGACGGTGATGCTCACCGGCGAGGAGATGCAGCTCGGCCGCGGCGAGACCATCGCCGACACCGCCCGTGTGCTCTCCCGCTACGTCGACGCCATCATGATCCGCATCCTCGATCACGACGCGCTGAAGGAACTGGCGGCCAACGCCACCGTGCCGGTGATCAACGGCCTGACCAAACATTCCCATCCCTGCCAGATCATGGCCGATATCCTCACCTTCGAGGAGCATCGCGGCCCGATCGCCGGCAAGACGGTGGCCTGGACCGGCGACACCAACAACGTGCTGGCCTCGTGGATTCACGCCGCGGCGCGCTTCGACTTCAACCTGCGCATCGCCACCCCGCCGAGCCTCGCCCCCAAGACCGACATCGTCGCCTGGGCTCGCAAGAACGGCGCTTCGGTGCACCTCACCACCGACGCCCACGAGGCGGTCGACGGCGCCGACTGCGTCGTCACCGACACCTGGGTGTCGATGGGCGACGACGAGAGCGAGCGCCGCCACAACCTGCTGAAGCCGTTCCAGGTCAACGGACGCCTGATGGCGGCGGCCAATCAGGACGCCATCTTCATGCACTGCCTGCCCGCCCATCGCGAGGAGGAGGTGACCGAAGAGGTGATCGACGGCCCGCAGTCGGTGGTCTTCGACGAGGCGGAGAACCGCCTCCACGCCCAGAAGGGCGTGCTCGCCTGGTGTCTCGGGGCGGTCGGAGCCTGATACCCTCGCAATGCCGGGGGCGACGCCCCATATCGACGCCAATCCGAGCCGGCCGGCCTCGTGACGAGGAGGCCGGCTCGCTTCTTTCCGTGAGCCCGAGACCGACATGAGCGACACCGCCGCCCTCGACACCGTCCTGCCCTTCGCCGTGCCCGAGCTCGACGTGCGCGGCCGTGTCGTCCACCTCGGCCCCGCCCTCGATGCCATCCTCGCCCGCCACGCCTATCCCGAGCCGGTCGCCCGCCTCCTCGCCGAGGCGATCGCGCTGACGGCACTGATCGGCACCTCGCTCAAGTTCCAGGGCCGCTTCACCGTCCAGACCCGCACCGACGGTCCGGTGTCGATGCTGGTGGTCGATTTCCAGACGCCCGACGGCATCCGCGCCTATGCCAGCTTCGACGCCACCGCGGTCACCGCCGCCATCGCCGAGGGTCGCGCCGCGCCGGCCGACCTGCTCGGCCGCGGCCACCTCGCCATGACCATCGACCAGGGCGGCGCGATGAAGCCCTATCAGGGCGTCGTCGTCCTCGACCACACCAGCCTCGAGGAAGTCGCCCACGTCTGGTTCACCCAGTCCGAACAGATCCCGACCCGCGTGCGTCTCGCCGTCGCCGAGGTGTTGACCCGCGACGGCGGCGGCGCGGCCCGCCACACCTGGCGCGCCGGCGGTCTGCTGCTGCAGTTCCTCCCCGAGAGCGAGGACCGCGTCCGCACCCGCGACCTCCACCCCGGCGACGCGCCGGAGGGTCACGAGGCCCACCACGTCGAACCGGACGAGGCCTGGGCCGAGGCCGAAGCCCTCGTCGCCACGGTCGAAGACGTCGAACTGACCGATCCGGAGGTCTCGGCCGAGCGGTTGCTCTACCGCCTCTTCCACGAACGCGGCGCCAGGGTCTTCGACCGCCAACCTGTGGTCGAACGCTGCCGTTGCTCGCGCGAGCGCGTCGCCGGCATGCTCGCCCAGTTCACCGCCGAGCAGGTCCACGACATGACCGTCGACGGCCACATCTCCGTCACCTGCGAATTCTGCTCGGCGAAATACGACTTCGATCCGAAGGACATCCGCCCGGCGGAATGAGCCGGCCTCACTTCGCCGGCGATCGGCGCGGGGCGGTCATGGCGACCACGCTCGCGACCACCGCGACGAGACCGATCCAGGCCGTCGGTTGCAGCCGTTCGCCGAGGAAGACGGCGCCGATGGCGACCCCGATCGGTACCCGCAGGTAGGCCTGCGCCGTCGTCCCGACGGTGCCGAGCGTCCGGATCAGGCGGAAATAGAGCGTGAAGGCGAGGGCGGTCGACGCCACCGCGAGCACCACCAGCGCCGTGAGCGACGCGGAGGAGGGCGAGATCGTCCACGGCCGTTCGACCACCACGGCGAGCGGGACCAGCGCCGCCGTGCCGACGATCAGCGTTCCGGCCGCCGGCACCATCGGGTCTTGCCCGTGGAAGCGCTTGCCCCAGATCGCCGCACCGGCATAGCAGATCGACGCCACCACGATCGCCAGATCGGCCACCACCTCGCGCCCGATCCCCGCCACCGCATCGCCGCCGACGATGAGGACGATGCCGGCGAGCCCGATGGCGACGCCGACCGCCGATCAATGGTCGACCCGCTCGTGGCGGGTGATCGTCGCGGTGATCAGGAAGGCGAAGATCGGCGTCGTGGCGTTGAGGATCACCGCCGGCCCGGCTTCGATCGTCTGTTCCGCCCAGGCGATCAGGGTGAAGGGCACGACGCTGTTGAGACCCGCCTGGACGGCGAAGTATCTCCAGGTGGCGCGGTTGCGCGGCATCGCGATGCCGCGGTGGGCGAGAACGAGCCAGAGCACCGCCCCGGCGGTCGCCGTCCGCGCCGCGATGAAGGTGATCGGCGGGATCGTCTCCACGCCGATGCGGATCAGCGTGTAGGAACCGCCCCACAGGGTCGCGAGCAGGAGCAGGAGGAGGAGTTCGCGCGGTCGCGAAACGGCGGCGGATTCGGTCATGGGAGCCTCGATCTCGAAGAACACCGGCCCTGATACGAAATTCGGAGGAATCCATCCGAATTTCGTATTCCGCTCGTCGAAGAGCCCGTCCGAACAAGGGCTTTCGACGAGTAGGATCCGGCATCGCGCAGCGATTTGCGGGATCCCGTATGAATAGTCCGCGCCCACACCGCGATGTTTCGGCCGGGACCGAAGCGTCGCCGGCTGACGGTGCCGAGCGATCGGTCTATCGTGGCGCGATGATCGAGGTCGTCGCCCCCACCACCGTCGCCTTCGCCTCCGCCAACACCGTCGCCGAGGTCGCCGCGGCGATCGGCGATCCGGTGCGCGCCGCCATGCTGATGGCGCTGATGGACGGTCGCGCCCGCACCGCCGGAGAACTCGCCGTCCTCGGCGGCATCACCGCCCAGACCGCCAGCGGCCACCTCGCCCGCATGGTCGAGGCCGGGTTGGTCGTGGCCGAGAAGCAGGGGCGTCACCGCTACGTCCGGCTCGTCGATCCGGCCGTCGCCGCGGCGTTGGAATCGCTGATGGCGGTCGCCGCGATCGCCCCGCCGCGCCATCGGCCGACCGGCCCGTCCGACGCCGCTCTGCGTGAGGCTCGCACCTGCTGGGACCACCTCGCCGGCCGTCTCGGCGTCGCCCTCGCCGACGCCCTGGCCCGTGACGGCCGGGTCGTTCTCGCCGACGGCGCCGCGCTGGTCACGGACGTCGGCGAAGCCTTCTTCTGCGACTTCGGCGTCGATCTCGGTCGGCCTCCGGCGGCGAGCCGCCGACCGCTCTGTCGCGCCTGCCTCGACTGGAGCGAACGTCGCCCCCATCTCGGTGGCCGGTTGGGCGCGGCTCTCCTCGACCGCTTTCTCGAACTCGGTTGGCTGGTTCCCGGCCCGCGCGATCGGGCGCTGCGTCTCACGCCACCAGGCCGAAGCGGTTTCGCCGAGAGCTTCGGCGTCGAGGTCAGCCGAGCGCCAACTTGAGGCCGACGAGCGCCAGCACCCCGGCGAGCAGCGGCCGCAGGATCCGCTCCGAAGCGCGCGGCGCCAAGAGGCTGCCGATCAGGATGCCGGGGATCGATCCGGCGAGAAGCTGGCCGAGTAGGACCAGGTCGACCGAACCGATCCACCAATAGCCCGCCCCGGCGATCAGGGTCAGCGGCACCGCGTGCGCGATGTCGGACCCGACCAGCCGCACCAGCGGCAGATTGGCGTAGAGGATCAGCAGCACGGTCATGCCGATCGCGCCGGCGCCGACCGACGAGATCGAGACGACGAAACCGAGCACCGCCCCGGTGATCACCGTCGCGATGGCGCGTGTCCGCGGCTTCGGCGTTTCCGAGAACCGCTTCTTCGCCCAGGCGAGGATCCGGGAGCGGAAGAGCAGCGAAATCGAGGTGACGATCAACGCCCACCCGAGGATGGTGGCGATCGACCTGCCCGCATCGCCATATGCCTCGATCCGCGACAGCACGAAGAGCGTCGCCGCCGTCGCCGGCACGCTGCCGGCGGCGAGGAGCCCGGTCACCGCCCAGTCGACCGAACGGTTGAAGCCGTGAGCCACCACGCCGGCGCTCTTGGTCAGGGCCGCGAACAGGAGGTCGGTGCCGACCGCCGTCACCGGATGGACGCCGAACAGCAGCACCAGCAGCGGCGTCATCAAGGAACCGCCGCCGACGCCGGTCATGCCGACGAGAACGCCGACTCCGAATCCGGCGGTGACGTGCGCCGGCTCGAGGAGGGTGAGGAGAGACAAGGGACGACGACCTTTCGGGCGACACGCCATCGGCCCGGTCGGCCGTCGGCCGCGAGCCGCGCGAGGGAGAGAAGCGTCGCCGCCGCGGCTGCCGCACCGCACCGACCGACGCCGTCGATCGTCTCCGATCATCCTGTCCCGCGGCCGCGCCGCCAAGGCAAGCGGTCCCGAAGTCGGCGGGCGAGGCGGCATGGATTTCCGATTCACGACCGGTCGGCGGAAGCCGCCCGGTTCCCGACGCACGTTTCCGGTGGTCTCACGCCGCCGGTGGCGCGAAACCGAGGGCGAAGCCGGCGAGCGTGTCGCAGGCGTGGGCGATGTTGCCCTTGAGCGTCGCCGGCGACGAGCCGCGCGGCCCGAAATCGTGGCTGCCGTCCTCGATCCACTCGAACCGCGTGTGCGGCCCGACCGCGAGGTCCTCGACCTCGCCGCGATTGCCGAACTCGTCGCGCTCGCCCTGCAGCACCAGCGTCGGCAACAGGCCGTTCGCCAGCGGCGCCAGCCGGATCTCCTCCGGCCGGCCGGGCCCGTGGAACGGATAGCCGAGGCAGGCGACGCCGACGACCGCGGCCGGCAGCGGCGCTCCCGCGGTCATCGTCGCGACGCGCCCGCCCATCGACTTGCCGCCGACGACGATCGGCCCGACTCGTTCGGGCGCGGCGGCGACCGCCTCGATCGCGGCGCGGAACTCGGGGATCAGCTTCTCCGCCTTGGGCGGCGGCGCCTTCTTTCCCGTCGTCCGTCGCTTCGCCATGTAGGCGAATTCGAACCGCGCGACCGTGATCCCGCGCGCCGCCAGCCCTTCGGCGATCCGCGTCATGAAGCTCGAATCCATCGGCGCACCGGCGCCGTGAGCGAGGAGGACGGTGGCGCGGGCGTCGTCGGCGACGGTCCACAGGAGGTCGGGCATCGAGGCGATCCGTTCGAAGGGTCAATAGTAGCTGCGCGGGAACCAGCGCAGATAGATCTCGGCGAGCTTGCCGTCCTCGGCGAGCCGCTGCAGCGCATAGTCGAGGGCGACCCTCAGGCGATGGTTGCCCTTCGCCACCGCGATCCTCAGGCCTTCGCCGAAATAGGCGCTCTCCAGCCAGGGGCCGCCGCGGAAGAGGCAGCAGCCGTGCGCGGTTTCGCCGTCGAGCCAGAAGGAGAGGGCGATGGCGTCGCCGAAATGCGCGTCGACCACGCCGTCGCGTAGCGCGTCGCGCGCCGCCGCCTCGTCGGGATAGGCGGCGATGCGCGATTTCGGGAAATTGTCGAGGATGAAGCGCTCGTGCGCCGAACCCGAGACCACCGAGATCCAGCGGCCGGTGAGCTGCTCCGGGATGGGCTCGAGCGTGGCGCCGTCACGCATGACGAAGCGGCCGGGCGTGGTCAGGTAGGCGGCGGAGGTCTCCAGCCGCTGCCGCATCTCCGCCGTCACCCTGAGGCCGGCGACGATGGCGTCGCCGCGCTTCTCCGAGAGCGCCGTGGCGAGATCGCCGAAGGGGCGCATCTGGATGGTGCAGGTGGCACCGAGTTCCTCGCACAGCATCCGCGCCAGATCGACGTGGTAGCCGGTCAGCCGCCCGCCGGAATCGAGGAAGCCGAAGGGCGGGAAGTCGCCGGAGGTAAGGAAGCGGATGGTGCCGACGTCGCTCGCCGGTTTGCGCGGCCGGCTCTCCGGATCCCAGAAATTGGGGAAGGGGACCCGCGGCAACGCCTGCTTCGCCACCGCTTTCGGCTCCTCCGCCGGGCTCGCCGGCGGCGGCGAGGCCACGGCGGGAGCGGGCGCCGGCTTCGCCGCCTCGACGGCCGGTGGCGGGCTCGGCGTCGGTTTCCGGTTCGTCTGCGCGAAAGACGATTGCGCCCACGTCAGTACGACTACCGAAGCGAGTAGAAACGCCGGTTTCGACGAGACAGAGCGGAGCATCGATGCAATCATGACGTGCCGTCGGTTGTGCCGTACACGGCTCTCGAGCCGCAGGATTCGTCCGGGCCCGACAATAGAGCAAGTTCCGATCAGGTTGGAACGACCCGATCGAAAAGAACCTGCTCCCGGAGGGGAGCGGGCCGGAAACCGATCCGGCGCGCGAGTGATGAGACCTGTGCGCGGATAGGTCTCGACGACCGTCATCTGACGTGATTCACTCA
>CALBKH010000062.1 GCA_937892955.1 uncultured Alphaproteobacteria bacterium
ACCGGGGCCGGGGCCGGGGCCTCCGACGCCTTGGCGAGGCGCGGCGGGCGACCGGCGGGCGCTTCCGAAGCGGCCGGGGCCGGCGTGTCGGACGCGCGGGTCAGGCGCGGCGGCCGGCCGGGGGCGTCGGTCGAAGGGGCACCTCCGGTCGGAGCGGGCGGCGGGGACGGCGGGACAGGGGGATGGCCGCCACCGGTCGGACCGCCGTGGCCGGCGTCACGAGCCTCGAAGTAGCGGCGTGCCGACAGACAGCCGAGCGGGATGACCACCAGGGTGAGGAAGGTGGCGACCAGCGAGCCGAACAGCAGCGACACCGCCATGCCCTGGAAGATCGGATCCGACAGCAGCACCATCGAGCCGATGACCAGCGCCAACGCGGTGATCAGGATCGGCCGCAGGCGGACGCGTCCGGCGAGCACGATGGCGTCGCGCACCGACATGCCGCCGCCGACCTGCGAGCGGGCGAATTCGACCAACAGGATCGAATTTCGGACGATGATGCCGGCGAGCGCGATGAAACCGATCATCGAGGTGGCGGTGAAATCGGCGCCGAGCAGCCAGTGGCCGGGGACGATGCCGATCAGCGTCAGCGGGATCGGCGCCATCACCACCAGCGGCAGCAGGAACGATCGGAACTCGGCCACCACCAGGATGTAGATCAGCACCAGCGCCGCGCCGAAGGCGATACCCATGTCACGGAAGGTGACGTAGGTGACCTCCCACTCGCCATCCCACTTGAAGCCGGAGACACCGGTGTCGGCGGGGCGGCCGAAATAGGCGCCGGAGATGGTGAGACCGTCGGGGGTGACGTAGCTCTTCAGCGCCGCGTCGACCGCGAGCATGCCGTACAGCGGCGCGCCGAGGCGGCCGATGACGTCGGCGGTGACGTATTCGAGCGCCCTCAGATCCTTGTGGAAGATCGGGCTCTCGAGGCGCCGCGGCACGAAGCGGCCGAGTTCGCCGAGCGGCACGGTCTGGCCCATCTGGTTGCGGATGGGCAGGACCAGCAGGTTGCCGAGGTTGACGCGGGTGGCGAGCGGCACCTGGAGGACGATGACCGTCTGCTCGAGGTTGGTGCCGCCGGCGAGCGGGCCGACCTCGAAACCACCGGTCGCCATCTTCAGCTCGCGGTTGATGTCCTCGACGGAGACGGAGAACATGCCGGCCTTGAGGCGATCGACCTCGAACTGGACATCGTCGTGCGGCACCTCCATGAAGGTGTTCACGTCGGCGACGTTCGGCGTCTTCTTCAGGATCTCCATGATGTCGCCGGCGACCTTGCGACGGATCTCCTTGGTCGGTCCGTAGAGTTCGACGACGACGGGGGCGAGCACCGGCGGGCCGGGAGGCGCTTCGGCGATGGTCAGCCGGGCGCCCGCCGCCTGGGCGATCGGGGTCAGGATCTCGCGCACCTCGGTGGCGATGTCGTGGCTCGAGCGATGGCGCTTCTTCTTGTCGGCGAGCTGGACGGCGATGTCGCCCTGCCACGGCTGCGAGCGCAGGAAGTAGTGGCGCACCAGACCGTTGAAGTTGAAGGGCGACGCCGTGCCGACATAGGTCTGGAAGGCCTCGACCTCGGCGATCGCCTTGAGTTCGGTGCCGAGCCGGTTCGCCAGATTGGCGGTGACGTAGAGATCGGTGCCCTCCGGCATGTCGATGACGACCTGCATCTCCGACTTGTTGTCGTAGGGCAGCATCTTGAAGGGGACCATCTTGACCACGAACATGGCCATCGCGAGCATCATCGCGACGATGATCGCGATCAGCGTCAGGCGGCCGAGCCCGCGGCTGTCCATGATCGGGTCGATCAGCGCGCCGTACCATTTGGCGATGACGGCGGACTGCTTGTGCTCGCGTTCGGCGGCCTGCTGGAGCGCGCTCATCGACGGCTTCACACGGGCGGCGAGCCAGGGCACGAAGACGAAGGCGGCGACCAGCGAGAAGATCATCGCGGCCGACGACAGCACCGGGATGGGCAGCATGTAGGGGCCCATCATGTCGGAGACGAAGCCCATCGGCAGCAGCGCCGCGACCACGGTGAAGGTGGCGAGGATGGTCGGGTTGCCGACTTCGTCGACGGCGTCGACGGTCAGTTCGTCGTTGGTGTCGCCCTCGTCGAGCCAGCGCCGGTAGATGTTCTCGACCACGACGATGGCGTCGTCGACCAGAATGCCGATGGCGAAGACGAGCGCGAACATCGACACGCGGTTGACGGTGAACTTCAGGACATAGGCGACCGCCAGCGACATCAGCAGCACGGCCGGAATGGTGATCAGCACGATGATCGCCGGCCGCGAGCCCATGGTGACGAAGGCGAGCACCGTCACCAGGGCCGACACGATGAACAGCTTGAAGATCAGCCCCGACACCTTCTCGTGGGCGGTGGCACCGTAGTCGCGCGAGATGGTGACGGTGACGTCGGAAGGAATGAGCACACCCTTCATCGCCGCCAGTTCGGCATTGAGCGTCTCGGCGACGTCGACGCCGTTGGTGCCCCGCTTCTTGGCGACGGCGACGGTGACCGCCGGCAGGGTGACGAAGGAGCCGTCGGCCTTGCGCAGCGAGGCGTCGACGATGGTCTTGATCTCGCTCTCGCCCTGACGGATGACGGCGACGTCGCGCAGGAAGATCGGCTTGTTCTGCACCACCGACACGACGAGGTCGCCGATGTCGCCGGCATGGGCCAGGAAGTCGCCGGTGAAGACGTTGAACCAACGACTGCCTTCGATGACGTCACCGGCGGGCATGCGCTGGTTGGCCGAGGAGATCACCTTGGCCACCTGGCCGAGGGTGAGGCCGTGGGCGGCGAGCGCCGAGGGATCGATCTCGACACGGACCTGCTCGTGGCTGCCGCCGACGACGAAGCTCTGGCCGGTGTTGGGCAGCGACTTGAAGCGCTGGGTGACGTCGAGGGCGAGCTTGCGCAACTGGACGAGATCGAGCGCCGGCGACGACAGGGTGACGGTCACGACCGGCACGTCGTCGATGCTCTTCGGCTTCACCAGGGGCGGCATGACGCCCTTGGGGATCAGGTCCATGTGGCTGTAGAGCTTGTCGTAGAGCTTGACCAGCGAGGGTTCCATCTGCTCGCCGACGTCGAAGCGCACGGTGACCATCGACAGGCCTTCGCGCGACATCGAGTAGACGTGCTTGACCCCCGACAGCTCCGACATCAACCGCTCCAGCGGCTCGGAGATGAGGTTGGCGACTTCCGAAGCGGGCGCGCCGGGCATGGCGACGAAGATGTCGACCATCGGCACCGAGATCTGCGGATCCTCCTCGCGCGGCGTCACCATCATGCCGAGGGCGCCGATGAGGAAGAAGGCGATCAGCAGCAACGGCGTGATCGGACTCTCGATGAAGGCGCGAGCGGTCCGGCCGGCGATGCCGATGCCGTGAGTGCGCTTCGGCTGCTCGCCGTTGCCCGCGTCGTGGGTGGTGTGGCTCATACCCCGTCCCCCGATCACGGCCGCCCGGCGAAGAGCTGATCGCCGGACTTGAGATTCGGGGCAGGATTCGCCACCAGTCGTTCGCCCACCTGCAGACCGGAGAGCACCGCGACGCGGTCACCGGTCACGTCACCCAGGCGCAGGATGCGCATCTCGGCGCGGCCCTGACCGTCGACGACGAAGGCGAGCGGCTGGCTGCCGCGGTTGACCACCGCCGAGGTGGGGATGGCGGGGGCGAAATCGGAGGGCGTGTTGCCGCCGGCCTGGGCGATCCAGGCGAGGGCGTACATGCCGGGCGCGGCCGGCGAACCGGCGGGCAGCGCGAGCTTCACCGTGATGGTGCGCTGCGAGCGGTCGGCGGCGGGGAAGATCTGCGAGATCGGCGCCCAGACGTTGGCGTTCGACAGCGACACCGGCACCGGATCGCCGACCTTGAGCTGGGCGAGGAGACGGGTCGGAACCTCGATGCGGACGTCGAGCTGGTCGACGTCGGCGAGATCGGCGAGCGGCTGGCCCGGCTGGACCACGTCGCCGACCCGCACGTGACGGGCCATGATGACCGAGGTGCGCGGGGCGATGGCGCGGCGATCGCGCAGGCGCTGGTCGAGACCGTCGATCCGGGCCTGCGAGGCGGTGAGCGCCGCCATCTGCTGCTCGTAATCCGCCCGCGCCTTGTTGAGCGCCGGCCAGCTCTTCTGCGCCTGCTGCTGGGTCATCATCGGACCGGACGAACCGAACGGCGACGTCGGTCCGCCGGCGAGGCCGGGGAACATGTTGCCGGCGAAGCCCTGCGCCATGTTGTAGAACGGCGTCATCATCCGCTCGTAGGCGTCCTGTCCCGGCCCGCCCATGGGCGAGGTCGGCTGGCCGTTGATCGAATGATAGAGCTGGGTCTGGGCGTTCTGCTGGGCCGCCATGTCGCCGGCCAGCGCCGCCCAGGCCGAGCGGTATTCGGGCTTCAGAGCGTCCTCGTCGAGACCGACCACCACCTGTCCGGCCGCCACGCGTTCGCCCTCCTGGCCGGCCACGAAGGCGACCCGGCCGGGTCCCTGCGCAGTCAGCTTGGTGGTGGCGCGCGGCTCGACATAGCCGCCGAGCTTGAGACGCGCCGCCGCCGGCATGCGCCCGACCTCGACGATCGAGCCCATCGGTCCGGCGAGGTAGGCCGGCAGGCCGCGCCCCTTGTCGGAGCGATCGCCCGAGCCACCGTGATTGCCGAGGAGGGAGACGATGACGCCACCGATCACCGCGGCGATCAGGAAACCCGCCATCTTCAGGAGGTTGGACAACATGGGTGCCGTTCCCGTCAGAACTTCGGAAGGGTGATCAGGTCCGCGGAACGGTTCCCATCACGGAGAAGCTCTTGATGAACGGCCCGGCCATCGCCGGGTTCTTGATCATGGCGCCGTAGTCGCCGACCTTGAACTTCAGCTTACCGGTCGTATAGGCGAGGCCGAGGGCCATCATGCCGATGCCGCTCTTGCACCATTTCTCCCAGTCGGCGGCGGAGGCGCGCAGGTCCCAGTTGAGGGCCTCTCCGGCGAAGGCGCCGGCGGCGGTGACATAGCCGTTCTCGACCCTGATGTAGCCGCGCGGAGTGGCCTCCCCGTCGTAGCCGTAGCCGATCACCGAATTGAACGCGATCTTGTTCAGCGCGTCGCCGAGTTCGGTTTCGTCGTTCCACGCGTTGCCGAAGTCGACCATCCAATCGTCGGAAAACAGAGCAGCCATATCATCCCCCGTAGTCGTGTGCGGCGTGTTCGCCGTCGCTTCGTTCGTCGTTCGTCTTGTGAAAGTCCGGATCCGATCGTCACGTCGCGTATGCCGTCCCCGCGATCTCGCGAAGGCGTCACACGAAGAGATTCACCTTCGATTTCAGCGCTTCCTCCATGTAGGTGGCGGCCCCACCGAGGGTCACACCGGCGATGAGGTCCTCCGGCGAATATCCGAAGAGGTCCATGGTCATCTGACAGGCGATCACCTTGGCGCCCGCCTCGATGGTCAAGGCCCTCAGTTCCTCGATGTCGGCGACGCGGGTCTTGGCGAACATCCGGCGCATGTGATCGGAGAGCTCGCCCTCGAAACCCGGCAGGGCCGAAAGGAGGTTGAGGGGACCGACGTGACCGCCGAGAACCGGCAACTTCAGAGCCGGATTGCCGAGCGCGGCGACGTCGGCGTCGATCTTCTTGGTGAGAAGGGACAGCCCATAGAAGGTGAAGAACATCGTCACGTGGACACCCATCGCCGCACCCATCGTCGCCAGGATGAACGGCGGGTAGGCCGCGTCGAGCGAGCCCTTCGAAACGATGATCGTCATACGTCGCGACACCGGGCCGCGCGCGGCTCCCATGGTCCATTCCCCCCTCGAATACACGCGGATCTTATGTCTTATCCCGCGTGCAAGATATTCGTGGCGACTGCATTAGTAGATTAAATTATCCTAATCGATTGAAGGGGAGTCAAGCGTGACACGCCAAAAAATTAGCTGTACCTAATATGTAAGTGAAGTTCCTGATGATTCGTATTTTGAAGTTTTTCACATGGTTTCCTTTTAGGTGAGGTGACATGTCAGTATTATATAGTCGCAAGTCGAGGCAAGTTATTTATTCTTTAATATTTGTTCTTTGTGAAATATCATTAATACTTTATGTATCGCTGGCGGCGTAATTCATTCTTCACCACGAACTACGATCTCTCGGCGAAGGCACAAAAAAGCGACGACTGGCGAATATTAGAAATTTCAAATGTTTCCCACGGGCTCGCTCTCGACCGGTTCCGCCGGTCCGCGGTGCAGCTGTCGGGGAGAGCATTCGATCATCGATACCGACCGGTATGACCGCTCGCCCGACGAGGCCGAGGTGCGAGAACCGATGCCGTCGTCGACGAATCCGGACGGGTATCCGGTCCGGCCTCGCGAGCCCCCACTCGAGTGCATCGTCGGATCGGGCGGGAGCGGACCCGTCGACGGACGCCGGCTTCCGCGGCGACCGGACCGGGTGGGATGCGGCCGATTCGCTTCGCCGGCCCCGGGTCGACCACCGCTTTCGCGGTGCGACCGGTGACGAGCGTGGTCCCGACCGCGTGGCGACGACCGCCCGATGGGGCCACACCGGCGCGCCGGATCGCCGCCGTCCCTCGATCCGGTGAAGGAGGCGGAGCTTCGGCGGCGAGCGACGTCGTCGGCGACGTGGATCCGCCCGGCGTCGCCTCCCCCACCGGTCGACCGGCGCAAGCCGCCTCGCACCAGCATGCCGCGTCTCGACGGGCCGCCGCGCCCGGGACCTTTCGGGAAACGACGCCGGCCGCGCCGGCCGAAATCCGGAACTCGAGAAGGCGGCGCCGGCGGAAACCCCGGCCGGCGATCCGGCCGCTCGTCGGAACATGATGCCCAAGATCGTACCGTTTCGTGCAAACGGATCGCCATTCGCGCTCGACGGCTTCACCTGGGTTTCGAAAAATGTCATTATGCATCAAATAGGTAAGGTGTGTCGTGCGTCGACCCGGCGCAGACCGGTCAGGACGTTCATGCCCATCGCCCGAAACTCCCATCTCGCACGCCTCGAAGCGGAATCGATCGGCATCATCCGAGAAGTCGCTGCGGAATTCCGCAATCCGGTCATGCTCTATTCGATCGGCAAGGACTCCTCGGTGATGCTTCATCTGGCGATGAAGGCGTTCCACCCGTCGAAACCGCCGTTTCCACTGATGCACGTCAACACGACGTGGAAATTCCGCGAGATGATCGCCTTCCGCGACGAGACGGTGAAGCGGCTGGGCCTCGATCTGATCGAACACGTCAACCAAGACGGAGTGCGGGCGGGGATCTCGCCGTTCACCCACGGCTCGTCGACCTACACCCACGTGATGAAGACCGAAGCGCTGAAACAGGCGCTGACGAAATACGGCTTCGACGCAGCCTTCGGCGGCGCCCGGCGCGACGAGGAGAAATCGCGCGCCAAGGAGCGCATCTTCTCCTTCCGCACGGCCAGCCACACCTGGGACCCGAAGAACCAGCGCCCCGAACTCTGGCGGCTCTACAACGCCCGCGTGGCGCCGGGGGAATCGATCCGCGCCTTCCCGCTGTCGAACTGGACCGAGCTCGACATCTGGCAATACATCCTGGCCGAGAACATCCCGATCGTGCCGCTCTACTACGCGGCGATGCGGCCGGTGGTGGAGCGCGGCGGCATGTTGCTGATGGTCGACGACGACCGCCTGCCGCTCGAGCCCGGCGAGACGCCCGAGATGCGGCTGGTCCGCTTCCGCACGCTGGGGTGCTACCCGCTCACCGGCGCGATCGACAGCCCGGCCACGACCTTGACCGAGATCGTCCGCGAAATGCTGATCGCTCGGACCTCCGAACGGCAGGGACGTCTCATCGACCACGACGAGGCGGGCTCCATGGAGAAGAAGAAGCGGGAGGGGTACTTCTGATGGCGACGAACGTCCCTCTCGCGCACGACCCGCGAGCCTTCGCCGAATATCTGGCCGAGCAGGAGCGCAAGAGCCTGCTGCGCTTCCTGACCTGCGGCTCGGTCGACGACGGCAAGTCGACGCTGATCGGGCGATTGCTCTACGACACCAAGCTGGTGTTCGAGGACCATCTGACGTCGCTCGCCCGCGACAGCCGGAAGTTCGGCACCACGGGTGAGGACATCGACCTCGCCCTGCTCCTCGACGGTCTCGAAGCGGAGCGCGAGCAGGGCATCACCATCGACGTCGCCTATCGCTTCTTCACCACCGAGCGCCGTAAATTCATCGTCGCCGACACGCCCGGCCACGAGCAGTACACCCGCAACATGGCGACCGGCGCCTCGACCTCGGACCTCGCCGTCCTCTTGGTCGACGCACGCTACGGCATCGTCACCCAGACCCGCCGCCACGCCTTCATCGTGTCGCTGCTCGGCATCCGCCACGTGGTGCTGGCGGTCAACAAGATCGATCTCGTCGACTTCTCGTCGGAGATCTTCGGCCGCATCCGCGACGAGTTCGAGGCCTTCGCCGCCCACATGGGGTTCGAGACGATCGTCGCCGTGCCGATGTCGGCGCGTTTCGGCGACAACGTCACGATCCGCTCGGAGCGGATGCCCTGGTACGTCGGTCCGACGCTGCTCGATCATCTCGAGACGGTCGAGGTCGAGGAACGGGCGCTGGCCAAGCCGTTCCGCATGGCGGTCCAGTGGGTCAATCGGCCGAACCTCGACTTCCGCGGCTTCTCCGGCACCGTCGCCTCGGGCGAGGTCCGACCGGGCGACAAGGTGGTGGTGGCGAAGTCCGGCAAGATCGGCACCGTCGCCCGCCTCGTCACCTACGACGGCGACCTCCAGATGGCCCAGGCCGGTGACGCGATCACCCTGGTGCTCGAGGAGGAGATCGACATCTCGCGCGGCGACCTCCTCGCCGCCCCGGAGGCGCGGCCGGAGGTCTCCGACCAGTTCGCCGCCCATCTCGTCTGGATGGCGGAGGAACATCTGCTGCCCGGGCGGCCCTATCTCCTGAAGTGCGGTACGCGGACGGTCGGCGCGAGCGTCACCGAGATCAAGCACGAGATCGACGTCAACACCTTCGATCATCTCGCCGCCAAGGAGCTGCGGCTCAATCAGGTGGCCTTCCTCAACCTCGCACTCGCCGAGCCGATCGCCTTCGATCCTTACGCCGACAATCGCGAGACCGGCGGCTTCATCCTGATCGACCGCTTCACCAATGCCACGGTGGCGGCCGGTATGGTCGCCTTCGGTCTCCGACGGGCGACCAACATCCATTGGCAGGCGATCGACGTGACGCGCGAGGCGCGGGCCGAGCAGAAGAGCCAGACGCCGAAGGTGCTGTGGTTCACCGGCTTGTCCGGTTCGGGCAAGTCGACGATCGCCAACATCGTCGAGAAGAAGCTCGTCGCCCGCGGGTTGCACACCTTCCTGCTCGACGGTGACAACGTCCGCCACGGCCTCAACAAGGACCTCGGCTTCACCGACGCCGACCGAGTGGAGAACATCCGCCGCGTCGGCGAGGTGGCCAAGCTGATGACCGACGCCGGTCTGATCGTCCTCGTCTCGTTCATCTCGCCGTTCCGCGCCGAACGGCGGATGGTGCGCGAACTCATGGTGGAGGACGAGTTCGTCGAGATCTTCGTCGACACGCCGATCGAGGAATGTGAGCGGCGCGACGTCAAGGGCCTCTACGCCAAGGCGCGAGCCGGTAAACTGAAGAACTTCACCGGCATCGACAGCCCCTACGAACCGCCGGAAGCGCCCGAGATCCGCATCGATACGACGGCGCTCGGGGCGGAAGACGCGGCCGAGCGGATCGTGAGGATCATCACCGAGGGAACCGACGCGACCGACCACTGATACCGAGTTCACGAAATTCGGACTCGTCCGAATTTCGTGAGTTAC
>CALBKH010000063.1 GCA_937892955.1 uncultured Alphaproteobacteria bacterium
ACATTCGGACGCCGACGGGAATCGCCGGGCGCGAATTTCAAAACGGCCTCTGAGGCACGTCCCCCGCCGCCGCCTCGCGCCCCCGAGGCGGCGGCCTTCTCCCGATCCCGCGACCGACCTCGAACCGACGGATGCTCCCGATGACCCGACTGCCCTCCCCCCGCGCCGCGACCGAACGCTTCGCCACGCTGCCGGCGATCGGCGGCGTCGGCTTCAAGCCGCAGCATTTCGACGACATCCTCGCCGACCCGCGCGGCGTCGGCTTCTTCGAGATCCACGCCGAGAACTACTTCGGCGCCGGCGGTCCGCCCCATCGCCGCATCGCCGCCCTGCGCGAACGCTTCCCCCTGTCGATCCACGGCGTCGGCATGTCGATCGGCGGCGCCGCCCCGCTCGACCGCGACCATCTCGCCCGTTTCGCCACCTTGGTGGGCCGCTATGAGCCCGAATCGGTCTCCGAACACCTCGCCTGGTCGACCCACTCCGGTTTCGGCTTCCCCGACCTCCTGCCGCTGCCGTTGACCGAGGAGACGCTCGACCGCGTCGTCGAGCACATCGACGAGGTGCAGACCGCCATCCGACGGCCGATGCTGCTCGAGAATCCCTCGACCTATTTCCGCTTCGCCGCGAGCACCATCCCCGAGGCGGAGTTCATCGCCGAGGTGGCGCGCCGGAGCGGCTGCGGCCTCCTCCTCGACGTCGCCAACGTCGACGTCTCGGCCACCAACCACGGCTTCGATCCGATGTCCTATCTCGACGCCTTCCCGCTCGACCGCGTCGCCGAGATCCATCTCGCCGGCCGTTTCGAGACCGAGGACGAGGCCGGGCATCCACTCTTCGTCGACGCCCACGGCAGCCCCGTCGCCGATCCGGTCTGGCGCCTCTACGAGGCCGTCGTCGATCGCATCGGCCCGGTCGCGACCCTCATCGAGCGCGACGACGATATTCCCTCCTGGGACGTACTGGCGGCGGAAGCGAACCGCGCCACCACGATCATGAACCCCACCCGAGCCGCCGCGGAGGCCCACGCCGATGCCGCATGAGATCACTCACGCCGCCACGCAGGCGGCCCTCGCCGCCGCCATCCTCGACACCGACCTGCCGCCCCCGGCGGGCCTACTCGGCCGCGACGGCGGCCCGGTCGGACGGCGTTTCGCCGTCCACCGCGCCACCACCACCTTCGGCCTGATCGGCGCGCTCGCCACTCGCTACCCCGTCACCGAGAAACTGCTCGGCGTCGACACCTTCGCCGATCTCGCCCGCGCCTTCCTGGCCCACGACCGGCCGCCGACCGCCCTGCTCCTCGACTGGGGCGAGGCACTGCCGGACTTCGTCGAAACCCTCGGCGATCTCGCCGAGTGGCCCTTCCTCGCCGACGTCGCTCGTCTCGAGGTCGCCTGGACCCGCGCCCATCACGCCGCCGAAGCCGACCCGATCGGCCTCGACGCTCTCGTCGGCCTCGCCCCGGAGGACCTCGCCGCGGCGCGAGCGACGCTTCATCCGAGCGCGAATCTCTTCGCCTCGGCCTTCCCCATCGCGACCCTGTGGGCCTCGCAGCAGGACGGCGCCGACGGCGACGCCGAGATCGACTGGTCGGCCGAGGCCGTCCTCGTCGTCCGTCCGCACGCCGACGTCCTGCTTCATCGCCTCACGCCGGCGGCCCACGCCTTCGTCGCCGCCCTCGCCGCCGGCCACGACGTCACCGACGCCTCGCTCGCCGCCGCGGAGACCGACCCCGGCTTCGACGCCGGCGCCCATCTCGTCGGCCTCGTCCGCCTCGGCACCGTCGTCGCCATCGAGGCCAACCCCGATGCGGAGACCGCCCCATGACCGCCACCGACCTCGCCGCCCGCCCCGCGACCCCGATCGCCCGGCTGATCGGCCTTCCCGCCCGCCTCGTCGACGCCCTCGGCGAGACCCCGCGCGACCTGTCGCGTCTGGCGCTACGCGTCGCCGTCGCCGTGCCGTTCTTCTGGTCGGGCCTGACCAAATGGGACGGTTTCGGCAAACTGTCGGCCGGCGCGATCTACCTCTTCACCGAGGAGTTCCGGCTGCACCTCTTCGGCACCGAGATCGCCTATCCCTGGCCGAAGCTCGTGGCTGCGCTCTCCGGCACCGGTGAGATCGTCCTGCCGATCCTGCTGGTCCTCGGCCTCGCCACCCGTTGGGCGGCGCTCGGCCTCCTCGCCATGACCGCGGTGATCCAGCTCACCGTCCCCGACGGCTGGGCCAATTTCCATCTGCCCTGGGCGGCGATGGCGCTCGCCATCCTGGTCTACGGACCCGGTCGGGCGTCGCTCGATCGGGTCCTCTTTCGCGAAGCGACGCGTCGCGGCGATCACTGAGCCGGCCCGCCGACGACGCCGTCACGCCGCCACGGACTCGTCGTCGATGATCCAGCGATCACGCCCGGCGTTCTTCGCCCGATAGAGAGCGCGGTCGGCGCGCGTGACCGCGGAGCCCCAGGAATCCGGGTCGCCCGCATGCGCCACCGCGCATCCCATCGAGACGGTGACCCGTCCGACCGGCGAGCCGGCATGGGGGACCGCGATCCGCGCCACCCCGCCGGCGAGACGCCCGAGGAAGATCACGAGTTCCGGACCGGCGAGCCCCGGCGCGGCGACCGCGAACTCCTCGCCACCCATCCGCGCGATGATGTCCTCGGGACCGCGCAACTGTCCGGCCAGCGTCTGGGCGACGGACCGCAGGCAGGCATCGCCGCGCGGATGACCGTAGCGATCGTTGAACGCCTTGAAGTGATCGATGTCGATCATCACCACCGCCAGCGGCCGACCCTCCGCCCGGCAGTACGCCAACAGCGGATCGAACCGCTCCTCGAACCCGCGCCGATTGGTGATCGAGGTGAGCGGGTCGAGCGTCGACAACTCCCGCAGTTCGTCGGCCCGGCGTCGGGTCGCGTCCGCGGTCCACTGCTCGCGAGTCAGATAGAGGAAAGCCCGCCGCTCGTCGTGGTCGCTGCGGTAGTTGGCGTAGAGCGTCATCGCCGAACAGGCGATGACCAGCATCGACGCCATCAGCCAGACGTCGAGCGGCACCTCCGGTCGAAGCGACAGCGTCGCCAGGAAGACGACGAGCGACAGCGCCGTCACCGTCAACGCCTGCCGGAACAGCAGGCGCAACATCGAATTCGCCACCACCGGCACGAAGATGAAACTCATCATCTCGTAGTGGACGCGCGGCGCCTCGCCGACGAAATAGGTCATGCAGACGCCGACGGCGGTACCGACGAGGCTTCCGACCAGGACCCCGTCCACCGTGCGATGGAGCCGCGAGGAGGCGATCACGACGAGGACGCCGACGACGAAGAGGTCGATGCCGAAATAGAGGCGGAGTTTGGCGGCGAGCGCCTCCCCGTCGAGGGTCGCCATCACGGCGGCAGTGTAGAATTGAAGAATGGCCAGCCCGATGCCGCCCGCGACCAGCGCCGTTCGCCGCCGCCCTGCCGAGGTGACGCTGCGATAATGCTCCTCGAGCGCCGGCGTGAAGGTGACCGCGCCGAACGGACGCTCGATGTTTGTCCGAACTTCGTCGATGAGCTCATCGTCGCGCATGGGAACGAAACCCGCCGGAAGGTCTCCTCGGCACCGCGGAGCGCCGTCGCATCGAATCGCGCGTCGCCCCTGCCCTCCGGGCAACGCTAATCGGGATCCGACCGGATCGCCAGCACGTATGCCCGTTTGGCGAGCATGCCTCATCGAAGGGCGATCGACGCCCGTTCCCGCCACACTCGACGCGGGCGCCCCCGGGCAAAGAAAAACGGCGAAGATCCGCCGTTCGCAATCGAAGGAATTTGGTGGCGGGGGGCGGGATCGAACCGCCGACCTGAGGGTTATGAATCCTCCGCTCTAACCATCTGAGCTACCCAGCCGACGGGGGGACAATTAGTTTCGCCCCGCGCCCCTGTCAAGCGACGGAATGGCGTCCGCGCCTGAAGCTCGATTCCGATCGCTGGAACAAAGAGTTGCGAGAGGTCCGAGGGCGTCTCGTCGGACCCGCGGCCGCCATCTCCGAGTGACGTCCCGTCAGGCGACGGCGATCGTTCGACCGGGTCGGGGCGAGCGCCGACACGCGTCCCGCGGCCGGACCGCCGAAGAACCCCGTCGCATTCCCTCCCGGGCTCGCGCCGAATGCCGGCGGCTCGCCGCCGCGCGATCATGTCCGCGGTCCGAAGGTTCGGCTCAGGCGGCCCTGCGCCGCAGCCGCGCCACGGTGAAGAGCCCGAGGAAGCCGAGACGGCGGATCTCCACCGTCTCGAAGCCGGGTCGGCCGAGAATGCGCGAGATCGGGAAATCGGGCCGCCAGCCGAGCTTCTTGGTGAGCGGTGTCAGCCAGCCTTCGACCAGCTTGTAGATGCCGCCGTCCGAAGCGAAATGCGAGACGATGATCGCCTCGCCGCCCGGCCGGGTGACGCGCTCGACCTCGGCCATGACGGCGTCGGGGTGCGGCACCACGGTGATGGTGTACATCACCGCCACCGTGTCGAAGGAAGCGTCGGGGAAAGCCAGACGCGTCGCGTCCATCTCGAGCAGATCTTCGACGTTGGTGAGCTTCTCGTCGGCGACGCGCTTCTTCGCCACCGCCAGCATGTCCGGCGAAATGTCGATGCCGGTGACGCTCAGGTTCGACCCGTAACGCGGCAGCGCCAGGCCCGTGCCGACACCCACCTCGAGCAGCCGCCCCGAGCGGCGGTTGATGATCTCTTCCGCCGCGCGACGGCCGGCCTCGAAGACCTTGCCGAACACCCAGTCGTAGATCGGAGCCCAGCGCGAATAGGCGGCGAGAACCGCCTTCTCGTCGAGCCGCGGCGAGGCCTCGCCGGTCGGATCGATACCCAGCGCCCTGTTGTTCTTCGCCTGATGCGCAACGGCCCCGTGGCCGTCGGATCCCTCGTCGTACATTCGCTTTCGAAGCCTCACTCGGCGGCCGCCACCGCGCCGCGCTTCTCTTCACCGATGACCGTGTCGGCCGAGGTTCCTCGTCCGACCCGCGCGATCGTTCCTCCGCCGAGCACCCGCGCCGCACCTTCCCCGGCGTCGTAGAACACCGCCGCCTGGCCGGGCGCGACCCCGTGTTCGCCCTCGATCAACTCGACCGTCACCCCGTCCGCATCGTGGAAGAGCAACGCCGGCTGCGGCGCCCGGGTCGAGCGCACCTTGGCCCAGATCTCCAGACCCTCGGCCGGAATCGCCTCGATCGGTTCGTCGCCGAGCCAATTGACCTCACGCAGATGAAGCCTGCGTGTCATCAGCGCCTCACGCGGGCCGACGACCACTCGCCGCCGATCGGCGTCGAGATGGACGACGTAGAGCGGCTCGCCGACCGAGACGCCGATGCCGCGCCGTTGGCCGACGGTGAAGCGGATGATGCCCTCGTGGCGGCCGAGCACCCGGCCGTCGACATGGACGATCTCGCCCGGCTCGACCGCATCCGGCTTCAGGCGTTCGATCACCTCGGCGTAGCGCCCCGACGGCACGAAGCAGATGTCCTGGCTGTCGTGCTTGTCGGCGACCGGCAGCCCGAGCGACCGGGCGATCTCGCGTGTCTCGCTCTTCGGCAGGTTGCCGAGCGGAAAGCGCAGGAAGTCGAGCTGGTCCTGGGTGGTGGCGAAGAGGAAGTAGCTCTGGTCGCGATCGAGATCGACCGGCCGGAAGAGCCCACGGTGACCGCTGGGAAGCAGCCGCGAGGCGACGTAGTGGCCGGTCGCCAACGCTTGCGCCCCGAGCGAGCGCGCCGTGTCGAGGAGGTCGTGGAACTTGACCGTCTGGTTGCACGCGACGCAGGGCACCGGCGTCTCGCCGGCGAGGTAGCTCTCGGCGAAGCGGTCGATCACCGCCTCCTGGAAGCGGTCCTCGTAGTCGAGCACGTAATGAGGAATGCCGATCGCCTCGGCCACCCGACGCGCGTCGAGGATGTCCTGGCCGGCGCAACAGGCGCCCTTGCGATGGGTCGCCTCGCCGTGGTCGTAGAGCTGCAGCGTCACGCCGACCACATCGTAGCCCTCGCGCTTCAGGAGCGCGGCGACGACCGAGGAATCCACCCCGCCGGACATCGCGACGACGACACGCGTGTCTTCGGGACGACCGGGAAGGTCGAGGGAATTCGACATGAGAAGGCGGAACCTCGGCGACGAACCATCAGACGGCGAACAGGCGGCCGACGCCGGGCTCACGGCGTGGCCCGACTATACCCGAGCCGCGCTCGGCACGAAACCCGGGATCGGCAGCTCCTGCCGCGCTCGGCAGACCCTGCCGGGTCCGGGGATCGTTGCATGACGTCAGATAGGGTGCGATCGCCGCCGGTCAATCGGCCGGGCCGCGACCCGACGGCCGAATTCCGCCCTCCGGCCGCCACCACGACGATTTCGGCGGCGGCGTTCCGGGAACTGGCCCCCTTCTTGCGATTTCGTCCGCGACAGAGCCGCGTTTCGAGGTTCAGGAGGAAGAGTTTGCCCAGCGTCGACCCGATCGCCCCGTCGATGACCTCCCTCACGGCGGGAAACACCGGCGCCGCCACCTTGTTCGGCGGAGCCACGCTTCCGCCGGCGACGGGTCTCTTCGCCGCGTTGATGAATTCGACGGCCGACGGTCTCGCCACCGCGACACCCTCGCTGCCGCCGCCGTCGTCTTCCTCGCCGATCGCCGCGCCCCCCACCCGCATCGCGACTTCGACCGTCGCCGTCGACCCGACCATCGCCGCGAACCCGGTCCGGCCGGTCGTGGCGACGCCCGCGACCGTCGCCGAGACGCTCGGATCGACCATCGCGCCGACATCCACCGCGACTGCCGCGGCGACCACCACCGCTCCCCAGGCGGAGGCGACCGCCGCCGAACCGACCGCCACGGCGGATGCCGATCTCGCCGGCGCCCTCGCCGTCCTCGCCGGTGTCGCCACGCCGCTTCCGGCCGTCGCCGCCGTCCTCGCCGGTGTCGCCACGCCGCTTCCGGCCGTCGCCGCCGCCCTCGCCTCGCCCGCCTCGCTCGGCGCCGCCGCCGACGGACGCTCGCACACCACCGACCCCACCGGTGGCGTCGGCGCTCCGACGGCCGTGGCCGACCACGCTTCACCCCTCGTCGCCGCCTCGACCGGCACCGCGGCCTCCGCTGTGGCGACGGTCGCGGCATCCGCCACGGCGACCGACACGAGCGTCGTTCCGAGCCCCACCCCGAGCGACGGAAATGCCGCCGCCGCGGCCTCTCGGGCGACCACCCCGACCATTTCCCCGGCGGTCGCAACGGCCGTCTCGCCGACCGTCGCCCCCTTCGCTTCCACCGGTAGGAACCCCGCCGCACCGACCACCGTCGCGCCGGCGCTCGATCCGCGCCTTCCCTCGGCGATCGCCGCGGCCGTCGCCGGAGCCGAACCGACCACGACGACCCCGGCGGCGCTGCGGCGCTTCACCGCCACACGGGCGAGCATTCCGGCCACCCCGGCCGCGACGACCATCCCTGCCGCGGTGACCTCGGCGGTCGATCCGACCACCGCTACGAACCCGGTCCGCTCGACCGTTCCGGTCGCTCCGACCACCGCCACGAACTCGGCCCCGTCGACCGCTCCGGCCCCATCGGCGCCGTCGGTGACATCGGCGGTTCCGGCCGAGACGTTCGGCGACGCCGAGACCGCGATCGCGTCCCCCGACGCGAGCACCGACACCGCGACGCCGACGAGAACGGAGCGGATCACCACGGCCGAACCCGCCCCGACCCTGCAACATTTCGCTGCGCCGACGACCTCCCGGGTCGCCGCGCTGCAAGGCGGGACCGTCTCCACGCCCGCCGCACAGCCGGCCGCCCCGACCTCGCTCGCGACCGCGGCCTCGACGACGCGCACCGCCGCGAACAACCCGGAAGCCCCGTCCGCCGCCGCGACCGCCGATCGCGCCTCGACCGTCGACCCGACTCCGGCCGCCGCCGCACCGGCGGCCTCCACCGAACAGCTCGCCGGCATCGCCGCCGCCGACGGTCTGCACCGCGGCGCCGCGACCGCGACCACCTCCGTCCCGTCGCGCGACGCGACGACCGATGCGACCCGGTCGGTCCCCCTCGCCCAGGTCCCGGAGACCATCGCCACGCAGAGCCGCGCCGGTCACTCCCGGTTCGACATCCGCCTGTCGCCGGCCGAACTCGGCGGGGTCGACGTGCGCGTCGAAGTGCGCTCTTCCGGCGAAGTGCGCGCCCATCTGGTGGTCGAACGCACCGAGACCCTCGATCTGATGCTGCGCGATCAGCGCAACCTCGAACGTTCGCTCGCCGACGCCGGTCTCGACGTCTCGTCTTCCGGTCTGCAGTTCTCCTTGAAGGAACAGCCGAGCGGCCAGAGCGGCCAGGGCTGGCGCACCTACGACGAGGCCGCGACCCGTACCGAGCGCCCGGCCGCCGACGAGGACGAGGCCGCGTCCGTCGCGCCGGTCGCCGCTCTCGCCTATCGCGCGGCCCGTGCCGGAGGTGTCGACCTCAGGGTCTGAAACCGTACCCGCCGACGCGTCCCCCGCGCCGGCGCCCCGCCTTCGTGATGCGTTGAACTTCGGGAGGGATCCCCCGTGTCGATCAGCTCCGTCGCCGCTTCGTCCAACTCGTCGTCGTCCTCCTCGGACATGTCGGCGCTGTCGGGCAACTACCAGATGTTCCTGCAGCTCCTGGTCACCCAGCTGCAGAACCAGAGCCCGCTCAACCCGACCGATGCGACCGAGTTCACCAACCAGCTCGTCCAATATTCGTCGGTCGAGCAGCAGATCAAGATGAACTCGACGCTCACCGATCTGAAGACCCAGTTCGCCATCCAGAGCGCCCTGTCCTTCCTCGGCTACGTCGGCAAGACCGTCACCGTCGACAGCTCTACCACGGCGTTGAAGGACGGCGTCGCCACCTGGAACTTCAACGGATCCGCCGCCAGCTCGGCCGCCGAGATCAAGATCTACGACGCCGACGGCAACGTCGTCTATTCCACCACCGAGAAACTCGCCGCCGGTGACGGCAAGTTCGAGTGGAAAGGCGAGACCGACACCGGCGGCATCGCGCCGGCGGGCGACTACAGCATCGTCATCAGCGGTAAGGACGCCTCCGGCAAAGCCGTCACCTACAAATCCGAGACCACCGGTGTCGTCGACCGGATCGACTTCACCGGCTCGACGCCGATGTTGTCGATCGGCGGCCAGTTGATCAGCGCCTATCTGGTCAAATCGGTGTCGTCGACCAGCTGAGCGGCCGGCTCGACCCGCCCGGGCGGATCGTGAGCGCCGGATCGGAGATGTCCGATTCCGGCGCTTTTCCGCGCTCTTTAGCCTCTTCGTCGGGATCGTGAGAGAAAAGAATCACGTCGGCGGCGACGTTTAGCCATATTTTAAGGCGGCGGCCCTACTCTCGCTTTCGATGTGATCGCATCGAATGTGTGAGAGTACGATGACCGATCAGTTCAGACCGCGTGTGAAATACGTCATAGGCCCGGACGGAAGTCCTCTGACCATCGCAGACCTGCCTCCGCAGGGAACGAAGCGTTGGGTGATCCGTCGCAAGGCAGAAGTCGTCGCAGCCGTGCGCGGGGGACTGCTGTCCCTCGAAGAGGCCTGCAATCGCTATACGTTGACAGTCGAAGAATTCCTCGCTTGGCAGCATTCGATCGACCGCCATGGTCTCGCCGGACTGAGGACGACGCGCATCCAGCAATACCGTCAGTGACGCCCCTTCGGGGATCCGTCGTGTGAAGGGGGTCGACCGCGAGGTCGGCCCCTTCTCTTTTTCCGCTCCGCTCCCGGCACGAACCCCGACACGGCCGCCGGGCCGTTACCTCGACCCGGCAATTTTCGCCGATCCGTCGACGCATTCTTCACCGCTTCCGCCGATTTTTCACCGCCCGACCCGCCGGTCGTGTCGCATCCGGACGCGTCGTTAACCTCCCGTTTACCATCCGCTGGGAAATTCTTGCCCAGTGGTTCGCCGTGGAGATTCTCCCGTCCCCACCGGGCTCCTCGCCGGTGGACCGCTCGGCCCTCGCCGATACCCCGGATCCGTCCGGCGGAAGGGCCCCGTCGACGCCACACCCGGAATCCCGGGTCGAGCCTCCCCCGGGCCCGACCCACCCACTCTGCGACACGAGGACCCCCGACCCGTGAACGGCGCCCTGGAGTTCCTGCAGAAACTCGGTCCGGCGAGGCTCGCCGCGATGGCGGTCGTCGCCGCGGTGACGCTCGGCTTCTTCGCCTTCATCGCCATGAAGGTGTCGCAGCCGGCGATGGCCCCGCTCTATTCCGATCTGTCGGTCCAGGACTCGGCCGCCATCGTCAAGGATCTCGAGACTCAGGCGATCCCCTACGAGCTGCGCCAGGAGGGCGCCCAGATCCTGGTGCCCAAGGACAGGGTGCTGCGCCTCCGCATGAAGCTCGCCGAGAAGGGCGTTCCCGCCGGCGGTTCGGTCGGATGGGAGATCTTCGACAAGTCGGACGGCCTCGGCACCACCTCCTACGTCCAGAACATCAACCACCTGCGCGCCCTCGAAGGCGAACTGTCGCGCACCATCCGCGCCATCGATCGGGTCCAGACCGCCCGCGTCCACCTCGTCATCCCCGAACGCCAGGTCTTCCAGAAGGACAAGCGCGACCCCACCGCCTCGATCGCCCTGAAGCTGCGCGGCGCCCTCGACCCCGCTCAGGTCCGCGCCATCCAACATCTGGTCGCCGCCGCCGTCGAAGGCATGAAGCCGTCGCGGGTCTCGGTCGTCGACGAGACCGGCCGGCTTCTCGCCTCCGGTCAGGGCGAGGACGCCGAGGGGCTCGTCGCCTCGTCGCTGCAGGAGCGCACCTCCGCCTTCGAGCAGCGGATGGAGAACCAGATCGAATCGATCGTCGCCTCGGTGGTCGGCCAGGGCCGCGCCCGCGTCCGCGTCTCGGCGACCCTCGACTACAACCGCGTCACCCAGACCTCCGACACCTGGGACCCCAACGGTCAGGTCGTCCGCTCGACCCAGACCAAGGAGGAGAACTCCACCAACGTCTCCGGCGACAAGTCGGTGACCGTCGCCAACCAGGTGCCCGGCGGCACCCAGGACCAGGGCAAGGGCTCCGACAAGGAAGCGTCCAACACCTCCGAGGAGACGGTCAACTACGAGATCTCGCGCACCAGCCGCACCGAGGTGCTGGAGGCCGGCCGCATCAAGAAGATCTCCGTCGCCCTGCTGGTCGACGGCGTCTACGCCTCCACCGCCAACGGTGAGGTCGCCTACCAGCCGCGCCCCCAGGCCGATCTCGATCGCATCGCCGCGCTGGTGAAGTCGGCCGTCGGTTTCGATCAGGCGCGCGGCGATCAGGTCGAGGTGGTCAATCTCCGCTTCGCCGAGGCGCCCGCCTCGCTGCCGCTCGAGAACCAGAAGACCGGCTTCGCCGCGCTCTTCGACTTCGGTCGCGAGGACATGCTGCGCCTCATCGAACTCGGCGCGCTGGTGGTGATGACGCTCCTCGTCCTGCTCTTCGCCGTCCGTCCGCTGATCAACCGCATGATGGCGCCCGAACCGGCCCTCGCCGGCGCCGGCGCCGGCGGCGCGCTCGTCCCCACCGGCGACGGCCACGCGCTGGAGAACCTGCTCTCGACCGTCGCCGGCGAAGGCGGCGGCGGGAACTCGGCCGGTGGCGCCGCCGGCGGCGCGGCCGGCGAGGAACCCGGGGTCCATCCCACCCATATGCGGCTCGAGGAGGCCAAGGCCCTCGGCGCGGTGCAGGCGGGATCGATCCTGAAGATCGGCGAGATGGTCCAGCAGAGCCCCAACGAAGCGGCGATGATCATCCGCTCGTGGCTCACCGAAGCGGCGTGAGGTGGAGATGGCGGTTCCGGCACGCAGCACCAATTCCGGCGGGGCACCCAGCCTCCAGATCAACGCGGGCGAAACCTACCGCGAACTGGTCGGCGCCGAACGCGCCGCCGTGCTGCTTCTCGCCCTCGGTGAGGAGCACGGCCGCGAAATCTGGCAGCGTCTCGACGAACTCGAAGTGCGGCAGATCTCCCTCGCCATGTCCAAGCTCGGCCCGGTGTCGCCGGAAATGCTGGAGCATCTCTTCGTCGACTTCGTCACCAAGCTGTCGTCGAAGGGCTCGCTCACCGGCAACTTCGACAGTACCGAGCGCATCCTGATGTCGTTCCTGCCGCCCGAGCGGGTCAACGCCATCATGGAGGAGATCCGCGGGCCCGCCGGCCGCAACATGTGGGAGAAGCTGTCGAACGTCCAGGAGAACGTCCTCGCCAACTATCTCAAGAACGAATACCCGCAGACCGTGGCGCTGGTGCTCTCCAAGATCCGCTCCGATCACGCCGCCCGCGTCCTCGCCATCCTGCCGGAGGAGTTCGCCCTCGAGGTCGTGAACCGCATGCTGCGCATGGAGGCGGTGCAGAAGGAGGTTCTCGACAAGGTCGAGCAGACGCTGCGCATCGAATTCATGTCGAACCTGTCGCACACCTCGCGCCGCGACGCCCACGAGCTGATGGCCGACATCTTCAACTCCTTCGACCGCCAGACCGAAGCCCGCTTCATCACGGCGCTCGAGGAGGAGAATCGCGAGAGCGCCGAGAAGATCAAGTCGCTGATGTTCACCTTCGAGGATCTCGGCAAGCTCGACGCCGGCGGCATGCAGACTCTCCTCCGCAACGTCGAGAAGGACAAGCTCGCCATCGCCCTCAAGGGTGCCTCGGAGAGCTTGCGCGACTTCTTCTTCGCCAACATGTCGACACGCGCCGGCGCCATGCTCAAGGAGGACATGGAGGCCCTCGGCCCGGTCCGACTGCGCGACGTCGACGAGGCGCAGGGCATCCTGGTCAACGTCACCAAGGACCTCGCCGCCAAGGGCGAGATCATGGTCTCCAAGTCGAAGGGAGAGGACGAACTCGTCTACTGACGGGTTCGCGAACGCCATGGCAGCACCCGCCCGCTTCCTCTTCGATCTCGACTTCACCCGGCCGGAGGCCCCGCCCGCGCCGGTCGAACCGCCGCGCCCGCAGATCGACCTCGACCAGCATCTCGCCGAGATGGTGGCGCTCGAGGATCGCGTCCGCGCCGAAGCCTACGAGGAAGGCCGCCAGGACGGCTTCGTCGCCGGCCGCGCCGACGTCGAGGCCCGCGCCGCCGAGCGCCTCGCCGACGAGGCCGCCGCGCTGGCGAGCGCCGCCCGCACCCTGCTCGGCGCCCTCGACGCCGATCGCCTCGCCATCGAACGCCGCGCCGTCGATCTGGCGCTGACCGTCGCCCGCCGCCTCGCCACGACGCTGGTCGACCGCGAGCCGCTCGCCGAGATCCGCGCGCTCCTCGCCGACTGCCTCGGGCCGCTGCGCAAGGCGCCGCATCTCGTCGTCCGCCTCGCCGCCGAGGACGCCGACGGGCTGAAGCCCCACGTCGACCGGATCGCCCGCGAGACCGGCTTCGACGGTCGCATCGTCATCCTCGGCGAGGACGACGTCGTCCGCGGCGATTGCCGCATCGAATGGGCCGACGGCGGCATCCTGCGCGACACCGCCCGCCTCGAGGCCGAGATCGATTCCGCCATCGACCGCTGGTTCGCCGGCCGCGCCGCCACGAGCCGCGCGCCGCTCCACACCGATCCCGTCGCCGCCGACGACACCGACGCATCCGGGAAGGAAGCGCCATGAGCACGCCCGCCGAAGATCCCACCCGCTCGGGCCTCGCCCTCGACGACATGGGGGCCGCGTCCAACGGACGCCGCCTCGACGACGACGTCGCCGTCGCCCACGCCGCCGCCGAGCTCGAGGCGGTGTTCGACGTCCCGGTGAAGGTCTCCGCCGTGCTCGGTCAGGCGCGCATGCAGGTCTCCGACCTGCTCAAACTCGGCCAGGGCACGGTGCTCGAACTCGACCGCAAGGTCGGCGAAGCGATCGACATCTACGTCAACAACCGTCTGGTGGCGCGCGGCGAGGTCGTGCTGGTCGAGGATCGACTGGGCGTGACCATGACCGAGATCATCAAGTCGGACAAATGAGGGACATCGCATGAGGCTCCTCATCGTCGGAACACTCGGTGGCCAATTGGCCGTCGCCTCGCGCATCGCCATCGAACGTGGCGCCGGCGTCACCCATGCCGAGTCGATCGACGTGGCGCTGAAGACCCTGCGCTCCGGTCGCGGCGCCGATCTGATCATGATCGACGTCGTCCTCGACGTCGCCGATCTCATCGGCCGCCTGGAGAGCGAACTGATCCACGTGCCGGTGGTCGCCTGCGGCGTCGCCTCCGATGCCCGCGCCGCGGTCGGCGCCATCCGCGCCGGCGCCAAGGAATACATCCCCCTGCCGCCCGACCCGGACCTCATCGCCGCGGTGCTCGCCGCGGTGACCGAGGACGGACGCGACCTCATCGTCCGCGACGAGGCCATGGCCCGCGTCGTCCGCCTCGCCGATCAGGTCGCCCCGTCGGAGGCCTCGATCATGATCACCGGCGAGAGCGGCACCGGCAAGGAGGTGCTGGCCCGCCACCTCCATCGCAAATCGAACCGTTCGGCCAGGCCCTTCATCGCCGTGAACTGCGCCGCCATCCCCGAAGCCCTGCTCGAGAGCGAACTCTTCGGCCACGAGAAGGGCGCCTTCACCGGCGCCGTCGCCCGCCGCATCGGCAAGTTCGAGGAGGCCGACGGCGGCACCCTGCTGCTCGACGAGATCTCCGAGATGGACCTGCGCCTGCAGGCCAAGCTGCTGCGCGCCATCCAGGAGCGCGTCATCGACCGCGTCGGCGGCTCACGCCCCGTCCCCGTCGACATCCGCATCCTGGCGACGTCGAACCGCAACATGGCCGAGGAGGTGCGCAAAGGCACCTTCCGCGAGGACCTGCTCTATCGCCTCAACGTCGTCAATCTGAAGATCCCGCCGCTGCGCGACCGCCCCGCCGACGTCCAGGCGCTGGCCGATCACTTCGTCGAGCGCTACGCCAAGGCCAACGGCCTGAAGCCGCGCCCGATCGACCCGGATGCCCGCCGCGAACTCGTCCGCGCCCGCTGGCCCGGCAACGTCCGCGAACTCGAGAACTGCATGCACCGCGCCGTGCTGCTGGCGGTGGGCGACACCATCGGCCTCGACGCCCTGCGCACCCCCGACGGCTCGCGCCTCGACGAGGCCCACGGCACCGCCGGCGCCGCCCCGCCGAAGCCCGGCGACGCCGCGGTGCGCCACGTGGCGGAGACCGCGGAAGCGGTCACCCGCGCCCTCGTCGGCCGCACCGTCGCCGATGTCGAACGCCAGCTCATCCTCGACACCCTCGGCTCGACCCTGGGCAACCGGACGCATGCCGCCAACATCCTCGGCATCTCGATCCGCACGCTCAGGAACAAGCTCAAGGAATACGGCGACGACGGCTTCGACATCCCGCCCCCCGGCGGCGGCGTCGAAGCGGCGTGAGGCGAAGTCGAGCCGCCTTCCGATCGCTTCTCCTCACGGGAGCCGCATCTCGTCCCGCTCCGCCCCGACCGGGCGCTTCGTCGTGTCCGAAGGACGCATCGCCGGGGCGGCCGTACCGGACGGTGACGCTCGTTGGCGAAGTGCGCGGCGGCGGGCGCGGTGGGCTCCACCGAGGTCGGAGCGCCACGCCCCGAGACGGCACGATCTCTTTACTTCGCGTTAACCATACGATGGGCAAGAATTGCCGCGTCGCGTTAACCCACGTCGCCGGGCTCGCCCCCGACGACGGTACGACCCCGAAGAGGACGCTCGCGTGACCGGAAGTCTGCAGATCATCGCCACCCTCGTCGCGGCCCAGGTGGTTCTGAACCTGTCGCCGGGCCCGAACATGCTGCTCGTCGTCCATGCCGCCGCCCACGATCGACGCCTCGGCTACACCGTCGCCGCCGGGATCTGGCCGGTCGGCATCCTCTGGGCGGTCGCCGGCCTCGCCGGTCTCGGCACCCTGCTCACCGCCGTCCCGGGTCTGGCCGATGCGATGCGCTTCGCTTGCGGTCTCTATCTCGTCTGGCTCGGCGCGAAGGCCATCCGCCGCTCTCACGCCCCCGCATCGATCTTCACCGCCGTCACCGAACCGATGACCCGTGCCGAGGCCTTCCGCGCAGGCATCCTCACCAACATCACCAACCCGAAGTCGGTCGGCTACTACATGTCGATCTTCGCCGCGACCGGCGCCTACGGCCTCTCCGTCGGCGAACAGGCGCTCGCCGTGGCGATGATGCCGACCATCTCCTTCCTGTGGAACGTCGTGCTGGCGACCTTCGTGTCGAGCCGCCCCGTCGCCACCGTCCTCGATCGTGGCCGCTCGTGGTTCGATCGCATCGCCGGCCTCACCATGATCGGCTTCGGCGCCAAACTCCTCGCTTCGCGCAGCTGAGCCCCCCTCTCGACGGCCGCGACGTGCTCGCGCTCCTACGGACAGAAGTCCTCCGGGGTTGCGCGTATCATCGCCTTCTCCGGGTCTCGGGGAGGGGAACCACGATGGATTTCATGTACGTCCTGCTCGTCGTCGAGGTTTTCTTCCTCGTCGCCATGGGGCTGGTGCTGTGGAAGGTGCTGGCGGCGATGAAGCGCCGCGCCGGCGGCTCCTCCACCGGTTGGTCGGCGCTGGAGGCCGCCTGGGGCGTCACGGAGGCGCCGAAGGACCCGATCACCACCCGCGCCAACCTGATGGTCGGCAAGGTGTTGTGGCGCAACTGCGTGGTCGTCGGCATCGATCCGCGCGGCCTGCATCTCGCCGTGAAGGTCCCGATCTTCGGCGGTTTCGGCAAGACCCCGGTGCGCATCCCCTGGACCGCCTTCCACGATCCCGAACCCGCCCGCCTCTTCTGGGCCGACGCCACGATGTGGCGCCTCGGCACCCCGGAAGTGGCGACGATCACCCTGCCGGGCGATCTGGAATCGCGCCTCGACATCGCCGGGCATGCGCTCGGCGGCCGAAAGCCGGGGCTCTGAGCGCGCCCGCGGCGGCGGACGAGAGCCGGGACCATCGGCGGGCGAAGATGTCCGCTGTCGTCGTGACCGCGGCCGGCGTGGCGTTTCAGCCGCGATCCACGCCGCGTCGCCGCCGTCCGAACCCTTCCGAGGCCGCCGCCGGACGACCGACACCGAGACCGGCGCGCGCCGCGATCACCCCGGTGTCGGGCGGTGGGAGTGCGGCACCGCTGCCGGCGAGCGCCGCCCCGATCCGTCGGAAGAGGCCGCGCACCGCCCCGAGGATCCCGCCCTCTTCGGCGGCGTCGTCGTCCGTCTTCCCGACGAGACGGTGCCGTATCCGCCGCACGACCATCGACAACCCCCACGACACGAGACCGGCCAAGAGGAGTTTGTCCAAGCCGATCAGGTTCATCTCGGAGAGATGCAGGCCGAGCCGCAACGGTTCCGCGGGGTAGTAGGACGCGCGAAAGGTGTCGCCCGGCGACCTGTGTTCCGGCTTCGCGAGATAGAGCGGCGCCGCCGCGGTGATGGCCCGACCTTGGGCCCCGACGAAGGTGACGTCGAGGGCATCGATCACCTGTCGACCCGTCTCGCCGGTGTCGCTGCAGGCCGGTGCCGTCGGCAGGGCGGCGTTCCGATCGACACCCGGATCGAGGCAGCGTCTGGTCCGCCCGACGATCGTCACCGTCGTGTCGACCAGTCCGTCGTCGTAGAGGCGGTACCGGTCGGCCAGGAAGAGAATCGTCGACAGGACGAGGAACATCGCCACGATCGCCAGGATCTGCTGGATCGGCGCCAGGAGCATCGACAGCGTGCGCCCGAGGAACCGTCCGACCGGGGTGACCGGCCCGCTCTCGCTCGGCTGCGGCCGCCCGAGCAGCGCCAGCACGAAGCGATATCCGAAACTCGCCGCCACTCCGATCATCAAGGCGATGACGATCAGCGGCAGAACCGGCAGCATGGTTGAGAGAAGATGTTGCAGTGACATGGACGACCTCGACCGATGACGGCGCGTCGCCGAGGATGAGACCGCATGATGAAGTTGCGGTTCCGGACCATGCCTATTTTTTCGAGAGACCGTGATCGAGATCAACGAACCGTTTCCGCGCCCCTCGAAGGCGCCGATCTTAACCCCTCGTTAACCCCGCCTAATTCATCGTGGGGCGAGAAACCGGCTGGCGTGGCCCGAATATCGT
>CALBKH010000064.1 GCA_937892955.1 uncultured Alphaproteobacteria bacterium
GCCCCGTTTCGTTTTCGGGCTCTCGTCGGGCGAGCCCGACGAGAGAAGCGCCCTCGAGGCGCTACGCTTCGTTTCCATGAAGGTGAGATCGGCGACGGCTCCCTCGCCGCCGAGTGCGATCGCGGTCGGGATCAGCCGCGCGCTTCGATGCGGGTCGACGACTTCCGCGCGACCAGCATCCGCCGCCTGAGCCACGCCTGGGCCGGACGCTCGAAGCGGTGGAAGACCACCCAGCCGAGCCAGAAGGTGGCGACGAGGTAGGCGATCAGCGCCGCCGGCGCGTCGTAGATGGTGCGCTCGAAGCCGAGCCGGTCGCTCACCGTCACCGCGGCGATCTGGATCGGGAAATGGACGAGATAGGAGGAGTAGGTGGTATCGGCCAGCGGCGCGATGCGGGCGAGAACGCGCGCGATCATCGGCCAGCCGTCGAGACCGAGGACACCGAAGGTGAGCAGCGTGGAGAAGCCGAGGACCGCCCATTTCGGCGTGTCGACTTCGCCGCGGAAGGTCACCCAGGCGAGGACCAGTGCCGCCGTCACCGCGAAGGGCGCCGCACGCCGCAGCGCCTCGGCCGAAAGGCGCGCCGCGACCGCGTGGATCGCTCCGCCCATGAAGAAATAGGCGACGCAGTTGAGGATCATGCGCTGCCCCGGCACCGGCCCGAACCGCGAGTTCGCCGCCAACAGCACGACCGCCGCGGCGACGAAGGCGAGCCGGCCGAAGAGGCCGAGCCGCGTCATCACCGACACCGCGAAGAACAGCGCGTAGACGACGACCTCGACGGAGACGCTCCAGATCGGCCCGTTGAACGACATCGCCCGCTCGAACCCCCAGAAGGGCGCGAAGACGAGGTTCAGGGCGAAGTGGCGCAGATCGTTGTCGGCGTAGACGAAGAACGCGCCGGCATGGCCCGCCGCATAGACCGCCTGCAGCGCGGCGACGATCAGCAGCGTGGCGAAATGCAGCGGATAGAGGCGCGAGAAGCGCAGGACGAAGAACGACCAGGAGGTCACCTCGCCGCGGGCGATCGCCTCGTGGTACTTCCAGAAGAAGACGAAGCCGGAGATCTGCCAGAACACCCAGACGGCGAGATAGCCGTGATCGTAGAAGGCGCGGAAGAACCACCACAACGGTTCGCGGTCGCGGGTGAAGGGCACGACGAAGACGTCGTCGACCGCGAGATAGAAGTGCTGGTAGTGCCAGAAGACGACGGCCACGGCGCTCAGGAAGCGCAGCGCCTCGATCCCCTGGAAGCGTCGTTCCACGCTCATACCGGTCCCTCGTCGCGGGACGGCCGTCCCGATCGGCCATCATCCGCCTCCGAAGCGCGTGCGACAATGGTCGCGCGCCATCTATCCGGTGGGATGGTTTACCGCGACCCGACGCCGACCCGTGCCGGCGGGTGCCGGCACGGGAGGGATGTCGTGCGCGATCAGTAGCAACGATTGCGATCGACGCGGACGTTCGGGTGGGTCGTCGAGGTGTCGACCTGACCGAGATCGGTGCCGGTGGCGCGGTAGTAGCCGGAGGAGTTGTAGGCGACCGGCACGATCGCGCCGTGGGAGGCGTCGTCGGTGAAGTGTGCGACCATGTTGGAGGCGATGAAGATCTGAGCGTCGCGCCCGCCGGTCGCGGCGGCATCGGCGAAGCCGATGCCGATCGGCGAATTGCGGATCAGATTGCCGTTGCACAGAAGATCGTCGGTGTAGTGGTTGGTGCCGAGAACCACGCCGAGGCGGGCGGCGTTCTCGACGACATTGCCGTTCACGTTGGTGTCGCCCTCGACGATGATGCCGCAGCCGCCGGTCGAATACTGGTTCGCGGTGCCGGCAGCGATCGTCTTGACCGCGAGATTACGCAGCAGGTTGCCCTGAACGACGCCGAGACGGCCACCGAAATTGAAGTTCGCGAGCGTGATCCCGGTCGCGGCGTCGTCGACGAGGTTTCCGGTGACGACCGCTCCGAATCCCGGAGCCAGTTCGGTGACGCCGGAGAGAATGGCTTCGACGTAGAGGGCCGTCTCTCCGATCCCGTGGCAGCTGTTGCCGTTGACGACGAGATCCGTGCACATGTTGGCGCGTACCGCCGACAGCGCACAATTCCGGAAGACGTTGTCGGTGACGCGAACGCTCGCCGCCTTGAGCAACAGGACGCCGTTGCCTTCCCAACCGGTCGACGACGGGTCACCCTGGTAGACGGTGTCGACATGATTGCCGGAGATCAGCGTGCCGTCGAAACCGGGCGTCATGACGCCGTTCCACTCTCCGTTCAGCCGTTCGACGTAGATCGCGTTGCCGGTGTTGCCGACGAAATCGTTGCCGACGATCTGAACGCCGTCCGCGTCACGGACGAACACGCCGTCGCCGACGCCCTCGAAGCGGCAGTTCTCCACTCTGGCGGTGACGCCGTAGATCTGAAGACCCGCGTGGGGCGAGGTCCGGAAGGTGCAGTTGACGATGCGGATCCGGGAGGGCTCACCGCGTCCGCGTTTGACCGCCAGCATCGACCGAGTCGCGAGCCCGCTGTCGACCGACAGGGTCCGACCGGCGCCGTCGAAGACGATCCCTTCGATGGTCACGTCGGTGAAGGCACCCACGTAGAGCACGTAGGCCGCGCCGCTCACCGGACGAAGGATCACTTTGCCCGGCGTGCCGAAGATGCGGATGGGATCGCCGACGCCGAGGTTCCAGACGTCGTAGGTGCCGGGGGAAATGTAGAGCGCCTTGCCGGCGGCGGCCGCCTCGTTGATCGCGGCCTGAAGGTCCGAACCGTCACCGGTGTAGACGAGGACGTCGGTTTCGGAAGTTCCGCTCGTGGTCATGTGGATGAGCTCCGCTTCGCGCCAGGCCATCGAGGCCGGCAGGTCGAGGTCGCCGTTCGCATCGACGGCGACGGGGAAGAGTTCACCGACGCCCGGTGCCCCACGCGGGCGCAGCGGGCGCAGGTACCAGCTCGACGACGAAGTCGGCGGCTGGAGATTGCGGAGTTTGAGGGACGGGCCCGCCTGCCAGACCGAGCCGGAGACGCGATTCCGGCTGAGCAACAGATGATCCGAGGTGGAGAGGGGCGAACCGTCGGCGCTCACGACGGCCGCGGTCGCGAAGCCGCCGGTGTCGGCGACCAGGAGGTGCGAGAGCAGCGCCGGAGCCGAGCCGTCGAGCTCGCCCGAGAAGGCTTCCGCTTTCGGCGCCGCGATGCTGAACTGCTTTCGAACGACGTCCTTGCAGAGCTGCCCGTTGTCCGAAACGATCGGATTGGCGAGGTTCTGCGTCATCAGGGCGGATGAATCCTGCCCGGCGGGTTTCACCCCGTACTGCTTGCGGATCCGACTGCGGTTCTGCCAACCGGGGCGGAACTTGTATTTCGGCGCCGGCGGCCAACCGAAACTGTTCCAGACGGGATCGTCGACGGTGTAGGTGAGCGGCGCCGAGGAGTCGGCGAGAAGGCCGTTGCGGAAAAGCGCCGCGCAGGTGCGGAAATGGTCGAGACGGGCGGCGTCCTGGATGATGTCTCCGGCGATCTCGTCTTCGCTCGGCGACAGTCGTTCGTCGCTTCCCCACCCGTCGGAGGCGACGCGGCGATCGCCGTGGTTCCAGGCGAACCAGGTGACGGCCGACCATCCCTGCAGAACACCGTATCCGGCTGCCGCCAGTTGCATCATCGTCCTTCGATCGCGGTCGGCACCCGACGCGCCGATCGCGTAGTTCAGTTCGCCGACGATGAACGGCTTGTTCGTGAAGGCGTTCTCCGCGGCGAAGGCGTAGACGAAGTCCTCCTGGGCCTCCGGCGAGGCGCCGCCGTTGCCGAACAGTGACGTGTAGGGCATCGGATCGACGATGCTCGCCGGCAGATAGTTGTGGTTCTCGGAAAAGACGCCGGCGCCGAAATGCGCCTTGGCGTCGGATTCACTCCGCCAGAGGTTGGAGAACGAGACGTTCCGCGAAAATCCGAGCGACGAGACCTTCGCCAGGATGCGGTCCCGATGATCCGCATCGAGCTTGTTCAAGAAGGCGGCACGGATGGACTGTTGGGTGTCGTTCGCCGGCGCGTAGAGATCGAAAGCCGGAGAAACGCCGTTGGCGGAAAGGTAGGTGTTCCACTTCGCCAGAAGCGCGTTCCGGAAATAGCTCAGCGCCGGATACGACGAATGCTCGAAGCGATTGCCGTTGACGATCGTGTAGAACGACGAACACTCGTTCTGGATCTCGATCGCCAGGATCTGTTCGCTGACGCCATAGGTCTTGCCCAGATAGGCGTTGTTGCGGGTCAACAGCTGCGTGATGAATTCTTCCTGCAGCCGCGCACAGCGTTCGTCGATCATCGGCAGCATGCGCCACTTGTCGATCGTCTCGAACCATGCCGCATTCGACCAGTCGCCGAGCTGCTGTATGGCGGCGGACCACGCTGCCGCATCCGACGGCGTGGTCGTCATGATCGTGACGTCCCCCGGCAGGAAGGTCCGGGTGAAGTCGAAACTCAGCATGATGTAGATGCCGTTCTCGTGGAGCTCTGCGGTGAGACGATCGAACCGGTCCCACGCGACCTGATCCTTGCCGTTCGGGTCCGCGCGAGAACTGTTGTCGGCGTAGTTCGACAGCGCCGGAATCTGGGACGTCCAGTTCCAGTCCGAGCTGGGGCGCATCAGGTGATGCCACCGCACCATGTTCACGCCGCAGGACGCGAGATTGCGGGCGAAGTTCGTCGCCGTATCCTGATCGGGATAGAAGGCGACGACATTGGCCGCCCAGAAGCGCATCGTCGCGCCGTCCGGATCCTTGAAATCGGCGCCGGATACGGAGAGCGGTCGGATCGGTGGATTGGTGTAGGTGAGAAGGTCGAACTGACTGGACATGCGCACCTCCATGGTCGTGGAGCGAGACGCACGCCTGTCGAAGGTCGTTCGAAGGACGGTCGGCTCACCCGGCGGAGCCACATGCTATGCGTGCTGTCCGCGCCGATGACTTCTTCGAGGTTGCCCCCCCCTCCTGTGTGCCGCGTGATGCGCGAGGGCCTGCGGAGCTCTCGCTTCACGGGCCCTCGCCTTCGTCCGACGTCGTCGCGCGAGGCTTGGTCCGGCGACCTTGCGCGGTGACCCACGCACCGCGGGCGCCAAACCCGCCGCATCGCATTTCAGAATGATTTCAATGTAATGCCTGACTTCAGATTCTTGTTGCGAGTAGTTCGCATTCGCATTAGAGAGGATGCGAAGCCGCTTCGGCGGCCGCTCTCTCCTCTCGTTCCCGGAGTTCGTCGATGCGTCTTCGCCTTTTCGCCCTCGCCACCGCGGCGCTGGCCACGTCCCTCGCCTCCGCCTCCGCCTCCGCCAAGGAGGTTCCCGTCGGCAAGCCGCAGTCGGGCGGCGGCATGGAGATCGCCGCCGTCTATCTGCAGCCGATCGAAATGGACCCGCCCGGCATGATGCGCGCCGCCGCCGAGAGCGACATCCATCTCGAAGCCGACATCCACGCCTCCAAGGACAACCCGAACGGCTTCGCCGAAGGCGACTGGGTGCCCTACCTCACCGTCGACTTCGAGTTGGTGAAGCTCGACGACGGCAAGAAGATCGCCGGCACCTTCATGCCGATGGTGGCGAGCGACGGCCCGCACTACGGCGACAACGTCAAGCTCGCCGGCCCCGGTAAGTACCGCCTGACCTTCAAGATCTCGCCGCCCGGCGCCAACCCGCACGCCGGCCACTTCGGGCGCCATGTCGACAAGGAGACCGGCGTCGGTGCGTGGTTCGCCCCGGTCACCACGACCTGGGAGTTCACCTACGCCGGCATCGGCAAGAAGGGCGCCTACTGAGCCCGTCGCGCCACCGGTCGGCCGAAAGGAGAACCGTCGCATGAAACGTCCCGCTCGGGTCCCCCTGCCCCGCCCGGCTTCGGTGCTCCTGACGGCCATCGGTCTCGCCTCGGCGCTCGCCGTCTCGCCGGCCGGCGCCGAGAGCGAGCCGACCTTCCGCATCGAGTTCCGCGACGGCGTCATCTCGCCGGCGCGGATCGTCGTGCCTGCGAACACCCGCATCCGCCTCGAACTGATCAATCGCGGCACCACGCCGGCCGAGTTCGAGAGCACCGAGCTGCGCAAGGAGAAGGTGCTGGCGCCCGGCAGCGAGAGCGTCATGGTGATCCGCCGTCTCGATCCCGGCGAATACACCTTCTTCGACGATTTCCACCTCGATCACCCACCGGCCAAGGTGGTGGCCGAATGATCGCCGATGCCGGCGCTCCGCCGCACTCCTCCCCCCGTTGCGAGATCCGGACCGTGCGGCCATGACCGATCTGCCCGTCCCGTCGCTTCCCTCGACCGACCGCCACGCTCGCCTCGACGCGGCGGTCGCTCGGCTCGGTGACGGCTTACGCGATCACGCCGCGACGATCCGGCGGCTGCAATGGGTGGTGGTCGGGGTCTATGCGGCGCTGCTCCTCGTGCCGCTGGCGGCGCCGCTGCCCGGCCGGCTCGATCACATCTGGAGCCACGTCACGCTCTTCGCCCAGTTCCTGTTCTGGGGCGTGTGGTGGCCCTTCGTGTTGGTGTCGATGATCCTGGTCGGACGCCTGTGGTGCGGCGTACTGTGCCCGGAAGGCGCACTCACCGAGATCGCCGCGCGCCACGGCCGAGGCCGGGCGATCCCGCGCTGGGTGCGGTGGCCGGGATGGCCCTTCACCGCCTTCGCCCTGACGACGATCTACGGCCAGATGGTCAGCGTCTATCAGTACCCCGCCCCGGCCCTGGTCGTGCTCGGCGGCTCGACCGTCGCGGCGATCGGCGTCGGCTGGCTCTGGGGGCGCGAGAAGCGGGTGTGGTGCCGCTTCCTCTGTCCGGTCAACGGTGTCTTCCGGGTGCTGGCCAAGATGGCGCCGCTGCATTTCGCCGTCGACGAGGACCGTTGGGCCATCGCCCGGCGCGAGCACGTCGCCGGCGACCGGGTGGTCTGCGCCCCGATGGTGGCGTTGCCGACGATGCGCGGCTCGGCGCGCTGTCACATGTGTGGGCGCTGTTCCGGCTATCGCGGCGGCGCCATCCGATTGCAACTGCGCGCGCCGTCGCGGGAGATCGTCCACGTCGCCGGCGAGGAGACCGACGCCTGGGAGACGGCGCTGATCGTCTTCGGACTGATGGGCATCGCGGTCGGCGCCTTCCACTGGTCGGCGAGCCCGTGGTTCGTCGCCCTGAAGCAGGCGGTCGCGGATCGCCTCGTCGATCACGGCGTCCTGTGGCCGCTCACCACGACGATGCCGTGGTTCGTCCTGACCAACGAACCGGCGCTCAACGACGTGCTCACCGTTCTCGATGGTTTCCTGCTCGTCGCCTATGTGATCGCCACGGCGCTCGCCGTCGGGGCGCTCGTCTCCGCTTCGCTGGCGCTCGCCACGCGCCTTCTCGGTGCGTGGTCGTGGCCGCGGTTCCACCATCTCGCCCAGGGTCTGATCCCGATCGCCGGCGCCGGCGTCTTCATCGGCCTGTCGAGCCTGACGGTGACGTTGTTGAAGAACGACGGTTTCCCCGTCGGTTGGGTCGGGCCGACGCGGGTCGCGGTGCTCGCCGCCGCCACCTTGTGGTCGCTCCGGCTCGTCGTCGGCATCGCCGGCGTCCACGGCGCGACGACGGCGCGCCGGATCGCCGTCGGCCTCGCGGTCCTTCCCGCCCTCGGCGTGGCCAACATCGGCTGGTGGCTGCTCTTCGCCGGCTGGTAGGACCCGAGCGATCCATCCATCCCCGCGAATACGCGAAGGCCCGCGGAGCTCGCGCTCCACGGGCCCTCGCCCTCGTCCGACGTCGTCGCGCGAAGCCTGGTCAGGCGACCTTGCGCGGCACCAGACGTTCGCTCTTCAGGGCTTCCGCCACGCCCGAGCCGCCGGCCTCGTGGTACTCGGCGTCCTCGTTGACGTTCCACACGTCCCAGATGCGCTGACCGGCGAGGATGTTCTCCACCGTCAGCATCGCCGTCATCATGGCGTGGTCCTGATTGTTGTACTTGTGCATGCCGTTGCGGCCGACGAGATACAGCCCCGGGCAGGTCCGCTCGAGGTCGAGGCGGATCATCGAGACGTGATGCTTGTAGTCGTCGTCGTAGACCGGATAGGCCTTGGGCTGGCGCACGACACAGGCGTCGACCACCTCGTCCTCGTTCACCAAACCGATCTGGGCGATCTCGCGCTTGGCCAGCGCCACCAGATCCTCGTCCGACGCGGTCCACATGTCGTCGCCCTCGAAGCAGAAATATTCGAGGCCGAGGCAGGCGAGGTTCGGATCGGGCACCATCTCCGGCGACCAGGACCGGAAATTCTGGACGCGGCCGACCTTCACCGCCGGATCGTGGATGTAGATCCAGTTGTCGGCGAAGAGATCCTTGCGGGTGGTGATCAGCGCCACCGTGATGAAGTCGCGGTACTTGAGCGAGCGCGCCGAGAACAGCGACATCGGCCGCGGCGACAGTGCATTGCCGAGTTCGCGGATCGGCGCCGACGAGATCACGTGATGCGCCGTCCAGCTCTCCTCGGACCCGTCCTCGGCGGTGGCGGTGACGGTCCAGATGCCGGTCTTCTCGTCGCGCGAGAGCTTCGACAGGGTGCGGCCCATGACGATCTCGCCACCCTGGGCGCGGGTCTTGGCGGCGGCCGCCTCCCACATCATGCCCGGGCCCTTGCGCGGATATTCGAAGGATTCGATCAGGGTCTTGATGACCTCGTCGCCCTCCGCCTTCACCGTCTTGCGGCCGCGGGTGAGCGCGTTCCAAACGGCGGCGCCGAGGTTCAGCCCCTTGATGCGCTGCGCCGCCCAGTCGGCCGAGATCTCGTCGCAGTTCATGCCCCACACCTTCTCGGTGTAGGTCTTGAAGAAGATGCGGAAGAGACGCTCACCGAACTGGTTGCGCACCCACTGATGGAAGGTCTTCGGGTTCTCCACCCGATTGATCCGCGCCCAGGCATAGGACAGCACGCAGGCCGCCGACTGGAAGATGCCGAGGTTGGTCAGCGCCTCGAAGGCCTTGAGCGGATAGGAATAGAACTTCTTGCCGTAGAAGATGCGGCTCGAACGCGGGCGCTCGATGAAATCGTCGGGCAGCAGTTCCTTCCACAGCGCTACCACCTCCTTCGACTTGGAGAAGAAGCGGTGGCCGCCGATGTCGAAGAGGAAACCCTTGTGGTTCACCGTGCGCGAGATGCCGCCGACGAGGTGGGGATCGCGTTCGATGACGACGACCTTCTTGCCCGCCTTGGTCAGAAGATAGGAAGAGGTCAGTCCCGCCGGACCGGCACCGATGACGAGAACGTCGGCATCCACACGCATGATACGCATCCCTCGGCCGGGTCGCCCGGCTTCTCGCGGGCGGGGACCGACCCGCCTCGCCCTGCTCGCGGTCGCCGTCACCGGGTTCGTGCGACCCGGGAAGAGGAAGCCTCCCCCCTGTCGTCGCCGGCCCGGACGGTGCCGCGGCGGTTACCGAGGTCATTATGATTTTAGCGGTCCAAGAAACGGTAAACGTTCGCCGTTTCCGCCGCATTCGACCGGCTTTGGTCAATCGGAGGTTAACGAGCCGCGCAGGTGCGCATAGGCCGTCGCCGGCAGGACCCGGAAGACCCGGATCGGCCCGCCGAGGTGGACCTCCTCGAGCCGGCTCGGAACGCGGCCGTCCATGAGCGAGACGAGAAGGCCGTCCGGCGCCTCGTCGCGGGCGGAAGCGGCCGAGGTCGAGGCGGTGCACAGCGCCACGTAGTCGACCCGCCGCAGGTCGATCAGCGCCAGCGCGTCGTCGGGCTTCGAGCGCAGGATCTTGTCGCCGTCGATGATGCCGCGCTGCATCCGGTGATAGGGCGCGGTGACGACCGAATGCGGCGTGCCGGCGAGGATCGCCGGACCGATGTTGACCTCCGCCGCGACGAGCCCGGGAGCGAGCTGCGCCAGCCCCGCATAGTTCGACGCGGTCATGCACGGCGCGCCCGCCCCGGCGCCGGTCGCGCTCGGCGTGGTGTCGTTTCCGGTCGCGGCGGCCGTCTCGCCCACCCGCTCGGCCTTCCACGACGCCGGCGCGACCTTGGCGACGACGAAGGTGGCGAGCGAGGAGGAGGCGAGCACCGTGGCCACGAGCACCGTCACCGTCGCCGAGCGGCCCCGGATCTCGCTGTCGCGCGCCAGCCGTCCGGCCGCGGCGGCAATCAGCGGCAGCGACAGCACGTCGGCATAGACTATGGTGCGGATCTGCAGGAGGCCGATGGCGGTGGCGAGCGCCGCGCAGGCCACGAGGATCCACAGCGGAACCGAGCGGCGCAGCGTCTCGTCGCGAATGAGCAGCGCCACGGCGATGGCGGCGAAGACCGGCACCAGCAGCGCCACCAGCGCATCGACATGATGCGCGCCGAAGAAGACGTGCCAGGGCTGGACTTCGGTGACGCCGTCGAGCCAGACGGCCCGCGCCTCGGGCAGCACCTGGGCGAAGGGACCGCGCAGACAGGCCGGTTCCGGCAGGGCGAAGGCGAAGATCGCCAGACCGCCGATCGCCGCGAGGAAAGCGAGCCGCAACGCCCGGCCGGCGGGCGCGACCACCGCACCGGCGGCGACCCCCGCGCCGCCCACCGCGGCGAGCGCCACGTAGTTGGCCGAGAGCGCATCGCAGGCGCCCCAGGTCCACAGGCTCGGCGGCAGCGTCGCGACCATCATCGCGATGGTGCCGGCGGCGAGCCCGGCGCCGTAGGCGATCATCTCGTCGCGCCCGTCCTCGGCCACCCAGTGATGGACGACGGCGAGCGCCGCCAGCACGATCCACGGCAGCGTCTCCATGCCGACCGCCATCATCACCGCCGAGGTCGCCGCCAGCGCGACGCCGCGCCGCCGCGACGGCTCGTCGAAGAGGAAGGCGAGAAGCCACAGGGTGAGGGTGATCTGGACGTTGTGATGGTCGATGCGGCCGGGCACGAACTGGCCGATCACCGGCGGGCAGGTGGCGGTGAGATAGACCGCCGGCAGCGCCGCCCAGTCGCCGCCGATCCGGCAGGCGATGCGTCGCACCGCGAACAGCGCCGGGATCAGCTCCAGCGTCGGCCACAGATAGAGCGCCACCTTCTCCGCCGTGGCGGTCGAGACGAAGACCTCGGCGAGGCGGATCAGGAGGGCGATCGGCAGATCGACGAAGCGCGACCAGTGCATCGGCTGATCGACCGGCGGATCGAGCCGATACTGATGCAGATCGAACCACCCCTGACCGGCGAGGAAGTCGCGCACCTCGACGAGGCGCATGGCGTCGTCGGTGTCGCGGAAGACGTCGCCGATGGTGCTCCAGTCGGCGGCGAAATGGGAGGCGACGAAGGCCCAGGCGACCGCGACGACGAGCCAATGCGGTTTCAGGAACCGCACCAGAAGGTCGGCACGAGGCGCTTCGGTCATGGAAGGCCGCTCCAGATGCACGTCGGTCAAGGCTCGCAGTCCCCGGGGTAGAGATCCGTGACCGGGATCTTGACCGGATCGCCTGAATTTTCTGTTTCCCCGAAGCCGATCGTCGCGCGACCTCCCGACGAAGGCCCGCACCGGCGCCACCGCGGTCCTGCGATTTCACCCTCCCCCCGATCGCCGCGACGCGCTATGGATCGTCGCCCTGAACCGCCGAGGATGCCGATGACCGACCGTTCCCGCCTCTTCATCTCCACCGAGGACCTCGCCGCCCGGATCGACGATCCGAAGCTGGTGATCCTCGACGCCTCCTGGTACTTGCCGACGATGGGGCGCGACGGCACGGCGGAATACGCGACCGGCCGCATCCCCGGCGCACTGCGCTTCGACATCGACACCATCGCCGACACCTCGACCGGCCTGCCGCACATGCTGGCCTCGGCCGAGGCCTTCGCGAAGGCGGTCGGCGCACTCGGGATCGGCGACGACTCCTCGATCGTCGTCTACGACGGACTGGGCCTCTTCGCCGCGCCGCGGGTGTGGTGGAACCTCGTCGTCTACGGGGCACGCGACGTCCGCGTGCTCGACGGCGGCCTGCCGAAGTGGAAGACAGAGGGCCGGCCGATCGAGACCGGCGCCCCGCGCACGCCGACGCCCGCCACCTTCACGCCGATGATCGACGCCGGCCGCATCGCCGATCTCGACGCGGTGGTGAGCGTGCTCGCCTCCGGCGCCGCGACCGTGGTCGACGCCCGCCCGGCCGAGCGCTTCCGCGGCGAAGCGCCGGAACCGCGTCCGGGCCTGCGCGGCGGCCACATGCCGGGCGCCAAGAGCGTGCCGTGGATGACGGTGGCGACCGCCGACGGCCGTCTCGCCGACGACGCGACCATCCGCGCCGCCTTCGCCGGCGTCGATCTCGATCGGCCGATCGTCACCAGCTGCGGCTCCGGCACCTCCGCTGCGGTGCTGTGGATCGCGCTCGAGGCGCTCGGCGTGCCGCGGGCGAAGCTCGCGCTCTACGACGGAGCGTGGAGCGAATGGGGCGGCCTCGACACGACGGCGGTGGCGACCGGCCCGTGAGGCCTGATCCGGATCGCCGGCTCCGCCTGCGACGCCGCGTCACCCTCCGGGGGCGGCATCGCACGGCATTTTGAACGGCCGCGATCGGTCGACTTCGGTTAGATGCGGCGAACCCCGTTTCGCCGACATGACCGCGCCGCGCGCGCCCCGACCGAGGACCGCATGACCGATCGATCGCAGCTCTTCATCACCACCGAGGACCTCGCCGCCAAGCTCGACGACCCGAACCTGCGGGTCGTCGACGGCTCCTGGTACCAGCCGACGGTGCCGCGCGACGCGATCGTCGAATACGAGATCCGGCGCATTCCGGGCGCGGTCTATTTCGACATCGACGTCATCGCCGACACCTCGACCAGCCTGCCGCACATGCTGCCGGCCGCCGAAAGCTTCGAGCGGATGGCGGGCGAACTCGGGCTTTCCGAGACCAACGAGATCGTCGTCTACGACGGCGCCGGCATCGCCTCCGCGCCGCGGGTGTGGTGGATGTTGCGCCACTACGGCGCCAAGAACGTGCGCATTCTCGAAGGCGGCTTCGAACGCTGGATGCGCGAACGCCGGCCGATGGACCGCGACGACCCGCTGCCGCCGAAGCCGAGCGTGTTCCACGCCACGATCGACCCCACCATGCTCACCGACATGGCGACCGTCGCCCGCCACCTCGCCGAGAAGACGGCGACGGTGATCGACACGCGGCCGACCGACCGCTTCACCGGCGAGGCGCCGGAGCCGCGCGAGGGCATCCCCTCCGGCCACATGCCGGGGGCGCTGGGCATCGCCGCCGGCGGTTTCGTCAAGGGCCTCGACCTCGTCGACGAGGCGACCGTCCGCTCGGTACTCGCCGGCGTCGACCTCGAAAAGCCGATCGTCTGCACCTGCGGCTCGGGCGTCACCGCCTCGATCCTGTGGCTGGCGCTCGTCGCCATCGGCGTGCCGGAGGAGCGGCTGACGCTCTACGACGGCTCGTGGAGCGAATGGGCGACCAGGGGCGGGGCGATCGTCACCGGTCCGTGACGCCGGACGCGCCGGGCCGCGCCGCGATCCCGCCGAGGATCATGTCGAGGAGCAGCCGCCGATCGGCCGGCGGGGCCTCACCGGGCGTCGCCACCTCGCGGATCTGACCGTCGAGGGTCAGCACGGCGTGGCCGTGCACCGTCGCCCACACCGCCGCGGCGAGCGTCGCGGCCGGGCGATCGGCGCGCAACGTGCCGTCCTCCTGTCCGGCGGCGACGAGGACGACGAGGCTCGCCAGCGCGCGGTTCGCGGCTTCCGCGAGCCCCGGATGGCGGGTCGCGTCGCAGAGTTCGGCGAGGAACATCACCCGATAGGCGCCGGGATGGCGCTCGGCGAAGTCGAGATAGGCGAGGCCGGTCTTGTCCAGCGATGCGACCACGTCGACCGCCCCGTCGCGACGGACGATCGCCGCCTCGATCGCCTTGGTCAGGCGAGTGAAACCGCGCGCGGCGATCTCGGCGAGGAGATCGGCCTTGGCGGCGAAGTGGCGATAGGCGGCGGTGTGGCTGACGCCGACGCTCTCGGCGACCTCGCGTAGCGAGAAATCCGGCCCCTTGCGTGCGACGATCAGCGCCGTCGCCGCGGCGACCAGCGCCGTCGGCAGATCGCCATGGTGGAAGCCGCGCGCCCCCTCGCCCTTCGCCTTCGCACCCGTGGGCATTCCCACCTCCTTCGTCCGGTCTCCCGAACCGCGACCGTCGCGGCGTGGCCGGACCGTCACCGCCGATGCTCCCCGGAGCATCCCCCTCACCCGGGTCGACGGCCGACCGTCGCGCCGGAACCACGGCACTCATCGTCGGCGGCGACGCGCCGGACCGCCAACACCCCGGGCGCGCCCGCCGAAATCCGACGACCGACCGCCACCGCCGTCGGGCGAAGGCATCCCGCCGTGCGCGGCCCGCTCCGCTTTCCCCGCCGCGAACCGGTGACCCGCTTCCGCGGTTCGAGATCCGGTGGCCCGTCTCCGCCGCTCGCGATTCCCTTGCGGTCACGCTGCCGTCGTGGGCATTCGATACCATGTTGCCATTGGTCACAAGATCGATCATGATGTGACCAATGGCAACATGGAGTGAATCGATGGCCAGAATCCTCGTTCTCACCGGCCATCCCCGCGCCGAGAGTTTCTGCGGCGCCCTCGCCGAGCGTTACGCCGCCGGCGCCCGTGCCGCCGGCCACGAGGTGCGCATGAGAGCCCTCGCCGAGATCCCGGTCGATCTGGTGCCGCCCGACTATCACCGCGACCAGGATCCGCCGACCGAGTGGGTGGCCGGGCTCCAGACCGATCTCGCCTGGTGCGAGCACTGGGTGATCGTCGCGCCGATGTGGTGGGGCGGCCTGCCGGCGGCGCTCGAAGCGGTGTTCGACCGGGTGCTGCTGCCCGGTTTCGCCTTCCGCTATCACCGCGAGGGCATGGGCTGGGACAAACTGATGAAGGGCCGCTCGGCGCGGGTGATCCTGACCATGGACACCCCGCCCTGGGTGCTGCGCTGGTTCTGGGGGCGGCCGATCCTTCGTCGCCTGAAGACCCAGGTCCTCGGCTTCTGCGGCTTCTCGCCGGCGCGCTTCACCACCCTCGGCGTGGTGCGCAAATCGACGCCGGAAAAACGCGCCGCATGGCTCGACGAGGCGGAAGCGTTGGGCCGCGCCGGGGCGTGAAGCGGTATTTCGGGGGAGCCGAACCGAGGCCTTTCGCCCACAACATGGTTACGGCGGGAAGAGACGCCATTCGCCCCGCCTGCGGTGTCCTCGCCCGAAACGAACATCGCACGGCCTCGTCACAACCTCGGAATTCGACCGAACCATTCCCCGTCCTCCCCGGCCGGAGCGAAGCGGAGGGGAAGGGGATCCATCGACCTTTCGACGAGTTGCGACGCCGTTGGGTCCCCTTCCCTCGCTTCGCTCGCCGGGGACGACGGCGGAATTCGCGTTCCCCGTCTTTCGGAGTTCGCGCACCCGCCGAAACCGGCGCCCCCCCCCGAAACGGCGACGGCCGCGCCCGTTTCAGGGGCGCGGCCGTCTTCGAACGGTGAACCGACCCCGCTCAGTGCAGGATCTGGCTGAGGAACAGCTTGGTGCGCTCGTGCTTCGGATCGGCGAAGAAGGCGTTCGGCTCGTTCATCTCGATGATCTGCCCGGCGTCCATGAAGATCACCCGGTCTGCGACCTGACGGGCGAAGCCCATCTCGTGGGTGACGCAGAGCATGGTCATGCCCTCGTTGGCGAGGGAGACCATGGTGTCGAGCACCTCTTTCACCATCTCCGGGTCGAGCGCCGAGGTCGGCTCGTCGAACAGCATGATCTTCGGGCTCATGCACAGCGAGCGGGCGATGGCGACGCGCTGCTGCTGGCCGCCGGACAGCTGGCCGGGATATTTCAGCGCCTGCTCGGGGATGCGCACCCGCTTGAGGTAGTGCATCGCCACCTCTTCGGCGTCCTTCTTCGCCATCTTCTTCACCCAGATCGGCGCGAGCGTGCAGTTCTCGAGGATCGTCAGGTGGGGGAAGAGGTTGAAGTGCTGGAACACCATGCCGACGTCGCGGCGGATCTCGTCGATGCGCTTCAGATCGTCGGTGAGCTCGGTGCCGTCGACGACGATGCGGCCGGCCTGATGCTCCTCGAGCCGGTTGATGCAGCGGATCATCGTCGATTTGCCCGACCCGGACGGGCCGCAGATGACGATCTTCTCGCCCTTCTTCACGGTGAGATCGATGTCCTTGAGGACGTGGAAATCGCCGTACCACTTGTTGACGCCGATCATGTGGACGGCGGGGGCATCGGTTGCGGCGCTCGCGGAGACGGTCGCGGCGGTGGCGGTGTCGGACATGTCGATGTTTCCTTCGCTCGTCAGCGCTTGTGACCGGTGGCGAGCCGGCGTTCCATCCATTGAGAATACCGGCTCATGCCGAAGCAGAAGACCCAGAAGGTCACCGCCGCCACCAGATAGCCGGTCTTGCCGGTCACCGGCGAGATCCACACCGGATCGGCGAGCGACGCCTGGATCATGCCGAGCAGGTCGAAGATCGAGACGATCAGCACCAGCGTGGTGTCCTTGAACAGCGAGATGAAGCTGTTGACGATGCCCGGAATCACCAGCTTCAGCGCCTGCGGCATGACGATGAGGCCCATCATCTGCCAATAGCCGAGGCCGAGCGCCATGGCGCCCTCGTACTGGCCCTTGGGGATCGCCTGCAGACCGCCGCGGATCGTCTCGGCGAGATAGGCCGAGGTGAAGATCGCCACGCCGATGAGCGCCCGCAGCAGCTTGTCGACCTCCATGCCCTCCGGCATGAACAGCGGCAGCATGTTGGAGGCCATGAACAGCACGGTGATCAGCGGCACGCCGCGCCAGAACTCGATCGTCACGATGCACAGCATCTTGATGATCGGCAGTTTCGAGCGCCGACCGAGCGCCAACAGGATGCCGAGCGGCAGCGAGCAGACGATGCCGACCACCGAGACGATCAGGGTGACGAGCAGGCCGCCCCACAGGGTCGTCTCCACCGGCTCCAGGCCGAAGACCCCGCCGGTCAGCAGGAAATAGGAGGCGATCGGCATGCCCACCAGGAAGGCGATGACGTTCGCCCGCTTGTAGGGAACCTTCGGCATCGCCAGCGGGATCAGCGTCGCGGCGAAGATGGCGAAGACCAGGGTCGGCCGCCACCGCTCCTCGGCCGGGTATCGACCGTAGACGAACTGCTTCCAGTAGGCCTCGACATAGGGCCAGCAGGCGCCGACACCCTCGGCGCGGCAGGTCTCCCCGTCCTTGGCCGACCAGACGGCGCGGAACAGCGCGAAGTCGAGGACGGTCCAGGCGATCCAGCCGAGAAGGAAGAGCCCGAACGCGGTCAGGAGCGCGTCGAAGATCGAACCGAACAGGTGGGCGCGGGCCCAGGCGAAGGGGCCGACGAAGGACTTCGGCGGATCCCGGGGCTCGGCGAGGGTGGGCCGCACGAAGGCGGCGGAGGCCGTGACGTCGCTCATCGTCTCACCTCTCCACGATCGCCATGCGGCGGTTGTAGACGTTCATGATCATCGCCGTGGTTACCGACGTGCCGAGATAGATCGCCATCCAGATGACGATGACCTCGATCGCCTGGCCCGACTGGTTGAGGACGATGCCGCCCACCGACACGAGATCGGGGTAGGCGATCGCCACCGCGAGCGAGGAGTTCTTGGTCAGGTTGAGATATTGGTTGGTCAGCGGCGGGATGATCACCCGCATCGCCTGCGGGATCACCACCAGGCGCAGGTTCTGGCCGTGGCTGAGGCCGAGCGAACGAGCCGCTTCGGTCTGGCCGTGGCTCACCGCCAGGATGCCGGCGCGCACCACCTCGGCGATGAAGCTCGCCGTGTAGGTCGCCAAGGCCAACACCAGCGCGATCAGCTCGGGGATGATCTGGATGCCGCCGCTGAGGTTGAAGGTCGACTTCTTCGGCGCCACCAGCGACAGGTCGAATCCGGAGATGGCGAAGAGCGCCAGCGGTAGGCCGACGACGAGCCCGAGGGTCACCCAACCCGCCGGGAACTGCTGGCCGGTCGCCATCTGGCGCGCCCGCGCCCAGCGCCGGATCGCCCAGGAGACCACCAGCGCGACGATCAGGCCGCCGACGACGCCCCAGCCGGCGAAGCTGCCGAAGTGGAATTCGGGCAGATAGAGGCCGCGATTGTTGACGAAGACCCAGCCCGGGATCGGCTGCAGCGACTGCCGCGGGCTCGGCAGAACGCCGAGCACGGCGAAGTACCAGAAGAAGATCTGCAGGAGCAGCGGGATGTTGCGCAGGAGCTCGACGTAGCCGGTGCACAACCGCGAGATGACGAAATTGTGCGACAGACGGCCGACGCCGACGAGGAAGCCGAAGACCGTCGCGAAGAAGATGCCGGCGACGGCGACGATGACGGTGTTGACCAGTCCGACGACGAGAGCGCGGCCGTAGCTCGCATCCTTGGGGAAGGAGATCGATTCCTGCGCGAGGTCGAAGCCCGCGGTGGTGGAGAGGAAGCCGAAGCCCTGCGCGATGTGGCGCCGCTCGAGGTTGACCGCGGTGTTGTGGACGATGGTCCAGGCCACCACGATCACGGCCGCCAGGGTCAACGCCTGGAACAGATAGCCTCGCTTCGTCGGATCGTTGTACCAGGCCACGCTCGGAGCCACGTCCGCCCCGAGGCCGTCGGGTCGCTTCGTCATACTCGTTCCCCCCACCGGCGTCGCGGACACCGGCCCTCACGCTCTTCCGGCTGCGTGTCGCCGACCGGAACGTCGATGCGGACGCGACGACGCCACCCTGGTCGTCCGCCCGCCTACGATCCGGCCTCCCGGGAGGTCGGATCGTGATCGCACCTGCGCCCCTCCCGAAGGGGCGCGAAACACTCCGGCCGGGGCGAGCCCGGCCGGAGGTCGACGATCGATCAGCGGACCGGCGGGGCGTACTGCAGACCGCCCTTGGTCCACAGCGCGTTGATGCCGCGGGAGATCTTGAGCGGGCTGGTCTCGCCGACGTTCTTCTCGAACAGCTCGCCGTAGTTGCCCATGTTCTTGACGATCTGGAACGCCCAGGCGTTGGTCAGACCGATGTCGGCGCCGAAGGAGCCGTCCTTGCCGAGGAACCGCTTGACGTCCGGATTCTCGGTCTTGGCGAGCGTGTCGTCGGCGTTGGCCTTGGTGATGCCGAGCTCTTCGGCGGTCAGCAGCGCGTAGTAGGTCCACTTGACGACATTGAACCACGCGTCGTCGCCCTGGCGGACCATCGGGCCGAGCGGCTCCTTGGAGATGATCTCGGGCAGAACGATGTGCTCGTCCGGCTTGGTGAGCTTGAGGCGCTCGGCGTAGAGGCCGGACGCGTCGGTGGTCAGCACGTCGCAGCGGCCGGCGTCGTAGGCCTTGACCACTTCTTCCGACTTCTCGAAGGACACGACCTTGTAGTCGAGCTTCTGGGTGCGGAACCAGTCGGCGAGGTTGAGTTCGGTGGTGGTGCCGGTGTTGGTGCACACCGAAGCGCCGCCGAGCTGCTTGGCCGAGGTGATGCCGAGCGACTTGCGGATCATGAAGCCCTGGCCGTCGTAGTACATCACGCCGGCGAACTTGCCCTGCTTGGTGTCGCGCGACATCGTCCAGGTGGTGTTGCGCGACAGCACGTCGATCTCGCCCGACTGCAGCGCGGTGAAGCGCTCCTTGGCGGAGAGCGGCGTGAACTTGACCTTGGTCGGGTCGTTGAAGATCGCCGAGGCGAGCGAACGGCAGAAATCGACGTCGAGACCGGTCCAGTTACCGGCGCTGTCGGGCTGCGAGAACCCGGCGAGGCCCTGGCTGACGCCGCACTGGACGAAGCCCTTGTTCTTGACGTCGTCGAGCGTACCGGCGAGAGCGACGGTCGCCGTGGTGCCCATGAGGACGCCGAAGGTCGCCGCGAGGATCCTGGTTTTCATGTTCGCGCCTTTTCTTGGAAGCTCTGAGCCGAGACGCTCGCGAGCCGTTGTCCGGATGATCCGACGGGGATCGCACCGCATTCGAATTCGCTCCGGCAGCATCACGCGCGGTCCATCCTGGACGGACCCACACGACGACGCCGCCCGGAGCGCCTCCCTCGAGCGCGACCGATCGATCGGAAGTCCATCTCAGGACAAAGAATCTGACCGGTCAAGGGGGAAAAGTCTTTCTCATATGATGAAGAATCGGAACTGCCGTTCTCCTTTGCACCGAAATGGAGGAACGATGATCATTCCCTGGGCGGGCGCTTCATTTCGCATTGGCGAAGTGCCCATTCATTGAGCAAATGCTCGGAAGGTCTTCGGAGAGGCCGAGTGACGGAATGCCGTGTGTCGAAAGCCGGCCGCCGATCTGATAGGAAGCGGGGAAACGAAGAGGATCGGACCACCGGATGACCGACGACGCGCGCCACCACCACCATGCCCCGAATACTCGCCTCGCCCATGCCGGGCGCGATCCCGCCGGCAGCCCCTTCGTCAACCCGCCGGTGATCCATGCCTCGACGGTGCTGTTCGACACTGTCGCGCAGATGAAGGGCAAGTCCGAGACGCCGGCGCGCTGGACCTACGGTCGGCGCGGCACGCCGACCTCCGATGCGCTGGAGCGAGCGATCGCCGACATCGAGGGCGCCGAGGGCACGGTGCTGACCCCGTCGGGGGCCGCGGCCTGCGACGTGGCGCTCCTGTCGGTGTTGGCCTCGGGCGACCACCTCTTGATGATCGACAGCGTCTACGGCCCCACCCGCACGTTCTGCGATGGCGTGCTGAAGCGCTTCGGCGTCGAGACCACCTATTACGATCCGCTGATCGGCGCCGACATCGTCTCGCTGATCCGGCCGAACACCAGGGCGATCTTCCTCGAGGCGCCGGGCTCGCTCACCTTCGAGATGCCCGACGTGCCGGCGATCGTGAAGGTGGCGCGCGAGCGCGACATCACCACCCTCATCGACAACACCTGGGCGACGCCGCTGTTCTTCCGGCCGCTCGACCACGGCGTCGACATCTCGATCATGGCGGCGACCAAATACGTCGTCGGCCATTCCGACGTGCTGATCGGCACCATCGCCTGCGGGCCGCGGGCCTGGAAGCGGGTCAAGACCACCCACGGCGATCTCGGCATGTTCACCGGTCCGGACGACATGTATCTGGCGCTGCGCGGGCTCCGGACCATGGGCGTGCGTCTCGCCCACCAGCAGAAGAGCGCCCTCACCGTCGCCGCGTGGTTCGCGGCCCGCCCCGAGGTGGCGCGGGTGCTCCATCCCGCGCTGCCCACCGATCCGGGCCACGCGATCTGGAAGCGCGACTTCACCGGCGCCTCGGGTCTCTTCGGCGTGGTGATGAAGGGCGGGTCGGACGCGGCTGTTTCCGCCTTCCTCGATCACCTCGAACTCTTCGGCCTCGGCTATTCCTGGGGCGGTTACGAGAGCCTCGCCATTCCCGCCGAACCGCGCGCCGTGCGCACCGCCGTGCCGTGGCGCGAAGAAGGTGCCCTCATCCGTCTGCAGATCGGCCTCGAGGACACCGCCGACCTCATCGCCGATCTCGAAGCCGGCCTCGCCCGCTGGAACGCCGCGCTCGGCGCCTGATCCCGGGCTCAGCTCGCGCTCTTCCGCGCCCGCGCGATCAACGCGGCGAGGACGTGCGGCCAGTTGCCGGGCCGGTCGGCCGCCTTTGGTTCGAGGCGGCCGATCGAATTCTGGCGGAAGACCAGATTGCGGCGGGCGAGCGCCAGCGCCGCGGTCAGGGTGAAGGCGCCGCCGAAACCGAAACCGGCGATCACGTCGGCGGGGAAATGCGCGTCGAGCAGGATGCGCGAGACGGCGACCAGGGCCCCGGCGGCGAGGATCGGCCGGCGCAGGGCGGGAAAGAGCAGCGCCAGCACCATCGCCGTCGCCCCCGCCGTGGTCGAATGGCCGGACGGGAACGACGCGAATTTCGCCGAGAAGGCGAAGGGGTGGAGCTCGAAGACGGCGCCCGGCGAGAGGTGTTCGGGCCGCGCCCGGCCGAAGGCGTTCTTGACCAGCGACGCGACGAGACCGCTGCCGGCGACGGATGCGAAGGCGAAGGCGGCGGCGAAGCCGATCTCGACGAGGCCGGCGCGCACCCGCCGGGCGAGGCCGATCGGCGAGACCGACAGGCAGAAGACCAGGATGGCGCCCGAGACGACGAGGATCTCGATCCCCTCGCCATACGATGTGAGCGTCTTCAGGAATCGGCGCCACGCGCCGGTCGCCCCACCCGGCGCCGCACCGACATGGGGATCGAGAAGCGCGATCGCGGCGAACGCCGCCGTCAACGTCACCGCCATGACGAAAGCGGGGTTCTCGTCGCGCGGCGCGACCCGGGCGACCCGACGGGCGCGGCGATGGGAGAGAATGCGCAGGCCCCGGCGTGCGCCCTCGGCGAGGCGCGCCCGGAAGACCCCCGGCAGCCGCAGCAGCACGCGGCTCAGGCCCGCCTCGAGATCACTCGCCACCTCGCCTTCCCTCTCCTGCCGTCCGCCCACGAACGAAGGGCCGCCGTCCGATCGGAGGCGACCCGGAAATGGCGTTCACGGTGTCGATCGATGCGTCGTCCCTCGGCCTTCCGCTCTACCACGGCGACGCGCGGTCCTCAAAGCCGCGAGCGGCTCGATGGACGACAAAGCCGCGAGCGGCTCAATGGACCACGGGCGGCGGCAGCAACTGGGCGACGGTGACCGGCGGCAGACCCGACTGCTCCTCGGGAACCGGCGGCAGCAACGGCAGACGATTCGAGCGCATCGGCGCGGCACCGGGCGCGGCGACCGGAACCACCGGGGCGGGCGGCGGTGCCGCGGTGACGGCGATGGGAGGCGTGTATTCGGCCCGATCGATTCCCCCCGAACAGGCGCCGAGACCGGCGGCGGAGGAGACGACCAGCGCGGCGAGCACGAGGCGGCGAAGAGCTGTGCGGCTCATCAAAACGGGAACTCCTTGCTGTCGCGAAAGAAAACCCGGCGATTTTGCGCCGATCCGTTCAAGAAGTCGTTAAACACCCGGCTCTACTCTCTGTTTTGGTTCACGAGAGGTTGACGGGGCCCCGTCCGGTCGGGTGAATCGGCGAACTTCGCCGTCGAGACCAAAAATGTGCGGGTGACCCTCTACAAAAGTTCGACGAGACATCCAACATTTTGTCGGGTCATTTGTCACAAGTCAAAGAGACGCCGACCGAGATCGTGGCAATGAACGCCCGCGCCGCGCGGAGACCGCCGGCGGCGCGAGTGGGAATCGGTCGGTTCACACGGGATCCCGCCGGCGCCCGCGCGCGACGGTAGACGAGGAAGACGAGATGTCCGAAGCACGCAAGTCCGTCGCGATCGTCATCGCCGGCAGCGGCGGCACCGGCGCCATCACCGCCGGTAGCGCCCTGCTCGCGGCCGCCGCCCGCGACGGCCACTACGGTCTGATGACCAAGCTCTCCGGCGCGCAGGTGCGCGGTGGCGAAGCGGCGGCGCTGATCGAACTCGGGGTCGACCCGATCGAAGCGCAACCCGACCGGTTCGACTGCCTGATCGCCCTCGACTGGCAGGACGTCCATCGCTTCGCCCCCGAGATCCCGCTCGACGGCGACAGCATCATCGTCTGCGATCCCAAGAACGGCGCCGTCCCCGAAGCGATCGCCCGCTCCGGCGCCCGCGTCGTCGAGCTGCCGATCGCCCAGATCGCCGCCTCTGTCGAAGGCGGCCGCCTCAACATGGTCGGCTTCGGCATCGCCGCCGAACTCGCCGGGCTCGAGCCGGAGGCCGTCGACGATGCGATCCGCGCCATGATCGGGTCCAAGGGCGAGAAGGCGGTCACCGCCTCGCTCGGCGCCGACGCCGCCGGCCGCGCCGCCTTCGCCGCGACCGGCGTCTCCATGGCGCTGGCGCCGGGCCGCAAGGCCGAACGCTGGATGCTCTCCGGCAACGAAGCGGTCGGCCTCGGCGCGCTGCGCGGCGGCATCACCTTCGTCGCCGCCTATCCGATCACCCCGGCGACCGAGATCACCGAGTGGCTCGCCGTCCAGATGCAGGAGCACGGCGGCCGCGTGGTGCTGGCCGAGGACGAGATCGCCGCCATCAACATGTGCTGCGGCTCGGCCTACGCCGGCGCACCGACGATGACCATCACCTCCGGCCCCGGCCTGGCGCTGAAGGTCGAGACCATCGGCTTGGCGATCGCCGCCGAGATCCCGATGGTGATCGTCGACGTCATGCGCGTCGGCCCGTCGACCGGCATCCCGACCAAGTCGGACCAGGGCGACCTCGACATCGCGCTGCGCGGCACCCCGGGCGACGCCCCGCGCGTCGTCATCGCGCCGATCTCGATCGCCGACTGCCCGGCGACCACCGAGCGCGCCGTCCACATCGCCGAAGCGTTGCAGACCCCGGTGATGCTGCTCTCCGATCAGTCGATCGGCCAGACCCAGACGATCATCGACGTGCCGACCGAACGCCCGACGCCGCTGAAGCGGCTCACCGTGCCCTTCGCCACCGGCCCCGACTTCCGCCGTTACCAGCTGACCGACAGCGGCGTCTCGCCGATGCCGGCGCCGGGCACGCCGGATTGCCAGTGGGTGGCCGACGGCCTTTCGCATGCCGAGAGCGGACACCCCTCGAACTCCGCCGCCATCCACGTCGCCCAGCTCGAGAAGCGCAAGCGCAAGCTCGAGACATTCGACTTCGGCGACGGCTGGGGCGATGTCTTCGGCCCCGCCGACGCCCCCCTCGCCCTCCTCGCCTTCGGCTCCTCGGTCGGTCCGGCCAAGGTCGCCGCGGCGCGCCTCACCGAAGCCGGAACGCCGACCAGGGTGGTGGCGCTGCGCGTCCTCTCGCCGATTCCGAAGGCGAAGCTCTCCGCCGCCCTCGCCGGGGCGAAACGGATCGTCGTCGTCGAACAGAATCACTCGGCCCAGCTCTACCGCCACCTGCGCGGTGAGAAGGCGCTGCCGCACGGGTCGGAGAGCTTCGCTCGTCCCGGCCCCACTCCCTTCCGCGCCGCCGAGATCGTCGCTCATCTTTCGCAAGAGGTCGCCGCATGACCATCCACGAACAGCCCCACGCGTGTCCCCAGCAGCTGACGCTGAAGGACTTCAAGTCGTCGGTCGAACCGATCTGGTGCTCGGGTTGCGGTGACTTCGGCGTGCTGCAGTCGCTGCAGCGGGCGCTCGCCGAACTCGGCCGGCCGCCGCACGAGGTGGTGGTGGTCTCCGGCATCGGCTGCTCGTCGCGCCTGCCCGCCTACACGACCGCCTACGGCTTCCACGGCGTCCACGGCCGCGCCCTGCCGGTGGCCACCGGCATCAAGCTCGCCCGGCCCGACCTCGAGGTCATCACCGTCGGCGGCGACGGCGACGGCTACTCGATCGGCGGCAACCACTTCCTCCATGCCGCGCGGCGCAACGTCGATCTGACCTACATCGTCATGGACAACCGGGTCTACGGCATGACCAAGGGCCAGCCGTCGCCGACCACCGAAGCCGATTGGGACAGCGACGCCGCCCCCGGCGGCACCGGCGTCAAGCCGTTCTCGCCGCTCGCCATCGCGCTCGCCGCCGGCGCCAACTTCGTCGCCCGCGGCTTCGCCCTCGACGTCAAGCCGTTGGCGGCGATGATCGTCGAGGCGGTGCGCCATCCCGGCTTCTCGTTCATCGAGGTGCTGTCGCCCTGCATCACCTTCCGCCCCGAAGAGATGGAGTGGAAGAAGAGCGTCGAGCGCGGCGCCATCCAGCCGACCTCGGATCGCGCCATGGCGACCGCCGCGGTGCTCTCCGACACCGAGATGTCGACCGGCATCTTCTTCAAGGGCGATCGTGGCGTCTATCGCGAAGCGCCGAAGGGCCACGGCGACGCCGAGAAGATCGCGGCGCAGTTCCGCGTCGGCGGCAATGCTCATCTCGCCCCCGTCGACAGCGGCTGCTGTGGCGGTGGCAGGACGCTGTGAGCCTAGGCAACCGTGGGATCATGGAAAAGGGCCCGGCGACGGGCCCTTCTTCGTTACACGCTCGGACCGTCGAGGTCGCGCGTCACGCGGCGTCGCGCACGAAGACGACACCCATGTCGTTGCCGTTCGTCCACACGCGCCGGGCGCGGATGCGCTCGCCCCTCTCGACGAGCAACAGTTCGAACCAGGTCGGCACCAACGGCGGGCCGCCGAAGCGCAACCGCGCCCCGTTCGCCGAGATGTCGCGAACCCGGCAATCCATGGTCGAGAAGCGCTCGTTGAAGACGGCGCGGGCGCCGAGAATGGTCCTCGACCTCGGTTCCTGCCGACGCTCGAACCTCACGATGGTCATCGCCCCAACTCCCTCATGGGTATGCCGTGGACGAATTTCTACCATGAAAAGTTGCGTCGATCAGCCGTAAGGTTGATGAATGGTTAACTCCACAACCGTGGTATGTCGCGTTCGAGACGTCCCTCCGCCGTCCCCTCGTTCCCCCGGCCGTGTCTCGGTGTAGGATCCGTCGAAACGACCGATCTGTGTTCGGCGGGAGGATCGGAGAATGATCGAACTGCATCAGTTCGCGTCGCTCGACGGCGTCAACATGAGTCCGTTCTGCTCCAAGGTGGAGACCTATCTGCGGCTGCGCCGCGTCCCCTACCGGGTGGTCGTCGATCCGCCGTTCCGCGGGCCGAAGGGCAAGCTGCCGTTCATCGTCGACGGCGACCGGCGGATCGCCGACAGCAGCGACATCGTCGCCCATCTCGAGGCGACGCGCCCCGATCCGCTCGACGCCGGCCTCGATCCGGCGCAACGTGCGGCGGCGCATCTGGTGAAACGGACGCTGGAGGAGAGCCTCTACTTCGCCATGCTCTTCGACCGTTGGGCGATCGAGGCGAACTGGCCGCGGACCCGCGACGGGCTCTTCGCCGCCATCCCGGGCGCCATCCGGCCGTTGGTCACGGCGCTCATCCGGCGCAAGATCCTGCGGGACGTGAAGGGCCAGGGGACGGGACGCCACACGGAGGCGGACGTCCATCGCCGCGGTGTCGCCGACATCGACGCGGTGGCGGAATTCCTCGGCGGCCGCGATTTCCTCGTCGCCGACCGGCCGACGGTGATCGACGTCACCCTCTTCGCCTTCGTCGACAATCTGCTGAGGGGCGGCTATCCGGGGCCGTTACGGGAGGCGGCTCGGTCGCACGCCGGTCTGGTCGGCCACCACGGCCGCATGACCGCGCTGATCGCCGACGGCTGAGGCCGCGCCGGTCCCGGTGGTCGACGGTCGCGACCCGGGAGGAGAGGCCTCAGTCGAACTCGACACCCATTTCGCCGTCGCGCGACCAGATCTTGCGCACCCTGCGCTTGTCGTTGCGACCATCGATGCGCAGTTCGAACTCCTGCGGCAGGTAGGGCGTATCGCCGAAGTGCAGGCGCGCGCCGCGATCGGTGATGTTGCGCACCAGACAGTCGACGGTCGAGTACTTGTTGTTCATCACCACATGGCCGCCGAGCAGCGAACGCATGCGCTTCTCGCGGCGACGTTCGGTCCGGGCTTCGCTCATCTTCGTTCCTCTCCGAAGACACCAATGTCGAGCGTCAGCTTAAGCCAATTTCTTCGCATCACGAAGCAGAAGCCGGAAACGCGATGAACGACCGGTCACCGAGATCACTGCAATTCGAACGATGCCGGCCGCCCCGAGCCGGCTCGGGCGCGTTATGAGACCTGTGCGCGGTTGGACCATCATGTTGATTTGATGCGTTTAATGTGC
>CALBKH010000065.1 GCA_937892955.1 uncultured Alphaproteobacteria bacterium
GTGGCGAAGTCGGGCGGGCCCGACTTCGCTGGGCGGCATGGACTTCTGATCGAAGTCTCCGTCGGAAAATGTGGAAAGGGCGGCTTCGGCCGCCCTTTCTGTTTCATGACCGTCGGTCGCGGGTGGTGAAGTCGGACGCCCCGATCGTACGGGGCGGCATGTCCGCACCGAGCGCCGACGAACGCGATTGTCTTCGCGCGGTCACACGTATCTATTCGTCTGTGATCGAGCGCTCTTTCGGCGCTCCCCTCGTTTCGGAGCACCGAGATGACCCGCCTCGCCGCCGCCCTCCTCGCCCTCGGCCTCGCGGCTCTTCCCGCCCGTGCCAACGACTCGACCGCCGAAGTCGGTGTCGGCGGACTGACGCTGGTGAAGTCCGACGCCATCGTCATGCAGAGCGAAGACCTCTTCGTCTCGGAGAAGAAGATCACCGTCGACTACGTCTTCCTCAACACCTCGGGCGCCGACATCGAGACGCTGGTGGCGTTCCCGCTGCCGGACGTCGTCTACGAGCCGGAGATGCGCGTCCCCGACTTCCTCGAGGAATTGGATTTCCGCACCACCGTCGACGGCAGGCCGCTGAAGCTCGACATCGTCCAGCAGGCGGTGGTGAACGGTCGTGACGTCTCGGATCGGGTGAAGGCCGCCGGCTTCCGCCTCCTCGCCGACTGGGAGAGCTTCAATGCGGCGGTGGAGAAGAAGACGCCGGCCGAGCGCGAGGCGCTTCTCGCCGAAGGGCTGCTCCGCAACGACGGCGACGAGCAATATCCCTATTGGCTCGCCGGCTGGGTGACCAAGACCACCGTCACCCGCACCCAGGTCTTCCCGGCGGGACGGCCGATCCGGGTCTCCCATGCCTACACGCCGCTCGCCGGCGGCTCGGTAGGCTCGATCTTGAAGCCGAGCCTGCGCAAGGACCCGGCGCTGGCCAAGGAGATCGCGGCGTTGCGTGCCAAATACTGCATCGACGACGATTTCGTCCGCGGCTTCGACGCCACCCAGGGCAAGAACCCGGAGCTGTTGCGCCCGGAGATCTGGGTCTCCTACGTGCTCACCTCCGGCGCCAACTGGAAGGGCCCGATCGGTCGCTTCCGCCTCGTCGTCGACAAGGGCGACGTCAAGAACCTCGTGAGCTTCTGCGCCACCGGCGTGAAGAAGATCGCCCCGACCCGCTTCGAAGTGGTCTACGACGACTTCACCCCGAAACAGGATCTGAACGTCCTCATCGTCCGGCCGCCGCAGGCCTATTGATCGCGCGGTCGATGTCGCCGCCTCCCCGTCTCCACCTGCCCCACCATCGCCGACCCGCCGCGAGACGGTCGGGAGAGCCCGAATCTCGGGCGGAAGATGTTTGTAATTTCGCGATTGGACGAAATGCGTAAGTAGAATCGAAAGGACGAACGAGTAGCATTCGACCGAATACCGGAACGACCGGGAGTCCGGAGCGGCACGCGACGGAGAGGGTGGCGTCGTGCAGTTCTTCTATTGGAACAGCAGCTTCGAGATCGGTATCCCGCTCATCGATGCGCAGCATCGTCGGCTGGTGGATCTGATCAACGAACTGGCGACGGCCATAACCGACGGCGGGAAACTGCCGCGGATCGAAGCGCTGATCCGTGAACTCATGGATTACGCCGGGAAACACTTCGCCGACGAAGAAAAGCTGCTGGAGCGTGCGCCGCTCGCCGACGGTGAGAAGTCGCGCCATCGCGAGGCCCATCACGGGTTCGTCGAGAAGGTCGCTCGCATCGCCGAACGCGACGATCTGTTGCAGGCCGACGTCGCCGAGCAGGTGTTGGAGTTTCTCGTCACCTGGCTCGTTTCACACATTCTCGGCTCCGATCGTAAGATCGGTCTGGCGCTGAAGCACGACGAGCGAGGCGAGGCGCCCGCCCGCGCGATCGAGTCTTCCGAGATTCCGACCGTCGAACAGGTGTTGATCGCCGCCCTCGGCGAGACCGAGCGTCGCTTCCGCCTGATTTCCGACTACGCACCGGCGATGATCTGGGTCTGCGCCCCCGACGGCGTACGCGGCTACGTCAATCGCTCGTGGTGCGAATTCGTCGGTCTCGACGAGCGGCGGAGCCTCGATTGCGACTGGTTCGATTTCGTCCATCCCGACGATCGTGGCGCCTACCGCGAGCGCATCGGCGCCCTTCTCGCCGCGCCGCGCGCCGATGAGATCGAATACCGTCTGCGTCGCGGCGATGGTGGCTACGCCTGGGTTCTCGAGCGAATCCTGCCTCGCACCGACAGTTCCGGGAGCTTCATGGGACTGATCGCGTCGGCCGTCGACGTCACCGCCATCAAGCGATCGGAAGAAGTGCTCTCCCGTGCCAACCGCCGGTTGGAGGAAGAGGTCGCGCGCCGCACGGAGGAACTTGAGCGGTTGATGCTGACCGATCCGCTCACCGGCATCGGCAACCGCCGTCTGCTCGTCGAGCGGCTGGAAGCGGCGATCGAACGGGCCAGCCGCGAGGCGAACGCGCTCGCGGCGGTCTTCATCGATCTCGACCACTTCAAGCGGATCAACGACCTCTACGGCCATCCGATCGGCGACCGCGTGCTGATCCGCGTCGCCGGGTGCCTGCGTGCCAACCTGCGCGACACGGATGTCGTCGGCCGCTACGGCGGTGAGGAATTCGTGGTTCTGTTGGAAGGTCTGCAGCACGATGGCGCGCTGCGCCTCGCCGAGCGTCTGCGCGCCGCGGTCGGCCGGATCCGCCTGCGCGAGGTCGAAGTCCCCGTTTCGGCCAGCGCCGGGGTCGCCCTGTGGCGATCGGGTGAGAGCGCCGACGCCTTCCTGGCGCGCGCCGATCAGGCCCTCTATCGCGCCAAACAGGCCGGCCGCGACCGGTGCGTCATGGCCGACGGCGAGCTCGAAGCGGCGTGACGATCCCCCGGCGGCCGAGGCTCCGGCTCACCCCAGCGCCGCGTCGAGCGCGTCGGCCATCTCGTTGGCGGCCGCGAACACCCAGTCGAGCTTCGACACGGTGACCATGTCGGCACCGCGGGCGCGCAACAGATCGGCGAGCGCCGCCACCTTGCCCGCCGGCACGTGCAGCGTCAGCGGCTGCCCGGCGACCGGCGCGCCGAAGGGCGCCACCGCACCGAGATCGGCGGCGGAAGCGATCGCTCCGGCCGCATCGTCGAGCCGGGTGCGCACCTCGCGCGAGCGCCGGGCGCGGGCTTCCGACGACACCCGGTCGAGGATGGCGCGGGCCTGGGCGCGGGCGAGATCCGACCACTGGGCCGTCTTCGAGGCGACGAGATGGGCCTGGCTCTTCAGGATGACGCCGTCGGCGAGGATCTTGAGGTTGTTGGCCACCAGCGTCGAGCCGGTCGTGGTGATGTCGACGATCGCCTCCGCCGCCCCGGCCGCCGGCGCGCCCTCGGTCGCGCCGAGGCTCTCGACGTTGCGATAGTCGGCGATGCCGTGCTCGGCGAAGAAGCGGCGGGTGGTGTTGAGATACTTCGTCGCGATCCTCAGCTGATGGCCGTGGCGGGCGCGGAATTCCGCCGCCACGTCGCCGAGATCGGCCATGGTGACGACGTCGATCCACGCCTTCGGCACCGCGACCACCACGTCGGCGTAGCCGAAGCCGAGTTCGGTGACGAGATGCACGCGGCTCGACCAGTCGGCGATGTTCTCGTGCACGAGGTCGAGGCCGGTGACGCCGAAATGGACGTTGCCCGCCGCGATCTCTCGTGTGATCTCCGAGGCCGAGAGGAAGGCGATCTCGACGCCGTCGATGCCGCCGAGCCGGCCGCGATAGTTGCGCGCCCCGCCCGGCTGCAGCACCGGCAGACCGGCGCGCTCGAAGAAGGCGTTGGTGTTCTCCTGCAGGCGGCCCTTGGAAGGCACACCGATGATCAGTCCGTCGGTCATCCGCGCTCTCCCAGTTCCTGGCCGTAGCCGGTCAGCCCCAAGCGATCGAGCCACATCGAGAAGCCGCAGGCCGCGACCGGCCGCGGGCTGCCGAGCCGCTCGATCAGGCCGTCGTAGCGGCCGCCGCCGATCACCGGCTTGTCGCCACCGAGAAGACCGCGATCGGCGTCGCGCATCTCGAAGACGAAGCCGGTGTAGTAGTCGAGGTTGCGACCGAAGTCGGCGCGGAACACCGGCCGATCGAGTTCGATGCCGCAATCGCGGAAGGCGTCGTTGCGTCGCGCGAAGAGATCGATCGCCGCGGTCATGTCGATCTTCACTTGCGCCTGGAAGGCGTCGAGCGCGTCGACGGCATGTTCCGGCGAACAGGTGATGGCGAGATAGCGGGTCAGGATGTCGCCGGCCTCCGCCGTCATGCCGCCGTCGGCGGCCAGCGCGGCCCGCTCCAGGAACCGTTCGGCGATCTCGTGGGCCGAGCGTCCGCCGACCGTGGCGATCCCGGCGAGCCCGAGCAGGTCCTCGACGAGGTTGCGCGCCTCGTCGGGGCGCGAACCGGCCAGCGCCGAGAGAATGCCGGCGTGGCGCAGTGCCTCGGCGTCGCCTTCGCCGGAGGCGAGCCGGCGGATGGTGGCGAGGAGCCGCTCCGGCGTGCCGAAGAGGCCGCGCAGACGGCGGCGCAGCGGCTGGGCGAGGCCGAGCCCGTCGAGGAGGGCGAGAAAAAGCCCCTCGTCGCCGATCTTCACCTGCGGCGCGTCGACGGCGAAGAGGTTCGCCGCCTCGTGCGCCAGCGCCAACACGTCGGCGTCGGCGGCGGCGCGATCGTCGTTGCCGAAGAGTTCGATGCCGGCCTGGAGGAACTCGGCGCTCTCGCCGGTCCGTTGACGGAACACCGGGCCGAAATAGCCGAGCGCCGCTTCGCGGCCGGCCTCGCCGTGCTCCAGATAGTGGCGGCAGATCGGGATGGTGAAGTCGGGGCGCAGGCACAGTTCCCGGCCCTCGACGTCCTGGGTCAGGAACAGCCGGCGGCGGATGTCCTCGCCGGCGGTGTCGAGGAAGAGATCGGCGGGCAACAGGATCGCCGGCTCGACCATCTCGGCTTCGACCTCGCGCTGGAACAGCGCGACGAGTTCGGCGGTCGGATCGAAGGCGGAGAGCTCCTCGCCATCGTGGCCCCGCCCCTCCAGAATGTCGTCTAGAGCCTCTAATGAGTAGATGCCCTCTTGCTCTAGCCGTTCGAGCATTTCCTGCGACGCTGCATCGACGTTCTGTTCTGTCGACAGGCGCGAGGATTCGTCGAGAGTTTGAGAAAGGGTTTCCGGTGTGAAGATGCCGGCCTTGGCCAACACCTCAAGCATTTCGGCCTCTCGGGCCTTCTTCGAGTTCGGCGCCATGGGGTCACTCCCGTGCGAGGCGTCGTGAAAGGGTGTCGTTCAATCGGCGGACGGCTTGCGGATCGTGCCGCCGTGGCCGGTCCAGATCTCGGCGACCGTCGCCACCATCTCGGCGACGGCGACCTCGACCTGCGCGGGGCGCGCCGCCTTCCATTCGGCGTTGGACTTGATCGCTTCGGCGGCCTTGGCGCCTTCGATCAGGTCCTTGATCTGGACGACGCCGGCCTCGCGCTCGTTCGAGCCCTGGATGATCACGCAAGGCGACTTGCGGCGGTCGGCGTATTTCATCTGCGCCTTCATGCCCGACGAGCCGAGATAGCACTCGGAGCGGATCCCGGCGTCGCGCAACTGCTTGGTCAGCGCCAGATAGGCGCCGACCTGATCGCGGTCCATCACCAGCACCACCACCGGGCCGAGGTCTTCGGACGCCGTGAGGATCGGGCTCTTGACCGCCTTCAGCGCCGTCATCAGCCGCGACACGCCGATCGAAAAGCCGGTCGCCGGCGCCGGTTCGGAGAGGAAGCGCGACACCAGCCCGTCGTAGCGCCCGCCGCCGCCGACCGAGCCGAAGCGGACGATCTCGCCCTTGTCGTTCGGCACCTCGAAGGTGAGTTCTACTTCGTAAACAGGGCCGGTGTAGTACTCGAGTCCACGGACCACCGATGGGTCGATGCGAATTCGATCAAAATCGTAGCCCGCTGTACACCATAGAGAAGCCATTTCTCTTAACTCGGATATACCCGTTACGCCAACCGGGCTTACGCCGACGCCAAACTGCCAATCATCGAGAAATGTGTTCCAGTAGTCGATCGCGGATTCGTCGGGATTCGGAAGTAATTTGAATCCGAAGTACATCCCAACACGTGCGATCTGTTCGTCATTGAGCCCCGCACCGGGCGTGAAGTCGCCGGACTGGTCGAGCCGCCCCTTGCCGAGCAGGTCGCGCACGCCCTCCGAGCCTACCTTGTCGAGCTTGTCGATGGCGCGCAGCACGGTCAGGCGCTTGTGGCCGTTCTCCTCGCCGGAAAGGCCGATCGCCTCCATGACGCCGTCGAGGACCTTGCGGTTGTTGACCTTGACCACGTACTGGCCACGGGCGAGCCCCACCGCCTCCATGGCGTCGGCCATCATCATGCAGATCTCGGCGTCGGCCGCGACCGAGGCCGCACCGACCGTGTCGGCGTCGAACTGCATGAACTGGCGGAAGCGGCCCGGACCCGGCTTCTCGTTGCGGAACACCCAGCCGACCCGGTAGCTGCGATAGGGCTTGGGAACTTGCGTCCAGTTCTCGGCGGCGTAGCGGGCGAGCGGCGCGGTCAGGTCGTAGCGCAAGCTCAGCCACTGCTCGTCGTCGTCCTGGACCGAGAAGACGCCCTCGTTCGGTCGGTCCTGATCCGGCAGGAATTTTCCCAGCGCGTCGGTGTATTCGACGAGCGGCGTCTCCACCGCCTCGAAGCCGTAGAGCTCGTAGATCTCGCGGATCTTGCCGAGCATCGCCTCGGTCGCCTTGACCTCGGCCGGACCGCGATCGACGAAGCCGCGCGGCACCCGCGCTTTCAGTTTCGTCTCGTTCGCCATCGATCCACCCGCTTTTCGAACACCAACACGAAAACCCGCGCGGTCGCGCGGGGTCGCGAGGTTCCTAGACCGGATCGCCGCGCCGGACAAGCGCCGCGCCGGCCGGTGCAGGGCAATCGCTCGAAACGTTCGGGGATTCCGGCATGGGCGTTGCCGTGATTCA
>CALBKH010000066.1 GCA_937892955.1 uncultured Alphaproteobacteria bacterium
CCTACGGAAAGGCGGCCCCGTTTAACAGCCGAGCCGCGCCAGGGTCAAGCCGAACAGAACTTCGTAGGGGGTCTCGGGCTCGCGCCGACGGAGACGCGCGGAGGTTCTTCGGATTTGCAAACAGCGGCATTTCCGGTATGGGCAGCACATTCGAAAGTCGGCGGAGCGGAGCGCATCGGTTCGCCGCCGATACGCCGGTCGCGGCGATGTCCTTCCGTGTCGGATGGCGCGCCGCGCCGGATGTCGGGCCGTGTCGTCGGCCCCGCCCCATCGGGGCGAGCCCGGTTTCACCGACGCGACGTCGACGGCCGCGGGAACGGCTCCGGTCACCGCTCGGATCGCCCCGCCGACGACGACCGGCCGACGCGCCGACGGGCACCTCTCGGCGGTCGCACGTCCGGTCGGCGAAAGGCGGATGGCGTCACACTCGGAAACCGACGACCGGGAGATGTCCGGCCCGATGGAGACGGACGCGGTTCAGGGCCGCGCGTCGCCGGGCCGTTCCGGCGGAAGCCGGGCACCGGCCACTCGTGCCACAAGGGGGTACTCGGCTTGCAACACGATCGCCTGACGCGTCTTCGCCGGCTGGAAGCGGAGTCGATCTTCATCATTCGAGAGGTCGCCGCCGAGTTCAAGAACCCGGTCATGCTCTATTCGATCGGCAAGGACTCCTCGGTGAGGCTTCATCTGGCGATGAAGGCGTTCCACCCGTCGAAGCCGCCCTTTCCGTTGCTCCACGTCGACACGACCTGGAAGTTCCGCGAGATGATCCGCTTCCGCGACGACACGGCGAAGCGGCTCGGGCTCGATCTCATCGTCCACTCCAATCAGGAAGGCCTCGATCAGGGGATCACGCCGTTCACGCACGGCTCGTCGACCTACACCAACGTGATGAAGACCGACGCGCTGAAACAGGCGCTGACCCGATACGGCTTCGACGCAGCCTTCGGCGGCGCCCGGCGCGACGAGGAGAAATCGCGCGCCAAGGAGCGCATCTTCTCCTTCCGCACGGCCAGCCACACCTGGGACCCGAAGAACCAGCGCCCCGAACTCTGGCGGCTCTACAACGCCCGCGTGGCGCCGGGGGAATCGATCCGCGCCTTCCCGCTGTCGAACTGGACCGAGCTCGACATCTGGCAATACATCCTGGTCGAGAACATCCCGATCGTGCCGCTCTATTTCGCCGCCGTACGACCGGTGGTCGAGCGCGACGGCCAGTTGATCATGGTCGACGACGAGCGCTTGCCGCTGCTGCCCGGCGAAACGCCGGAGATGCGTGAGATCCGTTTCCGGACGCTCGGCTGCTATCCGTTGACCGCCGCCATGGAGAGCTCCGCCAGGACGCTGCCGGAGATCGTGCGCGAGATGCTGCTCGCCCGCACCTCCGAACGCGCCGGCCACTTCATCGACCACGACGAGGCCGGTTCGATGGAGAAGAAGAAGGACGGGTACTTCTAAGGACGGGTACTTCTGATGTCCACCGAAGCTCCGCTGGATCCCGCCGCCTTCACCGACCATCTCGCCGCCACGAGAAGAAGAGCCTGTTGCGCTTCCTCACCTGCGGCTCGGTCGACGACGGCAAGTCGACGCTGATCGGCCGCCTGCTCCACGACACCAAGCTGCTGTTCGAAGACCAGCTGAAGAGCCTGGAGCGCGACAGCCGCAAACACGGAACCGTCGGTGACGACATCGACTTCGCCCTCCTCGTCGACGGCCTCGAGGCCGAGCGCGAGCAGGGCATCACCATCGACGTCGCCTATCGATTCTTCGCCACCGATCGGCGCAAATTCATCGTCGCCGACACCCCCGGTCACGTGCAGTACACCCGCAACATGGCGACCGGGGCTTCCAACTCGGATCTCGCGGTGATCCTGGTCGACGCCCGCTACGGCGTCCTGCCGCAGACCCGCCGGCACTCCTTCATCGTGTCGCTGCTCGGCATCCGCCACGTGGTGCTGGCCGTCAACAAGATCGACCTGGTCGACCACAGCCAGGAGGTCTTCCACCGCATCGTCGCCGACCATGCCGCCTTCGCTTCCGATTTCGGCTTCGAGACGCAGGTCGCCATCCCCATGTCGGCCCGCTTCGGCGACAACGTCCTCGATCACGGCCCCCACATGCCCTGGTACAAGGGGCCGACCCTGGTCCACCATCTCGAAACCGTCGCCATCGGCGAGACCGACTACGATCGGCCGTTCCGCATGCCGGTGCAGTGGGTGAACCGGCCGAACCTCGATTTCCGCGGCTTCTCCGGGACCATCGCCGCCGGCACGTTGCGCCCGGGTGATCCGGTCGTCGTCGCCACGTCCGGGTGCAGCACGACGGTGAAGTCGATCGTCACCCGGGACGGCGAACTCGACGAAGCCTACGCCGGCGAGGCGGTCACCCTGACGCTCGCCGACGAGGTCGACATCTCGCGCGGCAACGTCCTGTCCTCGCCGACCGACCGATTCGAGGTCGCCGACCAGTTCGCCGCCGATCTCATCTGGATGGCCGACGAGCCGGCGATGCCGGGGCGACCCTATCTGATCAAGATCGGCACCAAGCTGGTTCCGGCCCAGATCACCGAGATCAAGTACAAGATCGACGTCGACACGTTCGGTCACCTCGCCGCCAAGCATCTCGTCCTCAACGAAGTCGCCCGGGTCAACGTGGCGCTCTCCGAGGCGGTCGCCTTCGACCCCTATGCCGTCGCCCGCGACACCGGCGCCTTCATCGTCATCGACCGGCTGAGCAATCTGACGGTCGGCGCCGGCATGATCGCGTTCGGACTGCGCCGCGCCGCCAACATCCATCGGCAGGCGCTCGACGTCACCAAGGAGGCGCGTGCCGCCGCCAAGGGCCAGCGTCCCGTCGTCCTGTGGTTCACCGGCCTGTCCGGCGCCGGCAAGTCGACGATCGCCAACCTCGTCGAGAAGAAGCTGCACGGCGCCGGCCGTCACACCTACGTGCTCGACGGCGACAACGTTCGCCACGGCCTCAACAAGGACCTCGGCTTCACCGCCGCCGACCGCGTCGAGAACATCCGGCGCGTGGCCGAAGCCGCCAAGCTGTTCGTCGATGCAGGCCTGATCGTGCTCACCGCCTTCATCTCGCCGTTCCGTTCCGAGCGACAACTGGCGCGCGAGATCCTGGAGCCCGGCGAGTTCGTCGAGGTCTTCGTCGCGACCCCGATCGAAGAGGCCGAGAAGCGCGACCCCAAGGGCCTCTACAAGAAGGCGCGCGAGGGCAAGATCAAGAACTTCACCGGGATCGACAGCCCCTACGAGGCGCCGCAGGCGGCCGAACTGGTGCTCGACACCACCTCGACCGACGCCGAGGCTCTCGCCGATCAGGTGATCGAGTATCTGCGGACCAACGGTCACATCTGATACCGGGTTCACGAAATTCGGACCCGCCCGAATTTCGTGAGTTTCGGCCCGACCGGCCGACGCCCGTTCGGGCTCGCCTTCGCCCATGAAGCTCCGAATAGGTCGGGACTTCATGGCCTCGGTAAGACCCCGCGCCGAGGCGGAGGCCGCCCTCAGCGGCGGCGCAGGCCGGCGAAACGGGCGAGGGGAAAGAAGACGCCGTGCGCCGCGCGGGCGATCGTGTGGCGAAGCGCCGACGCGAGACGTGCCGTGGCGGTGGCCGGGGCGCTGCGGCCTTCGGAGAGACGTTCGACGATGGTCTCCACCGGGCAGGGTCGGCCGCTCACCGGATCGACGTAACGTGGGTAGAGGATCAGGGCGACGGCGACGAGTTCGTCGAGCGTGAGCCGCCGATCGCGGCGCGTGACGGCGAGGGCATCGTCGGTGAGCCCCCAGCCGGCGTAGAACGGCAGCCCATGCGTGGCGACGTCCAGACCGCGCAACAGGGCCTCGAAGCCGGTCAGCGACGTCATGGTCTCGACGCGGTCGACGTCGGCGAGCAGCGACGGCATCGACACGTCGGAAACGACGCGGTCGACGAGCCGGTCGCTCTCCTCTTTCGGCACGGCGCCGCGGCGATAGCCGGCGTGGACGTCGGGATGCGGCTTGTAGACGATGAACGCGTCCGGCCAACGGGCTCGCACACGGCGCAGCAGCTCGACGTTGGTGGTCACGGCCGGCGAGCCGAGGCGCACGGACGCATCGTCCTCCACCTGTCCCGGCACCAGGATACGCAGGCGGTCGGTCGGCAGATCGAGCCGCTCGTCTCGGGCGTCGTTGTACTTCGACAGCCGCCGGGTGACGATCGCCTCCCGGAGGTGCGCGGCGCGAGCCAGCAGTTCGGCGTCGAACTCCGTCTCGCGGGCCAATCGCTCGAACCGGCTCGGCCGGCGGGGATCGTAGTAGATGCCCTCGTCGTCGAAGACCAGGGACGCGGGTGAGACGAAGGCGGCTCCGAGGCCGACCGAGCGCAGGAAGCCGTCCTCGGTCCGGACCAGCGTCGCGGCACCCGGCGCGAGCGCCCGGCCGGCCGCCTCGCCGTCGCCCCAAACGACGATGCGAGCGGTTTCGGCACGCGCCGATGCCGCCGCGGCGTCCATCGATCGAGCGAAACGCGGCGGGCCGTCGACCCCGTCGAGGAACGGACGGATGACACCGCGTTTCCAACGCGTCATGCCGACACAGATCGAGCGGGTCTCGTCGTGGAACCGATCGCGCAGGAACGCGAGCCGCTCGACCGCCTCCTCGAAGCCGATGCGACGGCCGAACCACGGATCGAGCCAGCGGCAGTAGTCGAAGTAGGCGGCGGCGAAGAGCGTTTCGCGATCAACCGTCGCGGTGCGCCGGGCGATCGGTGCGAAACGATCGTCGGTGAGGCCCCATCCGGCATAGGCGGCGGCGCCGAAGCAGACCACCGGAACGCCGGCGATCATCGCTTCGAGACCGAACTGGCTCGACACGACGTAGACCGCGACGGCCGTCTCGATCAACGCCCACGGATTGACGTCGGCGTCGACGAGGACGACGTCGCGTTTCCGCGCGGCATCGACCAGATGCCCGCGTTTCGCCCCCGAGATCGCCTCGGGATGCACCTTGACCGCGATCGTGCGACCGGGATTTTCGGCGATCGCCGCGTCGAGCATGGCGACGAAGTCGGCCGGCTTCGCGCCGGCTCCGACGATCGACGCGTCGCCGTAGGTCTGGTCGACGACGAGGACCACGTCGCGCCCGAACGGCAGGCCGAGCGCGGCCGGCGACCGCATCGGCGCATGATTGTACTTCGACAGCCGCAGTTCGCGCAGCCGCGCCATGGCGGCGGTGGCCCGCGCCCGGTCGGTCGGCGCCTGCGCCGCCCGCCGCAGGATGGCGGTTTCCAGGTCGCTCGATTCGGAGGCGTCGTAGTAGATGCCGGACCGGTCGACGATCCAGCCGATGGAGCCTTCGCCGCGGCCGGGGCGAACCGACCGCAGGAAGCCGTCCTCGAGCGCGACGAAGGGCAGACCCCGGCGTCGCGCCAGCGATCGGGCGCCGGCGGCGGTTCGGCGATGGCCCCAGCCGACGACGAGATCGACGTCGGTCCGGCTCCAGGGGAACAGACGGACCGGCTCGACGTCGAGCAGCGTCGCCACGTCGCGCCGAAGTCGCCAGACGCCATGAACGAGAACTCCGGCGCGTCGACGGGCAGCGACATCGGCCGGCTCACCGCTTCCGATCGCGCCGGCGTCCGACGGTGTCATTCTCGATCTCCGAGCGCCGCCCTCAGGCGCGCGACCACGCCTTCGCCCAGGGAAGGCCAGGTGTGGCGCAGATAGAAGCTGCCGGGAACGAGAGCATGCCGGCGCACGTGCTCCTTGAAGCGAGCGGTCTTCTCCGAATCGACCGGACGCGGGTTCACCCAGAAGGAATCGAACTCCTCGGTCGTTTCGGGCCGGAACGCCAACCCCTCACCCTGATAGAAGGCGTCGCCGACCGACAACACCGGAATGCCGGCGCCGAGGGCGGCGATCCCGGTGGTCGAGTTGATGGTGACGAGCCCGCGGGCATGGCGGACGAGCGGCATGAACGGCCCGGCTTCCAGGTAGCTCACCCGCCCCCCCAGACCGCTCCCCTCGACGAGATAGCGGAGGTTCTTCTTGTGATGGCCGTAGCCGATGTCGAGCGGGTGGGCCTTGACCACCAGATGGCAATCGGCCGGGGCGGCGCGGCGGAACGAGTCGAGCGCCTGTTCGAGGAAGATGCGCGTCGTCCAGCCCCGCCCATGGCGGACCAACTGCATGTCGTCGTGAACCTGGAGGGAGAGGACGAAGAAGGGTGGATGGTCGGGCCGGTTCAACCGCGCGAAGAACTCCGCGTCGTGTCGCCGCGAAACGAAGCGACGCCACAACGCGCGGGTCCAGTAGCGGAATTCGGTCCGGATGCGCCGTTCGCGATGATGCCGATAACGGGGGAACAGGAAATGACTGAGACGCAGAGCCCCGAAATAGACCATCGCGGCGCGCGTCATCGCGTAGGTCGAGCTTTCGAGCGCCGGCGCGGGAGGCGGCGGATCGAGCGGCGCGTCGGCCACGAAGGTCCCGGCGAGCAACGAATTGGCGTTGTTGCCGCCGAGTTCGAAGGTGACGTAGTCGGGCCGGATGTAGCCCTCTTCGAAACAGAAGACCGGAACGCCGAGACGGTGCGCCGCATCGGAGGCTGCTCGATGAATCGGGCGCTCGTCGCCGAAGAGGACCACGGCATCGGCCGGCCAGCCATGGATGATCGCCGTGATCGCCTCTTCGTAGCTCTCCTCGCGGGGTCGAACGACCTCGAACGATTTTCCCACCGCGAAGAGAATGTCCCCACCGTTGAAGACGAGGCGACGCACGTCGAATCCGGCCTCCTCAAGGTGCCTCTGAAGGAATCGGAAGAAACCTCCGACCGGCCCTTGGAGCAGGAGTATCCGTTTACCCATGGCGACTTCTCAAAAACCGCAAGAAGGCCGAACAGAAACATCTGGTCGACGGAGAGCAATCAACCGCTTCCGTCAACACGATGACAGAGGGCGCAGGAACAACACCGCATCGAGCGCGCATCCCCGCTGTCAGTAGCTATCGGCTTCGACGCAGCCATCGGCTTCGACGCCGGGTATTTTTAGCGCCGACCCGGCGATCGGGCAACCGCCGGAAAGTCATAGACCTTCGCCAGAGGCGGACCGATCTTGCCCCCTCCGGGCCCAGCTCTCACGTCGGAGGAGAACGTGGTTCCTTCGATAGCGGTACCGAACCCTGGTCTCGGCGTTCTCCCTGATCCCTCGGACGAGTGCGGCCTGCGAGCGGCGCCGGCTCCTCCAGAGGTGGGCCGATCGATCCGTCCGAAGCACACCGCAGGCCCGACGCGTCGCGACCTTCCGAGTGGCGAGGGCGTGGTCGACACGTTCGCGCCGCCGCACAGGCTTCACAGCTTTCGGTCGAGCACGTGCCTCACAACACCGCCTCGTCCAGGGAGGGGTCGGCGACGAGCTTCTTAAACCTCGAGTTCTCTCCCTCGAGCAGCCGCAGCCGCTTCATCTCCGGCGGCACCGAGCCGGCGTACGTCTTCCGCCACGCGTGAGACGAGTCGCGTCGCTGATCCCGGCTTTGCGGCACACCGCGCCGCCCTCCGACGAATCCGACGCGTGGCCCCGGGCGGTCGGCTCTCGAGCGCGAGGCGGCGTCAGACCGGGGGCGGCAGACGGAACGACACGGTCACCCGTTGCCCCGATTCGAGCACGACTGAGAATTGCAGGAGGGCTCGTCGTTCGAAGCTCGGTTCAGCGTCTTCTGACGAGGGCCTGTAGCCGTAGAGGATCCGCGAAAGGCCGATACGGC
>CALBKH010000067.1 GCA_937892955.1 uncultured Alphaproteobacteria bacterium
GCCAACGTCATCATGACCCAGCTCCACGCCGGCGGTAAGTTCGACCAGAACTCCTACAAGGTCTCCGGCGGCCTGCACGGCGTCGGCGTCTCCGTGGTGAACGCCCTGTCGACGACGCTCGATCTGACGATCTGGCGCGACGACAAGGAGCACACCATGCGCTTCCGTCACGGCGTGCCGGACGAGGACCTGAAGCTCGTCGGCCCGGCCCCGGGCAAGCGCGGCACGGAAGTGACCTTCCTGCCCTCGCCCGAGACCTTCACCAAGACCGACTTCGATTTCGCCACGCTGGAGCACCGCCTGCGCGAGCTCGCCTTCCTCAACTCGGGCGTCAACATCACCCTCGAAGACCGCCGCGGCGTCGAGCCCCACGTGGTGAAGATGCACTACGAGGGCGGCCTCATCGAGTTCGTGAAGTATCTCGACCGGATGAAGAAGCAGGCGCTCGCCGAACCGGTCTACATGAAGGCGGAGAAGGACGGCATCACCGTCGAATGCGCTCTGTGGTGGAACGACAGCTATCACGAGCAGACGCTCTGCTTCACCAACAACATCCCGCAGCGTGACGGCGGCACCCATCTCGCCGGCTTCCGCGGCGCGTTGACCCGCCAGATCACCGGCTATGCGGATTCCTCCGGCCTGATGAAGAAGGAGAAGGTGACGCTCTCCGGCGAAGATTGCCGCGAAGGCCTGACCTGCGTCCTCTCGGTCAAGGTGCCCGACCCCAAGTTCTCCTCCCAGACCAAGGACAAGCTGGTCTCCTCAGAGGTTCGCCCGGTCGTCGAGAACACCTTGAACGAGGCGCTCGGCACCTGGCTCGAGGAACATCCGAGCGAAGCCAAGAGCGTCGTCGGCAAGGTGGTCGAGGCCGCCGCCGCCCGTGAGGCCGCCCGCCGCGCCCGCGAACTGACCCGCCGCAAGGGCGTCCTCGACGTCGCCTCGCTACCCGGCAAGCTCGCCGACTGTTCGGAGAAGGATCCCGCGAAGTCGGAACTCTTCATCGTCGAGGGTGACTCGGCCGGCGGCTCCGCCAAGCAGGGCCGCAACCGCGAGAACCAGGCGGTGCTGCCGCTGCGCGGCAAGATCCTCAACGTCGAGCGCGCCCGCTTCGACAAGATGCTGTCCTCGGAGCAGATCGGCACGTTGATCACCGCACTCGGCACCGGCATCGGCACCGACGAGTTCAACATCGACAAGATCCGCTACCACAAGATCATCATCATGACCGACGCCGACGTCGACGGCGCCCACATCCGCACCCTGCTCCTGACCTTCTTCTATCGGCAGATGCCGGAGCTGATCGAGCGCGGCTATCTCTACATCGCCCAGCCGCCGCTCTACAAAGTGACCCGCGGCAAGTCCGAGCAGTATCTCAAGGACCAGAAGGCCTTCGAGGACTACCTCGTCGACCAGGGCCTCGAGGACACCCGCCTCGTCCTCGGCAACGGCGAGGAACTCGCCGGCGCCGACCTGAAGGCCATCGTCGAGGAGGCGCGCATCATCCGCGCCTCGCTCGACAACCTCCACCACCGCTACCTGCCGCGCATCGTCGAGCAGGCCGCCATCTGCGGCGCCCTCGACAAGGAGATCCTCGACGACGCCGAACGCGCCGAGAAGGTCGCCGCGGCGCTCGCCATCCGTCTCGACGCCCTCGCCGACGAGTTCGAGAAGGGCTGGAGCGGCCATGTCGGCGAGGACGGCGGCATCGTGATGAAGCGGACGCTGCGCGGCGTCACCGAGACCCGCATCCTCGATGCCGGCCTCATCGCCTCCGCCGACGCCCGCAAGATCGACGCCCATGGCGACCGGCTCGAGGAGATCTTCGCCTCCGCCGCCACCCTGCGCCGCAAGGAGACCGCGACCATCGTCCACGGGCCGAACGACCTGCTCGACGCGGTCTACGCCCAGGGCCGCAAGGGCATCGCCATGCAGCGCTACAAGGGCCTCGGCGAGATGAACCCCGGCCAGCTGTGGGAGACCACCCTCGACCCGGACATCCGTTCGCTCCTCCAGGTCAAGATCCGCGAGGCCGACGACGCCGGCGAGATCTTCGCCCGCCTGATGGGCGACGAGGTCGAACCGCGCCGCGACTTCATCCAGGAGAACGCCCTCGCCGCCAACCTCGACGCGTGAGACCGAGCACCGTGAGACGAACGATGATCCGTGCTCTTCTCGTCGCTGTCCCGCTGCTCGCCGTGGCTCCGGCGAAGGCGGCGGGGACCGTCGAGATCCCCATCCCACGCAGCATGGCCGGCGACAAGGGTAAGTATTACCTCCTGCGCTCCGAGAAGATCGGCACCATCGTCCGCACCCTGCACAAGCGGGTCGGCGTCGATGCCACCGGCTATACGAAGGCCGAGACCGATTGCGCATCGATGAAGATGCGTGAACTCGGCTACAGCGAGGACTCTCCGGAGGCGATCCGCGAGTCGCCGGGCCACTGGTTCGAACTGGTGCCCGGCTCCAGCAAAGGCGACCTCGCCGCCTTCGTGTGCCGCCGCTGACATGATCCTCCATCGCCGATGGATTTTCTCGAGCCCGCGGGAATGATCCTGCGGGTTTTCGCGTATGTATCGACAGACACGGATCGGCGGTCTCCGTCTCCGCCGAACGTTTTTCCTGTTCCCGACGAGGCCCCCATGGCGTCGGACGACACCACCGCCCTCCTCGAACGGCAGATCCCGGCGCTGCGTCGCTTCGCCTGGGCGCTGACCCGCGACGACGAAGCGGCCGACGATCTCGTCCAGGACTGCCTCGAGCGGGCGCTGACCCGCTGGTCGCTGCGCCGTCCCGACGTCGATCCGCGCCCCTGGCTCTTCACCATCCTGCGCAATCTCCACGTCGACGGGCTGCGCCGCCGGCACGGGCGCGGCGCCGAGGTGGAGTGGAACGAGGACACCGACGTGGCGACCACCGACGGCGTCGACGGCACTCTCGAGCTGCGCGACACGCTCGCCGCCCTCGACCTCCTGCCGGAGGAGCAGAAGACCCTGCTGCTGCTCGTCGGCGTCGAGGACCTCTCCTACCAGGAAGCGGCGCGCGTCCTCGATCTGCCGGTCGGCACCGTCATGTCGCGGCTCGCCCGCGGTCGCAAACGCCTGCGTTCGATCCTGGAGACCGGACGTCCCTCGTTCCTGCGGAGAGTGAAATGACCGGGACCGAGATTCCCGTCGGCGAAGACGACCTGCAAGCGGCGATCGACGGCCGCCTGACGCCGGAGCGCCGCGCCGCGGTCGACGCCTTCCTCGCCGATCACCCCGACGTCGCCGAACGGGTCGCCGACGACATCCGTCTGCGCGACGTTCTGCGCGCCCGCTTGGCGGCGAAACATGCCGAGCCGATCCCCGCCCGCCTGCGTATCGCCACCCTGCGCGCCGCCCGCCGTGCCCGCCTCCTCGCGCATGCCCGGACGATCGCCGCGGCCCTCGTCCTCTTCGTCACCGGCGCCGGCGCCGGCGCGCTCGCCACCCGCACCCTCGCGCCGACGCCCGACGTCGTCGCGCACGTCTCCGCCCCGGCGGTCGGCGTCGCCGCCGATGCCGGCGCCGCCCATCGCACCTTCGTCGTCGAGGTCGCCCATCCGGTCGAGGTCGACGCCTCGCACGAGGCGCATCTGATGCAGTGGCTGTCGAAACGCCTCGGCCGCAAACTCGCCGCCCCCGACCTCTCCCGCTTCGGCTGGCGGCTGATGGGCGGACGCCTGTTGTCGGTGGAGACGGGCGCCGCGGCGCAGCTCATGTACGAGGATACGGACGGCCGCCGGCTGACCGTCTTCGTCCGGGCGAGTATCGGCGAGGAGACCGCCTTCCGCTTCCGCCGCGACGGCGAAACCTCGACCTTCGCCTGGATCGACCGCGGCTTCGGCTTCGCCGTCACCGCCGCCGCCGACCGCGAACGCCTGCTTCCCGTGGCCGAAGCGGTCTATCACGGTTTCGAGGAGACACCCGCACCGGCGAGCGGCCGCGGGTGAGCCGCGCGTGGAAGGGCTTGCTCGGATCGCGGTTACCGCCTAACCGGGTGTGAGGCGGCGCGGCACACGGACCGGGCGGCCCGCGCCCCGCCGCCGACCTCCGCCCGGCTCCTTCGATGTCCTCCGCCCTCTGGCGTCGCGAAACCTACGAGACGTTCCGTCTCGCTTGGCCGATGATCGTCGCGCAGCTCGCCCAGATGGCGCTGCCGACGACCGACATTCTGTTGCTCGGTGGCCTCGGACCGGAGGCGGTGGCCTCGGGCGCCCTCGCGGTCAACCTCTACAACACCTTCATGCTCTTCGGCGTCGGCATCATGTCGGCCACGGTGCCGATGGTCGCCCGCCAGCGTGGGCACATGCGCCATTCGGTCAAGGATCTGCGCCGCACCGTGCAGCAGGCGCTGTGGGTGGCGGTGTCGATCGCCCTGCCGATGTGGGCGGTCCTGTGGAACGGCGAGGCGATCTTCCACCTGCTCGGCCAGGATCCCGAACTGTCGCGCCGCGGCGCGGCGTTCCTGCGCATCATGATGTGGGGGCTCCTGCCGTTCTTCGGCTTCGTCGCCCTCCGCTCCTTCATCGCCGCGCTGGAACGGCCGGCCTGGACGCTGATCGTCGGCGTCTCGGCCGTCCCGATCAACGCCGTCCTCGGTTGGGCGCTGATCCACGGCCGCTTCGGCCTGCCGACGCTCGGGGCGAACGGCGCCGCCTTCGCCACCGCCCTCACCATGGGCTTCCTCTTCGCCGGCCTCGTCGTCGTCCTCGTCACCGAGCGCCGCTTCCGCCGCTACCGGCTGTTCGGCGACCTCTTCCGCGCCGATTGGCAACGTTGGCGCGACGTCTGGCGTCTCGGCCTGCCGATCGCGCTGATGATCGTCTTCGAGACCTCGATCTTCAACGCCGCCGGCTTCCTCGTCGGCCTGATCGGCACCGCGCCGCTCGCCGCCCACGCCGTCACCCTGCAGATCGCCGCCACCGCCTTCATGGTGCCCTTCGGCCTCGCCCAGGCGGTCACCGTCCGCGTCGGCCTCGCCTACGGCCGCGGCGACGACCGAGCCATGGCGCTCGCCGGCTGGACCTCGTGGTGGCTGACGGTGGCGATCATGTGCGGCACCGCCGCGCTCTTCACCCTCGCCCCCGATCTGCTGCTCGGCGCCTTCCTCGACCGCGCCGACCCGAAGAACGCCGAGACCTTGGCCCTCGGCCGGGCCTATCTCGCGGTCGCCGCCCTGTTCCAGATCGTCGACGGCATCCAGGCGACCGCCGCCGGCATGCTGCGCGGCCGTCACGACACCCGCGTGCCGATGATCATGGCGCTCGCCGGCTACTGGGGCGTCGGCCTGACCGGCTCGATCGTCCTCGCCTTCCCTCTCGGCCTCGAAGGCGTCGGCGTCTGGCTCGGCCTCGCCCTCGGCCTCGGCGCCGTGGCGATCCTGCTGACCTTGCGCTGGATCGTCCTGTCCCGCCGCCCGAGCCCCCTCTCGACGCCCGCGGCGCGATGATCGATCATCGCCGTCCGCTACGGACGGAGGGGCCGATGCCGCGGTTGTCGTTCTGGTTCGAATTCGCCTCGACCTATTCCTACCTCTCCGCCCTGCGCATCGAGGCCATGGCGGCGGAAAAGGGCGTCGCGATCGATTGGCATCCCTTCCTGCTCGGCCCGATCTTCCGTGCCCAGGGTTGGGAGACCTCGCCCTTCAATATCTACCCGGCCAAGGGCCGCTACATGGTGCGCGACATCGGGCGCATCGCCGCCGCCCGCGGCCTGTCCTTCCGCATGCCCGAGACCTTCCCGCAGAACGGCCTCGCCGCCGCCCGCCTCGCCACCGTCGGCGCCCGCGACGGCTGGGTCGCCCCCTTCGTCCGCGCCGTCTACACCGCCGAATTCGCCGACGGACGCGACATCTCCGACGAAGCCGTCCTCGCCGACCTTCTCGCCGACATCGGCATCGACCCCACCGCCGCCTTCGCCGCCGCCGGCTCACCCGAGATCAAGAACCGCCTGCGCACCGAGACCGCGACCGCCGAACGCCTCGGCATCTTCGGCGCGCCGAGCTTCGTCACCGCCGACGGCGAACTCTACTGGGGAGACGACCGGCTGGAAGCAGCCCTCGCCGACACGGTTTCCGGGCCGTCCGCAAATTAGTTCTTCGAAGGCTACGTTGACGCTACGACATTCCCGCGCGTCCCCGTACTTTCTGTGTGCATTGGTCTCGAACGAGGGCGACCACTCCTACACGATCTGGCATATCGGACGATACGTAGTTGAATTAAGAATATAACAATTGATTTAGGCTGCTGTTAACTTTCATCCCACAGTCTTGCCGTATGAGCCTGGATATCCTCCCGTTCGGAAGCTCGCAAAGATCAGTGCAGTTCGTCACACCATCCGAAGAACTGTCCGTCGAGGTTTCGATCATGAGCTTCTTCTCTTCAACCCGAGAGACCCGTGCCAAGCTCGCCGCGCTCGACAAGTCGCAGGCGATCATCGAGTTCGAGATGGACGGGACGATCGTCACCGCCAACAAGAACTTCCTCGGTGCCTTGGGCTATTCGCTGGAAGAGATCCGCGGCAAACATCATTCGATGTTCGTCGAGCCGTCCCATCGTGACAGCGCCGAATACCGCGCCTTCTGGGAAGATCTTCGTCGCGGCACCTATCGCGCCGCCGAATACAAGCGCATCGGCAAAGGCGGCAAGGAGATCTGGATCCAGGCCTCCTACAATCCGCTCCTCGGCCGCGACGGCAAGCCGTTCAAGGTGGTGAAATTCGCCACCGACATCACCGCCGAGAAGCTGAAGAGCGCCGAGTACCAGGGCCAGATCGCCGCCATCGACAAGGCTCAGGCGGTCATCTCCTTCGAACTCGACGGCACCATCCTCGACGCCAACCAGAATTTCCTGAACGCGGTCGGCTATCGGATCGAAGAGATCCGTGGCCAGCATCACCGCATGTTCATCGAGCCCGCTCATCGCGAGAGCGCCGACTATCGCGCCTTCTGGGACGCCTTGCGTCGCGGTGAATATCGCGCCGCCGAATACAAACGTATCGGCAAGGACGGCCGGGAGATCTGGATCCAGGCCTCCTACAACCCGATCTTGGACATGTCGGGGCGCCCCTTCAAAGTGGTGAAGTTCGCCACCGACATCACTGCACAGGTGAAGGACCGCCAACACCGTATCGAAATGCAGAAGGGCATCGACGCCGAACTCGGAGCGATCACCACCTCCGTCTCCCAGGCGAGCGAGCAGGCGACGAGCGCCGCCTCGGCGTCCACCCAGACCTCGTCGAATGTCCAGGCCGTCGCCTCGGGCGCCGAAGAACTCGCCCATTCGGTCTCCGAGATCAGCCGTCAGGTGGTCCACGCTCTCGAGATCACCAACGGCGCGGTGAGCCAGGCCGAGCACACCAACACCACCATCACCACGCTGCTCGCCGCCACCCAGAAGATCGGCGAGGTGGTCGACCTGATCAATTCGATCGCGGCGCAGACCAATCTTCTCGCCCTCAACGCCACCATCGAGGCGGCGCGCGCCGGCGAGGCCGGACGCGGTTTCGCCGTGGTCGCATCGGAGGTGAAGAACCTCGCCACCCAGACCTCCAAGGCGACCGAGGAGATCGGCGCCCAGATCGCCGAGGTTCAGTCGACCACCAAGGAAGCGGTCGGCGCCATCTCCGGCATCTCCCAGACCATCGGCCGAATCAACGAGATCTCCACCAGCATCGCCTCCGCGGTCGAGGAGCAGGAAGCGGTGACCCGCGACATGTCCGCCAACATGCAGGTGGCGGCGGAAGGCGTTGAGACCATCACCCGCGGCATGAACGAGATCGCCACCGCCACACGTCGCGTCGACGACGCCACCCGCAAGGTCAAGGAAGCCTCGCGCGCCCTGGCCTGACGCCGTTCGAAGACGATTGTTCGGCGACCGCCGTCCTCGCCGGGACGGCGGTCGTCTGGTCTCCAAGTTCGATCGGCCGTTCCACCCCGATCGCAACATGCTCTAACATTCCGCCTCGCCACGTCGGCGAGGGGGTCACGTCATGCGCTTCACCGTTCGCACCGTTCTTCTGCTCGTGGTCTCGGCCACACCGGCGGTCGCCGCCGAAACCATCGTCGGACGCTGGGGCGAAAGCCGTGAAGTGTGCTCCGGCGCCATGGCCGTCGACGTGAAGCCGATGGGATTGTCGTCGGAGGAAATGTCCTGCGAGTTCACCGACGTCTCGCGCGTCGGCGACGTCGTGACCTGGAAGGGCCGCTGCTTCGTCCGCGAGGAACCGCCGCGCAAGGAGACGGTGGTCGCCACTCTCCATCCGGACCGCAGCCTCACGATCTTCTTCCATGGCTCGGGCGCGAACATCCAGGACCTGCGGCGCTGCCGTTGATCGGCCGTTCCGGCCTCCGGGATCAGCGGCGATCGAAGCCGACCGCCGCCCACTCGGCCAGAACCTCCGGGTCGGTCTCGGCACGCCCGTGGGCCTCGAAGAGCCGTGCCGCGTCCGCGCCGGCGAGCCGTCCGGCCGCCCATACGGCCGCGCCGCGCACCACGGCCGCCTCGTCGCAGAGCCGCCGTTCGACCGCCGGCAGCAACCCCGGATCTCCGGAATTACCGATGGCGATCAGCACGTTGCGGACGAAGCGATCACGCCCGGTGCGCTTGATCGGCGACCCGGCGAAGCGCACCCGGAACGCCGCATCGTCCAGTTCGACGAGATCGGCGAGCGGCGGATCGACGAGATCCGGCCGCGCCACCAGCTTGGCCTCGCGCGCCGCCACCGCGAACTTGTTCCACGGACAGACGGCGAGGCAATCGTCGCAGCCGTAGATCCGGTTGGCCATGGCGGCGCGGAACTCGACCGGGATCGGTCCGGCGTGCTCGATCGTCAGATAGGAGATGCAGCGCCGCGCATCGAGCTGGTGGGGGACGGGAAAGGCGTCGGTCGGGCAGGCGTCGAGACAGGCCCGGCACGAGCCGCAATGCGACCGCTCCGCCGCGTCCGCCGTCAGACCGAGCGTCGTGTAGATCACCCCGAGGAAGAACCAGCCGCCGATCCGCCGCGACACCGCCAGCGTGTTCTTGCCCTGCCAGGCGATGCCGGCCGCAGCGGCGAGCGGTTTCTCCATCACCGGCGCGGTATCGACGAAGACCTTGACGTCACCGTCGACGCCGGCCCGCCGCGCCTCGCCGACGAGGCCGCCGGCGAGTTCCTTGAGCTTGCCCTTGACCACGTCGTGGTAGTCGCGATTGCGGGCATAGGCCGAGATCACACCGCGCTCCGGTGATGCCGGCCCGGCGAGCGCGTCTCCTTGCGGCCCGTAGTCGAAGGCGACGACGACGATCGAGCGAACCTCGGGCCACAGCCCGCGAGGGGCCGCACGCCACTCGGTCCGCTCCGCCATCCAGCCCATCGAGGCGTGATGGCCCGCCGCCAGAAAGCCCTGGAGATCGCCGGCGAGATCGGGAACCCGCTCCGGTGTCGTCACCCCGAGCGCCGAGAAGCCGAGCCGCGCCGCTTCCGCGTCGAGCCGACGACGCAGACGGGCGGCGATGCGATCGGATGGGGCGCAGGCCTCGGCGGTCATCGGGACGCGTCCTCCCAGGAAAGACCGCGCGGCGAGACGGAAAAGTTCGCCGGCTCAGTTTCGCTCTTCCGGCAGCACCGGCAGCGGCTGGAACTCGACGCCCTCTTCGGTGAGCTCGGTCACTTCCTCTTTCGTCGCCTCGCCGTATATGCCCTGATGCTCGACCTCGCCGTGGTGCATCTTCCGGGCTTCTTCCGCGAACTTGTCGCCGACGTAGGTGGCGTTCTCCGTCACCTTCTTGCGGATCTCGCGCATCGCCTCCAGCATCATCTTCTGCGCCGGGTCGGGCATCATCACCGCCTGACGCTTCGAGGCTTCCTCGCGCTCGTCCTTGGCCTTGGCCGACTGGACGTTCGGCGCCATCAACCCGCGCGACACCGAGGTCGAACCGCAGACGGGACAGGAGACGAAGCCCCGCGCCGCCTGGCCGTCGAAGTCGCCGGAGGAGCGGAACCAGCCCTCGAACGTGTGCTCGGCCTCGCAGACCAGCGTGTAGTGGATCACGACTCGGCCCTCCCGACGCTGGTGAGCCGATAGGGCCGATCGTGCGAGAGTGCCGGAACCCGGCCGCGCACCGCCGCCACTTCGTCGGTGTCGATCTCGGCGAAGATCAGCCCCGGCTCCACCCCGCCCTCGGCGACGATCCTGCCCCACGGGTCGATGATCAACGAATGGCCGAAGGTCTCCCGGCCGTTCTCGTGCAGTCCCGTCTGCGCCGCCGCGAGCACCCATGAGCCGTTCTCGATGGCGCGGGCGCGCAGCAGCGTGTGCCAGTGCGCCTCGCCCGTCGGCCGGGTGAAGGCCGCCGGCACGGTCAGCACCTCGGCGCCGCCGTCCTTGGCGAGGCTGCGGAAGAGATGCGGGAAGCGCAGGTCGTAGCAGATCGCGATGCCGAACCGCGCGAAGGGCAGATCGACGGTCACCGCCTCGTCGCCGGCGACGTAACGCGCGCTCTCGCGATAGACCTCGCCGTTCGCCAGTTGCACGTCGAAGAGATGGATCTTGTCGTAGCGCGCCGCGATCTCGCCGGTCGGCGCGATCACGAAGGCGCGGTTCGCCGCCTTGGCGCCGTCGCCGACCTTGATCGCCAGACTGCCGATGTGGAGATGGATGCCGAGCTCGCGTGCCAGGGCCCGGCCGTGCGCCAGCGTCGCGTCGCCCGCCTCGTCGGTCAGCGTCGCGAACAGCCGCTGCGGGTCCTCGTCCATGATCCCGGTGGTCTCCGGCGTCTGGACGTAGACCGCCCCGCCCGCCGCCGCCGCGCGCACCAGCTGGTCCATCGTCGCGATGTTGTCGGCGACGGAACGCGAAGAGGTCATCTGGACCAGAGCGGCGCGGAACTTGGACATCGATCCTCCGATAGCGCGGGTTCGCCGAAGCTCAACCGGCCCGACCGGCGAGCAGCGGATCGAGCCCGCCGGCGTCGTCGAGATCGTGCAGGTCGTCGCAGCCGCCGACATGGGTCTCGCCGACGAAGATCTGCGGGAAGGTGCTGCGTCCCGAGACCTTCATCATCTCGGCGCGATAGGACGGGTCGACGCTGGCGTTGCGCTCTTCGAAGGCGACGCCCTTCTCGCGCAGCAGCGCCTTGGCGGCGGTGCAGTAGCCGCAGTAGTCGCGGGTGTAGATCAACACACGGGGATCGGCCATGAGGTCCTCGTTCAGCACGCGCGCGACGGCGCGCCGTCGGTTCCGGCCGTTCATATCGTGATCGGACCGCCCGGAGCAACCCGCGCGAAGGTGAGCACGTCGACGCGGGACGCCCCGGCCCGCTTCAATGCCCGGGTCGCGGCGGTCGCCGTCGCGCCGGTGGTCAGCACGTCGTCGACCAATACCACCCTTCGCCCCTCGACCGCACCGCGCTGCGCCGGCGCCACCCGGAAGGCGCCGCGCACGTTCTCCTCGCGCTCGCGCTCGCCGAGCCCGACCTGCGGCCGCGTCGCCCGCACGCGGAGGAGGGCCGTGAGCGCCACCGGCACGCCGGTGATCCGGCCGACCTCGAGCGCGATCGCCGCCGCCTGGTTGAACCGCCGCGTCCACAGGCGACGCCGATGCAGCGGCATCGGCACGATCACCTCCGCCTCCCCCGTCAGGTCCCGCCCCGCCCGCGCCGTCATGCGGCCGATGAGCCGGGCGAGTTCGGTGCGGTCGTGATACTTGAGCCCTTGCACGATCTCTCGTGCCACCTCGTCGTAGAGAACCGCGGCGCGCGCCCGATCGAAGACCGGTGGATCGGCGATCGCCTCCGCCGACAGCGCCCCCTCGCCGATGTCGTAGCCGAAAGGAATGCCGAGGCGCTCGCAATAGGGCCGCTCGATCGGCCGGAGCCGCGACCAACAGCCGGCGCAGAGCCCGTGTGGTGTCGCCACCGGCTCGCGGCAGGCCATGCACACCGGCGGTAACGCCAGATCGACGAGGCGCCGGACGACCTCGCGGCCGAGGTCGCGCGAGCCGGCGAAGAGCCGCCGCAGCGCCCCTACGCTCTCGCTCTCGACCTCGCCGTCGCGCATCGTCCGCTCCACTCGTCCGCGTGACGATACTCTCTCCACACGCGATACACGAGGGAGCACCTTCGATCTCGGCCACACCTTTGACCTCGACCGCGTCGCGTGCGAAGGGAGCGGCGATGACCGGAACCGCCGCCCCCCGCCTCTTCGACCGCGCCCTGCTCGCCGCACGCCGTGCCCGCGCCCGAGCGCGACCGCGCGACGGCGCCGACTTCCTTCTCACCCGCGCCATCGACGATCTCGACGACCGCCTGCTTCCCGTCCTGCGCCGCTTTCCCCGCGCCGTCGACCTCGGCCTCGCCGCGGGCCGCGCCGCCGAGGCCGTACGCCGTCTCGACAAGGCCGACGAGGTGCGGGTCGCCGCGCTCGATCCCGGCGGCCACGCCGATCTCGTCGTCGACGAGGAGGCGCTGCCTTTCCCGCCGGCGAGCCTCGACCTGGTGATCTCGATGCTGTCGTTGCAGTTCGTCGACGATCTGCCCGGTACGCTGATCCAGATCCGCCGCGCCCTGGCCCCCGACGGCCTTCTGCTCGCCGCTCTCCTCGGCGGCGAAACCTTGCGCGAACTGCGCGAAGCGCTCTCCGATGCCGAGGTGGAACTGACCGGCGGCCTGTCGCCGCGGGTGATCCCCTTCGTCGGCGTCCGCGATCTCGGCTCTCTGCTGCAACGCGCCGGCTTCGCCCTGCCGGTCACCGACTCGGACCGCTTCACCGTGCGCTATCGCTCGATGTTCGACCTGATCGCCGATCTGCGCGCCATGGGCGCCACCAATCCGCTCGTCGACCGCTCGCGCCGCCCGACGTCGCGCCGCCTCTTCCTGCGCGCCGCCGAGATCTATGCCGAACGCTTCTCCGACCCCGATGGTCGCCTGCGCGCCACCTTCGAGATCGTCTCGGCCTCCGGCTGGGCGCCGCACGAGAGCCAGCAGAAGCCGGCGAAACCGGGCAGCGCCACCGTCCGCCTCGCCGACGCCCTGAAGGCACGCAGCTTCCCCGACGATGTCGCGGTGACGAAGACGCCGCCCGACGAGGGCGGCGGTGCCGGATGACGGTGTCCCGGCGCGATCAGCGCAGATAGGAATTGATCGTGTTGGCGAAGGCGTTCCACTTGTCGGCGACGCCGGTTCCGGTCGCCGACAGCGACGCGATGATGGCGAGCGAGACGAGCGTGCCGACGAGCCCGTATTCCATCGACGTGGAACCGGCATCGTCGCTCATCAGGGCGCGGGTCGTGGCGCGAAGCCTCTCGATCCTGGTCGTGATGCCCATGCCTCGTGGTCTCTCTCGGTCGATCCGATCAGATGAGATCGATCAGATGAGGTATCAAAGGTTCGTCCGCCGGTGGCATCGGAAAGTCTCGCAGTTTCGTCGGGCGGACCCATTTGAGGGCCTGTCCTTCGCGTCCGCGAACCGTTCCCGTCCACCTACGGCAGACGTAGAGTGGCATCAGGAGATGAAAATCTTCATAACGATGACTGGCGAAGGTGAGCGGTGCCAAGCACGGTTCCTTGACGTCGATCCCGAGTTCTTCGTGGAGTTCACGGATCAGCGTCGCCTCCGGGCTCTCCCCCGGCTCGATCTTGCCACCGGGGAATTCCCACAATCCCGCCATGGACTTGCCCTCCGGGCGCTGCGCCAGCAGCACCCGCCCGTCGGTGTCGATCAGGGCGACGGCGGCGACCAGGACGATCTTCATCCTCAGCTCCGGTAATCGCCGTTGATCGCCACGTATTCCTTGGTGAGATCGCAGGTGTAGACGGTGTCGGACGCCGTCCCGAGGCCGATCTCGACCTTCACGACGATGTGATCGCGCTTCATGTAGTCCGACGCGACCGCTTCCGAATAGGCCGGATCGCGTTCACCTTCGACCGCGACGCGAGTGTCGCCGAACCAGATCGCCAGCCGATCGCGCTCCGCCGGCTCGCCCGCCTTGCCCACCGCCATGACGATGCGGCCCCAGTTGGCGTCCTCGCCGGCGCAGGCGGTCTTCACCAGCGGCGAATTGGCGATCGACATGGCGATGCGCCGCGCCGACGCCTTGGAGACCGCGCCTTCGACCCTCACCTCGACGAACTTGCGCGCCCCCTCGCCATCCTTGGCGACCCACTGGGCGAGTTCCAGCGTGAGGCTCTCCAGCGCCGCCCGGAAATCGACGAGCGCCGGATCCTCGGCCACCGTCACCGGCGTCTGGCCGCGCTCGGCCGCCTTGGCCGTCGCGAACAGCAGCACCGTGTCCGAGGTCGAGGTGTCGCCGTCGATGGTGGTGGCGTTGTAGCTGTCGACCACCGCCGCGGAGATCAGGGCCTGCAGCGCCGACGCCTCGATCGCCGCGTCGGTGAAGAGGAAGGAGAGCATGGTCGCCATGTCGGGGGCGATCATGCCGGCGCCCTTGGCGATGCCGACCAACATCACCTCGACGCCGCCGATCTTCGCCGTGCGGGTCGCCACCTTCGGGAAGGTGTCGGTGGTCATGATGGCGCGCGCCGCGTCGATCCACGGCCCCTCGGCCACCCGCGTCGCCGTCTCGTCGAGCACACCTTCGAACTTGCGCGGGTCGAGCGGCTCGCCGATGACCCCGGTCGAGGCGAGGAAGACCTCGGACGGCGCACATCCCGCGACCTTCGCCGCGATGTCGGCGGTGACGCGAACCGTCTCGACGCCCTTCTTTCCGGTGAAGGCGTTGGCGTTGCCGGAGTTGACCACCAGCGCCCGCGCCCGACCCTGCGCCAGGTTGGCCCGGCACCAGTCGACCGGCGCCGACGGGCACTTCGAGGTGGTGAAGACGCCGGCGACCCGCGTGCCCTCGTCGAACAGGGCGAGGAACACGTCGGTGCGGTTCTTGTACTTGATCCCGGCTTCCGCCGTGGCGAAGCGAACACCGGGCACCACCGGGGTCGCGGGATGGGACTTGGGCGCGAGCGGCGAGACCGCGTGGGACATACGAGCCTCCGAAGGGCGTTCGATCGACGCCCGAGGCTTTAGCTTCCTTTTCCGGACCACTCAAGGCGCGACCGCTCCGCGACCCGCCCACGAGCGGGACGTCGGCGCGACCGACGTCGGACGCCCGCGGCCTCCGCCCCTCACAGAACGATCGCCACGCCGACCAGAGCCACCGCGCCGCCGACGAGATGGAAGGCTCTGATCTCCTCACCGAGCAGCCCCCAGGCGAGACCGGCGACGATCACCGGCAGGAGATTGAGGAACAGCGTCGCCCGCGCCGCCCCGAGCCGCCGGATGCCGACGATCCAGAACACCGGCGCCAGCAACGATGCCGCGATCGCCGCATAGAGGATCAGCGGCAGGTTCGCCCAGGTCGGCGGTGACACCGGCGAGGCGATCCAGAACGGCAGGATGAAGAGCGTCCCGAAGCCGATCTGGACATAGAGCTGCTGCCAGGAGGTCAGCGGCGTCGTCCAACGCTTGATCAGGACGCCATAGAGCGCGTTCGAGAAGACGGCGACCAGCATCAGCCCGTCACCGTAGCCGATGCCCGCCTCGAGCAGCCGGGACGGATCGCCCGAGGTCACCAGCACCATCAGCCCGACCGCCGATACGCCCACCCCGGCGATCCGCCGCGCCGTCGGCGCCTCACCCGCGAGGAGCCCCGCCAGCAACACCGCCATCAACGGCATCGTCGAAACGATGACGCCCATGTTGATCGCCGTCGTCGTCTTCGCCGCCTCGTAGGCGAGCCCCTGATAGAGCGCCATGCCGAGAACCCCGAGCGCCGCCAACTTCGTCCAGTTGTCGCGCACCGTCTCGCGTCGTCGCCACACCGCCGGGAGGAGAAACGGCGTCAGCACGGCGAAGGCGAGGAGCCATCGATAGAAGGCCATCGACGCCGGTTCGACGACGCCGGCCGCGCTACGGGTGACGATGGTGTTGCCCGCCCACAGGCAGACGGTGGCCAAGGGAGCCATCACCGCCAACGGCGCCAGCCGAGCCCCGAGCGTCATGGCGGCCCCGGACACCACCTCCGCCTCCGGGGCGATCGTCGCGGGCCTCTCCTCGGTCGCCTGTGCGGTCGGCGACGGAGGGACGGTCGGGGTGGCGCCGTCGGCGGCCTGCGACATCTTCATCGGTGTCGATCCTCAAATGAAACGTGACGTTTCGTTTTGTTTAAGGTGACACCATCGTCATGTCAACGGACCTCGGATAGAATTCGTCACCCGAGACGAATCCGCTTTCCCTCGAGCCCTCGAAGATGATCGACCGCGACGCCGACCCCACCACCCCGAGACGCCGATCGGCCGGTCCGCAGCGCTCGACCGCGAGTCACGAAGCGATCCTCGCCGCCGCCGACGAATTGCTCGCCGAGTCGGGTCCGGCCGGTGTCACCTTCGAGGCGGTCGCCCGCCGCGCCAAGGCCGGCAAGCCGACGCTCTATCGCTGGTGGCCGAACAAGATCGCCCTGCTGCTCGAGCTCTACGACCGCCACAAGGACCGGGTGATCGTCGCCCCGAACCACGGCGACTTCCGCGCCGACCTCGTCGACCTCACCCGCAGCCTGTGGTCTTTCTGGCGCGGTTCGCCGGCGGGAGCCGCCTTCGCCGCCATCATCGCCGAGGCCCAGTCCTCGCCCGAGACCCGGCGCAGCCTCGCCGACCACTTCGCCGATGAAGGTCGCAGCGCGCGCAATGTCCTCGATCAGGCGATCGAGAGGGCGATCGACCGGGGTCAACTCCCCCCCGGCAGCGACGTTCGGCGGGTGCGCGAGGCGATCATGGCGGTGAACTGGTTCCACCTGCTGTGTGACCGGCTCGACGACGATCGGGTCGTCCCGGCGGTCGACCTGCTGGTCGACGGCCTGTCGGCGTGCCGAGAATGACGAAGGGGCGGACCATCGGCCCGCCCCTCGCATCCTTTTCCGGCTCGATCGCCTCCCGGCTCACTTCGCCTTGAGCGCGGCCTCGTCGATCTCGACCTTGGTGGCCGCCTTCAGTTCGGCGAGCATCTTGGAGAAGGTCTCGCCGATCAGCGCCTGCTTGACCTGATCGCGCACGTCGTCGAGCGACGGGATCGGCTGCTTGCGCTTCTCCTCGACCTTGATGACGTGGTAGCCGAACTGGCTCTTCACCGGCGTCTTGGTCGTTTCGCCGACCGCCAGCGCCTTCACCGCCGTCTCGAACTCGGGAACCATCTCGCCGGCGCCGAAGAAGCCGAGATCGCCACCCTGGGCGCCCGAACCCGGATCCTGCGACTTCTCCTTGGCGATGGCGGCGAAGTCACCGCCCTTGGCGAGATCGGCGATGATCGCCTTGGCCTCGTCCTCGGTCTTCACCAGGATGTGACGCGCGCGGGTCTCTTCCGGCGGATCGAAGGACTTGGCGTCGTGGTCGTAACGCGCCTTGATGGCGTCCTCGGTGACCGCCGGCTCGACCTTGGCCTTGAGGTACTCGGCGATCAGCAACTGCGAACGCACCTGCTCCAGCCGCGACTTGAAGGCCTCGCCCTGATCGAGGCCGGCCTTGGCGGCCGCGGCGGCGACGATCCGCATGTCGATCAGCCGATCGAGCACGGCCCGCTTGCGCGCCTCTTCGGGGAGCTGCGCCAGCTGCGCGGCGAGCGCGGTGGAGGCGGCGGCGACATCCTTGTCGGTGATCGGCTGGCCGCCGACCCGAGCGAGAACCTTGTCCTCGGCCTGCGCCGCGAAGGGGGCGGCGAGCCCGACGAGGAGAGCGACGGTCGCGGCGATCCTGCGGTGTCCGTTCATGTGCGAATGCGTCCTTCTACGGGAGTAACGGCGATCGACCGGATCGGCGCGGAACCCGAACCGAACCTCCTCGCGCGAGGGGCGGTCGGGCGGCCGACAGGTAGACCGCCGCTTGTGGCGAAGCTGTGACCGTCGCGAGCGGGCCGTCCTCCCTTCGCGCGGAATCGCGCGCGAGTGTTTCGGCCTCGCGCGGAATCGCGCGCGACTTTGGCCCCTTCCGCCGCCGTTGACAACCGCCGGACCCACTCTTATCTGTCCCGAGCCGCCTCGCCTGCGCGGGCGTCGATCGGTTTCGTGCGCCTTCACGCGTGCGCGCCCGCCGACCTCGAGTGCGCGGCGGCCCGCCGTCATCAGATCGTCGCCGGTCCGGTCCAGTCGAGGTCCGCTCCGTCGGTGATCCGCCTCCAGCCGGGTGCCTGCGACATCTCTCGCGCCCCTCGGGAGCCGGAAACCGCGACACCACGCACGACCTCGAGGAAGGGCCTCCATGATCGGCCTCGCATCTCTCGCCAAGAAGCTCTTCGGTTCCTCCAACGACCGCAAGATCAAGGCCTACCGCCCGCGCGTCGCCGCCATCGCCGCGCTCGAGCCCGAAGTCGCCGCCCTCTCCGACGAGGAGCTGCGCGACCGCACGCGTCAATTCCGCGAGCAGCTCGCCGCCGGCACCGACCTCGACGACCTCCTCGTCCCCGCCTTCGCCACGGTGCGCGAAGCGGCCAAGCGCGTCATCGGCCAGCGTCACTACGACGTGCAGATGATCGGCGGCATGGTCCTCCACGAGGGCAAGATCTCCGAGATGAAGACCGGCGAAGGCAAGACGCTGGTCGCCACCCTCGCGGTCTACCTCAACGCGCTCCCCGCCAAGGGCGTCCACGTCGTCACCGTCAACGACTACCTCGCCTCGCGCGACGCCGAGTGGATGGGTCAGATCTACCGCTTCCTCGGCCTCTCCGTCGGCGTCATCGTCCACGGCCTCGACGACGCCGAGCGCAAGGCGGCCTACGCCTGCGACGTCACCTACGGCACCAACAACGAGCTCGGCTTCGACTATCTGCGCGACAACATGAAGTACGAGTTCGACCAGATGGTGCAGCGTGGCCATGCCTACGCCATCGTCGACGAAGTCGACTCGATCCTCATCGACGAGGCGCGCACGCCGCTCATCATCTCCGGTCCGCTCGACGACCGCTCCGAGCTCTACAACACCATCGACCGCTTCATCCCGACCCTGAAGGAGAAGGATGACTTCGAGATCGACGAGAAGCAGCGCACCTCCTCCTTCACCGAGGCCGGCACCGAGAAGATCGAGCAGGCGCTGCGCGCCGCCGGTCTGCTCAAGGGCGACAATCTCTACGACATCGAGAACGTCACCGTCGTCCACCACGTCAATCAGGCGCTGCGCGCCCACACCCTGTTCCAGCGCGACAAGGACTACATCGTCAAGGGCGGCGAGGTCGTCATCATCGACGAGTTCACCGGCCGCATGATGCCCGGTCGGCGCTATTCGGAAGGCCTGCATCAGGCGCTCGAGGCCAAGGAACGTCAGCCGATCCAGCCGGAGAACCAGACGCTCGCCTCGATCACCTTCCAGAATTACTTCCGCATGTACGACAAGCTCGCCGGCATGACCGGCACGGCGCTGACGGAAGCGGACGAGTTCCTCGACATCTACGGGCTCGAGGTGCTCGAGATCCCGACCAACATGGAAATCGCCCGCCTCGACGAGGACGACGAGGTCTATCGCACGGCCGAAGAGAAGTACCGCGCCATCATCCGGCTGGTGAAGGACTGCCACGAGCGCGGCCAGCCGATCCTGGTCGGCACCACCTCGATCGAGAAGTCCGAGCTGCTCGCCGAATACCTGAAGAAGGAAGGCTACCGCCAGATCGACCTCTCCGATCCGTCGGCGCTCGCCACCCTCTACAAGGGCGCCGAGGGCGACAAGGTCTTCACCGTGCTGAACGCCCGCTACCATGAGCAGGAAGCCGTGATCGTCTCCCAGGCGGGCCTGCCCGGCGCCATCACCATCGCCACCAACATGGCCGGCCGCGGCACCGACATCCAGCTCGGCGGCAACGCCGACATGCGCATCCGCTACGAGCTGTCGGAGACGCCGGAGGGCCCCGGCCGCGACGCCGCCGCCCTGGCGATCCGCCATTCCGTCGCCGAGCTCAAGGCCAAGGCGCTCGCCGCCGGCGGCCTCTACGTGCTGGGCACCGAGCGCCACGAGAGCCGCCGCATCGACAACCAGTTGCGCGGTCGCTCCGGCCGCCAGGGCGACCCCGGCCATTCCAAGTTCTTCCTGTCGCTCCAGGACGATCTGATGCGCATCTTCGGCACCGACCGTATGGACGGCATGCTGCAGAAGCTCGGTCTCAAGGAGGACGAGGCGATCGTCCATCCCTGGATCAACAAGGCGCTGGAGAAGGCGCAGCAGAAGGTCGAAGCCCGCAACTTCGACATCCGCAAGAACATCCTCAAGTTCGACGACGTCATGAACGACCAGCGCAAGGTGGTCTTCGAGCAGCGCGTCGACCTGATGACCGGCGAGGATGTCGGCGAGACGGTGACGGCGATGCGCCAGGACGTCATCCACGACACCGTCAAGAAGCACATCCCGGAGAACGCCTATCCGGAGCAGTGGGACGTCACCGGCCTCGAGGCCGAGATCGTCGAGGTCACCGGCCTCGACCTGCCGGTTCCCGACTGGGCCAAGGAAGAGGGCATCGCCGAGGAAGAGGTGATCCACCGCATCACCGAGGCGACCGACGCCGTCATGGCCGACAAGCGCGCCCGCTTCGGCGAGGAGACCATGCGCTACGTCGAGAAGGCGGTGCTGCTGCAGACCCTCGACCATCTGTGGCGCGAGCATCTGGTCACCCTCGACCACCTGCGCCAGGTCATCGGCTTCCGCGGTTATGCCCAGCGCGACCCGCTGAACGAGTACAAGACCGAGGCTTTCACCCTGTTCGAAGCTCTGCTCACCAACCTGCGCCGCGCCGTCACCTCGCAGATGATGCGCATCGAACTGGTGCCGCAGGAGCCGACCGAGCTGCCGCCGATGGAGGCGCATCACTTCGACGCCTCGTCCGGCCTCGATCAGATCACCGGCGACGCGCCGCTCGGTCAGGCCGTCGACCCGAACGATCCGACGACCTGGGGCCGGGTGTCGCGCAATGCCCCCTGCCCCTGCGGCTCGGGCAAGAAGTACAAGCACTGCCACGGCGCCTTCGCCTGAGGACACCCGAAGGGAACGCGACGTCGCCGAACCAGAGAAGGCCGCCCCGGGGCGGCCTTCGTCGTTTCGATACGGATGAGAAATTCGCGTGTCTCCGGAGATCGGGCGCGTCGGCGCCTCCGGCCTCCGCTGTCATACGAAGCCCGGATGGATTCATCCGGACTTCGCATTCCGCTCATCCGCGAACCCCGTCCACACAAGGATTTTCGGATGAGTTCGACCCGGCCTCGCGAAGCGATCCGCCGGATCTCGTATCAGGCCGTCTCCCGCACGTAGCGCACCCACAGCTCCTGCGAGAGGTGGCGCGAAACGGAGATCGGAGCCTTGACGAAATTCCTGATCGCGGCCGCCGGATCGCGTCGACGGCAGGCCCCGACGAAACCGTCGAAGGGAATCCGCGTCCGATAGAAATCCGCCCGCCAGACGATGGCGGCGCGTTCCGCCGGCGTCAGCGTCGCGGCGAACTCTTCACCGACCGCCTCCAGCGCCGCGGCCAGGGTGTCGTTGGTGGGTCGCGTCTGAGTGTGGGGCGAGGCGACCGCGGAACTCCGACCCCGCGGCGTCGTGTAGACGTAGCCGGGATAGGACAGCACGCCGAAACGCGCGCCCGCCGCCACCGCCCGGACATAGAGCACGAAATCCTCGCCGTGACGCAGCGCCGGCGAATAGCGCAGGCCGGCCCGCTCGAGGAAGGCGCGCCGCATCATCGGTTTGAGGAAACCGAAGTCGTAGCCGTAGCCGGTTCTCAACATCCGGACGAGATCGACTTCCCCGGTCTGGGTCCGGCGCATGAACCGACCCGTCTCGATCCCGGCGACCGCGTCGTAGCCGATGATCTGGTCGGCCAGGAAGTCGTGATCGTCGCTTCGCGTCAACATCTCCAGACGATCCGGACGCCACGCGTCGTCGGCATCGAGAAGCGCGATCCACTTTCCCTGCGCGACTTCGAGCGCGGCGTTGCGTGCCGAGGCCGGACCGCCGTTCTTCGACAGACGCATCAGTCGGATCCGCGGATCGTTCGCCGCACGCCGCTCCACCAGATCCACCGTATCGTCCGACGACAGATCGTCGACGATGATCAGTTCGAAGTCGCCGAAGGTCTGGACGAGGGCGCTGTCGATCGCACGATCGATGGTCGCACGCGCATTGTGGGCCGGCATGACGATGCTGACGGCGACCATCGGAACCTCCTGATGTCGATCGACTTTTTGCCAGACTGCCGGATCCGGTCTTCCCGAACCGGCGGCGCGACCCGGACAATCTTCCGGTTGTGCATTCGCCGACGACATGTGCCCACGGACGCGGTGTTCCAGCAATGGTAATGTGTGAACATGCTTTACACGCAGAATTCGACGATCTCCGGCACGGCGGTCGGCGGACCGGAAACTCCCGTATGGCCGGCGAAGCGAGGACGGTCGTCGGCCGTCGACCCGAAACGGAGAGCGATGCTCAGGCCGAGCGCAATCGGCTGCGGACGAAGTCGACGATGACCAGGATCTGCCGGAAGCCGACGGTCCCGGCGACGGCCGCATGGGCCACGGCGAACGTCACCCCGAGTGCCAGCCCCGTCGGCAGCGGCGCCCCGAGCGCCTCGGCGATCGCCGGCCGGGCCCAGACGACGGCGCCGTATCCCGCCGCACAGGCGAGCACCGCCGGCGCGAGGTTGGCGAAGAGCCGCAGCGGCGACAGCCGCAGCTCGCGTAGGGTCACGGTGAAGGAGACCGGCGCCTCGATCAGCTGTGCCAGGACGAAGACCTGGACGAGGGTGACGAGGTCGGCCGTCGGCATCGCCAGCACGGCGATCGGGATGACGACACTCTTGGTCAGCGACGCCACCATCACCGCCGACGTCCGCCCGCGCGCCGCCAGGAACGAGGCGTTGAAGTAGTAGAGCGCCTGGAAAGCGCCGAGCAGCAGGAGCGGGCGCGCCACCGCGTCGACCCCCGTCCATTTGCCGCCGAACAGAACCGCCGTGATCTCGGGAACGAGCGCCGCCACCGCGACGAAGACCGGCGCGGTGAGGAAGGCCGCCAGGATCAACGTCCGGAGATAGGCCTCGGCCAAGCGCTCGCGATCGTCCGAGAAGCGCGACAGGATGGTCAGCGAGACCTCGGCGAGCGCTCCCTGGAGCAGGTTCAGCAGGGTCTCGTAGAGACGGCCGGCGACCGCGTAGATGCCGTAGGCGGCGATGCCGTGGCGGCCGATGAGCACCGCCTCGTAGAACCGCACCGAAGCGAAATCGGCGAGCCGCAGCGCCGTCAGCGGCAGGCCGAAGCGCGCGAGTGCGACGAAACTCTCGCGACGCGGCGTGAAGGTCGGCTTCCACACCGGCCGGCTCCACAGCCAGACGATTCCGACCGCCGCCGACACGTAGGCCTGGGCGACGAGGCTCCACACCCCCGCCCCCGAATAGGCGAAGACGACCGCCGTCCCGCCCGCCACCAGATTGGCGATCAACACCCGGAACGCCAGGGCCCGGAACCCGAGCGCCCGGCGATAGGCGAACTCCTGGTAGCGAGCGACGATCGTCGCCGGCCCGGCCCACACCATCACCTGCAACACCGGCGCCAATCCCGGCACCCCGAGGCGCCGTTCGACTTCGCCGGCGCCGAGGGTACCGACCGCCGCGAGACCGACCGAAACCGCGAGCGAGGCGTAGAAGGGCAGATCCATGTCCGCCGCTTCGAGGTCACGGCGCTGGACGATGGCGTCGCCGAAGCCGAACTCCGCCGTCAGCGTGATCAACCCGAGCACGATCACCGCGACGGACGCGACGCCGAACACCGCCGGCTCGAGGAGCCGCGCCAGAAGAACGAAGAGCAGAAAGGTGACGAGCCGGCCGCCCCACGACTGCACGACCGACCAGGCCACCCCCGCCACCGCCAGTCTGCCGATCGACGGCGGGGTTTCACGCATGGCGGCTCCGTTCCTGCAGGGTCGGTTCGTGCAGACGGCGAAAGAAGTCTTCCGGCCTCACCGGGTGATCTCCGCCTTCGCCGAAGAGAACTCGGACCGACGGCCGTGAGCGGCGCGCGCCGGAAAGGACGCCCGTCCGCTCCATCCGATCCACGCGCACGAGATCCGTCAACCGCCGAACGGGTTGAGGCGCTTCCACAGCGGCGCCTCGGCCGCCGGCGCCGGGCTCGCCGGAGCAGCGGCCGGCATGCTCGCCGTCGACAACGTCGCCGCCTGCGGCTCGGGACGCGACGCCGGGACCGGCACGGCGACCGGCTTCGCCGGCGAGGCGGCTTCGGCCACCGGCGCCGGCTGCGCCGCCGGAGCGGCATTGCCGGAGAACGCACCGAAGGAGAGGAAGCGGTCGGCGAAACTCGCCTCGGTCGAGGCCGCTTCGTCCACCAGCGCCATGCGGGTCGTCACCGTCAACGGCGAAGCGCGCGGAACCGGAACGGCGATCGGTGTCGCCGCCACCGCCACCGCCGTCTCCTCCGCGCCACCGCCGAACCACGTCGCGACCGCCGTACCCGCCGGCTTCTGCGGCGGCTTCGACTTCTCAAGCTTCTCGGCGACGAGCCGCTCGGTCTCCTTGCGATCGGCGTCGTCGAGTTCGGCCGCCGCCACCTTGAAGGCCTTGTCGTCCTCGACCTGCTTCGCCGCCACCCGGGTGGTGATGTCGGACGGCACCTCGAAGGTCGGGCAGGCGCCGGAGGGGTTGAAGGTGGTCGAGTTCGGATCCTTCGGCTGCGCGTCGAAGACGTAGCGCTTCTCGCAGACGTCGACCTTCGGCTCGAGCTTCGTCACCTCGAAATGGTCGTAGCCCTGCTTGATGTTCTTCCAGAACGCCATGTTCGGGCTGCGGCGGTTCTTCGCCAGGTTCTCCGCCGTCATGCGGAACGGATAGGCCTGCACCTGGAACGACTTCTGGCCGCCGGCGAAGGCCTCGCGCGCCAGACCGTAGATCTCTTCGATCTGCTCGTTGGTGCCGATGAAGCAACCCGCCGACGCGGTGCAGCCGCCGTGCACCATGATCGCCGCGCCGGTACGCCCCCAGGCGCGATCGAAGGCGTTGGGGTAACCGACGTCGTAGGACAGGTGGTACTGCGAGTTCGGGTTCATCCGCCCCGGCGTGACCGTGTAGAAACCCTCGGGCGACTGCTTGTCGCCTTCCTTGATCTTCGGCCCCGGCCCACCGCCGGTGGTGCACAGGGGATAGCTCTTGAGCAGGGCGTAGCGGCCGGTCTTGTCGCGCTTCCAGATCTCGAGCTGCTTCTCCTGCTTGAAGGCCCGCACGAGGATCGGATCCTCCTTGCGCATGCCCTTTTCCTGCATGAGCGCCAGCACTTCCGGCTTCAACGCACGCGTGGCCTTGCCGGGACCCAGCGTGGACTGCATCTCGTCCTGACAGGAGGCGAGGGCGAGACCGAAACCGGTGATCGCCGCGACCCGCAACATCGTCTTCGACGCCATGAACTCACCCGAGTGAAAGCGCGATCGTCACCACTCTTCTCCGTCCATCCGGTCTCACCGGACGGCGAAGCGAGCATCCGAACCCCATCCGACCGGCGAATTCGGCTCCGCCGGCGGTCTGTCGTCTCTCGACGCTACTCCAACCTCCTTGCCCGATGGTTACCGAATGGCGAACGATCGGAGGTAGGTGGCGCGTGGATCTGTCTGTTCAATTTAGCTCAAATCGACCATTGCGGCAAAACCGCGTCCACTACGTAGTGGTCGCCGTATCCGGGTTGCCGAAATCTTGACCGACTGCTCCGAAACGGCACGATCGGCACCGCAACGGCGTTTCCGCACCTCACAAGGTGCGGCCGATCGCCAGGAACTTCTCCCAACGCGCGTTGCGCAGCTCGTCCGCCGACAGCGGCGCCAGTTCGCCGAGCGCCTTGGCGATCACCTCGCCGGCCGCGTCGATCACCGTCTCCACGGCGCGATGGGCACCACCCACCGGTTCCGGCACGATGCCGTCGATCACCTTGAACTTGAGGAGATCCTGGGCGGTGATCTTCATCCCCGTCGCCGCGTCCTGGGCCCGGGCGCTGTCGCGCCACAGGATCGAGGCCGCACCCTCCGGCGAGATCACCGAATAGATCGCGTGTTCGAGCATGTAGACGCGGTTGGTCGCGGCGATGGCGATGGCGCCGCCCGATCCACCCTCGCCGATGATCAGCGCCACGTTGGGCACGCCGAGGCCGAGGCAGGCGTCTGTGGAGCGGGCGATCGCTTCCGCCTGACCGCGCTCTTCCGCACCGATGCCCGGATAGGCGCCGGCGGTGTCGACCAGACTGACGACCGGCAGGCCGAAGCGCTCGGCCAGTTCCATGATGCGCACCGCCTTGCGATAGCCCTCGGGCTTCGCCATGCCGAAATTGTGCTTGAGACGCGAGGCCGTGTCGGACCCCTTCTCGTGACCGATGACGGCGACCGGGCGACCGGCGATGCGCCCGAAGCCGCCGACGATCGCCGCGTCCTCGCCGAAGGCGCGATCGCCGGCGAGCGGCGTGAAGTCCTCGACCAGTCGGGTGACGTAGTCGACGAAATGCGGCCGGTCGGGATGGCGGGCGACTTGCGTCTTCTGCCAAGGCGTCAGCTTCTGATAGAGGTCGGTCAGCGCCTGCGCCGACTTCGCCTCGAGCTTCTCGATCTCGTCCTTGACGTCGACCGCCTCGCCCTTCTCCGCCAGCGCGCGCAGTTCCTGGATCTGACCCTCGAGGTCGGCGACCGGCTTTTCGAATTCGAGATAGCTGTGCATGTCTCAGGATGTCCTCGGGGAGAAGGCCGCTCGCCGTCTTCGACGCGGGATGGGGCTCCTCCGCCTCGTCGTCCCGCCCGCCCGGACCTCGCGCCCGTCCTGGAACGCGCGCCGTCCGTCGCGCCGGGACGCGCCGGCTTCGTCGCGCGCAAATCGCCATGCCCGACCCCGAATGTCAAGCGAACGCCCCGTCGCGCCGCCCGAGCCGCCCCCGTCACGAGGAGGTGTCGGCGAGCGGGTGGTGGGTCTCGACCAACTCGCGCAGCCGCTCGTCGAGGACGTGGGTGTAGATCTGCGTCGTCGAGATGTCGGCGTGGCCGAGCAGTTGCTGCACGACGCGCAGATCGGCGCCGTGGGCGAGGATGTGACTGGCGAAGGCGTGACGCAGCACGTGCGGGCTCACCGCCGCCGCCGGGAGTCCCAGCCGCGACGCCAGCGCCTTGAGATCGCGGGCGAAGGCCTGGCGCGTGGTGTGGCCGCTCTCGCTCCACGAGGGAAAGAGCCAACGCTCGCCCGCCGTCCAGCGCCCGTGCGCCTTCAGGTGCGCGACGTGGGCATCCATCGCCGCCCTCGCTTTCGTCGACAGCGGCACCAGCCGCTCCTTCGAGCCCTTGCCGCGCACCGTCAGGAACGGCGCCTCGCCGCGCACCGCGCTCGCCGGCAGCGCCACCAGTTCGGAGACCCGCAATCCGGTCGCATAGACCGTCTCGAGCAACGCGTGGAGCCGCAACCGCCGCCCCCGCACCGCCGCCGACAGCACCCGGCCCTGGCCGTCGTGGCTCGCCTCCGCCTCCCGCTTCGCCATCTCGATCAGCAGGTCGACGTCGCGCTCGGAGAGCACCTTCGGCAGAGGCCGCCTCTTCTTCGGTGCATCGATCGTCCCGGTCGGATCGTCGGAGCGGAACCCTTCGCCGTAGAGGAAACGGTGGAACTGGCGGATCGCCGAGAGGTGGCGCGCCTGGGTCGAGGCCGCCATGCCGCGAGCCGCGAGATCGGCCATGTGATCGGCGACGTCGGCCGCATCCGCCGCCTCGACCGCTTTGCCGCGCGCCTTCAGGAAGGCGGCGAAATCGCCGAGATCGCGGCCGTAACCGTCGAGGGTCGCCGGCGAGGCGCCCCGTTCCGCCGCCATCATCTCGAGGAAGGCCTCGACCCGCGCCGCGCCCATGGCTTCACCTCGGATCGAGACGGTCCTGGGGCACGCGGATGGTCATCTCGCGCGGCTTCGGCTCGACGAAGGTGGCGAGGACGTACATCGCCGCGAAGCCGAGCCCGGCCAGAACCACCAGAGCGATGAGGAAACGGAACAGGCTCGGCATGAACTCCGGCACCTCCGTGGGTGCGTCGCCGCCGCGACGGACCGAGGCGGACCTCTCGACGAATCGCCCGCGCGAGCACGGGCGCCGAGCCGAGACCTTTCCCCGATCCGGCGCGCCGCGCAAGCACGACGGGTCGGCACGCGCCCGATCCCTCGCCCGTTTCCTCGAATTCTTGCGCGGAATGCTTGACGGACGGCGGATGCTTCGGCCAAAGGTCGGCCCGCGCACGCACGGTGGGGACTTCGGCCGGGTCGCGGCGGAAACCGGGCTCCGGCCGACGACGATCGGAACCGGATCGCAGGATGGAAGCGGATCGATGTCGAACGAGGCGAAACGCGGCGAAGCCGCCCGCAACCGGAGGATCCTCTCCGCGTTGGGCCCGCGCTCGATCGTCTTCGTCGGCATGATGGGCGCCGGCAAGACCACCATCGGCCGCCGTGTCGCCGCCCGCCTCGACATCCCCTTCGCCGACGTCGACGTCGAGATCGAGAAGGCGGCCGCCAAGACCATCCCGGAGATCTTCGCCGAACACGGCGAGACCTATTTCCGCGACGGCGAGCGCCGCGTCATCGCCCGCCTGCTCGGCGACGGCCCTCAGGTGCTGGCGACCGGCGGCGGCGCCTTCATGAACGCCGAGACCCGCGCGGCCATCGCCTCCCGCGCCGTCTCGGTGTGGATCGCCGCCGACCCCGACGTGCTGTGGACCCGCGTCCGCGCCAAGTCCAATCGACCGATGCTGCACACTCCCGACCCGGAAGGCACCCTGCGCCGCCTCGTCGCCGAGCGCTATCCCGTCTACGCCCTCGCCGATCTGACCGTGAACTCCCGCGACGTCTCCAAGGACGTCATGGCCGAGGAGATCCTCGCCGCGATCGATCGTCACTTCACCGCCGTGCCGGCCCCCGCCGGCGTGACTCGAGCCGTCATCGGAGACCCGACATGACCGCCCCCACCGTGGTGCCCGTGGACCTCGCCGGCCGCGCCTACGACATCCTCATCGGTCCCGGTCTCGTCGCCTCCGCCGGCGCCGAGCTGAAGGCCCGCTTCCCCGGCGCGCGCTATTGCGTGATCACCGACGAGACGGTCGCCGAGCACCACCTCGACGCCCTCGCCGGCTCGCTCACCGATGCCGATCTCGCCTTCTCCTCGATCGTCGTCACTCCCGGTGAGGGCTCGAAGAGCTTCGAGACCCTGGAGAGCGTCGTCGACGGCGTGCTCTCGGCGCGGCTCGAGCGCGGCGACCTGCTGATCGCCCTCGGCGGCGGCGTCATCGGCGACCTCGTCGGCCTCGCCGCCGGGCTCGTGCGCCGCGGCATGCGCTTCGTCCAGGTGCCGACGACGCTTCTCTCTCAGGTCGACAGCTCGGTCGGTGGCAAGACCGGCATCAACACCCGCCACGGCAAGAACCTCGTCGGCCTGTTCCACCAGCCCTCGCTGGTGATCGCCGACACCGCCACCCTCGACACGCTCGATCCGCGTCACCTGCGCGCCGGCTACGCCGAGGTGGTGAAGTACGGCCTCATCGACGACGCCGAGTTCTTCCATTGGCTGGAGACCGCCTCGGCCGAGATCTTCGCCGGCGGCGCGGCGCGCATCGGCGCCATCGCCACCTCCTGCCGCGCCAAGGCGCACGTGGTGAAGATCGACGAGACCGAACAGGGCCCGCGCGCCCTCCTCAATCTCGGCCACACCTTCGGTCATGCCTTCGAGACCGCCTGCGACTACGACGCCGACCGCCTCGTCCACGGCGAGGCGGTGGCGATCGGATTGGTGCTCGCCCACGAATTCTCCGCCCGCATGAATCTCGCCTCGCCCGACGACGCGGCCCGGGTGAAGGCCCACCTCGCCGCGGTCGGCCTGCCGACCACGATCGGCGAGATCCCCGGCGGCGTCGGCTCGGCCGACGAGCTGCTGCGGGCGATCTTCCAGGACAAGAAGGTCAAGCGCGGCCGCCTGACCTTCATCCTCACCCGCGGCATCGGCGAAGCTTTCGTCGCCGACGACGTCGTCCCCGATCAGGTCCGCGACTTCCTCACCGAGAAACTCGCCGGGCGGTGACCACCGAGCGACTTTCGGCGGATGCGGTGTCGCACCGGTTCTGACACCTTGTCACTTACGAGTCTCCTGTCGTCATGGTAAATATCACCATAGACGAAAGAATTCACTTGTCCGAGATACCGTCTGACGGAGGGGAAGATGAACAGATTCCTCGTTTTCGGCGCGATCGCATTGCTGCCGACGACTGCGGTCGCGATGCCGTTCTTCAATCATTTCTACAACGAGTCGGGATATACGCTCGACGTCAGAAATTCGGAAGATCGCGCCTACCAGTGCAGGACGAAATACGATCTCGAATATATGGAAGACGGCAAGATCCGCGCCCAGCACATCGACCAGACCCTCACAGTTCCGGCGAAATGGAGCGGCCGTCTGGTGTCGTTCCCCTCGACGACGCGCTCGGTCCTGCGGACCTATCGCTACGACATCGTCTGCGACTGACCCGCGCCGACGACCTTCGGAAGCTCGAACCGCCGGCCTGCATCGGCCGATCGAACGGCGGCTCCCTCGGCCGTGAGGAAACCACCGTCGGGCTTCACCCCCGGCCCGACGGCACCGCGAGGCCCGCCGCTGCGGCCACTGCCGCCGACAGCGTCGCCGCCGATCCGCCCGCCAGAAACCACGGGTTGGCGAAGTCGACGTCGTTCGCCTGGTTGCGCTTGCCGTAGAGAAGCGGCCGCCCGTCGAGACCGACGACCGCACCGCCGGCGGCGCGCAGCACCGCGTCGCCCGCCGCCGTGTCCCATTCCATGGTCCGGCCGAGGCGCGGATAGAGATCGGCCTCGCCCGCCGCCACCCGGCAGAACTTGAGCGACGATCCGGCCGAGACGCGCCGCGCCACCGCCAGACGCGCCAGCAGTTCCTCGGTCTCCGGCCCGGCATGAGAGCGGCTGGCGAGCACCCCCAACCCGTCCGCCGACGGGGTGCGAACCGCGATGTCGCGCCAGACGATCCGCCCCTCGGCATCGATGCGTCCGGCGCGCGCGCCGGCGCCGGGCGCCCCGACGAAGATCTCGCCGAGCGCCGGCGCCAGGACCACCCCGGCGATCGGCTTCCCGGCGTCCACCACCGCGATGTTCACCGTGAACTCGCCGTTGCGCGAGACGAATTCCCTGGTGCCGTCGAGCGGATCGACCAGGACGAAACGGTCGCCGAGATTCGTCGGCAGTCGCCCGGCCGCGGCCTCTTCCTCCGCCACCACCGGCACGCCGGGCAGGAGGCGGGCGAGATCGGCGAGGATCACCTTTTCCGCTCGCTCGTCCGCCGCCGTCACCGGGCTCGCATCGCCCTTCGTGGTGACGGCGAAATCGCCGGCGTAGACCTCCATCACCACCTGCCCGGCGGTGAGCGCGGTTTCGACGAGGGAATCGAGGAGAGAGCGATCGAGGGTCATGGAGCCGGCCGGTCGAGAAGAGGGAGACCTCCGGTAGCACGCCGTCGGCGGCTGTTTCAAACCGCCCGTCCGGCCCGCGGTACCCGGCGCACCGGTTCTGCGACCGTCTCGACCCGATCGCGCCCCGATTGCTTCGCCGCATAGAGGCCGGCGTCGGCGGAGGCGACGAGGCGATCGAGATCCGGCTCGATCAGCGGCACCGCCGCGACACCGACGCTGACGGTGGCGTCGACGACGCGAACGCCGTTGCGGATCTTCATCTCGCCGAAATCGTGACGCACCGCCTCCGCCACCCGCCACGCGGCGGCGAAATCGGCCTCGGCGAGGAACAGCACGAACTCCTCGCCACCGAACCGTCCGAAGACGTCCTTCGGCCCGATCCGCGCCGACACCACGCCGGCGAAATCGGCGAGCACCCGATCGCCGACGAGATGGCCGTGGGTGTCGTTGATCGTCTTGAAGCGATCGAGATCGAAGATCAGCACCGCCCCACGCGTCGAATCGGTCGCCAGCCGTGCGGTGGCGCGATCGAAGAAGGCGCGGCGGGTGAATGCCCGGGTGAGCGAATCGATTTCCGCGGCGGCGCGTTGGCGTGCCTCGCCGCGCTCTTTGACCATCGACAGCAGGGCGTAGCCGAGCACCACTTCCTGGAGCAGGATCTGCATGGCGATGAAGGCGATCCAGCCGCTGCCCAGAGATGCGAAGCTCTCCGAAGCCGGCCTGTCGACCGTCAGGATCAGTCGCGCCAGATGGCCGACGGCGAGAAAGGCGAGCAGCACCGCGACGATCGGCCGGGTCGGCAACGCCTCACGCTTCTGCCCATGCCAGATCACCACCGCCGAGGCGGCGACGAGCAGGAAGATGAGGCTCGAGACCAGGACCACCCGAACCGGGAAGCTCCCCCAGACCAGCGACGACTGCGTCGCCGCGATCCAGATCGCCGGCGCCGCGAAGATCGCGAAGACCCGGAAGCGGCGCTCTTCGAAGGCGAGCGCGCCGGCCAGGAGCGAGCCGAAAGCGGCCAGCACCAGGGCATTGGCCACGCCGATCGACCAAGTGTTCGAGATCTCGCCGCGCAGCGCCAGAAGCGCGCAAGCCGGCGCGCCGAGCAGGTGCGCACCGGCCCAGTGGAGCATCGCGCGGTTGGCCCGCCGATCCTGACGCCAGGTGATGAGGAACATCACCGCCATCAGGATGAACAGAGCCGTCGACACCGTCAGCAGCGTCGGCAGATCGATTCTCGGCATCACGAACTCGGCCCTCGGGGGGGGAGGCGAATCGACGATCGCGTCCATCGGATCGGTAACATGCCACCCCCTTCCCCAACGAGAGGTTAAGTGGGGATGGGGATTCCGACCGAGGTCCTGCCCCGAGAAATCGCGTTCTCAGGCGGGATCCGCTTCGATGGTGAGCGCGTGCACCCGCTCGGCCAGTTCCTGCTTCAGCACCTCGTTGATCATCCGATGGCGCTGCAGGCGGGTCGTGTCGCGGAAGGCCGGCGAAGCGATCTGGACGACGAAATGGGTCTCGCCCTGGGCGTGATGGCCGGCGTGACCGTGATGGCGGTCGGATTCGTCGATCACCTCGAGGAAGCTCGGTTGGAAGGCGGCGGTGAGCTTGTCGATCATGCGCTGGCAATAGGTCATCGGCCGCTTCGAACTCCGTGGTGGTCGGGATCGGAATTCATATTAACCCTCCGCTCGGCGTTTCGGAACCATCCTCGGCGCCGAGCCGATCCTCGTCGCACCAGCCTTGTGGCGCGACCTCACACACACCATTATCCGCCGATGAAGTTCGACAACGACATCTTCGAGCGCATTCGCATCAAGCCGGACCCGGAGCTCCTGGCCAAGCGCACCTTCCCGACCTGCGACTGGGAAGGCTGCGATGCGGCGGGAACCCATCCGGCACCGAAGGGCCGCGCCCGCGAGGGCGAGTACCATCACTTCTGCATCGACCACGTCCGCCTCTACAACAAGGCCTACAACTACTTCTCCGGCCTCGCCGACGACACCGTCGCCGCCTTCCACAAGGATGCGATGACCGGCCACCGGCCGACCTGGGCGATGGGATCGAACCCGGACGCGAGCGGACCGCGGACCCGCGCCGAGGATTTCGAGATCCCGCGCAACTGGTCCCGCCGCTCCGGCGACCCGCGCATCCAGTTCGGCCGCGCCGCCCGCTTCCGCGCCGAGTTCCGCGCCCAACCGGTGCGCCGCAAGCCGCTGGAGAAGAAGGCGCTCGACACCCTCGGCCTGCCCGAGGCGGCCGACGCCCAGGCGATCCGCGCCCGTTACAAGGACCTGGTCAAGCGTCACCACCCCGACGCCAACGGCGGAGATCGCTCCTCCGAGGGACGCCTCCAGGAGATCATCCAGGCCTACAAGCTGCTGCGCACCGCCGGCCTGTGTTGATCCGCCGTCGAACCACCCATGCGCCCACGCCATGGCCGCCGTGCGTCGATCACCGGATCGGTGTCGTCCCGCTGGTGCGGCGGCGTGCGCTCCGCTAGTGTGCGCCGGTTCGAAACGATGACCTCCGCCGGTCTACGGGTCCATGAGGAGCGCGCGTACCCGCGTGCCACCGGCGGGGACGGAGGAAAGATGAGCGAGACCGAGAAGACCGTGGCCGGCCTGCCGGATCGGATGATTTCCGTGAAGGACACTTTCGGCTTCGAAAGCGATCTGATGGTGCCGGCCTATTCCACCGCCGAGGACCATGTTCCCGACGTCGATCCCGATTACCTCTTCGATCGCGACACCACCCTCGCCATTCTCGCCGGCTTCGCCAAGAACCGCCGCGTCATGGTCACCGGCTTCCACGGCACCGGCAAATCGACCCACATCGAGCAGGTCGCCGCCCGCCTCAACTGGCCCTGCGTGCGCGTCAACCTCGACAGCCACATCTCCCGTATCGACCTGATCGGCAAGGACGCCATCGTCGTGAAGGACGGCATGCAGGTGACCGAATTCCGCGACGGCATCCTGCCCTGGGCCTACCAGCACAACGTCGCCCTGGTCTTCGACGAATACGACGCCGGCCGCCCGGACGTGATGTTCGTCATCCAGCGCGTGCTGGAGTCGTCCGGCCGCCTGACGCTGCTCGATCAGAACCGCGTCATCCGCCCGCATCCGGCCTTCCGCCTGTTCGCGACGGCCAACACCATCGGCCTCGGCGACACCTCCGGCCTCTACCACGGCACCCAGCAGATCAATCAGGCGCAGATGGATCGCTGGTCGATCGTCACGACCCTGAACTATCTGCCGCACGACGAGGAGGTGGGCATCGTCCTGTCCAAGGCGAAGCACTACCAGAACGACGAGGGCCGCGACATCGTCGCCAAGATGGTCCGCGTCGCCGACATGACCCGCAACGCCTTCGTGCAAGGAGAGCTGTCGACGGTCATGAGCCCGCGCACCGTCATCACCTGGGCCGAGAACGCCGAGATCTTCGGCGACGTCGGTTTCGCCCTGCGCGTCACCTTCCTCAACAAGTGCGACGAGACCGAGCGGCCGAAGGTCGCCGAGTTCTACCAGCGCTGCTTCGGCAAGGACCTGCCGGAGAGCGCGCTGAACGTCGTGTTGAGCTGACGGAGAGAGCGATGGCGGAGCGACTCACCCATCGTGGCGGCTGTCACTGCGGCGCGGTGCGCTTCGAGGTCGATGCGGCCATCGACGAGGTGATCTCCTGCAACTGCTCGATCTGCACCGTGCGCGGGTCGCTCCTCGCCTTCGCGCCGGCGGCGGACTTCCGTCTGCTCTCCGGCGCGGACAAGCTGAAGGACTATCGCTTCGCCAAGAAGCGCATCGCCCACCTCTTCTGCACCGACTGCGGAACCGAGAGCTTCGGCCGTGGCGCCAAGCCCGACGGTAGCGAGATGGTGGCGATCAACGTCCGCTGCATCGACGGCATCGATCTCGAAGCCCATCCCGTCCGTCGCTTCGACGGCCGGTCCCTCTGAGAATTGCGGACGCGAGTTCGAGCGGAATGGCCCCGAAGGACAAGACCCCGCCCAACGAACCCTTCAAGCAGGCTCTCGCCGCCTGTGTGCGGGCGATCGCGCGGGTTCCCGATCTCGAAGTGACCTACGGCACCGATCGGGCGGCGCTCACCGGCCACACCGTGCGCCTGCCCGAGCCGACGCGGAAACTGTCGCGCGCCGAAGCCATGGTGCTGCGCGGCCAGTCGGACAGTCTGGCCTTGCGCCTCGCCGTCCACGACGCGAGCGTCCACCGACACTACATGCCCGAAGGTCACGAGGCCCGCGCCATCTACGAGGCGGTCGAGCAGGCCCGCTGCGAGGCGGTCGGCGCCCGCCGCATGGACGGCGTCAAGGGCAATCTCGCCGCCATGCTGGAGGAGCGCTACGTCAAGGCGCGCGCCGCCGAGGTGACCGAGAAGGCCCAGGCGCCGCTCTCCGACGCCCTCGCCCTCATGGTGCGCGAGCGCCTCACCGGCATGGCGCCGCCGCCCTCGGCGACCAACCTCGTGTCGATGTGGCGCGACTGGATCGAGCTGAAGGCCGGCGCCCGCCTCGACACGCTCGAAACCTCGATCGGCGACCAGCGCGCCTTCTCCCATCTCGTCCGCGATCTCATCGCCGACCTCGACATGGCCGACGAACTCGGCGAGGACCCCGACGAGCAGGATCAGGACCAGGGCGGCGACGAAGAGCAGGGCCAGGACGAGGAGACCGCCGGCGAACCCGAGGGCGAGGAGGGCTCGGAACAGGCCGAGAGCTCAGCCTCCGACAGCTCCGGCGAGGAGCCGCACGAAGGCGAGGTCGAGGCCCACGACGGCTATTCCGACGAACTCTCCGACGACGAGGTCACCGAGACCGAGACGACGGCCGAAGCGAGCCGCCCCGAGCAGCCCTTCTCCAACCGCCCGCCGGTCGACGACTACAAGGTCTTCACCACCCGGTTCGACGAGGTGATCCACGCCGAAGATCTCTGTGACATCCCCGAGCTCGAGCGCCTGCGCGCCTATCTCGACAAGCAGCTGGCACCGCTCCAGGGCGCGGTGGCGCGCCTCGCCAACCGCTTGCAGCGCAAACTGATGGCGCAGCAGAACCGCTCCTGGATGTTCGACCTGGAAGAGGGCGTGCTCGACACGGCGCGGCTCACCCGCGTCGTCATCGACCCGATGTCGCCCCTATCGTTCAAGCGCGAACGCGACACCGACTTCCGCGACACCATCGTCACCCTGCTGATCGACAATTCCGGTTCGATGCGCGGCCGGCCGATCACCGTGGCGGCGACCTGCGTCGACATCCTCGCCCGCACCCTCGAGCGCTGCGGCGTCAAAGTCGAGATCCTCGGCTTCACCACCCGCGCCTGGAAGGGCGGCCAATCGCGCGAGGCCTGGATGCAGGCCGGCAAGCCGGTCACTCCCGGCCGCCTCAACGACCTGCGCCACATCGTCTACAAGGCGGCCGACGCCCCGTGGCGGCGCTCGCGCCGCAACCTCGGCCTGATGATGCGCGAGGGGCTTCTGAAGGAGAACATCGACGGCGAGGCGCTGACCTGGGCCCACGAGCGCCTGCTCGGCCGCCCGGAGAGCCGGCGCATCCTGATGATGATCTCCGACGGCGCGCCCGTCGACGACTCGACCCTGTCGGTCAACCCCGGCAACTACCTCGAGCGCCACCTGCGTCGGGTGATCGAGGAGATCGAGACCCGTTCGCCGGTCGAACTCATCGCCATCGGCATCGGCCACGACGTCACCCGCTACTACAAACGCGCCGTGACCATCGTCGATGCCGAGGAACTGGCCGGCGCCATGACCGATCAGCTCGCCTCGCTCTTCGACGAACGCGGCGCCGAAGATCTCCGTGGAGCCCGGCGCGGCCCGCGTCGCCGGGCGAGCGCATGAGCGAGCCGCGCGGCCCGATCGGCCGCGCCCTTCACCTCTTCGCCGCACTTCTCGTCGTCCTGCCGCTCACCGCCGACGCCTTCGCCGGCTCGACCCCGGGCGCCGGCGGAACCGCGACCGTTTCCGCCCGCCCGATCGTCGCCTTCCACCCCTCCGAACCGAGTCGTCGGCGCTTCGGCGACCTCGAGTTCCTCGGCGGGTTGGCGCTCACCAGCCGCACCCCCGACTTCCAATCGCTCTCCGCCCTCCTGAGCCGCGACTCGGGCCGCGAGCTGATCTCGGTCAGCGACGAGGGCATGTGGATCGGCTTCCGCCTGAAGACCGACGACGCCGGCCGGCCACTCTCCGTCGAGAACGTGCGCATCGCCCCGCTCCTCGACGACGAGGGCAGACCGTTCCGCACCAAGTGGGAGCGCGACGCCGAGAGCCTGGCCTTCCGCCGCACCGCGACCGGATCGGAACTCCTGGTCGGCTACGAGGGCCGTCATCGCGTCGCCTCCTACGCCCTCACCGGCGACGATCCGACCAGCGCTTTCGACGCACCCGGCCGCCCGGCGGCCGGCATTCCCCGCGAGATCCGGAACTTGCGCGGCAATCGCGGGCTCGAGGGGCTGGCCGTCGCGCCGCCGAAGACGCCGCTCGCCGGCAGCCTGCTGCTCGTCGCCGAGGAACCCCGCCCCGGCGAGGCGGACCAGCCGGTGTGGATCGTCGGCGGCCCACGCCCGGGCCTCTTCCACCTCGCTCGCCGCGACCATTTCGCCAACACCGATGCCGCCTTCCTGCCCGACGGCGACCTCCTCGTCCTCCAGCGCCGCTTCGGCCTGAGGATCGGCCTCGGCATGCGTCTGGTGCGCGTTCCCGCCGCCGAGATCCGCCCCGGCCGCACCATCGTGCCGAAGATCCTGCTCGAGGCCGACTGGAGCTGGGAGATCGACAACATGGAGGGTCTCGCCGTCGACACCGCACCCGACGGATCGACCATCCTGACCCTCGTCTCCGACGACAACGGCAACTGGTTCCAGCGTACCGTCCTGCTGCGTTTCCGCCTGCTCGGCGCCGGCGATCCGGCCACGCCCTGAGCCCGCTTTCGACTTCGAATTCGACGGCGGCTCAACTCTTCGTTAAGCTTGACGGATCATGAAGGAAGGGACGGGCCGCGCATGCTCCCGACCAGGGAAAGCGGCCCGATGTCTGTCGTGGAGTGGAGACGCGCGTATGACGGCGAAACGCAGGACCTTCCGCCGCGGTGTGGTGATGGCCGGTCTCGGCGCCCTGGCCGCCGCGGCGCTTCCGGGAACCGCCGGCGCCGGCGAGGCGACCGTTCAGGCGAGATATTCCGCGACCCTGGCGGGCTTCCCGGTCGGCAGCGGCAGCCTCGATTTCGCCATCGACGACGGCGGCTCCTATCGCGCCTCCGTCGACGCCCGCATCAGCGGCCTCGCCACGGTGGTCGCCAATCGCACCGCCTCGGCCTCCGCCAGCGGCCGCGCCCAGGGCGACGGCATCGCCTCGCGCGGCTACAGCCTCGCCATCGACGGCGGCTCCTGGCCCAATCACGTCGACATGGGCTTCTCCGGCGGCACCGTCACCCAGGTCTCGGCCACCGAACTGCGCTTCCCCGGTTGGGATCGCCGCGTGCCGCTGAAGCCGGAACACAAGCGCGGCGTCATCGACCCGCTCGCCGCCTTCGTCATCGCCGTGCCCCCGGGCAAGGACGCGATGAACCCGTCCAACTGCAACCACACCGCCCGCGTCTTCGACGGCCGCGTCCGCTACGACCTGCGCATGGTCTACGGCTCGCGCATGGAGGTGCAGGGTCGCGAAGGTTATTCCGGCCCGGCGCTGGTCTGCGCGGTGAACTACCGCCCGATCGCCGGCTATCGGCCGCTGTCGCCGCAGGAGGAGAAGTTCGAGCGCAATCTCGAATTCTCGATCTGGTTCGTGCCGGCCGGCGGGTCGAATGTGATGATCCCCTACAAGGTCGTCGTCGGCACGCCCGTCGGCCTGCTCCAGGTCTACGCCCACCAGTTCGACGTCAAGGGCCTGCGCACCGCCGAAGCGCCGACCGAACCGGCCACCACCGGCTCGGTTCGCAAGAAGCGTCGCGCCGCCCTGCGCGCCGAAGCCGGCGCCGATCGGACCCAGTGAAGATTGCGGGGCAGCCCCTCCGGGTTGCTCGTCCGCTCCCGAAAGCGAAAAGAGCCGCGGATCGCTCCGCGGCTCTTCTCGCTTTCGGCGGGGTCGGTTCTCGTGTGTCTCGCGGGAGCCGTCCCGCGAATTTCTCATACCGCGCTCACGAATTTTCGACTCGATCGGCGTGGGCCCACCGAAGGCCCTCGCATCCGGTCCTCTCCCCCCTTGTGGGGGAGAGACGGAGAGAGCGGTCACTCCGGAAGACTCCGCAAGTGCAAGAGTTCGAGGACAGGTCGTATACCCCTCTCCCTCTCCCTCTCCCTCTCCCTCCCCCACGAGGGGAGAGGGGACGTCGGAGCACCGACCTTCGAAACCGAACCGCCCGGAAAACGGTCAGAACTTCGCAAGACTGGTATCATGAGACCTGTGCGCGGTTGGACCATCATGTTGATTTGATGCGTTTA
>CALBKH010000068.1 GCA_937892955.1 uncultured Alphaproteobacteria bacterium
CGACGCGGTCAGAGGCACATTAAACGCATCAAATCAACATGATGGTCCAACCGCACACAGGTCTCATAATACCATCGGCCATTGAAGATGACCGATAGTATTCCTGACGCGAATTTCTCATGCCTCTGATGCAAATGAGAAATTCGCGGGTGCTCAAAGGCCGGGTGCGTCGGCACTTTCGGCCTTTGGTATGACGACGAAGGCCGCCGGATCGCTCCGGCGGCCTTCTCGTTTCGGCGCGGACCCGCGAGGGATCAACGCGAATAGAATTCGATGACCAGGTTCGGTTCCATCTGCACCGGATACGGCACGTCGCCGAGAGCCGGGATGCGCTGGAACTTGGCGACCATCTTGTTGTGGTCGACCTCGATGTAGTCCGGCACGTCGCGCTCGCCCGACTGGACGGCCTCGAGCACCAGGGCCAGCTGCTTGGAGGCGTCCTTGACCTCGACGACGTCGCCGACCTTCACCTGATAGGAGGCGATGTTCACGCGACGGCCGTTCACCTTGACATGGCCGTGGTTGATGAACTGGCGAGCGGCGAACACGGTCGGCACGAACTTGGAGCGATAGATCACCGCATCGAGGCGGCGCTCGAGCAGGCCGATCAGGTTCTCCGAGGAGTCGCCCTTGAGGCGCATGGCCTCCTGATAGGTGCGCTTGAACTGCTTCTCCGAGATGTTGCCGTAGTAGCCCTTGAGCTTCTGCTTGGCCTTCAGCTGCACGCCGAAGTCGGAGAGCTTGCCCTTGCGGCGCTGGCCGTGCTGGCCCGGGCCGTACTCGCGCTTGGCGACCGGGGACTTGCCACGGCCCCAGATGTTCTCGCCCATGCGGCGATCGATCTTGTACTTCGCAGAATGACGCTTCGACATCGCGGTCTCACGTTGTTGGCGGCGAACGCCGAGGCGTCCACCCGAGTTTTCGAGAGCGCGCCCTCCTCTGCGCCTTGCGGCGCCGACAGGTTCCCTCCGAGCGTTGGGAGGGGAGCCACGGGAGCACGTGAAAAGACTTCGCGGACCGAGCGGCCCGCGAAGCTGGCGGTGATCTACCCCCCTCGGCCGTGAAAGTCAAACAGCGGACGCTTCGCCCACCACCTCGAGCCCGAATCCGGCGAGAACCTTCGCCAGCGCGGCGGTCGGCGGCCGGCCCGAGGTGAAGATCGCGCGTCCCGACGCCGGCTTCGCCCCCGGCGGCGCCGATCCCAACAGCGCCACCACTCGCCGGGCGATCGCCGGGCCGGGGTCGATCCACTCGACCTCCCACGGCGCCAGCCGGCGGAAATGATCGATGAGGAAGGGATAGTGGGTGCACCCGAGCACGATGCGGTCGGTGCGCCGGCCGCCGTGACGCCGGAAACAGGGCTTGATCTCGGCGAGGACCGCCGCATCGTCGACCGGACGGCCGGAGAGATGGTCCTCGGCGATGCGGGCGAGTTTCGTCGAGCCGACCAGCGTCACCTCGATGTGGCTGGCATAGGTGTCGATCAGCGCCCGGGTGTAGTCGCGCTTCACCGTGCCCGGCGTCGCCAGCACCGAGATCAGCTTCGACCGCGTCGTCGTCGCCGCCGGTTTGATCGCCGGCACCGTACCGACGAAGGGGACGGGGAACGCGGCACGCAGATGCGGCAGCACCAGCGTCGCGGCGGTGTTGCAGGCGACGACGAAGACGTCCGGACGATGCTCCGCCACCAGCCGCCCGGCGAGGTCGACGATGCGCGCCGTCAACGCCCCCTCCTCCCGATCGCCATAGGGAAAGCCGGCGTCGTCGGCGACGTAGACGATCTCGGCGTCGGGGCGCGCCGCGCGGATCTCGCGGGCGACGGAGAGGCCGCCGATACCGCTGTCGAAGACGAGGATACGGGGAGAACGGCCCTGCGCTGCGCGGGGAGGACGCGACACCGTCGCCTCGGCCGTTTCGTTCGATGCCGCCATGGGCGCGCTCCTGGCGTCGGCGGATGTCCCTCCGCCGGAGGCCCGGTCGGCACGCTCGCGCTGCGGAGGGAGATCGGGGCACGGGCGCGACGCAGAACCTTCCAACGCCCGGCCCCACGTGCATCAAACCATGCCCATGGTTAAGGCGAAGTTGAGGAAAGATTTACGAAAAATGAAATGCGAAAATCACTCCTCGTCCCGATTTCGCACCGCCTTCTCGCGCTCCGCCGCCGCCCGCATCTCGTCGAAGCGAGCGAGGTCGAGCCGCGTCGGCCGCCCCTCCAGCGCCGCCACCATGCCGCGCAGGGTCCGGACCTCCTGTTCGGAGAGCCGCGCCTTCTGGAAGATCTGGCGCAGGTTGCGCACCATGTGGTCGCGCTTCGACGCCGGGCGAAAGAACTCGACCTTGTCGAGTGCGCCCTCGAGATGGGCGAAGAAGCCGAAGACGTCGGCCTTGGAGGCCTGGGGCGAGCGTTCCTTCTCGCCGAACGGCGTCCAGGCGGCATCGCCCAGCACCACCCGCCGCCATTCGTAGGCGACCAGGATCACCGCCTGGGCGACGTTGAGCGAAGCGAAGACCGGATCGACCGGCACCGTACAGATTCGGTCGCACGCCCCCACCTCGTCCGAAGTGAGGCCCCACTTCTCCCGCCCGAAGACGACACCGATGCGCGCCCCGGCCGCCGCCGCCCGCCCCATCTCCACCGCCGCCACCGCCGGGCTCTCCACCTCCTTGGCGATGTCGTGCGGCCGCGCCGTCGTCGCATAGACCAGCTCGAGATCGGCGATCGCCTCGGCGAGCGTGTCGTGGAGCGTGACCGTGTCGATGATCGTGTCGCCTCGCGATGCCGCCGCCCGCGCCTTGTCGTTCGGCCAGCCGTCGCGCGGCTTGACCAGGCGCAGTTCCTTCAGGCCGAAATTGGCCATGGCGCGCGCCGCCGCACCGATGTTCTCGCCCATCTGGGTCTCGACCAGCACGATCACCGGCGGCACGAACGCCGCCGATCCTTCCGCCTCGTCGTTCGCCTGCGGCGCCATCTTCTTCTCCTCGGATCTCCGCCGGTTGGGTTAGCGCAACCGGCGGGACCTGTCGACGCACCGTGAAGAGTGACGGATTGACAGAAACGTTTTGGCCAGCCGAAATGCGCCGTGCTTCCGTTGGGATACCCGGATGTCGAATGGCGACGACAGGGTGGTCGAGGAGCTCGGTCGCGTCCTCGCCTCCGAGCCTTTCGTCGCGTCGCCGATGCTCGCATCCTTCCTGCGCTACGTGGTGGAGGAGACGCTCGCCGGCCGCAGCGACCGCTTGAAAGCCTACACCATCGCCGTCGGGGCGCTCGAGCGGTCCGACGATTTCGATCCCAACGACAATCCCCTCGTCCGCGTCCAGGCACGCCGCCTGCGTCAAGCTCTCGAGCGATACTATCTCACCGAAGGCCGCAACGCCGCCCTCGTCATCGAGCTGCCGCTCGGTACCTATGTGCCGAATTTCATCGAGCGCACGACGGCTCCCCGAGCCGCCGCCACCCCGTCGCCGACCGACGCCGATGAGCCGCACACGGACGCACCACCCCCACCCCGCCGCGCCCGAGCTCCCATGCGGCGCGGCCGGTTCGCCTTCGTCGCCCTCACCGTCGCCCTCTCCGCCGCCATGGCGATCGGCATCGGGTACGGCGTGTCGCGCATCGTCGACCCGCCACCATCGGCGCGCGAATCGGCGACGAGCGCTTCGTCCGAAACGAGGCCGGCGAGCGATGCGGAGAACACGCAGGCGGTCGGGCTCGATGCGACGCGCGTGCTGCCCCTCGTGGCGGTGACCGTCGACACCGGTTCGCCGCCGCCGTCCGATTTCGATCCCCAGGTCTACCGCAGTCGCCTCGAGGGCTACGCCCGCCGCTTCGACGACTCCGTCGTCGTGACGCGAAGGTCGACCGACTTCCCGCCGCCGATCGGCCAGCCGCTCTACCGCCTGCGCGCCCTCGTGGTTCGCGAAGGCGGCACCACCAACGTCTATCTGCAACTGGTCCACGCCGGAGACGAGCGGCTCGTCGATTCCCTCGCCGTCACGCTCGACGTCACCCGCGGCCCGAACTACACGACCTTCGAGGTGCCGTCCGATCTCGCCTTCGTCCGCGACGCGGTCCGGCTCCACGGCTCGATCTCGCGCGATATCGCCACGATCGGCGACATCGGCCCGGAACTCGCCTGTTTAACAAGAGCGCGGCAGTACTTTCTCGAATCGACCCGTCGAACCCATCGCGACGCCCGCAACTGCCTGACCGTCGTCGTCGCCGCCAATCCGCGCCTCGTCCCGGCGCTGACCATGCTCGGCGAAATCTACATCGGCGAATACCGGCAGAACCTCGACGACGCGATCGACGACCCGCTCGCCCGCGCCGACGAACTCCTCGGCCGTGCGTCCCGGCTCGCCCCCGGGTCTTCGGCGGTCTTCGGTGTGCTCGAGAATCTGTTGCTCATCCGCGGCGACACCGAAGCCGCCATCCGAGCCGCGACCCAGGCGGTTCGCAACAACCCGGACGACACGACGTCGATCGGCGGCCTGGGGGCGGTGTTCGCCCGCGTCGGCCGTTACGAGGAAGCGATCGACCTTCTGACCCGCGCCGAAGCGACCACCTCCACCCCGCCGAAGTGGATGCAGTTCTACGCCTTCCTCGCCTTCAACAATCTCGGCCGCACCCGCGAGGCGGACGAACGCGTCGCCTTCTTCGACGGAACCACCTCGTCGGTCTACCTCGCCGCCGTCGCCATTCGCGCCCACCGCCGCGGCGACGAAGCCGCCGCCGCCACCGCGATCGCCGCGATCCACGAGATCGAACCGACCCTGCGCACCGATCCGAAAGGCTTCCTGCACCGCCGCGGATTCACCGACGCGGTCGCCGATCGCCTGCTGGTCGACCTCCGTGCCGCCGGCCTCACGCGTTCCCGCCCCTGACCCGACGACCCGTCATGAGACCTGTGCGCGGTTGGACCATCATGTTGATTTGATGCGTTTAATGTG
>CALBKH010000069.1 GCA_937892955.1 uncultured Alphaproteobacteria bacterium
CACCGAGATCTACACTCTTTCCCTACACGACGCTCTTCCGATCTAGCGCCGGCGGCGCCGGTACAACCGGCCCCCGGGGGTGTCGCCTCGGCGATCGCCCGGGCGCGTGAAGCGCTCGTCACCGGCGCCGGCGAGGACACCCGCCCGCTCGAACCGGGTTCCGGCAAGCCGGCGCCGCGCGTCGCCATGGTGACGCCGCCGACCGCGTCGATGAAGCCGACCGCCCTTCCCCAGGCCGAGCCGACGCCGATGCCGATGCCGGGCTCCGACAAGGAGCCCTCCTCCGCCGCGGCGCGCAAGGCCGACTTCATCGCCGCGGCGCGGCGCGCCGCCCAGGCGGCCGCCGGTTCGGCCGAGGCGCCGATGGCCGCCCGGCCGGAAGACCGCGCCGCCGCGCCGGTCGCGGAAGCCGTCGGCTCGGGCGCCCTGTCGCGCATCGGACAGGTTCTGAAGAACCGCCGCCGGCCGCTGGTGCTCGCCACCGGCGCGCTGGTGTTGGCGGTTCTCACGCTCCGTCTCATCCCCGGCGGCCAGGAGAGCGGTCTCCCGGAGACCGCCGAAGTGCCGAAGGCCACCGCTCCGCAGCAGGTCGCCGAGCCGAAGGACACGGCCAAGACGTCGATCGAGCGGTTGCCGACCGAACAGCCGCGAATGGCCGACACACCGGCTCCGACCGCCGCTCCCTCGACCGCCGCTCCCTCGACCGCCGCTCCCTCGACCACCGCCGCGCCGGCCACGGCGACGGCCGCTCCGCAGGCGCCGGAGAAGGCGCAGACCACCGCTCCCGGCACCGCGGCGCTCGACGGCGCTTCCGGCGGAACTCAGGGCGGTCCCGTGTCGATGGAGACGCCGCAGACCGCCGTACCGGCGCCGGTCGGGGCGGCCCCGCTCTCGGCGCAGCCGACGCAGCGCACTTCGTCGCTCAGCCGTCCGATGCCGGACGCGAGCCTGCTCGACGCGCCCGCCACCACCGGGTCGATCGGCTCCGCCGACGCCACGTCGGTGGACGTGTCGTCGCTGCCGGCCAAGATCGGCTCGGAGAAGCTGCGCCGCGCCGCCGCGAGCGGCGATCCGCGCGCCGCCTTCGAGATCGGCATGCGCTACGCCGAAGGCCGCGGCATCGCCGCCGACCCGAAAGCGGCGGCGGAATGGTATGCCCGATCGGCCGACCAGGGCCTCGCTCCGGCGCAGTACCGCTGGGCGGTGGCGCTCGAGAAGGGCATCGGCGTGGCGCGCGACAGCGAGAAGGCCAAGCACTGGTATTCGCTCGCCGCCGAGGCCGGCAACGTCCGCGCCATGCACAACCTCGGCGTCCTCCATGCCAACGCCCGCGACATCGGTTCGGCGCTGCCGTGGTTCCAGAAGGCCGCCGATCTCGGCCTCAAGGACAGCCAGTTCAATCTCGGCATCATCCACGCCCTCGGCTCGGGGGTGAAGCAGGACCTCGCCGTCTCCTACAAGTGGTTCGCGCTGGCCGCCCGTCAGGGCGACAAGGAGGCGGACAAGAAGCAGAACGAGGTCGCGACCCATCTCTCCAAGGTCGATCTGGCGGCCGCCCGCATGGCGGTTCAGACCTGGGTGCAGAAGCCGCTCGACCGCGCGGCCAACGAGGAGATGCAGGTGTGGGCCGAACCGCGCGAGGCGGCCAAGACGGCGTTGGCGATCGACCACGACACCATCCTCAAGGTGCAGGGACTGCTGAAGTCGCGCGGCCTCTACGGCGGCGCGCTCGACGGCCAGTCGGGCTCGCAGACGCGAGCGGCGATCGTCGCCTTCCAGAAGAAGGTCGGCCAGGCCCCGACCGGCGAGATCGACGGCGAACTGCTGCAACTCCTCGCCGGCAAGTCGCTCTGACACCGGCACGAGCGAAGACATCGCGACGCCGCGGCCTCCCGGTCCGCGGCGTTCGTCTTCGTGCGTGAGCTCGATCACGAGTGTTCGCCGAGGTATTCGATCTGCGCTCGTCGACCTTGCACGCGCGCATGCTCGTCACCATGTCCTTCACACGGCTTCGACGAAGTCGGGGCCGTCGATCCAAGGTCCCGGAACAAGAGGTCGGTCATGACCATCAAATCGCTCATCCCGTTCGGGTTCGGTTCGATGCCGACCCGGGGAACGGATCCTTTCGGCGATCTGCGTCGCGAGATGGATCGGTTGTTCGACGAATTCTCCAAGGGTTGGACCCTGCCGGCAACGACCGAAATGGGCTTCCTCACCCCGAAGGTGGACGTGTCGGAAACCGACGCCGGTCTCGAGATGACGGCGGAACTGCCGGGCATCGACGAGAAGGACATCGAACTCGACATCACCGACGGCGTGCTGACGCTGAAGGCGAAACGCGAGGCGGAACGGCAAGAGAAGGACGAGGCGAAGAAATATCACCTCGTCGAGAGATCTTCCGGCACCTACCTGAGGCGTTTCCCGCTGCCGTTCGCCACGCTCGACGACAAGGTCGAGGCGACGTTCGACAAGGGTGTGCTGAAGGTGGTGGTTCCGCGCAAAGCGGAAACCGCCGTGCCCGCCAAGAAGATCGAGGTGAAGGCGGCTTGATACCAGAGGCCGGAAGCGCTCACGCGCCCGGCCTCCGAGACACGCGAATTTCTCATTCACATCAAAGGCACGAGAAATTCGCGTGAGGAACATCATCGGTCATCTTCGATGCCCGATGATGCGAGCCTTCGCCCGACATTCCGAGAAAGGCCGCGCCGCGGGGTTCGCGACGCGGCCTTCTCGTATCCGTCAGACGCGGCGATGGCGCGATCAGCCGCGGCGGGCGCCGGTCAGGCGCACGATCAGCCAGATCGGCACGACGAAGACGGCACCCCACACCAGATAGCGCATCAGATTGCGGACCGCGTCGAAGCCGAGGTGGACGACCCAATCGACGAAGCGATCGAAATTGGCGATCAGGTGGCGCAGGAAGCCGAAGGGATCGAGCCCGATCGTGTCGAGGACGAAGCCGACGACGATCGAAAGCACCAGCAGCCAGACCAACGTGCGCAGCGGCGAACCGCCGGTGATGCGCGTCAGCGCGTTCTGTTCCATGGCGCGAGGCTCCTCGAGACCGGCAAGGTCCGGCCGCCCCGCACTTAGCACGGGGCCCGGGGCCGGGTCGAGGGTGACCACTGGACCGCGACCGCGTTCCGGGGCAATGAGAAGCGCCGGCGGCCGAACCGCGCCGCTCGTGCCATCGGGCATCGAAAACGACCGACGGTCTTCCTGACGCGAATTTCTCGTGCCCATGATGCAAATGAGAAATTCGCGTGCCTCCGGAGGCCGGGCGCGTCAGCTTATCCGGCCTCCGGTATCACTTTCGAGCCCCCGGATGCCCGCTCCTTTCTCGCGTCTCCTCTCCTCCGGTGATCTCGTCGCCGATCGGCGGCTCGAACTGGCGCGCGACTACGCCGGAGCCGGCGAGGCGGGCGCGGCGGCGGAGTTGATGGAGCAGGCGCTGGAACTGGTGCCGGGTTGGGCGGCGGGGTGGTTCGCGCTCGGAGAATTCCGCGAGGCCGCGGCGACGAGCGAAGCGGGAGCGATCGGGACCGCGGCGACGGGGGGCGCGGCGACGACGGGCGCGGCCGAGGCCTACCGCGAAGCCCTGCGGCTCGATCCGGACGATCGTTGCGGCGCGACGCTGCGCCTCGCCCTTCTCGGCGCCGGGGCGATGCCGGAGGCTCCGCCGCCGGCCCATGTCCGCGATCTCTTCGACGGCTATGCCGATCGCTTCGAGGCGAGCCTCGTCGCGACGCTGGGCTATCGCGGGCCGGAGATGATCGAACGGCTGCTCGACGCCCACGTCGCGGGACGCCGTTTCGCCGCGGCGCTCGATCTCGGCTGCGGCACCGGGCTGCTCGCGCCGGTGATCCGCACCCGCGTCGACCGGCTCGACGGCGTCGATCTCGCCCCGGCGATGATCGCCCGGGCGCGGGTCGGCGGGCTCTACGACGGCCTCGAGGTCGGCGACGCGGTGGCTGCGATGGCGGTGCGCGGAGCTGCGAGCCTCGACCTGATCACCGCCGCCGACGTCTTCTGCTACCTCGGCGACCTCTCCGCGGTCTTCGCCGCCGCGGCGCGGGTGGCCGCACCCGGCGCGGTCTTCGCCTTCACCACCGAGGCGGTCGGCGACGACGAGGTCGGGGACGAGGTGGTTCTGCGGACCAGTCGGCGCTGGGCGCATCGGGCGAGCCACCTGGAACGCGTCGCGGCGGCGACCGGATTCGACGTCGTGGCGGTCGAGACGACGCTGCTCAGACGCGATCGGGGGACCGACATCCCCGGCCACGCGGCGCTCCTCGTCCGCCGGCGGGCCGGGCATGTCGCCACGGCCGAGCCGGTCTCACACGATCGTGAAGGCGACGCGGTCCGGCTGAACGCTGGCTGAACGGCTCGCTCAGCCAGCGTGCATGGTGATCGTACGAGAATGCTTCCCGTCGACGAAACGCGGTTCCGCCGGAACGCCACCGTCGCCGATTTCGGAGTTCGAGATGATCGCCGCCAAGACCGCTCTTTCCGCCACCGTGATCCTCGCCACGCTGGGTCTCGCCGGCTGCCAGACGACCGAGGAGCGGGTCTATTATTCGTCCGCTTCGCCCGTCGTGAGCAGCACCTACGTCTACGACGAAGGCCGCTACGTCCATCGCCGCCCGCCGCCGGTCTACGTGGCGCCGCCGCCGCGTCACATCCGTCCGCTGGCCCATCCGCCGCGCTATTACGGCAGACCGACCCCGGATCCGCGTGGCCGCTTCTACAACGGCCCGGCTCGCGATCCGCGCGGCCGGCGCTTCGACGGCGACCGGCGCTGGCCCCAGGGAACCAACGGCAACGCACCGGGTTACGACACGCAGTGAGCCGGATGGAAACGTCCGCGGGCCGCACCATCTGAACGTTCGATGAACGGGGCTCTCAGCTTCCGTTCCGGACGATGAGACTAGAATATTCAGCAAGATCCGCCTCGGCATCTACTCGGCCGTGGGAAATCGGAGAACGACCATGAAGAAGCTCGTAACGTCCCTTCTCGCCGCGGTCACGCTCGCGACCGCCTCGATGACGGCCATCGGCACCGCCGATGCCCAGCCGCCGCGGTATTGGCATCACCATCACCGTAGTGGTGGGATCGGCCCCGGTGGCGCCGCCGCTCTCGGCGTGGTCGGCGGCCTGATGCTCGGCAGCGCCCTGTCGCAGCAGCAGTACTACTACGAGGACGAACCGGTGGTCGTGCGCCGCCGTCCGGTGCGCGTCTACGAAGAGGAATACGTGGTGAAGCGCCGGGCGGCGCCGCGCTGCCGCACCATCATCAAGTACGACATGTACGGCAAGCCGTACGAGTGGAAGGACTGCAACTGACAGCGGCCTCGCCCGCGGGCGGGACGCCCCGGCCCGTCCGCGGTGATCGCATCGATACCCCCATCGATACCCCCCTGTTCTTCACTTCAGGGCCGAACCTCCCCCCGGGTTCGGCCCTTCGTCTTTTCCCTCCCGCCACGGCCTCGACGAGATGCGGCGAGGCGGGTAGGTGTGAGGCGTGAGCACGCCGCCACCCACCACTGCCGACACCGTCCTGCCCGAGCGTTTCGCCGCGTGGTTCGCGGCGCGCGGTTGGCGAGCGAGGCCGCATCAGGCGGCGATGCTCGACAAGGCGCGCGATCGCCGCGCCACTCTGCTCATCGCCCCGACCGGTGCCGGCAAGACGCTCGCCGGCTTCCTGCCGAGCCTCGTCGACCTCGCCGATCCGGCGAAGCGGCCGCGTTTGGCGGTCACCGGTCGCGGGGTGCGGCGCAAGGGCATCCACACGCTCTACATCTCGCCCCTGAAGGCGCTCGCCGTCGACGTCGCCCGCAATCTCGAGGCGCCGATCGCCGAGATGGGGCTCGCGATCACGGTCGAGACGCGCACCGGCGACACGCCCGCTCACAAGCGCCAGCGCCAGAAGTACGACCCGCCCGACATCCTGATGACGACGCCGGAACAGGTGGCGCTGCTTCTGTCGTCGGCGGAGGCGCCGGACCTCTTCGGCTCGTTGAAACGGGTGGTCTTCGACGAGTTGCATTCGCTCGTCACCTCCAAGCGCGGCGACCTCCTGGCGCTCGATCTCGCCCGGCTCCGGCGCCTCGCCCCGGATCTGGTCGCGGTCGGGCTCTCCGCCACGGTCAAGGATCCGAACGAGCTCGCCGCCTGGCTGGTGGCGCAGACGCCGGATGCCGCACGGGCGGAGGCCGACATCGTCACCGCCCCGGCCGGCGCGCCACCGGAGGTCCGTATCCTGGAGCCGGTCGACCCCGAAGACTGGCGCATACCCTGGGCGGGGCATCTCGCCGTCCACGCCATGCCGACGGTTCTGGCGGCGATCGAGACGGCGAAGACGGCGATCGTCTTCGTCAACACCCGCGCGCAGGCCGAACTGGTGTTCCAGGAGCTGTGGCGGATCAACGACAAGAACCTGCGCATCGCTCTCCACCACGGCTCGCTCGACGTGGCGCAGCGGCGGCGTGTCGAGGCGGCGATGGCGGCGGGCGGCGGGCCGAACGGGCTCGACGCGGTGGTCGCCACCTCGACCCTCGATCTCGGCATCGACTGGGGTGACGTCGATCTGGTCATCCACGTCGGCGCGCCGAAGGGGGCGAGCCGGCTCGCCCAACGCATCGGCCGCGCCAACCATCGCCTCGACGAGCCGAGCCGGGCGCTGCTGGTGCCGGCCAATCGCTTCGAAGTGCTCGAATGCGAGGCGGCGATCGAGGCCAATCGGGCCGGCGCTCAAGACACGCCGCCGATCCGCTCGGGCGCGCTCGACGTGCTCGCCCAACACATCCTCGGCTGCGCCGTGGCGGCGCCGTTCGGTGACGAGGATCTGTATGCGGAAGTCATCTCTGCGCTGCCCTACGCGAAGCTGACGCGGGCGACATTCGACCGGGTGGTCGATTTCGTCGCGACCGGCGGCTACGCGCTGAAGGCCTACGAGCGCTACGCCAAGATCCGCCGCACCAAGGACGGCACCTGGCGGGTGGCGAACCCGCAGGTGGTGCAGACCTGGCGGCTCAACGTCGGCACCATCGTCGAGATGCCGATGCTCAAGGTGCGGCTCGTCGCCAAGCTCTCCGGGCCGGTGGCGCGGATGGGCGGGCGAATCCTCGGCGACATGGAGGAGTATTTCTTCGAGACGCTGAGCCCCGGCGACACGTTCCTGTTCGGCGGTGAGGTGCTGCGCTTCTTGGGGCTCCGCGAAACGGAAGCACTGGTGGCGCGGGCGCACGGCAAAGACCCACGCATCCCCTCCTACTGGGGCGGCAAGTTCCCGCTCTCCACCCATCTCGCCGAACGGGTGCGCGGCCTCCTCGCCGAGCCGGCGTCGTGGCGGGCGCTGCCCGATCAGGTGCGCGAGTGGCTGGAGCTGCAGCGCGACTTCTCGCGCCTGCCGCGTCCGGGCGAACTGATGATCGAGACCTTCCCGCGCGGCGGACGCTGGTACATGGTCGCCTACGCCTTCGAGGGGCGGCTGGCGCATCAGACGCTCGGCATGTTGCTCACCCGGCGGATGGAGCGGATGGGGCTGAGGCCGCTCGGCTTCGTCTGCAACGACTATGCGCTCGGCGTCTGGGCGGCGACCGATCTCGGTGCCGCCTTCTCCGCGCGCCGCCCGTCGCTCGACGAACTCTTCGACGAGGACATGCTCGGCGACGATCTCGAGGCGTGGCTCGACGACAGTGCGCTTCTGAAGCGCACCTTCCGCAACTGCGCCATCATCGCCGGTCTGGTCGAACGCCGGCATCCCGGCAAGGAGAAGTCGGGGCGGCAGATGACCATCTCGACCGATCTCGTCTGGGACGTGCTGCGCTCTCACCAGCCCGACCACGTGCTGATCGAGGCGACGCGGGCGGATGCCGCGAGCGGCCTCCTCGACATCCGGCGGCTGGCCGACATGCTGGCGCGGGTGCGCCTCCACCTCACGCACGAAAGGCTTTCGCGCATCTCGCCGCTCGCGGTACCCATCATGCTGGAGATCGGGCGCGAGTCGGTGCCCGGTTCGGCGGAGGAGGCGATGCTGCGCGAGGCGGCCGACGAGTTGATCGCGGAGGCGACGGGACGATGAGCGCGGCCATCCTCCTGCGCACGCCCGGCGACGTCATCCGGCTCCTCGACGAGGAGCTGGTGGCGCTTCCCTGCGGCGGCGCCTTCTGGCCGGCGACGCGGACGCTGGTCGTCGCCGATCTGCATTTCGAGAAGGGCTCGTCCTTCGCCCGGCGCGGCGCGCTGATGCCGCCGTTCGACACCGGAGCGACGCTCGCGCGCCTGGCGGCGACCATCGCGGCGACGTTGCCCGACCGGGTGATCTCGCTCGGCGACGCCTTCCACGACGACCATGGGCCGGAGCGGATGGCCGACGCGGATCGCGAACGGCTTTCGGACCTGCAGTCGGGTCGGGAGTGGATCTGGATCGCCGGCAATCACGATGCCGAGGCTCGCGGCGACGTCGGCGGCGTACGGGTCGAAGAGATCTCGATCGGGGCGCTGACGTTCCGCCACGAGCCGCGGCGCGGCGCGGTCGGCGAGGTCGCGGGCCATCTTCATCCGGCGGCGCGGGTCCGGGTGGCGGCGGGAACGGTCCGGCGGCACTGTTTCGCCGGCGACGGGCACCGGCTGATCCTGCCGGCCTACGGCGCCTATGCCGGCGGCCTCGACGTCGCGTCGCGCGCCTTCGACGGATTGTTCGAGCCGAGCCGGCTCACCGTCCATCTCGTCGGCGAAGGTCGGGTGCACCGTTTCCCGGCGCCGTCGATCGTCGGCGGGCGGATCATACCAAAGGCCGAAGGTGCTGACGCACCCGGCCTTTGAACACACGCGAATTTCTCATCTGCGTCAGAGGCATGAGAAATTCGCGTCGGGAATACCATCGGTCATTTTCAATGGCCGATGGTATCAGGGAGACCTGTGCGCGG
>CALBKH010000070.1 GCA_937892955.1 uncultured Alphaproteobacteria bacterium
ATCACAGCCACAGTCACTTCCTGACCGGCGACGGCATCGGCGAACGGCCGACCCTGCGCGAGATCCTGCGGGAAGCCTTCGACCTGCGCTCCGTCGTGACGGTCAGAGATCCGGTCGACAGCTACCTGTCGATGGTCGCCTACGGCTGGCAGCATCACTTTTCGCCGTCCACTTTCGACGAATATTGTCGCCGCTATCTGATCTTTCTCGATCGTTACCAAGGTGTCGACATCATTCGTTACGAAGATTTCGTCGACGACCCCGCACGCGCGATGCGCCACATCTGCACCACTCTGGATCTGACGTATTCCGATGAATTCATCGATCTGTTCGATGCACTGAGGTTGTCCGGCGACAGTGGACGCAGCGGGAGTATCATAGAGAAGAGAGTTCGCAGGATCGATGCCGTAGACATTTCGGAGATGACGAAGGATTCAAATCATTACCGAGATCTCGCACGGCTGCTCCGATACGAGATTGTCTGATCGAGATGGAATTTCGAATGACCACGAATATAAATTTGATCAATCGAGCCATCTCCGCCGCCAAGAGCGGCGATCGTGATGTCGCGGAGCGGCTTCTCGAGGAGATCGAACGGCGAATGGACGCCGACCCGCAGGCGCCGGGGAACGCATCGGTGCGCAAGGTCGTCGAGTTCGTCCGACGAACCTACGACGTCCACCGACCGGTCCAGCCCTCAGAGGTGTCGGCGGCGCCGGCACCCTCCGGCGCAGACGTCTCCGCCGACGGTGGCGTGTCGGTTGTCACCTGTTGCATGAATCGCACGGAAAATCTCCTGAAGGCCCTACCCACCTGGCTGGCTCTGCCGGAGATCGGCGAAGTCGTCATCGTCGACTAGGTCCTGTTGACGAATGCGCGCATCCATAGACGGACGGCGGTGATGAGGACGAAGCCGAGGTAGCTGTCGGCGGTCTTGTCGTAGCGGGTGGCGAGACGGCGCCAGTTCTTCAACCTGTTGAAGCAACGTTCGATCCGGTTCCGGAGGGCGTAGACGTAGTCGTCTACGGGCAACTGAACCTTGCGGCTTCGCCGCATCGGGATGATCGGCGTGACGCCGCGCGCCGCCATCGCCGTGCGAATGGCATCGGCATCGTAGCCGCGATCGGCGAGCAGAACCTTCGGTTCCGGCCCGTCGGCATCGAGGAGAGGCAGGGCGCCGGTGTAGTCCGAGGCTTGGCCGGGTGCGATGTCGACGGCTACGGGGAGGCCGACTCCATTGGTGCGGAGATGAATCTTGGTCGAAAACCCACCTCGCGAGCGCCCGAGACCCTGTCTCGGAGTCCCCCCCTTGCGCCGGCGGCGCAGTGGTGCGCCCGGATGACGGTGCTGTCGATCATCTGGACCGTCTCGCCGACGCCCTCGGTGTCGTTCAACACCTCGAGCAGCAGATCCCAGAGACCGGAGAGCGTCCAGCGGCGAAATTGGCGGTAGACCGACGACCACTTGCCGAAGAACTCGGGCAGATCACGCCATTGGGCGCCGGTGCGAGCGATCCAGAAGACGCCGTCGAGGACCCGACGATGATCCTGAGGCCGCCGGCCGCTGTGCGGGCCTCGCCTCGTCACGAACGGTTCGAAGAACGCCCATTCCGCATCGCTCATCAGGTCTCGAATCAACGTCGCCTCCCTCCGAAAGCGACCTTGAATCACTCCTCGGCCCGAAGGGGAATCCTATTCGTCAACAGAACCTAGTGGATGGCGCGGACGGTGAGCTCTAATCCATAGGTGGGCGCTGGAGTGCTGCCACCACCGGTGCTGTCGACCGATCCTTTCATCACGGAGGCCCGACAACCGGCACCTGTGAAGATTTTGGAGCACGGAAGGGTCATCGGCTGCTCGGCCGTCTGTTCAGCAGCTCTGTTCCCACGGATTGACCAAGGCAGCCCCCGTATCGGCGAAGTCGGCGACGTTGCGTGTCGCCACGATCAGATCGTGGACGATTGCCGTGGCGGCGATCAAACCGTCGATGTCGCCGCGCGGGCGGATCGCGGCAATGCGGCCCCACTCGACGGCGATCTGGTCGGTGATCGGCAGGATGCGAGACGCATGGTCGTGGCGAAGCCGGCGGAGCCATTCTGCGAGGTGGCCGGCGGTCTTCGGGTCGGCCCTCTGCTTCAGGGTGATCCCCCGCATGATTTCACCCAGTGTCAGGGCGCTCAGATAGACCGTGGCGGGATCGACGCTGCGAAGCCATGCCGTCGCTTTGGGAGAGCCTCGTCGCGCCTCGGAGAGCACGTTGGTGTCGACGAGGTACATTTAGAACTCCAGCGAACGGCTCGGCGCCTTGGCGCGTGCGTCGATGGCTTCGGCCAGCTCGCCGTCCCAACCTGGACCCGACAGGAGATCATCGACGAGGGTTCTGCGCCCGGTCAACAGAGCATCGTAATCAGCGACCGAGAGGACGACGGCTGCGCGCTCGCCGCGCACGGTGACGACCTGCGGGCCGTCCGATCGGGCTTGCCGGACGACTTTCGAGAAGTGGTTCTTGGCGTCCTGCAGGGGCCAATTCATGTGCGATCTCCATAGCTGGACAGGCTAGCTAGATTATAGTGCCATTCGAGTTGGATTGCCACATCGTACCCTTGAGGACCGATCTGCTGGCGGTGAGCCGATCGATCCGCGCCGTCTCGCAAATGCGCGGCGGGTCGAATGCTCGCCGCCTAGCGAGGCTTAGCTCACCGGCGCCGCCGCCCACGATCGTGTCGGCGCCGGTGGGTCGCGTCCGAAGGAGGGTCTCGGTGATCGCGACGCGGTCACAGGACGCTCCATGCCCGAAACCGTCCACGGCCCGTCGTCTCGCGCAGGTCGAGCTCCGCCACCAGGTTGAGGGCGGCGCGGGGTGTGACGGCGAGTGCCTCGGCGATCATGCCGGCCGAGACCAGCGGCCGCGAGATCACCAACTCGATCAACTCCGGCAGCCGGGAGGTGGAGCGGCGGCCGGCGAGCTTGCGCAGCAGCAGCGAGCGGGCGGTGAACCAGCGGTCGTGCTGCCTCATCCCCTCCTCAGCGGCGGCGGTGATGGCGTCGAGTTCGGCGATGAGACGCACAGACGCGTCGCGGTGCCGGCGCCGTTCGCGCGGCACCGCCTTGGCGCCCTCGGCGAGGCAGGGCAGATGGGCGCGCGCTTTGCCGCGCTCCCGCAGGAGGGCGGCGGCGAGCAGGCGGCCGAGGCCGGGCGCGCGTTGCAACGGCTCGATCGCCCCCCATGCCGTGTGGGCGATCGCAGCGGCGAGGGTCGGCGGCAGATCGCGGGTTCGATCGACGACCCTGCGCCACTCGGTCAGACGCGCCTCTTCGTCCCAGTCGAGGTCGTAGACGAGCGGATCGCGGTCTCGGCGCGGCGGCGGCGGGCGCGACGCCTCACCGGCGAGGGCGCGGCTCGAGCGGGCGATTGCCGCGTCGGCCGCGGCGAAGGCGTCGGCCAAGGCTTGGTCGCCGGCGGTCGCGTCGAACCCATCGGCATTCATCGTGTCCTCCTCGTCTTCGTCCGCGGATGCGAGGTCGAGGTCATGCCCCGCCTTTCGGGCAAGCCCCTCGTCTCCGGCGTTCCGTCCGCGTAAGGTCGCGAGCCCGGCGTCCGACAGGGCGATCCTGCTGATCGGCTTCGCCTCCGGCGGCCGTCGTCGCTCCGAGCTCGCCGATCTGCGCGTCGAGCGGCTGCGTGACGAAGAGCCGGTACCCGCCGCTCTGAACGACCCGGCCTCCGAGCTTCTGCCGTGCATGACGATCCGGCTCGGGCGCACCAAGACCAGCTCGGCCGACGACGATCGTTTCGCGGTGATCGCCGGCCGGCCGGTTGAAGCGCTGAAGGTCTGGCTCGCGGCGGCACGGATCGACGCCGGGCCGGTGTTCCGCGGCATCGACCGTTGGGGCAACTCGACGGCAAGGCGCTCGCGGCGCAGACGATCAACGCGATCGTCAAGAAGCGGGCAGGGCTCGCTGGGATCGAGACGGGGAAGGTCTCGGCGCACGGGCTGCGGTCCGGGTATCTGACGGAAGCCGCGCGACAGGGGGTATCGCTGCCCGAGGCGATGGCGCAGTCGCAACACCGCTCGGTACAGCAGGCGGCACGGTACTATGACGAGGCCGAGCGGCGGACAGGGAAGGCCGCGCGCCTTTGAGCCAGTGTCTGTCGGACGTCAATGACCGAGCACAATACACTTGAGGCGCCGTGTCGGCTTCCACGCGGTCGATTACTGTACGCAGGCCGATTGCGGTTCTGCGCCATTGCGGCTTCGGACCATTGCATCGAGACAATTCTTCAGATCCGGCCAAGCGAAGAGGACGAAATAGCGCCCGAGCCTCACCAGCCTGTCGACGTCCTCCTGTGAATAGTCGTCTCGGAGCGTCTCGGACGCGAGGAACGTCGAGATCACCTGCTCAACATCGGTACCGATCACTTGGATCAGTCGCCACCGCGAACAGAGTGGCGAGGCGTAGACCTCCGAGCCGGAAATTGCGCATCGATCGTCGCCGCCGATCTCGCCGGTCGATCGAGGTCGATCGGCGAGATAGTTCGCGAGTGCAGTGCCGGAGGCCTTCGCGTCAGAGGCGAGTTCGGCGATCCGTTTCAGTGTTTCCACTGTGAAACGCTCCGGCCGGACGAAGAAAAAGTGCTGGGTGACTCCCGCTGGTGGCCATGCTGCGACGAGGACGCTGTCCGGCATCGGATGAAAGCGGGAGGGGATCGCCAGGAAGATCTTGGCGAGCGACGTCATGTCGACAAGCCTCACCACCCCGGTTTCCAGCCCCGAAAGGTCTATCGCACGACCCGCCTCGGCGATCGGATTCGGTGACGGCTCTGACGCCTCGAGCACCGCGCCACCATCCGAAACGATCACGAGATCCTGTCTCCAGGCGTCGGTCGGGGTGTTGCCGCTCCATCCCGACCACGTGTTGTTCGTGCCGGTGGCGTGTTCGTGGATCCTTTCGAGCAGACCCAATCCGATGTTGTCGCGAACACCGCCGTCGGAGAGTGCGAGACGAATCGATCCGCTCATTGGGACATCCGCGCTATGCAGTCGATAGCGCGCTTCGAGGTGTTTCGCGGGGAAGGCCCCGGGAAACGCACCGGAAATCGCGACGATGTCTGCGAGATCGCCGAGCCCGTCCATCCTCATTGCCTCTGCAGCCTTGAAGAAGCGGGACGTGGTCGGGCCGGCCATCATGTAGCCGTCGGCGGTGGCGCCGACACGGATCCCGCGGACGAGATCGGTCATACCCAGCATGAGGTTCGGACCACGGGACCTCTGTTCGTCGGCCGGAAGCAGAACGCGACGGAGCATCTCCGCTTGGATGTCACGGCGCGTCGGACCGAACCACGGAAATATCCATCGCGGCAGCGTCAGCGCGGAGGTCAGTTCCCGCTTCAGTCGAAACCGCCCCGCAGCCACGGCATCGGCAAACGCCATCGGATTGCCGCCTGTCGCCACGAAGGCGGCAATGATCGACCCGCCGGAGACTGACGACAGGTTCGTCACCGGGACGCCGTGGCGCGCCAGCTCATCGAGTACCCCCACATGAATCAACGCGGCGCGGTATCCGCCTCCCGACAACGCGAGGGAAACTTTGAGTTTCGAATAGTCCGGATCGATCTTGGACGACTGTTGCCCGGACCAACCCTCGTGTGCGAGCGGTTTGCCAGGGAACAGGGAATCGAGCGTGCTGAGAACCGCCCAACAGACGATTACCCAGATTGCCGCGAAACGAGCGACGATATCGAAGGTTCGCCGGATCCGACCTGGTTCCCGTGAGGCGTTGCCCGCCCACCGCCAGCTGAGCACGGCCAGGAGCAACAGGAGAACTGCGACGGTGATGCCGTCGCGGACCGCAGAAAAGCTGCCGGCCCACTTCAGCCATAGGAACAACGCGGTGATTGGCAGCGCCGCGAAGATCAAACGTTTCGCCCATCCCACGGCTTTCACCCCCTGAACAGCTCGGCAACCGTGAGGCTCCCCTCGATCGCCCAGCACACTGCACATCGATGCCGCGTGAAAATCCGATAGACGCCTCTCCTCTATGTTGTAGGATACGCATGTTGCGACCAATTCGAAAACACGGATAACTGAGAATTATGACCGCCGACGATTGTCTCTTCCGCGAAGGTGTACGCTCTTCGATCATGGATGCAATTCGAACAGATAGTAATATTCGTCTGTTGTACATCTATGGTATTTCGGGCGTCGGCAAAACCGCTCTCATCGAAAGTGCTCTTCAGAAGGAAGGCTATGGCCAAAATCGTGAGGCATTTTTCTTCGATCGGCCCGGAAGAAAGTACGATCTTCTGGATACAAATCGAGAGGTGTCGGGAGCTGGTCCCGCATCGACACCTATCTCTCAATTCAAAAACTACCTAAACAATCTGATGTTGGTACGGCGCACTAGACTTTCATTTTTGCGTCGCCTCATTTCCAGAGACATCCACATGGAAGATGCGCATTTGTCATTTCATCGCGCATTCTCATTCGCCATAACATCGGTCAATAAACCACAAAGCACTTCAGCTCCGGTCAAAGATCGTGGTAATTTGATCGACGTCAACATGTCTCATGGCGCCTATCGTCTCAACGGGTCTGTCGAAGTAGACTTCTTCGAAAAGCTTTGGATGGGTCTGCGCGCTTCCGGGTGCCATCACATTCACATTGGGAATATCGAATACGCAAATGAGAAGGAGCGTGAATATATCCTTTTATTGGCACAATTTACGCCGGAAGACTGCTGCCTTGTACTGGAGTTCGGTTCTCTAATTTCAGATGGTCGCGAAGATGATTTCCGGCGTGCGATCACCGCTCGCATCCCCAGTCTCGTAAGAAAAATCATCCAAGTGGAGCCGTTCGATGAACCGACAGCACGAGAATTTCATCGTCAAATGGCTCAGAGACGTAGCCTGCCTGCTTTCAATTACAGACAGAACCACGGAATTCCAATCTGTATATTAAATGATATAAGCATAATTGACTCCCGTTATATGGTTGGTGAGCGCTTTGAAGCCTGGCTACGCGACCCATCCTTGCGCAAAGTACTCTTCTCATTGGCAGCCTTAACCTTAGTCACCGATGACAGATCCACCATCGAACCCGTCTTGGAGGAGCTTACTCCGAAGCCGGATTTGACAATATTTCAAGGTGTTGTTGAAACTTCCGATGGGAATATCCGATTTGCTCATGCGTCGTTCCTGGTATTCCTGGAAGTGAATTATCGCCGCGAAATCCGAGAATACTTACCGCTCGTTATTAATTCTTTATCGAAGCGAGACCGCTTTGCAGCACATGCCCTGCAACTCGAGCAGGGCATTGATATTGGGGACAACAAATTCCGACGAACACTATTTTCCGATATACTTAGATTATATGACAATCTTCGATTTCCGGAAGTTCGTTTTCTCTTCAATGCTGGCGCAATGCGGCGTGTGAATGAGGAAAGCAATGAATGGAAGATTTTGCTCGTTGTTGATACTCTTTCGCGGATACAAGATCTCGATACCAAGTCATTTCGGCCGAGCCGGCTAGCCGACTTACCCTAGCCGATCGCCGACTTGATCACTATCTATGCGGATTACCAATTTGATCGTCGCGAAGCTGCTGTCTCAAGGGCCGCAGCATTACCCCGCCTAATTCATCGTGGGGCGAGAAACCGGCTGGCGTGGCCCGAATATCGT
>CALBKH010000071.1 GCA_937892955.1 uncultured Alphaproteobacteria bacterium
GGCAATCTCCTCAGGCGAAACGCTCATCCGTGATTTTCAAAACGGACTCTCAGAGGGGCCGTCCACCCCATCAGCGGAGGGGAAGGGGATCCGATGATGTTCCGTCGAGTCGAGAGGCCGATGGGTCCCCTTCCCTCGCCTCCGGCTCGCCGGGGACGACGGGCGTGCTCGGAGTCGTGTCCGGCGACACACGGCTCGGCCGAGTGCCCGCGGGTGCACGACCACGTCCCTACCCCGCAGCCCTCACAGCAACCCGAGCCCGGCCAATTCGCGCAGGAACTCGACCGGCAGGTCGGCGACGGCGTCCGACTTCAGGTCGCGCGGCGCGACCTCGGCGTCGAGATAGCGCCAGCCCTGGAACGGCCGGTAGGGCCGCGCCTCGACCTCGACCAACTCGCCCGAGAGAACGATGTCGCAATGGGGCACGCCGGCGGCGTCCTTCACGGCGCGCAGCTCGAGGATCTGCTCGCGCACCCGGATCTGCCCCTTGATCACCCAGTAGAGCGAGCCGCCGGGGACGATCTCGTCGACCCGCTTCGGCATCATCCGGGTGCGGTGGATGTGGACCGGCTCGAGCCCGCGCCGCTTCTTCTCGGCGAGCGTCGCGCCGATCCAGTGGGCGAGATCGTCGATCCCGTCGCAGCCGACACAGAGTTTGATCAGATTGAGGGCCATGGCGGTTCCGGGCGAAGGCGGATCGCCGCGATCCTACCCCGCCGCGTCGGCGCGGACCACCGCCCGGCGGCGATGGTCCACCGCTCTCAATCCTCGACCTCGTCGGCCCCGACGATCGCCGTCTCGGCGTCGGCCCCGGCCTTCCAGGTGCGGAAGGCGGGGAGCGCCAGCACCGCGTCCATATAGGCCCGCGTGTCGGCGGCGACCGGCCACGAATAGGTGTCGAGCCGGGTGACCACCGGTGCGAACATGGCGTCGGCGGCCGAGAATTCGCCGAAGAGGAACGGCCCGCCGGCGCCGAACCGCGCCCGCGCATCGCGCCACGCATCCTCGATGCGGGCGACGTCGGCCGTCGCCGCCGGCCCGCGATCCTTGAAGGCGAAGTGCGTCCTGAGGTTCATCGGGCAGGCGCCGCGCAGGCCGGTGAAGCCGGCGTGCATCTCGGAGGCGAGCGCCCGGGCGAGCGCCCGCGCCGCCCGATCGCGCGGCCAGATCGGCAGTTCGGGGTGGTTCTCGGCGAGGAATTCGAAGATCGCCAGCGTCTCATGGACATGGATGTCGCCCTCGACGAGGCACGGCACCTTGCCCGAGGGCGAGTACTTCAGCACCGTCGGCTTGAACTCCGGGGTGTCGAGCGGCACCAGGATCTCCTCGAAGGAGAGACCGAAATGGGTCATGAGCAGCCACGGCCGGAGCGACCACGACGAATAGCGCTTGTTGCCGATGATGAGCTTCCGGTCGGCCATGGATCGCCTCCTCTTCGCAGGTCCGCCGCATCGTCCGCCCCCGGGTCGAACGCCGGCCGGACGCCGGTCGAGCGACCGTCGCATCCCCCGCCGATCGCGTCCAACGGATTGGTTTGAAGAGGGTCTTCAATCGGATTGATGGGAAGGTGGCGACCGGTGAGCGGGGGCGACGCTTCCGCCGCCTGCGACTTTCGGATAAGTCTTCGCCATGACCTCGTTCACCACCCTCGACTTCGTCGCTTTCGTCTGGTTCGTCGTCGCCTGGGCGAGCTTCGGCTTCGTCGTCGACTTCGCCCTGATCGGCCGGCCGTCGCTGTCGCGGCTGATGGACGACGAGCGCCGCCGGTGGATGCGGGAGATGGCGAAGCGCGAGGTGCGGATCGTCGACACGGCGATCATGACCAGCCTGCAGAACGGCACCGCCTTCTTCGCCTCGACCTCGCTCATCGCGCTCGGCGGCGCCTTCACGCTGCTCAATCAGACCGAGCGGATGCTGGCGATCTTCCTCGACGTGCCGTTCCGCACCGTCCCGACCGCCGGTGAGCTCGAGATCAAGATCGCCCTCCTGGTGGCGATCTACGGCTACGCCTTCTTCAAGTTCGGCTGGGCCTATCGGCTGTTCAACTACTCGGCGATCCTGATCGGCGCCGTGCCGCCGGCCGACGATCCGGATGCCGCGGCGCGGGATCACGCCGTTCTCCGGGCCGGTGAGATGCAGATCGACGCCGGCCACCATTTCCATTGGGGGATGCGGGCGCTGTTCTTCTCGCTCGGCCTGTTCGGCTGGTTCGTCGACGCGCGGGTGTTCCTGGTGTCGACCACCTTCATCCTCGCCGTGCTGATCCGCCGCCAATATTTCTCGCGAGCCCGCGCCTCGCTGCTCGAGGCGGCTTCGGCGACAGCCGCCTGAGCACCGCCCGGCTCACGGGCCGGGACGCAGTTCCGAGGCGCGGCCGGTGAGGCGATAGACGAGGATGCCGAGCCATTCCTTGACCGCCATGTCGGCGCTCATCAGCCCCCACAGCATCGGCGGGCGCAGGCCGATGCGCCCCGTGGTGGCGTAGGCCGCCGGCCGGGCGACGATGCCGGTCCACCCGGCGGCGCGGAAGGTGGCGATCGCCCGCGGCATGTGGAAGGCCGTGGTCACCAGCCACCACGTCGCCCCCGCCGCCGGCTTCACCAGATCACGGGTGGCGGTGGCGTTCTCCCAGGTGGTGCGCGAGCCCTCCTCCAGCACCAGACGCTCCGGCGCCACGCCGACGGCGACGAAGAGGCGACGCATCAGCTCCGCCTCCGAGGCGTCGGCCGTGCCGACGAGGGCGTTGGAGCCGCCGGAGAGGACGATCGGCACCGCGGGGTAGCGCTTCGCCAGCTCCGCCACTTCGAAGATCGCCGCCGCGCCTTCGCCGAGGCCGACGACGCCGCGGGCCGAGCCCATCCGCGCATCGGTGAAGCCGCCGAGCACGACGATTCCGGCCGGCGCCGGCGCATCGGCGGCGGGAATCGGGAAACGGTTCTCGAGGTCGGTGAGGAGATAGGGGCCGAGCGGCGTCAGCGCGAGGATCAGGAGTGCCGTCAGGCCGAGACCGGCGAGGCCGCGGCCGATGCGGCGGAAGCCGACGACGGAGGCCAGGAGCCCGCCGACGATCAGCAGCATCGTCAGGGTCGACGGCTGAGCGATGAGGAAGGCCACCTTCGACAGCGTGAAGAACATCCCCGTCCCTCCCCGGCCCCGTCCGCCGCGGTCTCACGTCGACCTTATGCGTCGCCGGCGACCGGCCTCGTCCACAACGGCCGAGGGCCTCTCGCGAGGCCCCCGTCAGGTTTCACCGGGGATCCGGCAGGTCGCTTCGCGACGCCGGATCGAACTCGGCGAAAACCCCTCGTGTGGACGGGCTTTCAGCCGAACGGAACACGGAGTTCGGATGCGTTCATCCGTACTCCGTATTCCGAAGTCGGCTCGTCCCTCAGGGCAGATCGCCGATGGTCTTGATGACCTTGCCGACGAGACCGTAGGCGATCGCTTCGTCCGGCCCCATCCAGAAGTCGCGATCGGTATCCTTGGCGATACGCTCCAGCGGCTGGCCGGTGGCGTCGGCGAAGATCTGGTTGAGGCGATCGCGCATCTTGAGGATCTCGCGCGCCTGGATCTCGATGTCGGTGGCCGGTCCACCGGCGCCGCCGGACGGTTGATGCAGCAGGAAGCGGGTGTTGGGCAGGCAGAAGCGCCGCTCCTTGGGCACCGAGGCGTAGATCAGCGCACCGGCCGAAGCGACCCAGCCGACGCCGATCATCCGCACCGGAGCCGGCACGAAATTGATCATGTCGTGGATCATGTCGCCCGATTCGACATGGCCGCCCGGCGAACAGACGACGACGTTGATCGGGTCCTTCGACACGTGGGAGAGCGCCAGCAGGCGGGCGGTGACGTCACGCGCCAGTTCCTGGGTGATCGAGCCGGTGATGAGGACCGTGCGGGCGTCGAAGAGGTGCTTGTCGACCGGCACCGACTGCGGCGTCTTGGTCTTCTCCTCGTCCTCCTCCTCGTCGTCGAGGCGGGTGAACCAGTAGGTCTTGGGGCTCTTGATCATGGCGCGTCCGGATGAAAGGCGGCGGGGTTCGTGTCACCAAGATGTAGTGGCCTCGCCGGGACGTGTCGACCCCGCTCGCGAAAGATGCTCAACGCGTCGTGGCGAGGGGCGCGCCTTCACGTGTGGGATATCAGCCATCCTTCTGTGAAGACTGAGAAATCATGCCTTCGGCAGCAGTTGCCGGGCGCCTCTCGCAGCCGCCCGACGGGCGCCGGATCGTGCTAATCTGCGTAATCGGCCAAGGGAGCGCCTCGCATGTGGTCCTTCTCGATTCTCCGTTCGTTGCGGCTCGTCCTCGCCACCTGGCCCTTCGTCGGCCTGCGCATCCTGGTGCTCGGCGGCCTCACCCTCGCCTTCGTCGCCGCGGTGGCGAGCGGTGCCGGCGCCGGGTGGGTCGTCGGCCATGTCGGCACGGCCGACTTCCGCGCCGGGGCGACCGCCTGGGGCGGCATTCTCGGTGGCGTCGGCGCCGTCGTCTGGGTGTGGAGCCTGCGCGAGTATCTCACCTACTTGATCACCGCCGGCCACGTCGCGGCGATGGTCATGGTACTCGACGGCCGCGCTCTTCCCTCGGGCCGCGCCCAGATCGCCTTCGCGGTCGAGACGGTGAAGGCGCGGTTCGGCGAGGTCCACCTGCTGTTCGTCCTCGATCAGTTGGTCAAGGGCTCGGTCCGCGCCGTGACCGGCCTCGTCGGCGGCGTCGGGCTGCTGTCCTTCGTGCCGGGCCTGCAGCCGCTGATCCGCCTCCTCGGCGCCGTCCTGAAGATGTCGACGACCTTCATCGACGAGGTGGTGCTCGCCCGCGAGATCCGCATCGCCTCGGAAGATCCCTGGACCACCGCTCGGCAGGGCATCGTGCTCTATGCCCAGAACGCCAAGACGATCCTGTGGAACGCCGTGTGGCTGACGCTGTTCCGCTGGGTGATGGCGGTGATCCTGTTCGTGGTGCTGCTCGCCCCCGTCGGCATCGTCGCGCTTATCGTGCCCGGGCCGACCACGGCGTGGAGCCTGATCTTCACCGTCCTCTTCGCCGTGGCGGCGCAACGGGCGGTGATCGACCCGTTCCTGATCGCCTCGACGATGCAGGTCTATTTCGCCGCGACCGAGGGCCAGCGCCCGGATCCCGACTGGGACGCCGAACTCGCCTCGGTCTCGGAGCCGTTCCGCGATCTCGTCGCGCGCGCCCGAGGCGCATTCGGCGGGGCGTCCTGAGCGCCGTCGGCGTGAGCGGGCGCCGAATCGACATCGCCTCCGACAACACCCGAACCATAGCCCGTCATGTGTGCCGGAGTGATGGTTGTCGCTATCGCTCACAGAGGAGCCGTTCCCAT
>CALBKH010000072.1 GCA_937892955.1 uncultured Alphaproteobacteria bacterium
TGAGTGAATCACGTCAGATGACGGTCGTCGAGACCTATCCGCGCACAGGTCTCATGATCGGGAACGGGAGCGGGCGGCCTCGGCCGCCGGCTTCTCACCGCGGACGAAAAGAGAGAGCCCCGAGATCGGCCGATCCGGGGCTCTCTTCGTATCGATGGGGCGGGCGACGCCGGTGGCGGCGCCCGTCCGACGTCGATCACGGGCAGGGCACGCGATAGCGGCGGCCGTAGTCGTCGTAGGCGACGCAGCGCTTCGGCGTGGTGGCGGCACCGACGACGGCGCCGGTGCCGGCACCGATGAGGGCGCCGGTGGCCACGGCGCGGCCGCCACCGCCGGTGGCCGCACCGATCAGCGCGCCCGTGCCGGCGCCGATGGCGGCGCCACCGAGGGTGCGGTCGGTCTGGGACGTGGTGTTGCAGCCGGCGAGCGCGACGGCGGCGACGGCGAGGACGAGAAACTTCTTCATGTGAACCCCCTCTCGTGGGACGGCGCCCTGCGACGGGCTGCCCGGAACGGTTCGTCGCGCGCGCGAGGCGCCGAAACGATCCCGTGGAGACGACATCTTCAGCGTGAAGATTCGAAGCCACGGCGTGCCGAGAATAGGCACGATCATGGCGACGGCAAGGAAACGAATCCGAAAAATCGGTCCATCGGCGAACAACCCGCCGTCCGGGTGAACGCTTCACCAGCGGTGTCGGCGCGGATGGGCGTGTCGCGGCAGGTATTCGTCAACCACGGCGGCGGGCGGCGTTCGAAACGGCGCCGCCGCGGGGTGTGGAGCCGCCGACCGGCGGGGCGTGTTTCAGCGGGCGCCGGCGAGGCGGCGGACGCAGTCCTGGCCGAGCTTGGAGGTCGGCACGATGGCGGCGCCGCGCTGGCAGGAGGCGAGCGCGTCCTTGCGGTCGCCGAGCTGCTCCTCGACGATGCCGCGATTGATCCAGGCCTCGCCGAAATAGAGGTCGTTGTTGAGGGCGCCGTTGAAATCGTCGAGGGCGCCGCGCAGGTCACCGTTCTCGACCTTGAGCAGGCCGCGGGCGTTGAAGGGTTCCGGCGCCGAGGCGTCGCGTTCGATGGCGGCGGAATAGTCCGCCATGGCGCCGGCCTTGTCGCCCTGGCCCTGCCGGGCGATGGCGCGATCGTGGTAGGCGCCGGGGTTGCGCGGATTGATGCGGATGGCTTCCGAATAGTCGGCGAGCGCCAGATCGATCTGGCCGAGCTGGCGGCGCACGGCGCCACGACCGAGATAGGCGGTGTCGTAGTCCGGCTTGATGGCGATGGCGCGCGAATAGGCGTCGACCGCCAGATCGAAGCGGCCGAGCCGGCGATAGGCGAGGCCCTTGTTGGCCCAGGCCTGATGGAAGTCGGGGGCGATCTTCAGCGCCTGATCGAAATCGGCGAGGGCCGACTTGGCGTCGCCGCCGCGGGCAAAGGCGGTGCCGCGGATGTTGTAGGCGTTGGCGTCGTTGGGATTGGCCTTGATCACCTCGGTGAGCGAGGCGATGTTGGCCTGCGAGCCGGCGCCGGCATCGGCCGAGAGCTGGGCCGCACCACCGCCGCCGGTGCCGCCGCCGTAGCCGCCGTTCACCTGGCCGCAGCCGGCGAGGCCGCCGAAGACGGCGACGGTCATCGCGGCGCCGAAAACACGGGCGCCGAGGGCGCGGGGGAAGCGGAGGTCGAGTGCGGCGAGCGACATCGGTGCGGCTCCTGCATGATCGCGCGGCGGCCCGGAACATCCGGTTCGGCGGTTTCGCTCGCAGGGGCGAAGACCCCTGGCGCGGTCGAGAAAAACGAAGAACCGTCACGCGCCCATCGACGCGTCACGGTTCCATCATCTCACGTCTCGCGACGGGCGATCAACGCTTGGCGGCGGGCTTGCCCGGCAGGAGACCTTCGCGCTGAGCACGCTTGCGAGCGAGCTTGCGGGCGCGGCGAACGGCCTCGGCCTTCTCGCGCGCCTTCTTCTCCGAGGGCTTCTCGTAGTGACCGCGGAGCTTCATCTCGCGGAAGATACCCTCGCGCTGCATCTTCTTCTTCAGCGCCTTGAGAGCCTGGTCGACGTTGTTGTCGCGAACGAGAACCTGCACGCGTTCGATCCCATCTTGAGTGTGTTCGAATTTCGCCAAGAGCACCCCACCCCGACGACGGCCACCACCCGGAAAACCCGGCGAACGATGACGATCGGGGAAAAGCACTCGGTCACGGCACGCGTGTGCCGCTCGCGAAGTGGCGGTTCCGTAGCAGAATCGAAGCGGCCTGTCCACACGTCGCGCGCGTTTCTCCGCCGCTTCTCTCAGGCGCCGGCGAGGCCGCGCGGGCGGATGCGATTGACGTGGCCCATCTTGCGGCCGGCCCGGATCTCGGTCTTGCCGTAGAGATGGAGCGAAGCCCCGGCTTCGGCGAGATAGCGCTCCGGGTCGCGGGCCTCGTCGCCGATCAGGTTCTCCATCTCGACGTCGGAATGGCGGACGGGACCGGCGAGCGGCAGGCCGGCGACGGCGCGCATGTGGCTCTCGAACTGGGAGACGAGGCAGGCGCTCTCGGTCCAGTGGCCGGAGTTGTGGACGCGCGGCGCGATTTCGTTGGCGATCAGGCGTTCGCCCTCGGCGGTCTCCAGAAGGAAGAGTTCGACGGTGATGACGCCGACGTGTTCGAGCGCATCGGCGACGCTCTCGCCGATGCGGCGGGCGGCCGCCTCGGTGGTCGGCGCGAGGCCGGCGGGGACGCGCGAGAATTTCAGGATGTGCTGACGATGGCGGTTCTCCGGCACGTCGTAGGTGACCATGCGGCCTTCGACGTCGCGGGCGGTCAGCACCGAGATCTCGCGGGAGAAGGGCACCCAGCCCTCGAGGATGGCCGGTTGGCCCCTCATGGCGTCGAACGCCGGACCGACGTCGTCGGGATTGCCGATCTTCGCCTGGCCCTTGCCGTCGTAGCCGAAGCGGCGGGTCTTGAGCACGGCCGGGAAGCCGATCTCGGCGAGGCCCGCCTCGAGGTCGGCGCGCTCGTCGACGGCGCGGAACGGGGCGGTCGGGATGCCGAGTGCGGCGAGGAAGGTCTTCTCGGCGAGGCGGTCCTGCGACACTTCGAGCGAGCGCGGTCCGGGGCGGACGGGCACGCGGGCGGCGAGGAAGGCGGCGGTCGCCGCCGGTACGTTCTCGAACTCGTAGGTGACGACGTCGACCCGCGCGGCGAAATCGGCGAGGGCGGCCTCGTCCTCGTAAGCGGCGACGATGTGCTCGGCGGCGACCTCGAAGGCCGGGCTGTCGGGATCCGGGCAGAGCACCACCGAGCGCAGGCCGAGCCGGGCGCCGGCGAGCGCCATCATGCGGCCGAGCTGACCGCCGCCGAGGATGCCGACGGTGCGGACGGGGCGGGCGGCGGGGTCGGTCATGGCAGGCCTCAGGGGGTGTCGACCGGTCGTTCGGCGACGACCGTGGTCTGGCGGCTGCGCCAGGCGTCGAGCCGGTCGGCGAGGGCGGGATCGTGGAGCGCCAGCACGGCGGCGGCGAGGAGCGCGGCGTTGACCGCACCGGCGCGGCCGATGGCGAGCGTGCCGACCGGGATTCCGGCCGGCATCTGGACGATGGAGAGGAGGCTGTCCTCACCCCTGAGCGCCTTGCTCTCGACCGGAACGCCGAAGACCGGAAGCGAGGTGAGCGCCGCCGTCATGCCGGGCAGATGCGCGGCGCCGCCGGCGCCGGCGATGATCACCTGGAACCCGGCCGCCTTGGCGCCTTTGGCGAAGTCGAACATGCGTTCGGGGGTGCGATGGGCGGAGACGATGCGGTCGTCGTGGGCGATGCCGAGGGCGTCGAGCGTCTCGGCGGCGTGGCGCATGGTCTCCCAATCGGACTGGCTGCCCATGATGACGGCGACCGGCGGGGTGGATGCGACCATCTGGTCCTCATGAGGGTGAAACGGGGAAGCGGGCGACATAACCGATCACCTTCCCCGGCGCAAGCCGACATCCGGCCACCGGGAGATCCCGGAACATTCCGCGGTTCAGGCGATGATGTCGGGGACGAGACGGTCCTCGAGGTGGCCGATGCGGTCCTTGATCGCCAGCTTCTTCTTCTTCAGCCGTTGCAGGGTGAGATGGTCGCCCCGGCCGGTGTCGGAGAGGGCGCCGATCGCGAAATCGAGATCGCGGTGCTCCTGGCGCAGGCGGGCCAGTTCGGCGCGGATGTCTTTCTCTTCTTCTTCCGTCATGTCCGGGCGACCGACTTTTCGTTCATCGATGAAGGACACGTGTGAACGCCGGCCGGTGGTGCGCGGAATGCGCATGGTCGGCTCGGACGGGAGGAAGAATAGTCCATCGGATCGAAAAAGGGCAGCCTCCGGTTCGTGCGGCGAAACGAAATCGGCCGTGCCTTCGCGGCCGGAGAAATCGATCCGCGAGGACATCGTATCGGGTGGCGACGGTGGTGCGGTGGGACCGGCTGCGCCACTTCACGAAGCGGTGCAATCCGGCAGTATGCCGATTGCATGGTCTCATTTTCATGACATGATGATCTCGTTATGCCCAACCAAGGAGGCAGGAGCAATGTCCATCGAATCGCATCTTGCGGAGCTCGAACGCCGGCACGCTGCTCTCGAAACACAGATCAAGGAGGCTCTCGCCCATCCCAGCAGCGATTCGCTCGAGATCGCCGAAATGAAGCGCCGCAAGTTGCTGCTGAAGGACGAGATCAATCGCCTGACGGGAGGCGCCACCCTGCACTGATCAGGGGGTCTGCTCCGAACTCGTTTGAAGACGCCGCGGCATTTTCCGCGGCGTCTCTGTTTTCGTCGATGCGGAAGCGTCGGGACCGCGCCGGTGACGGGAATGCGGTCTCGCCGAAAAGAGGCCGGGGCTCCGGTGGGAACGCCGCGGCTCCGCCGGGAATGCCGCGGCATCCCGCGACGCCGGGCGCGGTTTTCGATCGGTTCGACACGCATTCGAACGATCCGGCGAAGAGTTCGTCGATCATGACGGCGCGAAACGCGTCGATTCGACCGATCGCGGAGAGCACCCGTCGACCATGATCGGGGAAATCTCCTCGTCGTCCGGTCGGCGCGGCGATCCGCTGCCCGCTGCCGTGCGTCTCAGACCGAGCCCATGAAGTTCCGACCTCTTCGGAACTTCATGGGCGAAGGCAAGCCCGAACGGGCGTCGGCCGGTCAGGCCGAAACTCACGAAATTCGGACGAGTCCGAATTTCGTGAACCCGGTCTCAGACGAGGCCGAGCCCGCGCACGCCGTCGATCACCAGCTTCACCGAGATCACCGCCAGTGCGGCGAGCACCAGGCGGAAGAACAGTTTCTCCGGCAAGAGGCGGGTGAGCCGGACACCGAAGAGCGTCGCGGCGACGGCCGCCGGCACCAGGATCGCCACCTTCTCGAGGTTGGCGAGCGACAGTTGGCCCAGCGCCCAGTAGGGGATCAGCTTCACCGCGTTGACGACGGTGAAGAAGATGGTCGAGGTGCCGGCGAAGACCATCTTGGGCAGCCGTTGCGGCAGCACGTAGACCTGATAGGGCGGGCCGCCGGAATGTGAGACGAAGCTGGTGAAGCCGGTGACCGCGCCCCAGAACAGGCCGCGGGGAATGTCCGCCGGCCGCGCCGGTCCGCTCGCGCCGCGCTTCAGCGCCCGGTCGGCGACGAAGGCGAGGCCGATGACGCCGACGAGCAGCGTCACCGCCACTTCCGAGACGAGCGAGGCGGTGGCCCAGCCCAGCGTGATGCCGGCGACCGCGCCGGGGATGAGGATCGCCAGATTGCGGCGATCGAATTCGCGCCGATAGGCCCACAGACCGAACCAGTCGGAGACGACGTAGATCGGCAGCAAGAGGCCCGCCGCCTGGACCGGCGACACCACCAGCGCCAACACCGGTACGCCGAGAATGCCGACGATCGGCAGCCCGCCCTTGGAGAGGCCGACGAGGGCGGCGGCGGGGAGAGCGGCGAGGAGGAAGGGGAGATCGGGAAGCGTCATGGCACCGGTCGTGCGACTTGGTCCATCGCCCGGGCGGCGGCGGTACGATATCCTTCCTAGATCATCGGATTTCGCGGGTCGAGCAAGTGGCGATCCGACATCGCAGCCGATCGCTCCGCCACCGGCCGACGCGGATCGGGTTCGCGACCCGGCAAAACGATCGACGAGTGTGCGCTCGTTGCGCTGCAGACCGACATTCTTGATCGGGATCAATGCGTAATCGCCGGCCGCCGTAGTCGAACGTAGCATTGCGGCGGGTCGGCGCCGGTGTGAAAGCCTATCGGCCGAAATCCGACGAAAAATCGTGGGTCAGACGGGAGGAGCGCCATGACGAGCCGATACGCGGAAGTCTATCAGGGCTGGAAGACGGACCCGGAGGGCTTCTGGGCCGAAGCCGCCGAGGCGATCGATTGGGTCAAGCCCTGGGACAAGGTGTTCGATCCGTCGTCGGGTCCCTACGGCCGTTGGTTCGCCGGCGCCGAGATGAACACCTGCTTCAACGCCGTCGACCGTCACGTGGCGGGTGGCCGCGCCGAGCAGACGGCGATCATCTACGACAGCCCGGTGACGGGCGTGAAGGCCAAGATCTCCTACGCCGAGTTGCTCGAGCGCGTCCAGGCGACCGCCGCGGCGCTCGCCGACGTCGGCGTCGTCAAGGGTGACCGCGTCATCGTCTACATGCCGATGATCCCGGAGGCGGTGATCGCCATGCTGGCGGTGGCCCGTCTCGGCGCCATCCATTCGGTGGTGTTCGGCGGCTTCGCGCCGCGGGAGCTCTCGACCCGCATCGACGACGCCAAGCCCAAGGCGGTGATCACCGCCTCCTGCGGCATCGAGGGCAAGAAGGTGCTGCCCTACAAGCCGCTGCTCGACGAGGCGATCGATCTCTCCACCCACAAGCCGGACGCGGTGTTCCTCACCCAGCGGCCGCAGGTCACCGCCGAGCTGAAGGCGCCGCGCGACCACGATCTCGGCGCGCTGGTCGAGAAGAACAAGGGCCGCGAGGTCCCCTGCGTGCCGGTTCTGGCGACTGATCCGCTCTACATCCTCTACACCTCGGGCACGACCGGCGCGCCCAAGGGCGTGGTGCGCGACAACGGCGGCCATGCGGTGGCGCTCGCCTGGTCGATGAAGAACCACTACGGCATCGAGCCGGGCGAGGTGTTCTGGGCGGCGTCCGACGTCGGTTGGGTCGTCGGCCACTCCTACATCTGCTACGCCACGCTGCTCTACGGCGCGACCACCATCGTCTTCGAGGGCAAGCCGGTCGGCACGCCGGATCCCGGCACCTTCTGGCGGATCATCTCGGAGTACGAGGTCGCCGGCTTCTTCACCGCGCCGACCGCCTTCCGCGCCATCAAGAAGGAAGACCCGAACGGCGAGTTCCTGAAGAAGTACGACATCTCGTCCCTGCGCAACCTGTTCCTGGCCGGCGAACGCGCCGATCCGGACACGGTGAAGTGGGCCGAGGAGAAGGTCGGCGTGCCGGTGATCGATCACTGGTGGCAGACGGAGACGGGTTGGGCGATCGCCGGCAATCCGGTCGGCCTCGGCCTCCTTCCCGTGAAATACGGCTCGCCGACGGTGCCGATGCCGGGCTACGACGTGCAGATCGTCGACGACGGCATGCATCAGGTGAAGGCGGGCGAGATGGGCTCGATCGTCATCAAGCTGCCGCTGCCGCCCTCGTGCCTGCCGACGCTGTGGAACGCCGATCAGCGCTTCATCGACAGCTATCTCGTCGACTTCCCCGGCTACTACAAGACCGGTGACGCCGGCTACATGGACGAGGACGGCTACCTCTTCATCATGGCGCGCACCGACGACATCATCAACGTTGCCGGCCATCGCCTGTCGACCGGCGGTATGGAAGAGGTTCTCGCCTCCCATCCCGACGTCGCCGAATGCGCCGTCATCGGCGTCCACGACGACATGAAGGGCCAGATGCCCTGCGGTTTCGTGGTGCTGAAGGCCGGCGTCACCAAGTCGCCGGAGGAGATCGAGAAGGAACTCGTCGCGCTGGTGCGGGCCAAGATCGGAGCGGTCGCGGCCTTCAAGGTGGCGATCACCGTCGACCGTCTGCCCAAGACCCGCTCGGGCAAGATCCTGCGCGGCACCATGCAGAAGATCGCCGATCACCAGGAATGGAACATGCCGGCGACGATCGACGACGCCTCGGTGCTCGACGAGATCGAAGCGGCGATCCGCGACCGCGGCATCGGCGTCTGATCGGAAGCCGATCGCGAGAGATGAAAGAGGCCCGGTCGCCGCGAGGGGGCCGGGCCTCTTCATGTTCGGGGGGTGTCACACCAACTCGTCGAATCACGTCTCGTTGCGAGCGGACCAACTCCCTGTTCGGCTTCATCCTTCGAGGCTCGCTGCGCTCGCGCCTCAGGATGAAGTGCCTCCGCAGCATGGCGAACAGGTCGGGACTTCCTTCGTCCGAAATCAGCCCTCTATCAGCGCCTCGCGCAAGGCTCGCCAACTCGTCGCATCCGGCGCCAGCAGCAACCCGCCGCCGATGTCGGTCGGGCAGTAGGGGGAGCCGTCGAACTTGGCCGAGAAGCCGCCGGCTTCCGTATGGATCAGGCAGCCGGCGAGGTGGTCCCAGGGCATGAGTTTGCCGTAGGCGAGCACGTGGCAGGCGCCGGTGGCGGCGAGGCGGTATTCGTGGGCGGCGCAGCGGTAGTTGTAGGTGGCGGCGAGGCGGGCCATGCGGGTGGCGACGGTCTCCCGCAGGCTTCCCGGCATGTAGGACCACGAGACGCAGCCGTGCATCTCGCCGACCGGCTCCGCCGCGGCGACGCGCAACGGCCGCGCCGGGCGGCCGTCGCGGAAACCGAGCCGGGCGCCTTCGCCCTTCACCGCGGTCATGTGGCTGCCGGTCAGCGGATCGAGGATGATCCCGGCGATCGTCTCGCCGCCGGCGACGACCGCCGCCATGACGCCGAAGAGCGGCAGGCCGGAGGCGAAGTTGAAGGTGCCGTCGATCGGGTCGACGACGATGGCGAGATCGGCGGTGCCCAGGAGGTCGAGGCGGGCCGGGTCCTCGGCGACGCTCTCCTCGCCGACGAAGGCGGCGGTGGGGAAGCGTGCCGCCACGGCGGCGGCGATCGCGGCCTCGGCGGCGCGGTCGGCGACGGTGACGAGGTCCATCGGACCCGACTTGGTGCCGACGTCGTCGTCTTCCAGGCGCTGGAAGCGCGGCAGGATCTCGGCGTCGGCCGCCGCGGTCAGGATGGCGAGGAGGTCGTCGAGATCGGCGGCGGAAAAGGGCAGGGGCATGGCGGCTCGGCTCGCGGTTCGAAGGCGTCGCTCTTCATACGCCGCGCCGCGCGGCACGGGGAGAGCGAAGCGTGGGGTTCTGCACCGCGTCGCCGGGAGGACGCCGGCGGCTCGGGCGGCGTCGGTCGCGGCCTTTTCGTCACTTCGCTCCGGCGAGTTCCAGCCGTCTGACCACCTTCATCGTCTCGAGGTCGACGAGGAGGACCGCCGCGCCTTTGGGGCTCTCGACGGTGACGGCCATCCGGTTGCCTTCGAGCGTCGTCGCGACGACGCGGCCGCCCTCGGGCATCGGCACCTCGGCGACGATCGGGCGGTCCCATGCGACGGCGGGCTTCACATCGGCCTTGGTGACGCGATAGAAGATCGCGGCGAAGACGGCGACGAGGCCGAGCACCATCACGCCGGTGGACCAGAAGAGCAGTCGCTTCAACTTCGCCTGCAGGCGCAGTTGGGCGGCGTCGAGGGGCTTTTCGTCTTCTTCGGCGAAATTCGGATTGGTCATCGGGGATCGGGGGCTCGTGAGATGCGTGAGACGAAGCGCGAGCGCATGGCGCGTAAGGCGGCGGAATGGACCGAGAGCCTCGCCGCGCCGCCGCCGGTGGTCGAAGACGTCGAGAACCTCGACGAGATCGACGCGGAAGAGGATGCCGCCGCTCCGGGCGCCGGTCCGATCGAGATCGAAATCGAGGCGGGGGCCCCGAGCGAACGTCTCGACGCGGCGCTGGCGCGTCGGATCTCCACCCTGTCCCGCTCGCGGCTGAAGAGCCTGATCGGCGAGGGCCGGGTGGCGATCGACGGCGCGACCGTAATCGACGCCTCGCGCAAGATCAACGCGGGCGCCCGCGTCGTCGTCGATCTGCCGGCGCCGACCGCGGCGGCGCCGCAGCCCGAGGCGATCCCGCTCGACGTGCTCCACGAGGACGCCGAGGTGATCGTCGTCGACAAGCCGGCCGGGCTCGTCGTCCATCCCGGCGCCGGAAACTCTTCCGGCACGCTGGTCAACGCGCTGCTGCACCGGTGCGCCGGTTCGCTCTCCGGCATCGGCGGGGTCGAGCGGCCGGGCATCGTCCACCGGCTGGACAAGGACACGTCTGGCGTCATGGTGGTGGCCAAGACCGACCGGGCGCACCAGAAACTCACTGCGCAATTCGCCGATCACGGCCGCACCGGGCCGCTCGAGCGCGCCTATCTGGCGCTGATCTGGGGGGTGCCGAAGTACCGCGAGGGTACGATCACCGGCGACATCGGCCGCGACCCGCGCAACAGGCAGGCGATGGCGGTGGTGAAGTCGGGCGGGCGCGAGGCGATCACCCATTTCGAAGTGCTCGAAACCTTCGGCGCGGCCGGGCGCGAGGGTGACGTGTCGCTGGTCGAATGCCGGCTGGAGACGGGCCGTACCCACCAGATCCGCGTGCACTTCGCCCACATCGGCCATCCGCTGCTCGGCGACGATCTCTACGGTTCGGGATATCGCACCAAACTCGAGAAGCTCGATCGCGAGGCCCCCGAGGCCGGTGCGGCGCTACGGGCGCTCGGCCGGCAGGCGCTGCATGCCCGTCTCCTGGTCTTCGCTCATCCGAAGACGCGAAAGGTGATGCGCTTCGAAAGCGACGTGCCGGAAGACATGGAACGGCTGATCGAAGCTCTGCGCGCTCTGGAATGATACGGTCTCAGATCCGTGCAATATCGTGCTGTTTTTGCATGTGCTTGCAACTTTGGTTGTGTTCATCGACGTCTGTCGGTTGTGAAGATGTGTGGCCATAGATCGGATCGTCGTCCCTTCAAATTCAGAAACACCATTCTGCTATAAAGAATAAAAAGCGTGTAATCAAATATTTCTATTTCTGATATTTGTGCCTTTGGCTATGATGGCATTTCATACGTTAGTTGTCTAAATTTGATGCAGTCATACTCAAGAATTTCCCGCGATGAACTCGCGTCATTAACGATTGCTTAACTCTGCCCGCCGACAAATTGACGGAACCCCGTCAAATCTCTGATTATTGGAGGTGGCGTCGATGTTTTACTCCGATTGGAAAATGATCTGGAAGGTCGTTAGCCTTCTATTGCTGCTCGGCACCGCGGCACTCTGCGGCGCCTACTATGCGTCCTGGCAGATGGAACTGATCGGCGATCGTTACGAGGCGCTGCTCGAAGGGCCGGCGACGGCGACGCGCAACGTCAGTCGAGCCAGCCGTTACATCGTGTTGCAGGACGCGGCGATCTATCGAACAGCGTCGGCGGCGACCGAAGCCGACGTTCGCGAGGCGATCGCAGACCGCGAGGACGCGGCGAAGATCTTCGACCAGACTCTGGTCGACACCAAGAAGATCGTTCCCGAGTTCGGCCCGAAGATCGACGAATTGCGCAAGGCGCACGACGCCGCGCTCACCGGGACCTGCGGTCCGGCGATCAAGGCGGCTGCCGACAAGAGCGATCCGGTCAACGCCGGTCGGGCACTCGGCCTGTTGCGGTCGACCTGCGAGCCGGCCGCCCTCGGTGTGATCAAGCAGCTCAGCGCCATCAACGACGAGTTCATCGCCTCGGCCAATGCGCAGAAGAAGGCGGCGGAGGCGATGGCGGCATGGACCGGGCGCGTGACGCTCGGGGGTATCGCCGCCGTGGTTCTGGCGATCGTCGGACTAGCGGTCTTCCTGACGAACCGTGGCATCTCGGCCCCGATCGCTTCGATGATGAAGGTGATGGAGGCGATGGGGCACGGCGATCTCGGGCAGGCGGTCACCGGCACCGAGCGGCGCGACGAGATCGGCGCCATGGCGCAGTCGCTCGAGGTGTTGCGCGGTCAGCTTTCCGCCGCCGAGCAAGCCCGTGCCGCCCAGACGGCGGCGGATGCGGCGGCGCGCGAGCAGGTGCGCCGGCGTCAGTCGCTGGTCGACGCCTTCGTCACCCGCATGACGTCGCTCGCCGCCGGTTTCGACAAGTCGTCGGGTGAGGTCGCGGATTCCGCCAAGAACCTCTCGGCGACGGCGGAAGAGACCTCCCGTCAGGCCCAGGCGGTCGGGGCGGCGGCGGAGGAGGCGGCGTCCAACGTCCAGACGGTCGCCGCGTCGTCGGAGGAACTCGCCGCTTCGGTACGCGAGATCAACGGCCAGATGGCGCATTCGACGCGGGTCGCCGACATGGCCTACTCGGAGGCCGAGTCCTCGCACACGCGGATCGACCTGTTGGCGAGTGCGGCTTCGGCGATCGGCGACGTGATCAACCTGATCAAGGGCATCGCCGACCAGACCAACCTCCTGGCGCTCAACGCCACGATCGAGGCGGCGCGCGCCGGAGAGGCCGGCAAGGGCTTCGCGGTGGTCGCCTCCGAGGTCAAGCAGCTCGCCTCGCAGACGGCCAAGGCGACCGACGAGATCGCCGCCAAGGTGAGCGAGATCCAGGGAGCGACCGAGGGTACGGTGCAGTCGATGAACGCCATCGTCCGCACCATCGCCGACGTCAAGCAGATCTCGGCGGCGGTGGCCGGCGCGGTCGAGGAACAGGGCGCGGCGACCGGCGAGATCGCGGTCAACTGCCAGCGCGCGGCGCAGGGCGCCCAGCAGGTGACCGAGAACATCTCCGGCGTCGGTCGGGCGGCGGAGATGACCGGCGCGGCGGCGACGCAGCTGATGTCGTTGTCGAACGGCCTGTCGGGTCAGGCGGTGGATCTGAGGAGCGAGGTCGAGACCTTCGCGCGCGATCTCGCCGCGGCGTGAGCCCGGGCGTCGGATCGAAAACGAGGACGGCGGCGGTCGAGGGACCGCCGCCGTCGGCATTTTTGGGCGATGTCGCCGAGCGCGTGGTGCGCGACGGCGTCATACCAAAGGCCGAAGGCGCTGACGCACCCGGCCTTTTGGAGGAATGCGAATTTCTCATTCGCATCCGGGGCATGAGAAATTCGCGTCAGGAATACCATCGGTCATTTTCAATGGCCGATGGTATCAGGCGCGCTTCACGCCGCGCTCGATCTCGGCGACGAGATCGGCCGACAGGTGGAGCTTCAGGGCGAGCGCGGCGAGATAGGCGCGCTCGATCGCCTGATCGGGGTCCATGGCGAGGAGAGAGGCGGCGTAGAGGTGGACCGCCTCCTGCTGGTTGGTCGCCAGACCGGCGACGCGGTCGACGTCGATCGGAGCGGCCAGTTCGGTCTCGAGGAAGGCCCTGGCGGCGCCTTCGAGCTTGCCGACGCGGCCCATGATGGCGGCGCGCTCGGCGTCGTCGATGTGGCCGTCGGCCTTGGCGGCCTGGACCATGGCGATGATGGTGGAGGCGGCGAGCTTCTGCTCGGCGGCCGGGTCGAGAGTGGCGGGCGGGGCGGCGGCGGGTTCGCCGGTCGGGGCGTTGGCCGTCTGCCAGTTCTGATAGGCCTTCCAGGCGAGACCGCCGAGGGCGGCGAGCGAGCCGACCTTGACGGCGGTGCCGGCGGCGTTGCGGCCGCTCTCGGTGCCGACCAGCAGGCCGAGCAGGCCGCCGAGGACGGCGCCGGTGGCGAGCTGGTTCTCCTTCACCAGGGTCTTGGCCTGCTCGACCTTCTCGGCGCCGACGTACCGGGTGGCGGTCGACTCGAGCGACGTCAGTCCCTCCCCGAGCATCTCTTTGCCCTTGGCGACGGCGTCGGACCCGACGAAGCCTTCCATCGCCTTGGTGCCCTGATCGATGTAGCCCTGCGCCGTGGCGGCGCCCTGGGGTCCGAGCAGCTGTTCCAGAAGCTTGGTGGCGTCGAACATCTCCGGTCCTCCCGAATGGATCGCCGCCGATCGAGCGGCATGCCTCTCCGCCCGCCGATCGGCCGGATGTCGGCCCGCTCGATCTGATCACGGGCGGTGGTCATTTCAAGGTCGCACGGCGATCGTGACGAAAAGAATTCCGTCGGGGTGGCGCGGTGTCGCCTCCGCCGTCCTCAGCCGATCACCTCCAATTCGTCGATCAGGCCCTCGATCACCGCGAGGCCGAGCGACCAGAAGTTCGGATCGCCGGCGTCGAGGCCGAAGGGGGCGAGCAGTTCCTTGTGATGGCGGGTGCCGCCGGCCTCGAGCAGGGCGAAGTACTTCGCCTGGAAGCCGTCCGGGTTCTTCTCGTAGGCGCCGTAGAGCGAGTTCACCAGACAGTCGCCGAAGGCGTAGGCGTAGACATAGAAGGGCGAGTGGACGAAGTGGGAGATGTAGACCCAGAAGGTCTCGTAGCCCTCACCGAGCCGGATCGCCGGGCCGAGGCTCTCGGACTGCACCTCCATCCAGAAGCGCGAGATGTCGTCGGCGGTCAATTCGCCGTCGCGGCGGGCGGCGTGGATCTTGCGCTCGAAGGTGTAGAAGGCGATCTGGCGGACCACCGTGTTGATCATGTCCTCGACCTTGGAGGCGAGCATCGCCCGCTTCTCCTCGACCGACTTCGCGTCCGCCAAGAGCGCCCGGAAGGTCAGCATCTCGCCGAAGACCGAGGCCGTCTCGGCCAGCGTCAGCGGGGTGGGGGCCATCAGCGCGCCGTTGGGGGCGGCGAGGAGCTGATGGACGCCGTGGCCGAGTTCGTGGGCGAGCGTCATGACGTCGCGCACCTTGCCCTGGTAGTTGACCAGCAGATAGGGGTGCGCCGAGGGCACGGTCGGATGAGCGAAGGCGCCCGGCGCCTTGCCGGGACGGGTCGGGGCGTCGATCCACGGATTGTCGAAGAAGCGCTTGCCGAGGTTCGCCAGATCCTTCGAGAAGCGGCCGTAGGCACGAAGCACGGTGTCGCGCGCCTCGTCCCAGGGGATGGTGCGCGCCGGCGCGGTGGCGAGCGGCGCGTTGCGATCCCAGTGCTCGAGCTTGTCCTTGCCCATCCACTTGGCTTTCAGCGCGTAGTAGCGGTGCGACAGCTTCGGGAACGCGGCGCGGGCGGCCTCGACCAGCGCGGCGACCACTTCCGGCTCGACCCGGTTGGAGAGATGGCGCGCGTCGGCCGGATCGGCGAAACGGTGCCAGGTGTCGGAGATCTCCTTGTCCTTGGCGAGCACGTTCATGATCAGGGTGAAGACGCGCAGATTGGCCTTGAAGGTGACGGCGAGCGCTTCGGCCGCCTCGCGGCGCTTGGTCTCGTCGGCGTCCTGGAGGCGCGACAGCGTCGCTTCGAGCGGCAGGTCCTCACCGCCGACCGAGAAGCGCAGCGAGGCGACGGTCTCGTCGAAGAGGCGGGTCCAGGCGGCGGCGCCGGTGACGTATTTCTCGTGGAACAGTCGCTCGATCTCGTCGGCGAGCTGATGCGGCTTCTCCTTGCGGATGTCCTCGAGCCACGGGCGATAGTGGGCTAGGCCCGCGTCCTTTCCGATCAGGGCGTCGATGGCCGCGTCGTCGATGCGGTTGAGCTCCAGCTCGAAGAAGATGAGATGGGTCGAGGCCTTGGTGATCCTGTCCTGGATGTCGCCGTAGAACTTGGCGCGCACCGGATCGGTGGTGTCGCCGCAGTAGACGAGGCCGCCGTAGGAGCCGATGCGGCCGAGGCGGTCCTGCAGCGCCTCGTAGTCCTTCACCAGGGCGAGGAGCGCGGTGGCGTCGCCGCGGGCGGCGATGTCGGCGAGGGCTCCCTTGGCCTTCGCCTCGAAGGCCTCCGCATCGGCGAGGCCGCGGGCGAGGTCGCCGGTCAGTTCCGGGCTCTCCATCGCCGGATAGAGATCGGCGAGGTTCCATTCGGGGAGGCGGCCGAAGGGCGAGGCGGCGCCGGTTCCGGTGTTCTGGTCGAGGACGGCGGCGGGAGAACGGTTCATCTGGCGGCGCGGCTCCGAGGGCGAGAAAGGCGGCGGTCGCGACGGCGACGCGCGGCGGTCTCCATCCATATCGGGTGATCGGCGCCGGCTTCAACCGTCGAGATGGCGGTCGGGCCGGGAGGCGCGGGCGATCGTCGCAGAGGGGCGTCGAGATGGGGATACGTCCCACCGTGACGCCCGCCGTTAACCACTGGTCAACCTCGTGCCGCGACGATCGACTCGATTCGAGACACCGCATCAAGCACAGGGAAAGACATGGGCGAGCGCATTCTCGTCGTCGACGACGATCCGATCCAGCGGCGGCTCCTGGAAGAGGCGGTGCGCCGCTTCGGTCACAGCCCGGTGGTGGTGGAGAGTGGCGTCGAGGCGTTGAAGGTCCTGAGCGGACCGGACGGACGGACCATTTCTCTCGTCATCCTCGATCTGGTGATGCCGGATCTCGACGGCATGGGCGTGCTCGGCGAGATGCGCAAGGCGGAAATGGCCGTTCCGGTCATCGTCCAGACCAGCCACGGCGGCATCGACGTGGTGGTCTCGGCGATGCGCGCCGGCGCCTTCGACTTCGTGGTCAAGCCGATCTCGCCGGAACGGTTGCAGGTGTCGGTCGCCAATGCGCTGAAGTTCGCCAGTCTCGAAGAGGAGGTGGTGCGGTCGCGCCGGGCGGCGACGGGAACGCTGACCTTCGACGATCTCGCCACCTCGTCGCCGGCGATGGAGCGGGTGATCCGCCTCGGCCGGCGCGCCGCGGGGTCGCAGATCCCGATCCTCATCGAAGGCGAGAGCGGGGTCGGCAAGGAACTCATCGCTCGCGCCATCCAGGGCTCGTCGGATCGCCGAGCCAAGCCGTTCGTCACGGTCAACTGCGGCGCCATCGCCGAGAATCTGGTCGAATCCATCCTCTTCGGCCACGAGAAGGGGGCCTTCACCGGGGCCGTCGACCGCCACGTCGGCAAGTTCCAGGAGGCCCACGGCGGCACGCTCTTCCTCGACGAGGTCGGCGAGTTGCCGGCCGAGATCCAGGTGAAGTTGCTGCGCGCCATCCAGGAGGGCGAGATCGAGCCGGTGGGCGCGCGCAAACCGGTCAAGGTCGATTTCCGGCTGATCTCGGCGACCAACCGCTCGCTCCTCGACCTCACCAAGGAAGGTCGCTTCCGCGAGGATCTCTACTACCGCCTCAACGTCTTCCCCGTCTGGGTGCCTCCCTTACGCGAGCGCAAGGAGGACATCCCGGAGCTGATCCGCACCTTCGTCGCGCGCTTCGCCGCCGAAGAGGGCCGCCGCCGCCTGATCGGCGTGACGGCGGAGGCGATGGCGCTGCTCGAGCGTTACGATTGGCCCGGCAACGTGCGCCAGCTCGAGAACGCCGTCTTCCGCGCCGTGGTGCTCTCCGACGGTGACCACCTCGGGTTGGAGGAGTTTCCGCAGATCGCCGCCCAGGTCGGTCCGGTCTCGGCCGAGGGACGCCGGGCGATGTCGATCACCGGCGGCGCCGGTGAGGCTCTCGCGGCGTCGGCGCCGGTGCCGTCGCTGCCGCGGCTCGTCGCCGGAGGAGCGTCGGAGACGGCGATGTCGGGTTGGTCGCCGAGCCCGTCGGGGCTGGCGACCGGGTCGGGACCGGCGCCGTTCGGCTTCCTCAGGTCGCTCGACGAGACCGGCCACGTGCGCGATCTGGCGGCGATCGAGGAAGAAATGATCCGCATCGCCATCGATCATTACGGTGGACGAATGACGGAAGTGGCGCGGCGGCTCGGAATCGGGCGCTCGACGCTCTATCGCAAGCTCAAGGAATATGGTTTGGAAGACACGACGAACGTGGAAGCGGCCGAATGATCGGGATCGCGATCGATGGATCGCGCTTTCGTGGATTGACCGCGTCTCACCCGACGTAACATTCTTCCGTTTTCCGGATCTCGACTCGAACCGCGTCTCGGGAGCGCACGACATGACATCGTCCGGCTGGTCCTCGCTCCTCTTGGGAACGATTCTGGCGACCGTCGCCACGATACCGGCGCTCGCTGAGACCGCCGAGCCGTCGGCGGCGATCGTCGCCACGGCCGACAGCGTGACGCCGCCGCGGGCGGCGCCCGGCATGATCGTCGATCCGGCTGCGGCGATCGATGCGGCGCGGGCCGGCGACACGATCACCGACGAGGTGGTCGACCGGATCATGACCGGCTCGATCTTCGCGGTCGGGCCGGGACCGCGCACCGGCGGCCTCAGCGAGATCCGGGCGCCGCAGAGCGGCGGGCTCGGAGAGCCGAAGGTCGCCCCGGAGCCGAAGGTCCAGCCGGAGCCGAAGCGGCAGGCGGCGGTGACGAGCACCGAAGCGGGGACGGCGGCTGCCCAGCCGAAGCCGGTGGCGGCCGATCCCGCGCCGGCGAAACCGGCTGATACCGTGCCCGAAGCGGCGAAGCCCGCGGCCGAAGCGCCGAAACCGGCGGAGGCGGCCCCGGCTTCGGACGCCGTGAAGCCGGCGGAGTCCGTCGCCGTTCCGGTGCCCGGGTCCACGAAACCGGCGGAAACCGTAGCGGCTCCTGCCCCCGAGGCACCGAAGCCCGCGGACACGGCCACCGCGCCCGAAGCCCCGAAACCGACGGAAAGCGTAGCGGCTCCCGTTTCCGAGGCACCGAAGCCGGCGGACACGGCCACCGCGCCCGAAGCCTCGAAACCGGCGGAAACCGTGGCGGCTCCTGCCCCCGAGACGCCGAAGCCGGCGGAGGCCGTTGCCGTACCTGCGCTCGAAGCTGCGAAGCCGGCGGAAGCCGCAACTGCTGCGCCGGTGGCCGTGGAGGCTGCGAAGTCGGCCGTGGCGAGCGCACCGGCCGCGACCGAAACCGTCCCCGCCGCGGCGCCGGCCGCCGCGAGCTACTCGACGGCGTCCGAGCCGGTTGCGGCGAAGCCGACCGACACCGCATCTCCGGCCGTGCCGGAAAAGACCGGAAGCGTCGAAGCGAGCTTTCCGGCGCAGGCCCCCGTCGCCGCCACCGCGGCGCCCGTGGCGGCGCCCGCGGTACCGGCCACCGCGACGCCGGCTGCGCCGCTGTTCGCTCTGCCGATCCCGGCCACGGTGCCTTATGCGACGCCCGACGCGGCGATCGCCGCGACGATCGCCACCGAACAGGCGGCGGCGGCGTTGAAGGCGGCGCTCGAGGAGCGTCAGCCGCGCGCCGGTACGTCGGAGGAACGGGCCGATCGGGCGGCGTTGCTCGACTTCTATGCCGACCGGGCCTTCCTGCCGCTGTTCGTCGACGCGCGCGGCACCACCGATCAGGCCCGGGCGGCGATGACGGTGATCGCGCGGGCCGATCGCGACGGGCTCGATCCGAAGGACTACGCTTTCGCGCCGATCACCGCCGGCATGGCGCCGGAGGCACGCGCCAAGGCCGAGATCGACGTCGCGCTCGACGTGGTGCGGCTCGCCCGGCATCTCCGGTCCGGGAGTTTCGATCCGCGTCGGGTGCACGATCTGGTGACGCCGAAGCCGCCGCCGACCGAGGCGCGCGAGGTGCTCGACAGCATCGCCGGGTCGCGCGACGTCGTCGCGACGCTCGACGCCTATGCGCCGCCGCACGAGGGTTATCGCCGGCTCAAGGCGATGCTCGCCGAGCTGCGCGGCGCCAAGGAAGAGCCGATGGTGATGGTCCCGGCCGGGCCGCTGCTCAAGCCGGGGCAGAAGGACGCGCGCGTGGCGCTGCTGCGCGAGCGGCTCGGGGTCTCCGACGTCGTCTCCGACGCCGATGTCTACGATCCGGCTCTGGCCGAGGCGGTGAAGACCTTCCAGCGCGAGCGCGGCATCGCCGCCAACGGCAAGGTCGGTCGCGAGACGCTCTCCGCCCTCAACGGCGAGAATTCCGGCACCGCCGGGCGGGTGGCCGAGGTGATCTCCAACATGGAGCGCTGGCGCTGGCTGCCGCGCGACCTCGGGGAGTTGCACGTCTTCGTCAACGTGCCCGACTTCCACCTCGACGTGATGAAGGACGGCAGGTCGATCCATCATGCGCGCGTCATCGTCGGCAAGCCGTCGAACCCGACGCCGGTGTTCTCCGAAGCGATGCGCTACGTGGTGGTGAACCCCTACTGGAACGTGCCCTATTCGATCGTCAAGAAGGAGATGATCGGCAAGGCGCAGTCGACCGCCGGCGGGGCGCTGGCGAGCGGCGCCTGGGAGGTCGAGGTCGGGCGTCGCCGGGTCGATCCGACCACCGTCGACTGGTCGACGGTCGACGCCTCGAAGGTGACGATCCGCCAGCGGCCGGGTGGCGGCAACGCACTGGGCAACATCAAGTTCCTGTTCCCCAACCAGCATGCCGTCTATCTGCACGACACGTCGTCGCGCAGCCTGTTCGCGCGTGACTATCGGGCGCTCAGCCACGGCTGCGTCCGTGTCCACGAGCCCTTCTCCTTCGCCGATGCGGTGCTGTCGGAGGAGCCGGACCAGCTCGACGGGGCGCGGCTGAAGAAGATGGTCGGCGGCGGCGAGAAGACCATCTCGCTGAAGCAGACGATCCCGGTCCACATCACCTACTTCACCGCCTGGGTGGACGACGCCGGGCAGTTGCAGACCCGCCCCGACCTCTACGGTCACGACGGCCGGGTGAAGCGGCTGCTCGGGTTGTGAGGCGCGACGCCGAGCAACCGGATGCGTCGCCCTCCGGCCGGCCGGTACATTCCGGTGTCGTGACTGAAATTCGACTGTGAAGGGTGGCGGTTCCTACGTATTTGCGCGGGGGCGAACAGAGCCTATCTTTCCGACGAACTCACACGTGGTGAAGAGATCCCTTCCGAAACGGCATCAAGGTAAAAGTTTCATTAACCGTTTCGGGTGAAAGTGGGGCTTCCGGGCGCGACGTCGTCGAAAGGCCATCTTCGGCCTTTCCTCTTGCGTCCGATCGTGGAAAGACACTCTCGGGTTCGTTCGGGGCGCATGTAGATGGGTAAACGCCGCAGCGTGGCGAGGTTTCTCGCCGGAACGTGTCTTCTCGCCGGGTCGGCCGGCATCGCCCATTCGGAAGTCCGCTCGCTTTCCCTCTACAATACCCATACGCAGGAACGCGCCTCGATCGTGTTCAAGCGCGACGGCGCCTACGACCAGAACGGTCTCAAAGAACTCAACCGCCTGCTTCGCGATTGGCGTCGCAACGAAGTGACGCGGATGGATCCGCTGCTGTTCGACCTCGTCTGGGAGGTCTACCGGGAAGCCGGCTCGCATCAGCCGATCCACATCGTCTCCGGCTACCGCTCGCCCACCACCAACAACGCGCTGAGAGGCCGCTCGCGCGGCGTCGCCAAGTTCTCGCAGCACATGCTGGGCAAGGCGATGGACTTCTACCTGCCGGACGTGCCGTTGTCGCGGCTGCGCGAGGTCGGCATGAAGCAGCAGCTCGGCGGCGTCGGATTCTATCCGTCCTCCGGTTCGCCCTTCGTCCACATGGACACCGGCTCGGTGCGCGCCTGGCCGCGCATGACCCGGGAGCAGCTGGTCCGTCTCTTCCCCAACGGCCACACGGCGCATCTTCCCGCCGACGGCGAACCGCTGCCGGGCTATCAGCAGGCGTTGGCCGAGGTCGAGACGCGCAAGGCGCGCGGCGGCGGCTCGACGCGGTCGTCCTCGGGCGGCGGTCTGCTCGCGGCGCTGTTCGGCGGCGGATCTTCGTCTTCGTCCTATTCGGCTTCGAACGAAGAGGACGAAGAGGGCGCGGCGCCACCGTCGCGGCGTGTGCAGGAACTGCGCCAGGGACCACTGCCGGCCTCCAAGACCGTGGTGGCGCGCGCCGAAGAGGCTCCCCCCGGGGTCGCCGGCGTGCCGGTCTATCGTTCCTCGCCGAAGCAGCCGATCCAGCCGCAGGTCCGTCTCGCCGAAGTCGAGCTGCCGCAGCCGGCGCCGGACCGTCGCGCCGAGCCGCAGGTCGCCGCCGCGTCGACGCCCGCCGGTGGCTCGCTCGTCGGCCTGCCGATGCCGCAGCCCTCGCCGATGCGGACCGCGAGTGCGGCGGAGACGATCCCGTCGCGCTATGGGCCGAACTCGGACGGGTTGCCGCCGGGTTGGGTTCGCGGACCGAGCGGCAAACCGACCGGGGAGAGCGAGTCCCAGCAACTCGCCGCGCTCGCCGCCGAACCGGTGCGGGGCACGCCGATCGCCGTGCCGCTGCCGATGGCGCGGCCGGGTTCGGCCGGTGCGCAGCTTCTGGCCTCGGCAGAAGGCTCCTTCGGCACGCCGATCGCCGTCGTGATGCCGCGCCCGCGGCCGGGTGGTTCGATGCGGGTCGCCGGTCTCGACGGGATGGGAGATCCGACGCAGGCGTTCTCGGCGCTCACCGGCGAACGCGACGAGCCGACGGTGGCTCTCGGCTATGCGCCGGCATCCGCACCGGAGAGCGCCGGTTTCGCCACCGCTTCGTTGCCGCCGGCGTCGCGCGGTATGACGGCGATGCAGACCGCCTCGCTGCCGCAGGACACGCGTGATCCGATCGCGTCGCGGTTCGCGGCGCCGCCGTCGACGGCTTCCGCCGCGTTGGCGCGCGCCGCCGCCCAGGCCGGCAAGCACGACCGCCTCGCCGCGACGACGACGTCGCCGCTGACGATCGGCAAGTCCGACCGCGCCTCGGAACTCAAGCTCTACGACGGAACGGACGACGTTTCCGGCGCCGACTTCGCGCTGTTGCGTCATCCCGATCAGCAGAGCCTCGGGGCTCTCCTCGAAAAACCGGGCGTGACCCTGGCCACCGGGTTCGGCTCGTCGATCGACGACCTCAGGCAACAGCGCTTCACCGGGCCGGCGATCGTCGCCCTGGCGATTCTGCACACCGAGTGATCCGGCCGAGGCGGACGCGGACGAAGCGTTCGTCGACGACGCCCGGGAACGAAAACGGCGCCCTTTCGGGCGCCGTTCGCATTTTCGACAGGCAGGTGCGACCTCATGAGACCTGTGCGCGGTTGGACCATCATGTTGATTTGATGCGTTTAATGTG
>CALBKH010000073.1 GCA_937892955.1 uncultured Alphaproteobacteria bacterium
CACATTCGGACGCCGACGGGAATCGCCGGGCGCGAATTTCAAAACGGCCTCTAAGAAGGCTGCGAAGCGGCTTGCTTCAGGCCTTGGCGTCGCGTTGCACTCTGGTCAACGCGCTGTAGCTCGGGCTTGTGGTTTTCGAGACTGGCACGACCTCGAGCAACGGTTCGCTTCCGGGCAAGCGTTCACACTCGATCAAGCGCTCGGCTCGAACGAGTTCGTCGAACGCCAGACTGCTGTTGTCCTATCCATCGCGAGCGATCTGAGTATTGCGGATGGAGATGTCCAATTTGCGCTCGCTTCTGCGGGCTTCACTGGCGATCGATCCCCGCAGCTCAAAGAACAAATAGCGATACGACTTGAGTGTTACCGTGCAACTTCGTTGCATCTCTCCGACGTTCGCCAACCAGGAGCGATTGGTCGCCTCAGAACAGCCGGGCGGAACGGAGAGGTGGTGATTCTACGAAATTTCGGCCGCCCAACCGAAGTCCTTTCGCATAGGGCGGTTTCGACTGTCGCAGACTTTGAATATGTCTCGCCACGCAAGAAATTAGGCCTGTTCATACCTGACAGACTCCACCTCCCATATGGTTATTTGATGGAGGCAAATGGATCACGGGTGTTGTTTTCACGTGACTACAAGCCGATGTGGCGCCTACGAGTAAATGGAGAGATCGAGCGACCGGAACCGTGGCCGGGGATACATCCCACTGGTGCGACCTACCTATGGTCGGACAGCGAGATCCCTTGGAATTCACCCACGCTTAAAAGCCGCATGCTAGAATTTCTAACCGAAAACAGAATATTCTGGCTACCTATACTTGCCGACGCACTTCCACTTCTGATTAACGCCCCTTCGAGTGAACGATTGTCGTATTCGGACGGCGCGTCTCTGCTTCAAGTCAACAGGACAGGAATGCAGCCGTAGGATTTGAATTTGCGAAGGACGTGAGCGCCAATTCACCGGGGTTTCCCCCGCCCTGCGCTCGCGCTCCGGGCGTTCGTCGCTCGTGAAGCTCCACCGGAGCTTCGCGTTTCGGGTCGTCTCACGACGACCCGAAGCCGCTCCCCACCCTCACTCCCACTCGATCGTGCCCGGCGGCTTGCTCGTCACGTCGTAGACCACCCGGTTCACCCCCCGCACCTCGTTGATGATCCGGGTCGCGGTGCGGCCGAGGAAGGGCATGTCGTAGGGGTAGAAATCCGCGGTCATGCCGTCGACCGAGGTCACGGCGCGCAGGGCCAGGACGTAGTCGTAGGTGCGATAGTCGCCCATCACGCCGACGGTCTGGACCGGCAAGAGAACCGCGAAGGCCTGCCAGATGACGTCGTAGAGGCCGGCTTTGCGGATCTCGTCGAGATAGATCGCGTCGGCCTTGCGCAGGATGTCGAGCTTGTCGCGGGTGATGCCGCCCGGGCAGCGGATGGCGAGGCCGGGGCCGGGGAACGGGTGGCGGCCGATGAAGGCCTCGGGGAGGCCCAGTTCGCGGCCGAGCGCCCGCACCTCGTCCTTGAAGAGCTCGCGCAGCGGCTCCACCAGCTTCATGTGCATGCGCTCGGGCAGGCCGCCGACGTTGTGGTGGCTCTTGATCGTCACCGACGGGCCGCCGGAGAAGGAGACGCTCTCGATCACGTCCGGATAGAGCGTTCCTTGCGCCAGGAAGGTCGGGGCGCCCTTGCCGTCGGCGGCGAGTTTCCTCGCCTCCGCCTCGAAGGTCTCGATGAACAGGCGGCCGATGATCTTGCGCTTGGTCTCGGGGTCGGAGACGCCTTCGAGTTCGGAGAGGAACACTTCCGAGGCGTCCACGTGGACGAGCGGGATGTGGTAGTGGTCGCGGAACATGCCGACCACCTGCTCGCTCTCACCCTGCCGCATCAGGCCGTGGTCGACGTAGATGCAGGTGAGCTGATCGCCGATCGCCTCGTGGATGAGGACGGCCGCGACCGACGAATCGACGCCGCCGGAAAGGCCGCAGATCACCCGCTCGGAGCCGACCTGCGCCTTGATCTTGGCGATCATCTCGGCGCGGTAGGCCGACATGGTCCAGTCGGACTTGAGGCCGCAGACACCGTGGACGAAGTTGGCGAGGAGCTTGCCGCCGTCCGGCGTGTGGACCACCTCGGGGTGGAACATCGTGGTGTAGTAGCGGCGCTTCTCGTCGACGGCGATGGCGAAGGGGGCGTTCTCGGAGGTGCCGACCACCTCGAAGCCCTCGGGGAGCACCGTGACGCGATCGCCGTGGCTCATCCACACCGGATAGCGCTTCCCCACCTCCCACAGCCCATCGAACAGGGGCGAAGCCTTCAGGATCTCGACGTCGGCGCGGCCGAATTCGGCGGCGTGGCCGCCCTCGACCCGCCCACCGAGCTGAGTCGCCAGCGTCTGCTGGCCGTAGCAGATGGCGAGGATCGGCACGCCGGCGTCGAACACCGCCTGCGGGGCACGCGGGCTGCCCTCGCGGGTCACCGAATCCGGACCGCCGGAGAAGATCACGCCCTTGGGCTTCAGCTTCGAGAAGGCGACATCGGCCGACTGATAGGGGTGGATCTCGCAGTAGATGCCGGTCTCGCGGACGCGGCGGGCGATCAGCTGGGTGACCTGGGAGCCGAAGTCGATGATGAGAATGGCGTCGTGCAGCATGGCGGGCTCCGAGGTCGGGCGGACGGCGAGCGAGGTTCGTCGCCCGGGTTCTAGATCAGCCGGCCGGCCGCGCCAAGCGCGACGGCCGCCGTAAAGGGCGAGATCGCGAAGCCATCCGATAGCTCGGATGGATCGAGACATCGCCGCGACGTCCCCCTTCTCCCCTTGCGGGAGAAGGTGCCCGAAGGGCGGATGAGGGGTCGGGCCTCGCCGCGCGCTCCGGCGTATTCCATTTCGCCCCGATTGCCGCTTCGCGGCGCCCCCTCATCCGACCGCTTCGCGGCCACCTTCTCCCGCGAGGGGAGAAGCGAGAGGGAGGCCGGGACTCGGCTTCCATCGATCACGCACGCCGCGCCGAGCGGGCCGTCCGTCGATCGGATCAATCCACCCGCTCGAGCACGGCGACGAAGAAGCCGTCGGTGCCGGCGGTGGCGGGGGTGAGGCGGAGCGCCGGGGTGCCTTCCGGCCCACGGCGGACGAAGGGGGCGAGCTTCGCGGCCATCCCCGGCGCGAGGCGGGCCGTCGGATCGCCGAGGCGCCAGCCGGGGTGACGGGCGAGGAAGGCGGCGACGCGGTCCTCGTCCTCCTCGGGCAGAATCGAACAGGTGATGTAGACGATGCGGCCGGTCGGGCTCGCGAAGCGGGCTGCCTCGTCGAGGACGTGGTCCTGGTCCTTCATCCGCGCCGCCAGTGCGTTGGGACGCAGCCGCCACTTGGCGTCGGGGCGGCGGCGCCAGGTGCCGGTGCCGGTGCAGGGGGCGTCGACCAGGACGAGGTCGATGGTGCCCTCGAGATCGGCCAGCGCATCGCCACCGTGAACGGGCGGGCGCAGCTCGATCGAGGTCGCGCCGGCGCGCGCCGCCCTGTCGCGGAAGTCGCCGAAGCGGCGCTTGTCGGTGTCGTAGGCGTAGATGCGGCCGGAATTGCCCTGCGCGGCCGCCAGAACCAACGACTTGCCGCCACCGCCGGCACAGAGATCGAGGATGCGGATGCCGGGCTCCGGCGCGGCGAGGAGCGCGGCGAGCTGCGAGCCCTCGTCCTGGATCTCGACGAGCCCCTCCTGATAGGCGGCCTCGGAGGGGACGTGCGGCGGCTTGGCCGTCGGCCCACCCTCGGGCAGGCGCAGGCCGAAGGGCGAGAGGTCGGTCGCGACGGGGCCCATGGCGGCGAGCGCCGCGAGCGCGGCATCACGGTCGCCCTTCAGGGCATTCACCCGCAGATCGACCGGCGCGCGCTCGGCGAGTGCCGCCATCTCCGCCTCCAGGCGTTCGCCGAACAGGGCGGCGAAGGAGGGCGCGAGCCATTCGGGGAAATCGCCGCGGACGTGGGCGGGAGCGTCGGCAAGAAGCGTCACGGGATCGGCTTCGAGCCGTTCGCGTTCACTCTTCGTCAGTTTCGCCGGGGCATGGGGGTGGGACAGCGCCTCGTCGAGAGCGGGAAGCCCCCTCCCCCAGGTCTGCGCGTAGGTGACGAGTACCGCGGCGCGCGACGTCGCCTCGCCCATGATCCAGGCGGCCGAGGCCTTCTTGCGCAGGGCGTCGAAGACGAGACTGCCGATGGCGGTGCGGTCGCCGGATCCGGCGAAGCGGTGAGAGAGGCCCCAGTCCTTCAGCGCATCGGCGACCGGGCGCTTGCGCTTGTCGATGTCGTCGAGCACCTCGATCGCGGCCTGCAGCCGTCCGCCGTCCTTCATCGCGCTGCTCCGGTGAAGCGTCGGGCGAGTGCCACGACGGCGCCTGCGGCGGCGATCGTCACGCCTTCGAGCGCCGTCAGCCATTTGGTGGTCGAACAGGCCGAGGCCCAGGAGACGAGGTCCGGCGTCAGCGCGTCGGGTCCGAGGCGGAGCATCTCGCGGATCGCGGCGTTCTCGGCGAAATCGAGCAGCGTCGGCACCGCCACCACGATGCAGGCGACGACGACCCGCCCGATACCGGCGAAGCCGGCCCAGCCGAAGATCGACGCGAGGAGCCACGAGAGCGAGACGAAATAGAGGAGCGGGAAGGCCGTATCGAGCCGGAGCTGGACGTTCGCGTAGAAGCTCGCACCCTGCGGTCCCAGGGCCTTCAGGAAGGCGATCGCCTCGGCGTGGTCGTAGCCGAAGAAGCGGAGGTCGAAAGGCTGACCGCCGCCGATGGCGACGAGCCGGGGGACGGACCAACCGAGCATGGTCGCGGAGACGGCGACCATGGCGACGGCGCAGGCGACGAGGATGGTGCGCAGGGTCATCGATACCTCCTCACGGCCGGGGCCGGATGCTCGCACGGAAGCGCCACACGCTCCCCCTTCTCCCCTCGCGGGAGAAGGTGCCCGAAGGGCGGATGAGGGGGCGCGTACGCGAGTACGCATCCCGGTCGCGGGACCGCCGCCGCCCAGACGGAGGTCCGCCACGGACGGTCGGACCGCCGGAGCCGCTTCGCGGCGCCCCCTCGTCCGACCACTTCGCGGCCACCTTCTCCCGCGAGGGGAGAAGGGCGCCGGGCTGCGCCCGGTGAGAGTCGGCGCCCCGACGATCGGCAGCTGCCCTCCGATCACACGTTGCTCGGATAGTTCGGGCTCTCGCGGGTGATCTGGACGTCGTGGACGTGGCTCTCGCGCAGGCTGGCGCCGGAGATGCGGACGAACCGCGCCTTTTCGGTGAAGTCCGGCAGCGACCGGGCGCCGACGTAGCCCATGGCGGCGCGCAGGCCCCCGGCGAGTTGGTGCAGCACCGCGCCGAGCGGACCCTTGTAGGGCACCTGACCCTCGATGCCCTCGGGCACCAGCTTCAGCGTGTCGCGCACTTCCGCCTGGAAGTAACGATCGGCCGAGCCGCGCGCCATGGCGCCGACCGAGCCCATGCCGCGATAGGCTTTGTAGGAGCGGCCCTGGTGGAGGTAGACCTCGCCCGGGCTCTCGTCGGTGCCGGCGAGCAGCGAGCCGATCATGGCGACCGAGGCGCCGGCGGCGAGCGCCTTGGCGAGATCGCCGGAGAACTTGATGCCGCCGTCGGCGACGACCGGCACGCCGGCGTCGCGGGCGACCGAGACGGCGTCCATGATGGCGGTGAGCTGCGGCACGCCGACACCGGCGACGATGCGGGTGGTGCAGATCGAGCCGGGGCCGATGCCGACCTTGATGGCGTCGGCGCCGGCATCGATCAACGCCTTGGCGGCGTCGGAGGTGGCGATGTTGCCGGCCAGCACCTGGGTGGCGTTGGAGAGGCGCTTGACCCGCTCGACCATGGCGAGAACGTGCTGGGAATGGCCGTGGGCGGTGTCGACGACGATCAGGTCGCAGCCGGCGTCGATCAGCCGCTCGGCGCGCTCGAAGCCCTTGTCGCCGGTCGTGGTGGCGGCGGCGACGCGCAGCCGACCCTGGGCGTCCTTCGACGCGTGCGGGTGATGCTGGGCCTTCTCGATGTCCTTGACGGTGACGAGGCCGGTGCAGCGATAGTGCTCGTCGACCACCACCAGCTTCTCGATGCGGTGCTTGTGGAGGAGGCGCTTGGCTTCCTCCTGGCCGACGCCCTCCTTGACCGTCACGAGATTCTCGCGGGTCATCAACTCGTAGACGCGCTGCTCGGGGTTGGAGGCGAAGCGGACGTCGCGGTTGGTGAGGATGCCGACGAGGCGGCCGAGATGGGAGCCGCCGACGCCGCCGTTCTCCACCACCGGAATGCCGGAGATGTGGTAGCGGGCCATCAGGCCGAGGGCGTCGGCGAGGGTGGCATCTGGCCCGATGACGATCGGGTTGACCACCATGCCGGACTCGAACTTCTTCACCTGACGGACCTGCTCGGCCTGCTCGTCGGGCTCCATGTTGCGATGGACGACGCCGATGCCGCCGGCCTGGGCCATGGCGATGGCGAGGCGGGCCTCGGTGACGGTGTCCATGGCCGAGGAGAGGATCGGCAGGTTGAGCTCGATCTCCTTGGTGACGCGCGACCGGATGTCGACCTCACCCGGCATGACCTCGGAATGGCCGGGGAGCAACAGGACGTCGTCGAAGGTGAGAGCTTCGCGGGAATTGCCGGGTTCGTAGAAGGTCGCCATGGGCCAACGTCCTCTCGGGAGAATGCGGGACGACCGGCCGGCGGGCCTTCGGGCACCCGCGACCGGTGGGAAAGATCGTCCATCGGAGTTGGCGGCGGTCGATAACACGGAAATGACGGCAGGGGAAGAGATGCTCGACATGTCGCGGGCGCGGAGCCGCCGTGCACGAAATGTTGGGCCGCGGCGAGCGCGCGCCCGGCTCTCGCCCCGCCGATCTCAGCCGTCGACGACGGCGGGATCGGGGCTCGGGCGTGCGAGCTTCACCACCCGCGCCACCTCGCTGTCGAACATCAGGACGTGGCGGCGGAACCAGTCGGGGACCATCTCGGCGACATAGGCCCGCGCCATCACGGTGCGGCCGGCGCGCGCCTGGTCGAGGAAGCGGTGCGCCTCGCCGAGCGTGCGGGCGTGTTCGGCGACGTGATGGGCGATCTCCTTGTAGGCGACGGCACGCATCAACGCCTCCTCGCGGGCGAAGTGCTCGCCGAGATGCTCGACGAAGGCGGCGAGGCGCTCGACGAACTCGGCCGGCCCTGCCGCCGCGGCGGCGCGCCAGAGCTCGACCGAGGCGGCGTGGTCCTCGTCGATCTCGGGAAGCGACAGGGTGAGCGCAGAAAGATCGATGTCGGCCATGTCGGAAACCTCACGTCGGAAGACCACCGAGGAGGAGCGCAGCAAGGCGCGTGCCGCTCGTCGAACGCGGCGCGGCGAAACGATCGATCGAATTCGAACGATCCCGCTCACTCTCCGCTCACCGCCTTCGCGAAGAAAGGCCGCCCCTCCCCCTGCGTCTCACCCGAAGGAAACCTTCCGCGTGTCAGGGTCCTCGCACGATTTCGACGTGAGAACGGGGGCAGGAGAGATGTTGGACAAGACGATCGTGTCGATCGGCCTCGCCGCGGCGCTGGCCGCCACCGCCATGAGCCTGCCGGCCAAGGCCGAACCGGTCACCGGCATCTTCGCCGCCGGCTTCGTCGGCGCGGTCTTCGGCGCCGGGCTCGCCTCGACGAACCATCGCCGCGACATCCGCTACTACGACGGATATGCCGCGTGGGATTACGGCGTCCCCGGCTATCAGCGCCCGCGTCCGGCCGTGGCGCCGATCTCGGCGTCGGGCTACGCGCTGGTCGAGGCCCCCGGCCCCGGCCGCCATCGCGTCTGCGCCCGGCAGGACCGTTTCGACCGCCGCGAACACTACATCGGCTCGCGCCGCATCTGCTGGATCGAGGCGCGCTGAGACGCCCTTCCCCTCACGCGTCCTTGAGCGGCGGCATCCAGGCGTGGGTGTCGCGCGGATCGCCGTCGTCGGTGGGGTCGCTCGGCGCCTCGGAGGGACCGCGATAGCCCTTGGCGATGACGTAGAGCTCGGCCGAATCGGCGCGGCTCGCCGGCGGCTTGATGTGCATCACCTGGGCGAAGTCGCGCTTGAGGTTGGCGAGCAACTCGTTCTCGGTGCCGCCGCGCAGCACCTTGGCGAGGAAGTGGCCGCCGGGCTTCAATACCGTGCGGGCGAAATCGATCGCCACCTCGGCGAGATGCATGATCTTCAGGTGGTCGGTCTTCTTGTGGCCGGTGGCCGGCGCCGCCATGTCGGAGAGCACCACGTCGGCCTTCTCGCCGCCGAGAGCTTCGACCAGAACGGCGGGCGCATCGTCGTCGAGGAAGTTCTTCTGCAAGAAGACGACGCCCGGCAGGGTCGCCATCTCGAGATAGTCGATGCCGACGACGCGCGGGCTCTGATCGGTCGACTTCACGCGGCTCGCCGCCACCTGACACCAGCCGCCGGGCGCACAACCGAGATCGACGACCCGCATGCCCGGCTTCAGCAGGCCGTATTTGTCGTCGATCTCGATCAGCTTGTAGGCGGCGCGCGAGCGCCAGCCCTCCTTCTTGGAGAGGACGACATAGGGGTCGTTGAGCTGGCGCGCCAGCCAGCGGTTGGACGAGGCGGTGCGGCGCTTGGCCGTCTTCACCTTGACGTGGAGCGCCCGCGGCGCGCCGCCGCCCTTGCCTCCGCCCTTGCCGGTGCCGCTCATCGTTCGCGTCCCTCGTCGTTCGGCCGGCGCGGCCAACGGTTCGGCCGGCGCCAGACGCCGTCACCGATCATCAGTTCGGTCAGCATACCCTCGCGCAACCCGCGATCGGCGACCCGCAGGCGGCCACAGCGCCAGCGGCGGCGGATCGCCTCCAGGATGGCGCAGCCGGCGAGCACCAGATCGGCACGATCACCGCCGATGCAGGGGTTGGCGACGCGGTCCTCGAACTCCATGGCGAGCAGGCGATCGATCATGGCGCCGACCTCGTCGTCGGAGAGCCAGGTGCCGTCGACCCGGCGGCGATCGTAGCGCTTCAGCCCGAGATGGACACCGGCGAGGGTCGTCACCGTGCCCGAGGTGCCGAGCATGTGGTAGCGGCCGGTGACGAGGCGTTCGGCGAGAGGCGCCCAATCGGGCAGGACGGAGAGTAGCGCGTCGACGTCGGCGACCATGTCCTCGAACACCGCCGGGCCGACGGCGACGCCGCCGTGGCGCTCCGACAGGGTGACGACGCCGACGGGAAGCGAGGTCCAGGCGCGGATGTGGCGGGTGGGGTCGCCGCCGGCGCGACGGCCGTCGCCGAACTCCATCCACACCAGTTCCGACGACCCGCCGCCGATGTCGAAGAGCAGCACGCCGTCGGCCGTCCAGTCGACGAGATTGGCGCAGCCGGTGACGGCGAGGCGGGCTTCCGTCTCGCGGGTGAGGATCTCCAGTGTCAGCCCGGCTTCGCGGCGGACGCGCTCCAGGAACTCGACACCGTTCTCGGCGGCGCGACAGGCCTCCGTCGCCACCAGACGGGCGCGGACGATGCCGCGGGCGTCGAGCTTGGAGCGGCAGACGCGGAGCGCGTCGATGGCGCGGCTCTGCGCGGCGTCCGACAGTCGGCCGGAGCGCGACAGCCCTTCACCGAGACGGACGATGCGGGAGAAGGCGTCGACGACGCGGAAGCCCTGGCGCCACGGTTCGGCGACGAGCAGGCGGCAGTTGTTGGTGCCGAGATCGAGCGCCGCATAGAGCGGCCCGGAGGTGCGCGGCCGGCCGGGCTCGACATGGGGCACATGGTGGCCGGGTTCGCGATGGCGTTCGACCGGGTGATGGCGCGGACGCAACGACGGTTCGTCGGCGCGGCGCGGATGTTGCCGATCGCCGTGGCGATCGGATTGACGACCGCCCTCGCCCGCCGGTGGTTCGGAGCCGTCGCACTCCTCGCGACGCTCCGGCCGGTCGCGATCACGGCCGTCGCCGGGGGACGCGCCGGGTGAAGCCGGTGCCGAGGTCGCGGGACCGGCGCGATCGGCGACGCACGGCGCGGCGGGCGCGTTCGCACCAGACGCGGCGTTCGGTGCGAGCCCGACGTTCCGCGCCGAGGCGGCGTTCGGCGTGGATGCGGCGCTCGTCGCCGACGCGACATTCTGAGCGGGGGCGACGCGTTGCGCGGCGACGGACCCGGACTGCGCGGCTCCCTGTGGAACCGGCACGCCATCGCTCCCGGCTCCGTTGGAGACGGGCTTGGCCACGGAGGCCCAACGGGTTCTCTTGCCCCGACGCTTCCGGCGCCGGCGTTTGGCCGGCGGCGCGGAGCGGTCGGCGGGGGTTGGACGATCCGCCTCCGGCGGCTCGTCACCTCGCCTCCCCAATTTTCCATCCTCGCACCGGCAGGCGGGACACGAGTCCCGCGCGGCGCCTCAGAGTTTCGCGTTGTGGGACAGTCTACCAGCGCTTCGACGGCTGACAAGCACCGGCGTCACTCGACGGAAGTGGTGCACGGACGGTTCGAGGGATTGCGACGGGAGGCTTGAAACCCGTCCGACGATCGGTTAGACGGGTGCCCATCGGCGACGGGCGGTCCACCGCCCGGCCCGCTGGGGGATAGTTTAACGGTAGAACAGCGGACTCTGACTCCGTTAGTCTTGGTTCGAATCCAGGTCCCCCAGCCAACTCCTTCTTCCTATTTCACCGCTGCAGCACCCGCCGACGCCGAAAAGCCGGCGACGGGAGAGGCGTCATCTGCGGCCGTAGGCGGCGAGGAAGACGTGGACGGCGGACGCGACGACCGCGTCGGTTTCGAACCTCGGATTCCCGTCGTCGACGCAGAACATCAGACGACGGACGAAGTCCGACTGGCAGAGATTGAGGAACTGCACCGCCGCCATATGGGTGTCGGCGATGTCGAGCTCGCCGGCGGCGACGAGTCGATCGAGCAGGCCGGCCAATCGTGCGGCGCCGTATTGCGGCCCGGCTTCGTAGAAGGCCCGACCGACGCTCGGGAATTTCGGCGCTACGGCCATGACGGTGCGGACCAGCGCGACGTGTTCGGGGCGGGCGAACATGGCGATCAGGGTGCGGCCGATTCGTCCGAGCGTCTCGGCAGCGGTCTCGCCGGGGCGTTCACCCCACATGCAGGTGCGCTCCGCCTGCTGGCGCTTGTCGTGGCGGATGAAGGCGACGAACAGTTCCTCCTTGGAGGGCCAGTAGGCGTAGAGGGTGCCCTTGGAGACGCCGGCGGCGCGCGCCACGTCGGCCACCGAGGCGCCGTCGAAGCCGTCGCGCAGGAACACCGTGCGGGCGCCGTCGAGGATCTGGCGCGCCTTCTCGTCGGAGTGACCGACACCGAAGACACCCGCCTCCTCGCCGACCGTTTCGGTCTCGCGCGGATCCACGTTCCGGCTCTGGAGCCTCGTCGACATTCGTTCCTCTCTTCGATCGGCCGTCATGCGACTCGACTTCGGCGATCGTAGGTCACGGCGACATCGAGAGCGATCCCATCCGGCCTCGCCACCGTCGGACGCCCGTCCACCGCCTCCGCCACGATCGACCACAGCCGAAGTGCCGGCTCACCCCGGAGCACCGAAGATGCCGGCGGCCGACCGAAGGCCGGAGGCTCCGACCCGCCCGGCCGTCGACGACGCGCGGATTTCTCCGTCGCCTCGGCGGCACGAGAACTTCGCGCCAGGTATGCCGTCGGTCGCTTTCGATGGCCGATCGTATCCCCGGAAGCACCGGGCCACCGGCTGCCACCGACCACCGACCTCGCCCGGACATCGGTGCCGAGCGGGCGCGGTCGATATCCGCATCACCGTCCACGCGCCGTCGCCGCGACGACCGTCACGGAAAAGTGACCGAACCGTTCGGTTCGATCTTGTCTAGAGCGGGCGGCTGCGCTAAGTCAAGTTTCATGACCGAACCGTTCGGTTCGATCGTACCGTTTCCTCGGGTGGCCCGGACGGGCGGCCGGTGGAAGGGTCGAAGCATGTTCTGCTTCGGATCTCCGAAGTGTCCACCGCTCCGGTCGGTCGCAGCGCCGCGTGCGTCGGCTGTCCGAGGACTCCTCGATATCGGATACACGGGGCGCCCCCTGCCTCGGACGTCCGAAGCGGCTCCGGTCCGGAGATCCATTCGACCGCCGGGCGGCCCGCGTCGGGTGTCCTCGGCGCCCACGCCCCGCATGGGCGAGGCCCCCTCCCCGGTCGGTCGCGGGTCGCTCGTTTCGGTTCGACCGGAACGTCGCGGCGGATGCGGACCGGGCGACCGGCGAGCGTCACCGGCGACGGGCTCGGGCGCGGTCTCGACGGGACGTCCCGGCTCGGGCACCGTGAGCACGATCTCCCGTCGGTTCACCGTTTCGGCGCGTCGCCCGGCGTCGCCGCTCATGTTCAACGCTCGCCGACGGCGCCTCCGTGGAGGGACGGGCGAGCGACAGATCCCGCCGATCGCCGGCGATGACGGGGCACGAAAGGTACGAAGGTCATGGCCAAGGGCGAACTCTCCCTCGAGACCGGCGGCACCGCCGCTTCGACGCCGGCGATGCGGGGCGAGACGGTCACCCGGCTCGATCGCGGGCAACCCACCGCCGACGCCCGTCCGGCCGCAAGCGAAACGGCTGCCGTCCCGCCCGCCGCGGCGACGCCGCCGAAGGGCGGACGCAAGCGGCGGGTGTTCCTGGTGATCGGCCTCCTCGCCCTCGGTGCGGTGGGATGGAAGGGCTGGGACTGGTGGACCCACGGCCGCTTCGTCGTTTCCACCGACGATGCCTATGTGAAGGCCGAGACGGCGGTCGTGGCGGCGCGGACCGCCGGCACCATCGTCGCCACCCCGTTCGCCGACGGGGCGCGGGTGAAGGCCGGCGACGTGCTGGTCGAGATCGACCCGGTCGACACCCGCCTCGCTGTCGCCTCCGCCGAGGCGAAGATCGCCACACAGACCGCGACGATCGCCCGGATCTCCGCGCAGATCGAAGCCGCGAAGGCTCAGGTCGCCCAGGCCGAGGCCCAGGTCGTGGCGGCGCGGGCGGCGGCGGACAACGCCGAAGTCGAATTCGATCGAGCCTCGAAGCTCCTGGAAGCGGCGGCCGGCACTCGTCAGCGGGTCGACGCGACGCGCAGCGCCCGTGATCAGACGAAGGCGGCGGTCGCGGCGGCCGAGGCCGGCGTGGCGGCGGCGCGCGGGGCCGAGGCCGTCTACGAGGCGCAGAAGACCGAAGCCGAACGTCAAGCCGGCGAGCTCGCCGTGGCGCTCGACAAGGCGCAGCGCGAAGCGAGTTTCACCCGCGTGATCGCGCCGTTCGACGGCGTCGTCGGCAATCGTGCGGCGCAGGTCGGCGCGCTGGTGCAGCCGGGCACCCGCCTCATGGCGCTGGTGCCGCTCGACCGGGTCCACATCGAAGCGAACTTCAAGGAGACCCAGCTCGCCCGCATCCGTCCCGGCCAGCCCGCGACGATCGAGGTCGACGCGCTCGGCGGGGCGACGGTCGAGGGCCGGGTGATCGGCGTGTCGCCGGCGACGGGGGCGCAGTTCTCGCTGCTGCCGCCGGAGAACGCCACCGGCAACTTCACCAAGATCGTTCAGCGCGTGCCGGTGCGCATCGAGGTTTCGGGCGAGGCGGTGACCAGAGGACTGCTCAGGGCCGGCCTGTCGGTCGTCGCCGAGGTCGACGTGCGCGAGGCGACGAAGGACGCGGCGCCATGAGCGACACCGCCACACCGGCGGCCCCGCGGCGCGTCGTCGAGCCGAATTTCGAGCCGCGGCGCGTCTTCGCCTTCATGAGCATGGTCTTCGGCATGTTCATGGCGATCCTCGACATCCAGATCGTCTCGGCCTCGCTGTCCGAGATCCAGGCGGGTCTGTCGGCCTCGGCCGACGAAGTGGCCTGGGTGCAGACCAGCTATCTCGTCGCCGAAGTGGTGATGATCCCGCTCTCCGGCTTCCTGTCGCGGGTGCTGTCGACGCGGATCCTGTTCGCGATCTCCTGCGCCGGTTTCACGGTGATGTCCTTCGCCTGCGCCATGTCGTCGACGATCGAGGAGATGATCGTCTGGCGGGCGCTGCAGGGCTTCATCGGCGGCGGCATGATCCCGACCGTCTTCGCCTCGGCCTACACCATCTTCCCGCGCAGCAAGATGCCGCTGGTGACCCCGATCATCGGTCTCGTCGCGACGCTCGCCCCGACCATCGGACCGACGCTCGGCGGCTATCTCACCGACCTCTTCTCCTGGCACTGGCTGTTCCTGATCAACATCGTACCGGGTGTCCTGGTCACCGCGGCGGTGTGGATGCTGGTCGATTTCGACGATCCCGATCTGTCGCTGCTCGACGCCTTCGACTACGCCGGGTTGGTCGGCATGGCGCTCTTTCTCGGGGCGCTCGAGTATCTGCTCGAAGAGGGGCCGGCCAAGGGCTGGTTCGATGCCGAGGAGATCGTCCTGGCGACTGTCGTCTCGGCGACCGGCGCGGTGTTGTTCTTCTGGCGCGCCTTCACGGCGCGACAACCGATCGTCGATCTCGGCGCGTTCCGCGACCGCAATTTCTGGACCGGATCGCTGTTCAGCTTCATCATGGGCATCGGCCTCTACGGCCTGACCTACCTCTATCCGGTCTATCTCGCCCGGGTGCGCGGCTATTCGGCGCTGATGATCGGCGAGACCATGGCGGTCACCGGCGTGTGCATGTTCGTCGCGGCGCCGATCGTCGGGCGGCTCCTCACCAAGGTCGACCCGCGCTACATGATCGCCGTCGGCTTCGCCGGCTTCGCGCTCGGCACATGGCAGGTGCATTTCGTCACCAAGGACTGGGACTTCTGGGAACTGCTGGTGCCGCAGATGCTGCGCGGCTTCTCGCTGATGACCTGCATGGTGCCGATCAACAATCTGGCGCTCGGCACCCTGCCGCCGACACGGATCAAGAACGCCTCCGGCCTCTTCAACCTCACCCGCAACCTCGGCGGCGCGGTCGGGCTGGCGCTGATCAACACCTTGATGAACCAACGCATGGACCTGCATCTGGCGCGGTTGCGCGAGAACGTCGCCTGGGGCCACGCCAAGGCCGAGGAGATGCTCGTCTCGCTCACCGCGGCGATGGCGCCACGCGGCTCGGACGCCGATCTGGCGGCGCTGTCGAAGCTCGCCGGCATCGTCCGGCGCGAGGCGCAGGTTTGGGCGATCGGCGACGTCTTCCTGGCGCTCACCGTGCTCTTCGTCGGACTGGTCGTCCTGGTGCCGCTGATGCGCCGGCCGTATCCGATGGGCGCAGCCGGCGGCGGCGGTCACTGACCGGCGAGACCGGTGCCGCCGGCGGTCCTCGTCAGACGAACATGTCGGTCGCGGTCTTCTGCATGTCGTCGGCGACCTTCATCACCTTGGCGGCGGCGGCATAGCCGATGCGGGCCATCAGGAGATCGGAGGTCTCGGTGACGATGTCGACGTTCGGCGCGGCGACGAGACCACGCTCGTCGGCATTCGGATCGCCGGGTCCGGGTTCGACGGTCCAGCCGGGGCTGCGCGGGACGATCTCGGTCCGTACGCCACCGCCGGGTAGATCGGTCTCACGAACGGCCAGCGCGCGATAGGCGGTCGTCGCTCCGTCGGCGCCGGGCACTGGGCCGGTCGTCCGCTGGTTGGCGATGTTCGAGGCCGCGGCCTCGAGCCGGCGCGTCGAGGCGTCGAGACCGGAGCGGGCGATCGACATCGCCGAGAAGAGAGACATGGTCGACCTCCGAGGAGCGCACCGGCGGTTTCGCCCGGAAGATCGATGATCCGGTCGAGCGGTTGCGGAAGGCTCTCGGAATTCGTCGGCATCGTAATCATCGGGTGGAATTCCGGTCACATCTCCGGCGGAAGGCCCGACGGAGTGCTCTCGTGCCGCAGGTGGCTTCGGGAGGGTTGAACACCGGACGTTCCCGGCCTAGAGCTTCCGCCTCTCTTCCATCGGGACCTCACCATGACCGTTCGTCTCTCGCTGCCGCGCGACCGCATCTCCGTCCTTCTTCTCGAAGGCATCAGTCAGACCGCGGTCGGTCTGATGAAGGCGGCCGGTTACACCAACCTCGTCCACCTGCCCAAGGCGCTCGAGGGCGACGCGCTCAAGGAGGCGGTCGCCGGCGTCCACATGATCGGCATCCGCTCGCGCACCCAACTCACCGAAGAGGTGTTCGCAGCGGCGGACAAGCTGATGGCGGTCGGCTGCTTCTCGGTCGGCACCAATCAGGTCGACCTCGGCGCGGCGCGCAAGCGCGGTGTTCCGGTGTTCAACGCGCCCTTCTCCAACACCCGCTCGGTCGCCGAACTGGTGATCGGCGAGATCGTCATGCTGATGCGGCGCATCTTCGATCGCTCGGTGTCGGCGCATCAGGGCGGTTGGGACAAGTCGGCCGACCGCTCCTTCGAGGTGCGCGGCAAGACGCTCGGCATCGTCGGCTACGGCAACATCGGCTCGCAGCTCTCCAACCTCGCCGAGAGCATGGGCATGCGGGTCATCTTCTTCGACCTGACCGACAAGCTGCGCCACGGCAACACCGAGCCGACCGAGCGGCTCGACGAGCTCCTCGCCGTCTCCGACGTCGTCTCGTTGCACGTGCCGCAGACCGACCAGACCCGGAACATGATGGGCGCGGCCGAGTTCGCGAAGATGAAGAAGGGGTCCTACTTCATCAACAACGCCCGCGGCACGGTGGTCGATCTCGACGCGCTCGCCGCGGCGATGAAGAGCGGCCACATCGCCGGCGCCGCCGTCGACGTCTTCCCCAAGGAGCCGAAGTCGAACGCCGAGAAGTTCGTCTCGCCGCTGCAGGGCCTGCCGAACGTCATCCTCACTCCGCACATCGGCGGCTCGACCGAGGAGGCGCAGGAGCGCATCGGCGCGGAGGTGGCGCGCAAGCTCGTCGACTATTCCGACATCGGTTCGACGATCGGTGCGGTCAACTTCCCGCAGGTGCAGCTGCCGCCGCGCCCGAACGGCACGCGCTTCATCCACGTGCACGAGAACCGGCCGGGCATGCTCAACAAGCTCAACAACCTGATCTCGGACCGCGGCCTCAACATCGGTTCGGAGTTCCTCCAGACCGAGGGCGAGGTCGGCTACGTGGTGATCGAGGCGGACGGCGCCGGCGACCATGCCGACGACATCCTCACCGCCATGCGGGCGATCCCGGGAACGATCCGGGCGCGGCTGCTCTACTGAGAGCGGCGTGGGATCATAGGGTGCAAAGAGCCGAAGGCGAATTGCACCCGACCATCAGAGGTCATTCACCAACGATAGGTCGCCCGTTCGCGGGCGTCCAATGCGCGGACGTGGCCGTCCGGTACCGCGTCGGCCGGCGCTTCCGGCCGCCGCGTCAGGCGCAGGCGCTTTTCGCCGGGGGCCATGTGGAAGCCGTCGGCGCACGTGAAGTTCTCGTCAGAGACGACGACCGAGGTCACGGCCTCGTCGCAGGCGACCACCAGATCCCAATCGTCACCACTGCGCTCGACCCGCGCCGCGAGGCCGGTGCGCTTCTTCGCGATCGGTCGGCCGGGCGGCCGGTGGAAGGCTTCCGCCAGGATCTCGCCGTCGGAACCGACCAGTTTCGCATGGGTGAGGTCGTGCGCCGCCGGGCCGAAGCGGTAGGCGCGTGTCGTGTCGAAGAAGGCGCCGAAGAGATCGGTCGCGGCGAACGACAGTGAACCGCGCGGCGGGATCTCGACGTCACGGGTGCCCGAGACCACCGGGCGGTGGCCGTCGGCCAGCGCCACGAGTTCGAGCCGGCCACGAACCGCGACAGCGGTGTCGTTGACGAGGTGGACGTCGAGGCCGTTCACCCCCTCGTCCGACAGGATCACGGCGATCGGGGCCGAGGCGCGCGCCAACGCGTGGAACGCCGACTTCGGCCGGCCGAGGGCATCGACGAGGCCCCAGCCGGCGCCGTTCTTCGGATCGCGATGGGTGAAGACGAGCGCGCCGCGGCAGGTGGACCCGGGGCGGCGCCATTCGCGCAGCGTCTCCTCGATCACATGGGCGACGGTGGCGCGGGCGACATCGAGATGACGCTCCGGATCGTCGTAGCGCAGCGCCGCCGGATCGACGCCGAAGACCATGCGCTCGTAGATCTCGCGCACGTCCTCGAAGTCCCAGCCGGCCCCCATGTCGCGCGGCACGCCGGCCTTCCAGGCGGGCGAATGAACCGGCGGCACTGCGAGGCGCTCGGCGACCGTCTTCTCCTCCGGCACACAGGCGAAGGCGAGGCATTCGGCGGCGAAGCGGACGTTCGCCCGCCGCGCGTCGTCGAGCGGGCGGCCATAGGCGCCGACGCCGTAATAGTGGGTGACGCCGGTGTCGGCGACGAAGGGCATGGACCCGCCGTCGGGAGTCGAGCGGACCCAGGGAAGGCCGGGCGCCTGCGCCGCGACCACCGCAGGCAGGATGTCGTCGAAGAGGGCGTTGCCCCAGGACGCCGGCGGCAGGCCCATCATCGCCGCCTGCTGAGTGATCTCGGAGCCGCCGCAGACCACGGCACTCGACGGATGACCGGCGAGGCGGCGGGCCACCTGCGCCCCCTCGGTGCGGGCGAGGGCGACGAAGTCGGGATCGGCGGCGGGATAGTCGAAATTGGCGAACATCAGGTCCTGCCAGACGAGCAGGCCGAGTTCGTCGCAGAGGTCGTGGAAGGCGTCGCTCTCGTAGGTGCCGATGCCGGGGACGCGGACCATGTTGAGCCCGGCGTCGCGGACGCGGGTGAGTTCGTCCTCGTAGATGGCGCGGTCGCCGGCGAGGCCGACCATGTCGGTCGGCACCCACACCGAACCGCGGACGAAGACCGGCACGTCGTTGACGACCAGACCGAAGCCCTTGCCGTCGGGGCCACGATCGACGGTGATGGAGCGGAAGCCGACGCGGCCGAGCGCGAAGCGGACGCCGTCGATCTCGGCCTCGACCTCGTGCAGGGTCGGCGAGCCGTGGGTCGCCGGCCACCACGGCTCGATGCCGGCGAGCGCCACCTCGCCGACGAGGGCGCCGTCGGCGTCGAGGGTCAGGCGGGTCTCGCAGCCGGCGCAGAGGAGGCGCGCGGTGGCGGGCGCGGTCGGTTCCTCGAAGACGAGGCGGGCCTTCAGGTAACCGTCGAGACCGTCCCAGGTGGCGTCGAGGCGGACGTCGCGGATCGGGTCGGTCGACGGGTCGGAGATCGTGATCGGGCGGAACGGCCCGACCATGTCGATCGGCGGGCACCAGCCGGGCATGTGGCCGAGGAGCGTGGTGCGGACGGCGCGCAGCCGCTGTTCGGGGATCAGGCGCGGACGCCAGCGGGCGCGCTTCGGCTTCAGGCGATCGAGGGCCCGGGTCAGCGAACGGAAGACGATCGCCAGTTCCATGCCGGGTGCGAGATCGACATCGACCTCGTGGGCGAGGAACATCGAAGATACGCGCAGGATCTCGACGCCGTCGAGGTAGACCTCGGCGAAGGTGGCGAGCCCGTCGAAGCGCAGGCGGCGGCGGCCAGCGATGTCCAGCGCCAAGCGATACCAATGGTCCCGATCATGGAGCGGCGTCGGCTCGTCCTCCGACCACAGCCCATGAGCGCGGAGCGTCGCGGCGACGGTGCCGGGGACGATCGCCTCACACCACTCGCCGGCGGGGTCGATATCGGTGGGAGTGGCCCAAGCGCCCGGCACGGTCGAGGCCATGCGCCATCCGGCATCGAGAGCGCGGCGGGAGGCGTCGATCGGCAGCGGCTGTGTCACGAGGGGGCTCCGGGGAATCGCAGGCGAGAGATCATCGCATGGAACGCGGAAGAGACGGGTGGCGCGGGATCGACGAACGAGGCAGGAGATATGGGACGGGCGCGGCGGCGCCCTCCCCCTTCTCCCCTTGCGGGAGAAGGTGCCCCGCAGGGGCGGATGAGGGGGCGCGCGCGTGAGCGCGCGACCGGACGCAGGCTGCGGGCACGGAGCGAGACGAGAGGCCCAGACCCCTCATCCGGCCTTCGGCCACCTTCTCCCGCAAGGGGAGAAGGAAGAGGCGCCTTCGGCGCGGAGCGGCAGCCGCTCGCCCCTGCGATCATGGGATCGCCACTCACGCCGCGCGGCGGGCCGCCTCGCCGAGGTACTTCGCCGCGAGCGTGCCCATGCAGCGCTCCCAGGCGACGGCACAGGCGTCGATCATCTCGGCGAGACCGTCGAAGCGCTTCTTCGCCATGGCGCGGGCGAGCTTGAACTGCATCACCTTCATGGTCTCGGCGATCTCCTCCGCCGCGAGGCGAGCGGGCTCGAGGCCGGTCTCGCCCTGCGCTTCGAGCCAGGCGAGATGGCTCGCCAGCAGTTCGAAGTCGGCGCCGTACTGGCGCATCAGGTTGAAGGCGTAGATGTGGAACCACTCCGGCGGCCGGGTCGCCAGATCCGCCGCGTGGCGCGGGAAATCGGCACTCCAGGCGGCGAAGGGGTTCGACGCCGGTCGGCGGGAGAGATGGCGCTTCAGAAGATCCACCGCCTCGCGGCGCAGGTCGACGACCGGTGCCCGCTCGGGGATCTTCAGGAACTCGACATAGGGGAAGAGCACCGCCGGATCGCGCGCCTCGCCGGGCGCGCCGAAGATGCCGTCGTAGTCCTCGCCCTCCAGCCGGAAGTAGCCGGCGTTGTGGAAGTAGTCGAGGCGGCGGGCGGTGGGGTCGATGGCGGTGATGCCGATCGTCGTCTTGGAATGGCCGGTGCGATAGGTCACGCCGAGCGTGTCGGGCAGGAAGTGGGCGTCGGCCTCGACCAGGACGATGCGATCACGGGCGACCTGCTCGACGACATGGGCCTCGAGCCGGTCGAAGATCGACAGCTCCAGAAGCTCCAGCCCGTAGAGGCGTTCGAGATCGGCGGGCGGCACCTTGAAGAAAGTCGCCTGATCGCCCTCGTAGCTCTGCGTCACGGTGAAGCCGAGCATGGCGGCGGGCTCCTGGCCGAGCGCCGCGACGATCTCGATCCACAGATCGGTCCAGCAATTGGTCTCCGGCCACCGCCGATCGGCCGCGTGCAGCGCATGGGGGCGATGGGAGGAGGGGTCGGGGAAACGCATGCGGGGGTCTCCGGAAGCTCTTTCACCGAGATGCCGAGGTCGGCGGCATCGCAGTTTCTTCGGACGTCATCCCCGGCCGGAGCGGGCTCGCCCACGGAGGGGAAGGGGAACCATCGGCCCGGCCGCGATCCGATCGGGCGAGGAGACACGAGGACCCGTCCATGGGTCCTCTTCCCTCGCCTTCGGCGCGCCGGGGACGACGGGCCATGGATATGGCGGCGTCGTTCCGGAGGAGTGGCCGAGCCCCCTCATCCGGCCTTCGGCCACCTTCTCCCGCGAGGGGAGAAGGGGTTCCGCGCCCGAGGGCGCGGCCCGAGACCTCACCCGAACAACACTTCGCGCACGCTCTCCGGCCACTTCGTCACGTCGTTGCCGTGGTGGCGGAAGAGGGCCAGCGCGATGCGCTCGAGGCCGAAGCCGACGCAGGCCGAGTGGGCCTCCTCGCCGTCCGCACGCTTCATTCCCCACAGCGAACCGAAGTGGTTCTGATGGTAGTTGAAGGACAGACAAGCGGTCGGATCGGCGCCGTCGTTGACCGGGATCAGCAGCTCGAACTTGAGCTGCTGGTCACGCTGGTTGCGCGCCATCAGCTTGCCGCCGCGGCCGAAGAACGGATCGTTGGCGACATCGAGCTCGCAGGGCAGGCCGAGCGAGGCGATCATCTTCGGACCGCGCTCGAGCCAACGCTCGCGGAACTCCCTCACCTGTTCGGGCGTGCCGATGCAGACGTTCTCCCGCATCCGGAAGAGCTGCATGCGGGTCGGCTCCTTCGACGGCTCGTGACGGAAGCAGTAGCTCTTCAGGTCGAAGAGGAGCCCCGCGTCCGGCACCGCGCCTCGTGCCGCGACCGTCGGATAGAGCGGATAGCAGGCGGCGGGCGTCAGAACCACATCGGTCGGCGACTGGTATTCGCTCCAGTCACGGCCCTCGGTGATCGCCGCGATCAGCTGACAGTGATCGGCATCCGACCCCATGAAGGAGTGGATCGATCCGGCGAGCTGCGGGAAGCTCTTGAGGTAGCCCGACTTCTCCATGTTCACCCGCGGCATCGCCGGGGGAAAATGGATCTTCATCGCGCCGTCTTCGCGGCTGAAGCGCTCGACGAGACGCTCGAAGCCGTCGATCACCTCCTCGAAGGCGCCGGAGCGACCGTAGAGGCCGTCGACACCGGTCGGCATCAGCACGCCGTCCTCGAACAGGCGATCGAGGAAGGTGGCGGCCGGCGCATCGGCGGCCGGAGCCGCTTTGATCTCGGGGGGAATGGCGTTCATTCTCACCTCACGCGACGGAGACGTCGATCTTGCTCATCAGGAGCAGATTCGACGTGTTGCCGAGGATGCGATCGTTGTTGATCATGATCGCGGCGGAGAGCAGATCGCGGTAGTTGCGGGCGATGGTCCACGGGCCGGCGTTGCGATAGCCGGCGAGGCCGAGGATCATCAGCGACTGCTGGGCGATGGCGATGCCGAGCTCAGACGCCGACACCTTGATGGTGTTGAGTTCGGCGATGAACGACAGGGTGTTCATCAGCGCCTCGTCGGCGAGCGCCTCCTCGTAGCGGCCGATGCCGGCGACGAGCAGCGACTTCATCTGCTGGAGCGAAGCCGACACCTCGGCGAGACGCAGCGCGCCCGGCGGCACGGTGCCCGGCCGCTTCTTGGCCTCGGCCTTCACGAAGGCCTGGGCCTTGACCACGGTGTCGGCGGCGATGCCGTACCAGGTGGCGGTCCAGATGATGTGCGCCATGGCGAGCATCGACTGGGCGGCGATCTCGGAGAAGGGCTGGACGAAGACCTGACGGGCGTCGCCCGACGAGACCAGCTCGAAGCCTTCCGAGCGGGTGCCGCGCATGCCCATCGTGTCCCAGTCGACGGTCTCGCGCAGGGTGTAGTCACCCTTCTTGCAGACGACCATGACCTGATCGGACGAGGCGGCCTCCGGGTTGCGGCGGCAGGTGGCGAGGATGGCGTCGGCGGCGCGGCCGTAGGAGATGCAGGTCGCCTGCTTGGTGAGGCGATAGCGATCGCCCTCGACTTCGACGGCGCAGATCGAGTTGCGCAGGTCGCCGCCGATGCCGCCTTCGGTCGTCGCCGAGCCGAGGAGGAGCTGATCGCGGGCGCACTCACGCATGTAGTCGATGTGCCAGTCGGAGCCGACCGAATGCTGGATCAGGCTCGACATCTTGATCTGATGCATGCCGTAGATCATCGCCGAGGAGCCGCAAGCCTGTCCGAGACGGGCGACCAGGGCGCAGATGTCGGTGAGGGTCAGGCCCTCGCCGCCGTACTCCTTCGGGATCCAGCAGCCGAGCAGACGTTCACGCTTCAAGGCGTCGAAGGTCTCGGCGGGAAAGCGGCCGGTCGCATCGACGTCGGCGGCGAATTTGGCGGCCACTTCGTCGGCGACGCGGGCCATGCGCTCGAGCGCGGAGGTGGTGAGCGAGGCGTGTTTCACAGCGACGTTCATCGGTTCAGGCCCTTCCCGAGACGAGTTCGGTGACGGAACGGTCGATCGCGGAGATCGAGGCGAAGGTCTTGCGGTTGAGCATGCGCTCGGGGAATTCGATGTCGAACGCCTCCTCCAGCGCCAGCATCAGCTGCACCGAGGCGAAGGACGTCATTCCCAGTTCGTAGAGATCGTCCTCGTCGCGAACCCGCTCCAACGGAACCGGCAAGATCTTGTGGTTACCAATGAGTTCACGGATCTGCGTAGCCATGACGCTCCCCTTCGTCTGCAATTCGGTGAGTGGAATATTGCAGACAAGTCGAAACATCGAGTGAAGGGACGCGGTTTATCGAATATTACTCGGAACCTTCAATTTCTACGGATGTGGGGCCGAGGAACGACGAAGGGCGGGGACCTTCCGGTCGCCCGCCCTCACGTTCATCGATCCCGACTGCCCGAGATTCCCGCTCGGCGATCGATCGCCGGTGTCCCGTCGTCTCGGTCCGGCATTCAGCCGAGTTCCTGGGCCAATCCGATGAGAATTCCTTCGGGCCCGCGGACATAGCAGAGCCGATAGGCGTCTCGATATCGCACCACGTCGCCCACCAGCCGGGCCCCGCGAGCGCGGAGCCTGTCGAGCGTTTCGTCGATGTCGTCGACGGTGAACATGACGCGCAGGTAGCCGAGCGCATTGACCGGGGCGTCGCGATGATCGGCGACGACCGCCGGCGTCACGAAGCGCGAGAGTTCGAGCCGACCGTGGCCGTCCGGGGTGCGCATCATGGCGATCTCGACGTGCTGATCGCCCAATCCGGTCACCCGACCGGCCCATTCGCCTTCGATCGAGGCCCGCCCTTCGAGGTCCAGGCCGAGGTCTCGGAAGAAGGCGATCGCCGCGTCGAGGTCCTCGACGACGATGCCGATATTGTCCATCCGCACGAGCGCCATGGGTCACGATCTCCGGGATCGCCGGGCAAGACCGGGCAGATGCCGCCCGGTCCCTGGTCTTCCGGCTGCCTCTCAGCGCTCGATCTGGCTGACGTCGCGCACCGCGCCCTTGGCGGCGGAGGTGGCCATGGCGGCGTAGGCGCGCAACGCGGCGGAGACCTTGCGGGCGCGCGGTGCCGTCGGCTTCCAGGCGTCCTTGCCCTTGGCCTCCATCTTCGCCCGGCGCGCGTCCATCTCCGCGTCGGAGATCAAGAGTTCGATCGTCCGATCGGGGATGTCGATGCGGATGCGGTCGCCGGCCTCGACGAGGCCGATGTTGCCGCCCTCCGCCGCTTCCGGCGAGGCGTGGCCGATGGAGAGACCCGAGGTGCCGCCGGAGAAGCGGCCGTCGGTGAGCAGGGCGCAGGCCTTGCCCAGCCCCTTCGACTTCAGATAGCTCGTCGGATAGAGCATCTCCTGCATGCCGGGGCCGCCCTTGGGGCCTTCGTAGGTGATGACGACGACGTCGCCGGCGACGACCCCGCCGCCGAGGATGCCGGAGACCGCGGCGTCCTGGCTCTCGAACAGCTTCACCGGACCTTCGAACTTCAGGATCGACTCGTCGACGCCGGCGGTCTTCACGATGCAGCCGTCGAGCGCGATGTTGCCGTAGAGGACCGCGAGGCCGCCGTCCTTGGAATAGGCGTTGTCGAGCGAGCGGATGACGCCCTTCTTGCGATCGACGTCGAGTTCGTCCCAGCGACGATCCTGGCTGAAGGCCTCGATCGAGGGGACGCCACCCGGCGCGGCGGCATAGAAGGTGCGCACCGCGATCGAGTTGGTCTGCATGACGTCCCACTGGGCGAGCGCCTGCTTCAGCGTCGCGGTGTGGACGGTCGGCAGATCGGTCGTCAGCAGGCCGGCGCGGTCGAGTTCGCCGAGAATGGCGAAGATGCCGCCGGCGCGGTGGACGTCTTCCATGTGGATGTTCGCCACCGCCGGCGCGACCTTGCAGAGACAGGGGACGCGGCGCGACAGCCGGTCGATGTCAGCCATCTGGAAGTCGACGCCGGCTTCTCGAGCCGCGGCGAGGAGATGCAGCACGGTGTTGGTCGAGCCGCCCATGGCGATGTCGAGGGTCATGGCGTTCTCGAACGCCGCCTTGCCGGCGATGGCGCGCGGCAGCACGCTCTCGTCGTTACCCTCGTAATACCGCTTGCAGAGATCGACGATCAGCCGGCCGGCCTCGAGGAACAGCGCCTTGCGGTCGGCATGGGTGGCGAGCATCGAGCCGTTGCCGGGCAGCGACAGGCCGAGCGCCTCGGTCAGGCAGTTCATCGAATTGGCGGTGAACATGCCGGAGCAGGAGCCGCAGGTCGGGCAGGCGTTGCGCTCGTAGGACTTCACGTCCTCGTCGGAGACGTTCTCATCCGCCGCGGCGATCATCGCGTCGATGAGGTCGACGGCCTTGGTGGTGCCGGTCGACAGAATGACCTTGCCGGCCTCCATCGGTCCGCCGGAGACGAAGACAGTCGGGATGTCGAGGCGCAGCGACGCCATCAGCATGCCGGGGGTGATCTTGTCGCAATTGGAGATGCAGACCATGGCGTCGGCACAGTGGCCGTTGACCATGTATTCGACGCTGTCGGCGATGAGATCGCGGCTGGGGAGCGAATAGAGCATGCCGTCGTGACCCATGGCGATGCCGTCGTCGATGGCGATGGTGTTCATCTCCTTGGCGACGCCGCCGGCCTTCTCGATCTCGCGCGCCACCAACTGGCCGAGGTCCTTCAGATGGACGTGGCCGGGGACGAACTGGGTGAAGGAGTTCACCACCGCGATGATCGGTTTGCCGAAGTCGCTCTCCTTCATGCCGGTGGCGCGCCAGAGGCCACGAGCGCCGGCCATGTTGCGGCCGTGGGTGGAGGTGCGGGAGCGATAGGCGGGCATGGGGAGCGTCCCTCTCATCCGGCGGCGAAAGCGGCCGTCTTGGCGGTCTTCGATCAGGGCAACCGACATAGCGGTTTCGGGCGCGCGAAACCAGAGGTCTGGGGTCGCATTGGGCATGCGGATGCGGCGGGCACGCCATGTGGTGCCCCCCCTGTCGCGCGGCGCGCTGCTCTGCTAGGCGAGGAGAGTGACCTTCCTCCCGCCGCGGACGCCGTGCCGCCGGCCGACCGCGCGGGCGACATGACCGAAGCCTTCGACATCGTCCTGCCGATCTTCGCCTTCGTGGCGCTCGGTTGGGCGTTGGCCGTCACCGGCATTCTGCAGCCGAGTGTCGGCGAAGGCTTGGCGACGTTCGCCGCTACCGTCGGTATTCCGCTGATGCTGTTCGAGACGCTGGTCAAGGCGGATCTCGGCGCGGCGTCGCCGTGGCAGGTGTGGGGCTGCTACTATCCGGCGGCGGCGGCTTCGTGGGTCCTCGGGCAGACGATCGCCGGGCGCGTCTTCCGGCTGCCGGCGAAGACGGCGGTCATCGCCGGGATGGGCGCGACCTTCGCCAACATCGGCTTCGTCGGCCTGCCGCTCTCCCAGCGCACTTTCGGCGATCACGGCGTCCTGATCGCCACCATGGTCATCTCGGTCCATCTGCCGCTGTGGATGACCACGGCGACCGTGCTGCTGCTGCGCGCCGAGGCGAGAGACGGCCAACCGGTGTCACCGCTCGCCGCGGTCGGCCGCATCGCGCTGGCGGTGCTGCGCAATCCGATCATCCTCGGGCTTCTGGCCGGCGTCGTCGCCCATTTCGTCGGGTTCCGCCCGAGCGGCATCCTGGAGCGGACGATCCATACACTCGGCGGCGTGGCGAGCCCGATCGCGCTCGTCTCGCTCGGCATGTCGATGCACGGGCAGAGCCTCGCCGGCGAGGTCGCCCCGGCGCTCTCCATCTCGGCGCTGAAGCTCCTGGCGTTGCCCGCCTTCGTGCTGGCGATCGGGCGGCTCGCCGGCGTCGACGACGACATCGTCGGGCCACTGGTGATGATCGGCAGCGTGCCGACCGGTATCAACGTCTATCTCGTCGCCACCCAGTTCGGGGTCGGCCGCACCATCGCCTCCAACGTGATCGCGGTGACCACGGTGACCGCGGCGGTGACGGCGAGCGCATGGCTCATGTGGATCGGCCATCCCTGAGACGGCGCCATTCGACGGATCGATGCTTGTTTTCTTTTTGTTCTCGTTGCAGTAGAAACGCACGACGACGCGATGGGTGAGTCACGGATCTCGGCATGGATTGGTCGAGCGAGCAGGATACGGCTCTGAAGGAGATCGCCCGTTGGCTGAAGACGGGCTCCCCGCAGGTGTTCCGCCTGTTCGGCTTCGCCGGGACGGGAAAGACGACGCTCGCCCGCCATCTCGCCGAGGGGATCGACGGCGACGTGCTGTTCGGCGCCTTCACCGGCAAGGCCGCCTCGGTGATGCGCGCGAAAGGCTGCGTCGACGCCTCGACCATCCATTCGATGATCTACCGGCCGAAACGGCCGCCGGAAGACGACGAGGAGGAGGAGACCTTCTCCTTCGCCCTCAACCGCCAGTCGGACGCGGCCAAGGCGTCGCTGATCGTCATCGACGAGTGCTCGATGGTCGACGAGGAGCTGGGCAAGGACCTCCTGTCCTTCGGCAAGCCGACGCTGGTGCTCGGCGACCCGGCACAGCTCCCCCCGGTCAAGGGCGGCGGCTTCTTCACCGAGGTCGAGCCCGACATCATGCTGACCCAGGTCCACCGGCAGGCGGCCGACAACCCGATCATCCGCCTGTCGATGGACATCCGCGAGGGACGGGATCTCTCGGTCGGCGACTACGGCGAGACGCGGGTGATCCGTCGGCGCGACATCACCGCCGACCGCATCCTCTCCGCCGATCAGGTGCTGGTCGGACGCAACAAGACGCGCCAGCTCTACAACGCCCGCATCCGCGAACTGCGCGGCTACACCTCCCCCACCCCGGAGGTCGGCGAGAAGCTGGTGTGCCTGAGGAACGACAAGACCAAGGGCCTGCAGAACGGCGGCATCTTCCGCGTCACCCGGGTCAAGGATCCGAAGAGCGGTTTCCTCAAGTTCGACCTGGCACCGGAGGACACGTTCGAACGGCGACGTATAGCCGCATCCGTCTGGCCGGCGTTCTTCGAGAGCGGCGCCGAGGCCCTGCCCTGGGCGGTCCGGCGCAAGTCGGACGAGTTCGATTACGGCTACGCCCTCACCGTGCACAAGGCGCAAGGGTCGCAGTGGGACGATCTGGTGTTGTTCGACGAGAGCTTCGCCTTCCGCGAACACCGCGCCCGCTGGCTCTATACCGGGGTGACGCGCGCCGCGGAACGGCTCACCGTCGTCTTGTGACGTCTCTGTGACGCCTCCCCGACCGTTTCTCCGGCACCGAATACATGCGTCGGTCGACACGATGACCGGCCACGTCAGCGGAACTCCACTCTCATTACGTTGCGTCACTTTTCTCTCTGGGTATTTCAGACGGAATTCGTACTTTTCGCGAGCTCGAAAACTCGAAACTTCGGGACGCCGCTTCGACTTTGTTAACCCAACGGTGCCTAGCTTCTTCGTGACAAAATGTCCCTCAGCGACGAGCCCGACACTGCGATGGCCAGCCCGAAATCCGGCTTCAACATGACGATCGGTCTGAGATTCCTCACGATCATCGCAATCGCCGTCACCATCATGAGTGCCGGCACGGTCTATGCGATCTGGCAGTTCCGACAATCGATGATCGAATTGCGCCAGGGCCAGGCGCGCAGCGTCGTCGAAGCGACGTCCTCCTACATCCAGGTCCTGCAGGCGCGGGTGAAGGCGGGCGAGATCGGCGACGCGGAGGCCGAGAAGCAGGCGCTCGCCACCATCGACTCGATCCGGTTCGAGGGCGACAACTACCTCTTCGCCTTCGATGCGCGCGGCAAGCTGCTCGCCTCCGGCGACACCGCCTCGAAGGTCGGCGACGACCTCGCTCGCTTCACCGTCGACGACGGCCGCACCTTCGCCGAGGCTCTCGTCTCGGCCGCGGAGAAAGGCGGCTACGTCTCCTACCACTGGACGAAGGCCGGGGAGAGTTCGCCATCGCGCAAGATCTCCTTCGCCTCGAAAGTCCCGGGCTGGAACTGGATGATCGGATCGGGTTCGTTCGTCTGGGACGTCGATCGCGGCATTCTGCAGACCGTCGCCTGGATCGCCGCCGGATGCACACCGGCGATGATCGCCTTCGTCCTCTATGCGCTGTGGCTCGGCCGCGGTGTCACCCGACCGGTCGATCGGCTCAATGCGGTGATGGGCGCGATGGCGTCGGGAACGACGGACGCGCACGTCCCCTATACCCGCCGCGGCGACGAGGTCGGGCAGATCGCCCGCGCCGTCGAGGTGTTCCGCCAGTCGATGATCGAACGCGACGCCCTCAAGGCCGAGGAGAGCCGCATCGCCGAGGACCGGCTGGCGCGATCGGCGCGGGTCGAGAAGGTGATCGCCGACTTTCGCGCCGAGGCTGCACAGATCGTCGGCTTCGTCCGCACCACCGCCGACGACATGAACAGTTCGGCCGAGACCCTCACCCGCATGGCCGAAGCCACGGGACGGTCGATGCGCGACGCGGAGAAACTCGCCTACGACGACGCCGAACACGTCGGTGCCGTCGCCCGGGCGACGCACGACCTGTCCGAGACCGTCAACGGCGTCGGCCGACAGATCACCGAGGCCGAACGGGTCACCGCGGCAGGGGCGGATCTCGGACGCGAGGCACGCCGCTCGGTGGCGACGCTGGCGGAGACCGCCGAGAAGATCGGCGCGGTCGTCGACCTGATCCGCGCCATCGCCGACCAGACCAACCTCCTCGCCCTCAACGCCACCATCGAGGCGGCGCGCGCCGGGGAAGCCGGGCGCGGCTTCGCCGTGGTGGCGAGCGAGGTCAAGCAACTCGCCACCCAGACCACCAAGGCGACCGAGGAGATCGCCGGCAACGTCGGCGCCATCCAGTCGGCGACGCGCGAGGCGGTGCACCAGATCGGATCGGTCACCGAGACGCTGGAGACGATCGAGAAGTCGAGCGCCACCATCGCCCATGCCGTCGAGGAACAGACGGTGATGACCTCGGAAATCTCGGCGCGCGGAACCCAGGTTGCGCACGACACCGAGAGCCTGACGAAGTCGATCTCGACCGTGGCCGGCGCGCTCGGCGAGACCTCGCGGGTCGCCGACGAGGTGACGTCGGTCGCCAAAGACCTCACGGAAGCCGCGATCTCCCTCGACGAGCGTATCCGCCGCTTCCTCGCCGACGTCGCGGTGGCGTGAGGCGACACGACACCAGAGCCATCGAGACGAAGACGCCGGCGACCAGGGTCGCCGGCGTCTTCGTCGCGAGCGGTGACACGACCGAGGAGCGGCGCGGCGGCCGCTCGGCTCACTTCATGTTGCCGGCGAGGTTGTTGAAGGTGTTGTTGAGGTTGTTGCCGAGTGCGCCGGCGCCGGCGATGATGGCCACCGCCACCAGCGACGCGATGAGGCCGTACTCGATCGCCGTGGCACCATCTTCACATGCGACAAAACGTCGAACCAGATTTTTCATGACGATCTTCCATCGATGAGTTTCGAAGGGCCCACGGATCCGCGAACCTCGACACTCATCATCGCACCGACCCGTTAACATACACTCTTGGATGACCCCTGGTTTGCCGGGCAATCGAGAATGGATCGGTAACCCTGCGTTCGCCCACCCAGTCCCGGCTCACGCCGGCTGGTGATGGGCGTGCCAGTGCCAGGCGATGTCGATGCGGCGGGCGACCCAGACACGGTCGTGGGCGGCGATGTGATCGAGGAAGCGCTTCAGCCCGGCGACGCGGCCGGGGCGGCCGGCGAGGCGGCAGTGCAGGCCGATCGACATCATCTTCGGCGCGGTCTCGCCTTCGGCATAGAGGACGTCGAACGTGTCCTTCAGATAGGTGAAGAACTGCTCGCTCTCGGTGAAGCCGGGGGCGTTGGAGAAGCGCATGTCGTTGGTCTCGAGGCTGTAGGGGATGACCAGATGCGGCCCCTTCGGCCCCTTCTCCCAATAGGGCAGGTCGTCGGCGTAACTGTCGCTGTCGTAGAGGAAACCGCCCTCCTCCTTGATCAGGTCGCGGGTGGCGGCCGAGGTGCGGCCGGTGTACCAGCCGAGGGGACGGGAGCCGGTCGTCTCGGTGTGGATGCGGATCGCTTCGGCGATGTGGGCGCGCTCCTCCTCGGGCGTGAAGTCGCGGTAGTCGATCCACTTCAACCCGTGCGAGGCGATCTCCCAGCCGGCTTCGTGCATGGCGGCGACGGCGTCGGGGTTGCGGGCGAGCGCGGTGGCGACGCCGTAGACGGTCACCGGCAGTTCGCGCTCCGCGAAGAGCCGCCACAGCCGCCAGAAGCCGGCGCGCGAGCCATATTCGTACATGCTCTCGACGTTCATGTGGCGCTTGCCCGGCCAGGGCTGGGCGCCGAGCACGTCGGAGAGGAAGGCCTCGGAGGCGGCGTCGCCGTGGAGGATGCAGTTCTCGCCGCCCTCCTCGTAGTTGACGACGAACTGCACCGCGACGCGCGCCTCACCCGGCCAATGCGGATGCGGCGGGTTGCGACCGTAGCCGATCAGATCACGGGGATAGGCGGGGGTCTCGGCCATGTCGGCTCCCTCCGAAGACGCGATGTCGGCGAAGAGTGCGCCGGTCGATCGCGGAATTTCAAGTGCGCCGGCGCCTCACCCTGCCGCGTGAGGTGAAGTCGAACGGCGGCTGAAGCTCGTGTGACGCTGCGAGACGGTCAAGCTCAGAATCCGATTCGGTCGCTTCACGCATCGATTCCGGCGGGGTGGAGAATCGGAGTCGGATCAGTCGCTTGCCCGATCCTGTGAGGATCGAGAATCGATCCGGCCCGGACCCCGGAGAGGGCGCGGGCCGTGATCACGGATCGACGGGGGAACCGCGGGGTCAGCGCAGCGGACGGCCTCGCGAAGACGAAGCGCCGGCCCGGACGGGCGCCAGGGCCGGCCCGAACTGCGGCAGTTTCAGAACCTCGAGCTTCATGCCGCCCCTGGGTTCGTCGTCGTCGTCGTCCTTCGGCAGGAACATGATCGCCGCTCCCATGGCCACCGAACACATGGTGACCATGAATCCGAAGAACAGCAGCAGGATCGGGATCCACGGTTCGGAGGACGAGAACATCAGGGTGCGCAGATGCGCCGTGTCGGTGATCAGGACCACCGCGGCGAGGGCGGCGGCGACGCCGGCACCGATCAGCCAGTTGATCGCGAGCAGGCGCAGAAGCGGGTCGTCGCGCAGACGTCGCGGCCCGCCCGCGGTCGCCAGATCCGGATCGAAAAGATCGAATTCCTGCCGGTCTTCCTCACCCGTCATCGCCGGTTCTCCCGATATCGACACGATCAACATAGTCCATCACCGCGGGACGGAAAGTGCGCGGATGGCAGCAGTGGTGTTTTTCCGATGGATGCCCGTCGGCGTGCACCGCGCCATGGCACGGCGTGTGCTTCCGAGGGGGCTATCCGATCGCGAGAGGCGACACGCAGAACAACGGGAGGACGTCCGATGTCGCGACAACTTCGAGAACAACCGAACCCGCCCTCGGACCGGCCGGAATCCGCCATTTCGTCAGTGTCCGGGCGCTACGACCAGGAACTCGAAATCCGGCTCATGGCGATGCGGGCGCTACTCCAACGGGTGAGGCCGGGAAGCCACGCGGAAGCGCTGCATGCGCTGCGTGCCGCATTTCCGGGCAGCAGTCTGGCGGAGCGCGTATCGGTGCTCAGTGGAGAGGCAGAGGGCTCGGCCTGATCTCCCGCGGTGCACACGAAATCAGGGCGTCGGCGGCGCCTGCGGATCGCCGTCCCGAGCCGGTGACGCGGCGTCGGCGGCGGCGAGAGTGCGATAGCGACGCCAGCCGAAGGGAATGAGCGCGAGATAACCGATCGTCACCACCGCCAGGATCTCGAAGGGGAAGCTGATCAGCGCCGCGATGCACAGCACGAAGCCGACCGAAACCGGGATGATCTGTTCGCGGGGGATGCGCATGCCGAGCTTCTTGCCGGACCACGTCGGGATGGTCGAGACCATCATGAAGGCGACGAAGAGGATGTAGATCGCCACGAGGACGGCGACGCCGCGATCGAGGTGGAAGGCGAAGATCTGCTGGAGATAGAGCGGCAGCAGCGCCGAGAGTGCGCCGGCCGGAGCCGGCATGCCGACGAAGAAGTTCTGTTGCCACGCCGGTTTCGGCGTTTCCAGCATGACGTTGAAGCGGGCGAGCCGCAGCACCGCGGCGATGACGTAGCCGAGCACCGCCAGCCAGCCGAAGGACGGGGCGAACTTCAGCACCCAGATGTGCAGCAGGAGGCCGGGCACGACGCCGAAGTTGACGAAGTCGGCGAGGCTGTCGAGTTCGGCGCCGAAGCGCGAGGTGCCCTTGAGCCAGCGCGCCATGCGACCGTCGACGGCGTCGAGCGTGGCGGCGAGCGCCACCGCGCCGACCGCCCATTCGAAGCGCCCCTCGAGACCCATGCGGATGCCGGTGAGACCGGCGCAGAGCGCCAGCAGCGTCACCAGATTGGGCAGGACGACCCGGAACGGCACCGAGCGTAGGCGAAAGCGATGGCCGGTCTTCACCGACTGGTGTTCGACGGGCGGGAAGAGATCGTCCATCGCCGGGCCTCCTGTGGCGCCACCACTCTCACGAAGCGCGGGTCGGGCGAGCCGCGCCGCCCACCTGCGTCAGGTCGGCGAGGATGGTCTCGCCGGCGAGCGTCGTCTGGCCGAGCGCCACCTGCGGCACCGTGCCGACGGGCAGGAAGACGTCGAGGCGCGAGCCGAAGCGGATCATGCCGAAGCGGCTGCCCGCCGCCAACTCCTCGCCGCCCTTCACCCAGGAGACGATACGCCGTGCCACCAGTCCGGCGATCTGGACGCAGGCCACCGTGCCGAGCGAATGGGTGATGACGAGGCCGTTGCGCTCGTTGTCGAGCGAGGCCTTGTCGAGCTCGGCGTTGAGGAACTTGCCGGGCGTGTAGACGACCCGGTCGATCTTCCCCGAGATCGGCATGCGGTTCACGTGAACGTTGAAGACGTTCATGAAGATCGAGATGCGCAGCATCGGCTCGGCCGGCAGGCCCAGCTCCGGCGGCGGCAGGACCTCGACGAGATGCGAGATGCGGCCGTCGGCCGGCGAGACGACCAGGCCCTCGCCCTGCGGCGTGACGCGGGTCGGATCGCGGAAGAAGGCGGCGACCCAGATGGTCAGGCCGAGGAGGATCCAGAACAGCGGCTGCCAGAAGGAGCCGATCACCAGGGTCAGCACCGCGGCGATGGCGACGAAGGGCCAGCCCTCGCGATTGATCGGCGGGAAGGCCCTGGTGATGGTGGAGAGCAGGCTGTCCATGGGGGCGTCTCGTCTTCTCGCGCGCGGCTCGGATCGAACGGCGCGGGCGTGTTTCATCTCGCCGATGACCTATACGGGATCTGCGGCGTTGGGAAGGCGGTGTGCTGACTTGCCTCTCTTCTCCCCTCAGGGAAATTTCGGGCAGTTCGGCCGATCGGAGTCGGTGCGCGATCCTTCGAGACGGGCCTTCGGCCCTCCTCAGGATGAGGGGTTCGAGATTCCCATCAAAAATCGAACGCCTCATGCCGAGGAAGCGTCCGAAGGACGCCGTCTCGAAGCATCTCGCACGAAGAGGTGGCCGGATCGGTCTCGTTTCGCCGCGTCCGACTCGTGAGAGATCGGGAGCCCTCGCCCCTCCCCTCCCCTCACTCCGCGGCGGGCGCACCACGTTTGACCACGCCGAAGGGATCGTCGGCCTCGGTCTTCTCGAGTTGCTCGCGGGCCTCGTCGGCGGCGCGCTGGCGGGTCCACATCGAGGCGTAGAGGCCACCCTGCGCCAGAAGCTCCTCGTGACGGCCACGCTCGGCGACGACGCCCTGGTCGAGGACCAGGATCTCGTCGGCGTTGACCACGGTCGACAGACGATGGGCGATGACCAGGGTGGTGCGGTTCCGCGACACGCTGTCGAGCGCGCCTTGGATCTCGCGCTCGGTGTGGGTGTCGAGCGCCGAAGTCGCCTCGTCGAGCATCAGGATCGGCGGGGCTTTCAGGATGGTGCGGGCGATGGCGACGCGCTGCTTCTCGCCGCCGGAGAGCTTCAGGCCGCGTTCGCCGACCTCCGTTTCGTAGCGCTTGGGCAGACGTTCGATGAAGTCGCCGATCTGAGCGAGACGGGCGGCTTCCTCGACCTCGGCGTCGGTCGCGTCGGGGCGGCCGTAGCGGATGTTGTAGGCCACCGTGTCGTTGAACAGCACGGTGTCCTGCGGAACCATGCCGATGGCGTGGCGCAGCGACGTCTGGGTGACGTCGCGCAGGTCCTGTCCGTCGATGGTGATGCGACCGCCGGAGACGTCGTAGAAGCGGAAGAGCAGTCGCGAGATGGTCGACTTGCCCGCGCCCGACGGGCCGACGATGGCCACGGTCCTGCCGGCCGGCACCTCGAAGGAGACGCCCTTGAGGATCTGCCGATCGGGGTCGTAGGAGAAGGTGACGTTCTCGAAGCGGACGGCCGCCTCGCCGATCGCCAGCGGCTTCGCGTCGACCTTGTCGGAGACCTCGGCCGGCTGATCGAGCACGGCGAAGAGGCTCTCGATGTCGACGAGGGACTGCTTGATGTCGCGGTAGAGCGTGCCGATGAAGTTGAGCGGAACGGCGAGCTGCAGCATCAGCGCGTTGATCATGACGAAGTGACCGACGGTCTGTTCGCCCTTCATCACCGCCCAGGCCGACAGCGCCATGCACGCGGCCATGCCGACGGAGAAGATCACGCCCTGGCCGAAGTTCAGCCAGGCGAGCGAGGTGTAGGTGCGGATCGCCGCGCCCTCGTATTTCGCCATGGCGCGGTCGTAGCGCGCCGCCTCGAGCTCTTCCGCCGTGAAGTACTTCACCGTCTCGAAGTTCAGCAGGCTGTCGACCGCCTTCGACATGGAGTCGGTGTCGGCCTCGTTCATCACGCGGCGGATGCCGATGCGCCACTGCGAGGCGGCGACCGAGAACCAGACGTAGGCGACCGTCGTGACGAGGATGACGCCGACGTAGATCCAGTCGAACTCCCACAGGATCACGCCCGCCATCAGCGCGAACTCGACGATGGTCGGCACGCCGGCGAGGATCGAGATGCGGACGATGGTCTCGATGCCCTTGGCGCCGCGCTCGACGATGCGGGAGAGGCCGCCGGTGCGGCGCGTCAGGTGATAGCGCAGCGACAGCGCATGGAGATGGCGGAAGGTCTGGGTGGCGAGGCCGCGCACGGCGTGCTGACCGACGGCGGCGAAGAGGGCGTCGCGCAACTGGTTGAAGGCGACCGAAGCGACGCGCACCACACCCCAGGCGACCACCAACAGCACCGGTACGGCGAGAAGCTGCACCTTCTCCGGCTGCGGCCCGACGGCGAGCAGGTCGGTCGACCACTTGTAGACGTAGGGCAGGAAGACGGTCAGCACCTTGCCCAGGACCAGGGCGAAGAGCGCCAGCACCACCGCCCGCTTCAGCTCGGGACGATCGGCCGGCCACAGGTGCGGCCACAGGTTCTTCAGCGTTTCGAGCGTCTTTCCTTCGTCGGCCGTGACGGGGCCGACGGGGCGATGGATACGTGACATGGGAAGAACCGGATCGGAGACAAGGAAACGATGGCGCGGGCGCCGTCTTCCTCAGATAGAGGCTCTTTCGAGGATTTCAAAGGCACCCCGCGGACATGGCCGCCCTCGGCGGGACGCATGAGGCATCCGGGTCACGGCCGGCCGCGGACATCCGGGTCGCGGACGCACGGGGTTTCGGCGTCACACGGAAGCGCTAGAGTGGCAGGGAACCCGACCGCCGACTCGACCGCCCCGCGGTCGCCGTCGGCGGGCCGGTCGGCGGCGCCGGCCGGACGCCACCAGAGGACTTCTCCCCGTGTCGAAACTCTCCGCCATCTGCATCTACTGCGGCTCCGGCGCCGGCGCCGATCCGGCCTTCGAGGGCGCGGCGATCGAACTCGGGCAACTGCTGGCGCGCGAGGGCATCCGCCTCGTCTACGGCGGCGGCTCGCTCGGGCTGATGGGTGCGGCGGCGCGGGCCTGCCTCGCCGACGGCGGCAAGGTCACCGGCATCATCCCGCAGTTCCTGGTCGACAAGGAGGTGATGCTGCCCGAGGTCACCGAATTGATCGTCACCGCCGACATGCACGAGCGCAAACGGCTGATGTTCGAGCACTCCGACGCCTTCGTGGCGCTGCCCGGCGGCATCGGCACGCTGGAGGAGGTGGTCGAGCAGATGACCTGGGCGCAGCTCGGCCGCCACGCCAAGCCGATCATGCTCGCCAACATCGCCGCGTTCTGGGATCCGCTGGTGACGCTCCTGCATCACATGCAGGAGAACGCCTTCATCCGACCGGGCTTCGAGCTTTCCTACGGCGTGGCCAACTCGATCGACGACATCCTGCCGAAGATGCGCAAGCGCCTCGCCCAGCTCGCGGCGCGGGGAAGGGAAGCCGGGGCGGTGGATCTCGGCAAGATGTGAGGAGGCGACGCATGGGCCGGGCGTCCGACGCCGTCCGTTCGAGCTTCTGGCGCAGCCCGACGCACGATGCGGAGTTCCTGGCCGGGCGCTTCGGCGATTTCGTCTACGATCCGCACACTCACGATCGTGCCTGCCTCGCGCTGATCACCCGGGGCGCCATCCACATCCGGATGCGAGACACCGACTTCGTGGCACGCGCCGGCGATCTCTACGCGATCGACGCGGAGGTGGTCCATGCCGGCGAGGCGGCGGCCGCGTGTGGCTGGTCGCAACGGACGATCTATCTCGACCCGGCACGCCTCGCCGAGCAACTCGCCGAAGGTGGACGACGCCGCGGCGAGGGGCACATTCGCGGCCCGGTGATCCGCGACGCGCGGCTGCTGTCGCTGTTCCTCGCCCTCCATCGCGGGACCGAAGCGGAGGCCGACGCTCTCGGGCTCGACGAGTGCTGGCTCACGTTCGGGGAACGCCTCGTCGCCGACCACACCACCACCGAGATCGCGGTGACCGAGCCGGGTCGCGAACCGCGGGCGGTCGGCCTCGCACGTGCCTTCCTCGATGCCGACCTCGCCCGGTCGGTCCGGCTCGGCGAGATCGCGACGGCGGCGGGTCTGCCGCCGTTCCGGCTGCTGCGCGCCTTCACGCGTCACACCGGCCTGACGCCGCACGCCTACCAGCGACAGGCGCGTGTTCGGGCCGCGGTCGAGTTGCTACGGCGCGGCGAAGCGCCGGCCGAGGTCGCCGCCGCCGTCGGCTTCGCCGATCAGGCGCATCTCACGCGGTGTTTCCGCCGGCGCATGGGGATCACGCCCGGCGCCTTCCGCAGCGCCCTCCGCGCCGCGCCGGCGACGACCTGACCGGCGACCCTCACCGCAGCAGCGGCAGACGACCGACGACCTTGCCGACCTCGCGGCGCGCACCGACGAGGCCGACGGCGACGTAGCCGAGGTCTCCCGCCGGCGTGCGGGCGACGGCGTCGCCGAAGGCGGCATAGTCGGTCGTCTCCTGGCCGGCAGTGGGGAAGTCGACGACGTCGATTCCGCGCGCGAGGGCCTTGCCGCGGACCGCGACGAGGTCCGCGGCGGTGGCGGCGAGGACGGAGATGCCGATCGGGATCAGTCCCGGGTGATGCCCTCCGCCGGCGTCGACGAGATCGTCTCCGACCAACCCGGGATGGCGGCGGCCGATGGTCAGGGCGACGACGGCAGCGGCGTTGGCCGCCCGGCCGACGGGCAGTGCCTCGTCGACGACGATCACGCAACGGTCGTTCGCCCCGTCGGGTCGCACGGTTTCTTCGGTCAAGAGGCCCTCCTTCGTCGGCGCTTCGGATGAGAGCACCCTTGCGGCGAAGGAGAGTCGCGGTCTTGTACGCGGTTGCGGATCGGAGCCGGCGCTCACGCCGCCTTCGAGGCGCCGTTCCGCACCAGCCGGTAGAAGATACTGTCCATCAGCGCCTGGAACGAGGCGTCGATGATGTTCTCCGACACACCGATCGTGGTCCAGGTGTTCTTGGCGCCGTCGCGGCTCTCGATCAGGACGCGGGTGGTGGCGCCGGTGCCGCCGTTGAGGATGCGGACCTTGAAGTCGACCAGCTCGAGATCCTCGATCATCTTCTGATAGGGGCCGAGGTCCTTGCGCAGCGCCGCGTCGAGGGCGTTGACCGGGCCGTTGCCCTCGGCGACCGAGAGGAACAGCTCGTCGCCGATCTTCACCTTCACGATCGCTTCCGACTGGGTGACCGTCTCGCCGTTCGACTCGATGCGGCGGCCGACGATGACGCGGAAGCTCTGCACCTCGAAGAAGCGCGGCACGTGACCGAGCGTGCGGCGCGCCAAGAGCTCGAGCGAGGCGTCGGCGGCCTCGTAGGAGAAGCCGCGGGCCTCGCGCTCCTTGACCTCGGCGAGCAGCTTGTCGAGGCGCGGGTCGGCGCGGTCGATCTCGATGCCGAAGCGGGCGAGCTCGGCGAGCAGGTTCGACTTGCCGGCCTGATCGGAGACCAGCACCCGGCGGCGGTTGCCGACGGTCTCGGGCGTGACGTGCTCGTAGGTCTTGGGGTCCTTGACGATCGCCGAGGCGTGGATGCCGGCCTTGGTGGCGAAGGCGTTGGCGCCGACGTAGGGCGCGTGGCGGTTGGGCGAGCGGTTGAGCACGTCGTCGAAGGCGCGGGAGACGTGGGTCAGCTCCTTCAGCATCTCCGGAGCGACGCCGGTCTCGTAGTGCTCGGCGTATTCCGGCTTGAGCGCCAACGTGCCGATGATGGTGACGAGGTTGGCGTTGCCGCAGCGCTCGCCGATGCCGTTGAGCGTGCCCTGGACCTGGCGGACGCCGGCGCGCACCGCGGTCAGCGAATTGGCCACCGCCTGGCCGGTGTCGTCGTGGACGTGGATGCCGAGGTGGCTGCCGGGGACCTCGACGGTGACCCGGCGGACGATCTCGTCGACCTCGTGGGGCAGCGTGCCGCCGTTGGTGTCGCAGAGCACGATCCAGCGGGCGCCGGACGCATAAGCGGTGCGGGCGACGTCGAGGGCGTAGTCGGGGTTGGCCTTGTAACCGTCGAAGAAGTGCTCGCAGTCGATCATCGTCTCGCGGCCGGCGGCGACCGCCGCCTCGACGGTGAGCTTCACGCAGTCGAGGTTCTCGGCGAGCGTCGTGCCCAGCGCCACGTCGACGTGGTAGTCCCAGGCCTTGGCGACGAAACAGTTGGCGTCGGCGTCGGCCTGCAAGAGCGCGGCGAGGCCGGGGTCGTTCGACACCGAGACGCCGGCCCGCTTGGTCATGCCGAAGGCGGTGAACTTGGCGCGCTTCGTCCGCTTCTCCTCGAAGAAGGTGGTGTCGGTCGGATTGGCGCCGGGATAGCCGCCCTCGACGTAGTCGACGCCGAGGTCGTCGAGCAGGCGGGCGATGCGCAGCTTGTCGTCGAGGGTGAAGTCGACACCGGACGTCTGGGCGCCGTCGCGCAGAGTCGTATCAAAGAGGTAGACGCGCTCTTTCATCTTCTTCACTCACCGATTCAAGTTCCGAATCCGCTCGTTCACGGGGGGATTCGGCTTCTTCACGTTCAGATTCCGATTCCGCTTCACGGCGCCTTCGGCGGCCATTCGGCGGTGTCGTGGTCGGGGTGCTGGTAGGAGACGATCTCGGCGAAGAACGCCTCGACCTTCGCCTGCTGTTCCGGGGTGCGACCGGGCAAGGTCGCCAGACGATCGAACCAGGGCATGCGGCTCTCGACGCCGACCTGGATCGCCGGGGGGATCTCGGCGGGCGCATCGAAGGCGCCGAGCGCCACCTCGACGTGCTCGTAGCCGTCGGGCTCGTAGGTCAGCGGCGTGCCGCAGTCGGAGCAGAAGCCGCGGCGGATCTTGTTCGACGAGCGGAAGCGCTTCGGCTCGCCGCAGGTCCAGGTGAGGCCGATGGCGGTGACCAGCGGCCCGTAGTGCCCGCCGAAGGCCTTCTGGCACATGCGGCAATGACAGATCGAAGCGCGCCCCAGTTCCTCGCAGCGGAACCGCACCGCCCCGCACTGGCAGCCCCCGGTGAGCGTGGTCATGGGGTGTCCCTCCCTCGTTTCGAGTCTCGATGCGCTTCGCGCGCCCCCTCATCCGACCGCTTCGCGAAGACCTCCGGTTGCGCTGCGCGCGCCCCCTCATCCGACCGCTTCGCGAAGACCTCCGGTTGCGCTACGCGCGCCCCCTCATCCGACCGCTTCGCGAAGACCTCCGGTTGCGCTGCGCGCGCCCCCTCATCCGACCGCTTCGCGGCCACCTTCTCCCGCGAGGGGAGAAGGGAGGGAGTGCGCGGAACCCGCATCCGCTTCTCGCCGCCGGCCGTCCGGCCGGCCATGCCGCGTGGCTCGTCGCCGAGGTCGTTCGAGGCCGAAACCACGGGCTCCCCCTTCTCCCCTCGCGGGAGAAGGTGCCCCGCAGGGGCGGATGAGGGGGCGCGGCGTGGCCGCATCGTCCCGCCTTCCGCATCGACCGCCGACAGCGCCGCATAGACCGCATCGAGCGCTGCGTGCTTCGACGTCAGAACCTCATGGTTCCACAGTCGCAGCACCCGGAATCCGTTATCCGCGAACCGGCGATCCCGCTCGGCGTCGCGGATGCTCTCGGCGTGCCCGCCCCCATCGACCTCGACGATCAGCCGAGCCTCGAAACAGAGGAAGTCGGCGATGAACGGCCCGACCGGCGTCTGCCGGCGGAACTTCCAGGCGAGGAAGCGCCGGCCACGCAGCGCGAGCCAGAGGGTGCGCTCGGCCTCCGTCGGCTCTCGCCGCATCCGACGGGCGAACCCCCGCTGCCGGTCTTCGACGAGCCCCATCATCAGATCAGCCCCTTCCAGCGCAGCATGGCGACGGCGAGGGCGGTGAGGACGACGAGTTTGATCGCGATGGCGATCACCACCTTGGTGACCGGGCTCATCTTCTCGCGGGTCTCGCTCATCGGTTCCCTCCCCTCGGGCGGCGTTCGCCTCAGCGGGCGACCTCCCAGGTGGTGCGCATCTCGCCCGTTCCCGGATCCTTGGCGTCCTTGATCACCAGACCCATGGCGGTCAGCTCGTCGCGGATGCGATCCGACTCGGCCCAGTTCTTGGCGGCGCGCGCCGCGAGGCGTTCGGCGATCAGCGCCTCGACCTCGGCCACGTCGACCTCGACCGACGACTTGCGCCGCGCCGCCCACTCCGCCGGGGTCTCGGCGAGGAAGCCGAGAAAGCGCAAGCTGCCGGCGAAGGCGTCGCGCGCGCCCTCGCCGCCGGCGCGCTGGCCGGCGTTGCGCAGACCGTGCAACTCGGCGATCGCCTTGGGCGTGTTGAGGTCGTCGGAGAGCGCCTCGACGATGCTCTTCGCCGGGGTCGAACCGGCCGCCTCGCCGGCGAACCAGTACCAGTCGTCGAGGGTCTTCCAGCTCTCCTCGAGGCTCTTCACCGTCCAGTCGATCGGCTGGCGGTAGTGCGTCTTGAGCATGCTCAGGCGCAGCACCTCGCCCGGCCAATCGGCGAGCAGCTCGCGGATGGTGAAGAAGTTGCCGAGCGACTTCGACATCTTCTCGCCCTCGACCTGGAGGAAGCCGTTGTGCATCCAGATGTTGGCCATGACGTCGTGACCGAAGGCGCAACGCGACTGGGCGACCTCGTTCTCGTGGTGGGGGAAGCACAGGTCGATGCCGCCGCCGTGGATGTCGAAGACCTCGCCGAGGTGCTTCCACGACATCGCCGAGCACTCGAGGTGCCAGCCCGGGCGGCCGCGGCCCCAGGGGCTCTCCCAGCCCGGCTCGTTGTCGGCCGAGGGCTTCCACAGCACGAAGTCCATCTCGCCACGCTTGTAGGGCGCGACGTCGACGCGGGCGCCGGCGATCATGTCGTCGAGCGGGCGCTTGGAGAGCTGGCCGTAGTCGGGCATCGAAGGGACGTCGAAGAGGACGTGGCCGTCGGCGGCGTAGGCGTGACCGGAGGCGATCAGCTTCTCGACGATGGCGATCATCTCGGCGATGTGCTCCGTGGCGCGCGGCTCGACGGTGGGCGGCAGCGTCAGCAGTTCGGCGACGTCGGCGTGGAACTGGTCCGCGGTCGAGCTCGTCACCTTGCGGATCGCCTCGTTGAGCGGCAGATCGGGGAAGTCGCGAGCCGCACGCGCGTTGATCTTGTCGTCGACGTCGGTGATGTTGCGCACGTAGGTGACGCGGCTCGAGCCGTAGATGTGGCGCAGCAGGCGGAACAACACGTCGAAGACGATGACCGGGCGGGCGTTGCCGATGTGGGCGAAGTCGTAGACCGTCGGCCCGCAGACGTACATGCGCACGTTCGACGGATCGATCGGCGTGAACACCTGCTTGTCGCGGGTCAGCGTGTTGTAGAGCTTCAGCACCACGGTCTTCTCCTCATCGAAACCCACCGCGCGCACGGCACGAGGCGAGACGCACGAAACCCCTCCAGCCCGCCGGCCGGGGTCTCATCTGATCTCTTCTTTCGACAAGGCAGACGGAACCGGGCCAGCGTGAGCGCTAGCCGCAAATAATGCCCGGAATGGCGCCGAGGGCGCGCGGGAGGGTTCTCGTCGTCATGGGGCGGAGAAGTGCCGGATTTCGGCGGCGACGTCAAGGGTGATGGAGCCCGCCTCGGGGTGCCCCATGGCTGCCCGACAGGATCTCGCGGGCCGCGACGTCGATCGACTGCGCATGCGGTTCGAGGTTCGTGCCGAGGAGCCGCGTGAGAAGGCGGTCGTCGGCGGTGATCATCGTCCAGCCATTGTCCACCGCCAAGGCAAGGTAGATACAGTCGTAGGCCGGATGATCGAGGGTCGTCGCAAGTTGCACCACACGAGACAGGAGCGGTTCACCGGCGATCACTTCGACACCCGCGCTTTCCAGCAGTTCGGCTGCGGTCCTGGCCTGCTCGGCGGAGATTTCGCCGCGCCGGACCTTCTTCCACAGGATGTTCGCGCATTCGGCGATCCACAGGTCGGGTGCGACGAGGCGGCCGGCCGCGCGGATCGCGAGCGCGTCGGCCGTTCCGGGCTCTTCGATCACCCATTTGATCGCGACACTCGCATCGACGACGAAAGTCGTCATCGTTCGTCGCGGCTTTCGCGCAACAGAACTTCCGAAGGTGTGTGTGTACGGGCAGCCGTTTCGTTACGCAGGCGAGCCGCACGTGCTTCGAAAGATCGATCACGGTGATTCCACGCGAGCGACGAGGCTCTGTGGCTCACTGCCGCCTCGCTAGCCAGCTGTTGCGTGAGTGCCGCCTGTTCCTCGATCAGGAGCGTAATGCGAAGGATCTCGCGAAGCTCTCCCTCCACGGTCCGGCCATGCCCGGCCGCCCGTTCGGCAAGACGCTCCAGGAGATCGTCGTCGAGATCGCGAATTCTCACTTCGCCGCCCATGATCCTCTCCACCGGGTTCTTCGCAGGCAGGATACTCGCGTCGGCCGGAGGTGCCAACCAGACAGCTCGAAAACCGCTCCGTCACTTCACGAAGTCGGCGCAGCGCGGCGGCGGCTCGGGGCCCCAGGGCATCAGCGGCACCGACGAGGTCGAGTTCTTCGGGCTGCCTTCGATGATGCGGTCGGTGTAGACCATGTAGACCAGCACGTTGCGCTTGGCGTCGCAGCCGCGGACGATCTGCATCTTCTTGAAGAACAGCGAACGACGCTCGCGGAACATCTCGTCGCCCTGGTCGAGCTGGCGCTTGAACTTGACCGGGCCGACCTGACGGCAGGCGAGCGAGACGTCGGAGGTCTCCTCGGCGACGCCGAACATGCCCTTGACGCCGCCACGTTCGGGCACGGTGAAGTGGCAGGCCACACCTTCGACCTCCGGATCGTCGATGCCGTAGACGGCCAGCTTGTCGTCGGGGGTGAGCAGCTTCCACACCGTCGACTTCTTGAAGATGAGGTCCGGCTCCTGCGCCGAGGCGACGGGAGCGGCGAGCGCGGCGACGGCGAGGCCGAGGGCGGCGAGAGCGAAGCGGACGGATTTCATGGGACGCGGTCTCCTTCGATTGCCCCTCATATGAGGTCGGCTGCCGCGAATGGGTAGGGGGCGTCACGGTGTTCGACGCGCGATCGGACTTTCACCACGGAACCATCGGTGTGTAACCTGTCGTAAACCTTTTCCGAGAGATTCGAATGATGTACCCGGTAGGCCCACCGCGCCGAACCCGGGCGGGACGGAAACGAGGGCAGAACATGACGGCCGCGCGTCGGCTCGGAACCGCGAGGCGTGCCACCGCCGCCGTCAGGCGTGCGGCGACGATCGTCGGCGCCGTCGTCGCGGTCGCCCTGTCGGCGGCCTCCGCCGAAGCGCAATCCTACGTCTGCAACGATCTCGCCGCCAAGCTCGCCTCGCTCGAAAAGCGGGCGTCGTCGTCGCCGGCCGACCGCTGGGCCGCGGCCATCGCCGAGCAGAAGCAGGCGATCACGCAGAACCGCGCGTCGCAGGCGCGCTGTGGCAACCCGTTCGATCCGCGCTGTGCCGCGCTCGTCGAACGCGGGCAGAAGATGGCGGCCAATCTCGCTTCGCTCGAGCGCCAACATGCGCGGATGGGCGGCGGCGGGGGGGCGTCGAACGAACAGGCGCGCCTGCGCACGCTGATGACGCAGCTGCGTTGCGGCGAGCGCCAGCAGCCGGGCGCCCAGCCGATCACCGCCACCTTCGACGGCACCCGTTCGCGCGTCACCATCAACGGAGCCGCCCCGGGTCAGTCGGGGGTCACCTATCGCATCGCCCAGCCCGGCGAAACACCGCCGGGGGTCAGGACCGAGCCGCGGCAGGAGAACCGTGGTCTCTTCGGTTTCCTCTTCGGCGGCGGCGGCAACTCCGCCGGTGATCCGGAACCGAGTCAGGAACAGGTGATCGATCCGACGACGGCGCAGATGCTCTCCGGCAGCTACCGGACGCTGTGCGTGCGCACCTGCGACGGCTACTTCTTCCCGATCTCCTTCAACGCCTCGCAAGGACGGCTCAGAACCGACGCCAACGTCTGCAAGGCGCTGTGTCCGGCGGCGGAGACGCGGCTCTACTATCACCACAACCCGGGTCAGGAGGCCGAGCAGGCGATCGCCGCCGACGGCACCGGCGACCCTCTGACCCGGCTGCCCAACGCCTTCCGTTACCGCACCGAGGTGGTGCCGGACTGCACCTGCGGCAAGCCGGATCTGCGGCTGCTGCCGCCGGGCGCCGGCGGGCTGCGGGGGACGCGTGAGGCGGGGCTGGCGACCGGCGACCTGCCGCTGCCGCGGGTCAAGCCCGACATGGACGAGGACCCGGAGACCCAGGCGGTGACCGTCGCCGGCCTCACCGTCGAACCGGTGTCGCCGCAGCCGCAGAGCGAGACCGTCGCCGACGCCTCGTCGGGCGATCCGGGGGCGCCGCCGAAGGTCAGGATAGTCGGGCCGCAGTATTTTTCCGACCGATGAGCGGCAGCAGCTTCTTCATCTCCGGGCCGTGATCGAGGCCGGTCAGCGCCAGACGCAGCGGCAGGAACAGCGCCTTGCCCTTGCGGCCGGTGGCGCTCTTCACCGCGTCGCACCACGCGCCCCAGGTGGTCTCGTCCCACGGGGCGGGCGGCAGCAGGGCGGCGGCTTCCGCCAGGAAGGCGCGATCCTCCTCGGCGACCTTCGGCGTCATCTTGGCCCCGACGATCTTCGCCCAGCGCGTCGCGTCGGCGACCTTCTCCAGATTGTCACGCACCGCGTACCAGAAGGCCTCGCCGAGATCGGCGCGCATCGCCTTCAGCCGCGACGCCACCACGGCGTAGGGCAGGCCATGGACGAGGCGGGCGTTCATCAGGTCGAGTTCGTGCGGATCGAACTTGGCGGTCGAGCGCGACATGCCGGAGAGGTCGGCGTGGGGGGCGAGGCTGGCGAGATCCGGATAGGCGTGGATCTCCTCGGACGAGCCGACGAGGACGGCGAGCGAGGCGACGGTCATCGCTTCGTAGCCGGCGTCGCGGAGCCCGGCGATCGACAGTGAGCCGAGCCGCTTCGACAGTGCCTCGCCGGTGGTGGCGGCGAGCAGATTGTGATGGGCGAAGCAGGGCGGCGGCGCGCCCAGCGCCTCGAAGATCTCGATCTGCACCGCGGTGTTGGTGACGTGGTCCTCGCCGCGGATGATGTCGGTGACGGCGAAGTCGACGTCGTCGACGACGGAGGTGAAGGTGTAGAGGAACGAGCCGTCGGCGCGGATCAGCACCGGGTCCGACAGACCGGCGGTGTCGACCACCTGATGGCCGCGGATCCCGTCCTCCCAGGCGACCTTGCGGCCGTCGAGCTTGAAGCGCCAGTGCGGCACCCTGCCCTCGGCCTCGAGCACGGCGATCTCTTCCGCCGTGAGTTTCAACGCGGCTCGATCGTAGACGGGGGGAAGGCCGCGGGCGAGCTGGCGGCGGCGGCGGCGGTCGAGCTCCTCGGTGGTCTCCCAGGCCGGATAGAGCCGCCCCGACGCCTTCAGCCGCGCCGCCACCTCTTCGTAGACGGCGGTGCGCTCCGATTGGCGCTCGACCCGGTCGGGGCGGATGCCGAGCCAGTCGAGATCGTCGGCGATGGCGTCGGCGAACTCGCGGCGCGAGCGCTCGAGGTCGGTATCGTCGAAGCGCAGGATGAAGGAACCGCCGCGCGTCGTGGCATAGAGCCAGTTGAGGAGCGCGGTGCGGGCGTTGCCGATGTGGATGAGGCCGGTGGGCGACGGGGCGAAGCGGACGACGGGGGCGGACACGGGAGCCTCACGGGAATTCGGGATGCGTCGGCGAGGTTGTCGCAGGTTCGCTCGGCGAGCGCCAGTGCGCAACGGCCGTGCGCGATGGTTCGAGACGAGCGGCGTCGCCGCTCTCCACCATGAGGCACCTGAAGACCTTTTCGACAGCCCCTCATCCTGAGGAGCGCCGCAGGCGCGTCTCGAAGGATCGCGCACGAGGCGCTCCCTTTTCCCCCCGGAGGAGAAGGTGCCCTCGAAGGGGGCGGATGAGGGGGCGCCGCGAAGCGGCATCGCGGCGGGTGTGGAGGAGGCAGAGTTGCGCGCCGAGGCGCGCGCCCTAATCCGACCCTACAGGCCACCTTCCCCCGCGAGGGGGGAAGGACGCCGGCCGGAGCTGGTGTCTCCCCGCCTCAGAAATCCACCACGTCGGTCTGTGGTTTCACCGGGACGGGCGCGGTGGGCAGGTCGACCTTGCGGCCGGGGTCGCGGAAGCCGTTGGTCACGGGATAGCGGCGGTCGCGGCCGAAGTTCTTCCTTGTGATCTTCACCCCCGGCGCGGCCTGGCGGCGCTTGTATTCGGCGATGTAGAGCAGCCGCTCGACCTTCTTCACCGTCGCCTCGTCGTGGCCGAGGGCGAGCACGTCGGCGAGCGCCATCTCCTTCTCGACCAGACATTCGAGGATGTCGTCGAGGATGTCGTAGGGCGGCAGGCTGTCCTGGTCGGTCTGGTTCTCGCGCAGCTCCGCCGTCGGCGCCTTGGTGATGATGTGTTCGGGGATGACCACCGTCGCCGGACCGAGGGCGCCGAAGGGCAGGTTTTCGTTGCGCCAGCGCGAAATGGCGTAGACCTCGGTCTTGTAGAGATCCTTGATCGGATTGAAGCCGCCGTTCATGTCGCCGTAGAGGGTGGCGTAGCCGACCGACATCTCCGACTTGTTGCCGGTGGTCAGCACCATCGGGCCGAACTTGTTGGAGATCGCCATCAGGATGGTGCCGCGGGCGCGCGACTGGAGATTCTCCTCGGTGATGTCCGGGGCGCGATCGGCGAAGACCGGAGCGAGCAGCGACAGGAAGCCCTCGACGGCGGGCGCGATCGGCACGGTGTCGTAGCGGATGCCGAGCGCCTCGGCGCAGGCGGCCGCGTCGGCGAGGCTGTCGGACGAGGTGTAGCGGTAGGGCAGCATCACCGCGTGCACCCGCTCCGGTCCCAGCGCATCGACCGCCATCGCCGCGACCAGCGCCGAGTCGATGCCGCCGGAGAGGCCGAGCACGACGCCCGGGAAGCGGTTCTTGTTCACATAGTCGCGCAGGCCGACGACGCAAGCGGCGTAATCTGCGGCGAGGCCTTCTTCGACCACCGCCTTGTCGCCGGCGACGAGGTCCCAGCCGTCCGGCCCACGCACCGCCTCGACGATCGTCACCGTCTCGCGGAAGGCGGGCAGCAGGAAGGCGAGCGAGCCATCGGCGTGGAGGCCGAAGGAGGCGCCTTCGAAGACCAGTTCGTCCTGGCCGGACATCTGGTTCAGGTAGACGAGCGGCAGGCCGCTCGCCTTCACCCGGGCAACGGCGACGGCGAAGCGTTCGTCCATGACGGCGCGGCGATAGGGCGAGGCGTTGGGGACGAGCAGGATCTCGCCGCCGGTCTCGGCGATGCAGTCGACGACGTCGGGACCCCAGATGTCCTCGCAGATCGGCACGCCGATGCGCACACCGCGGAACATCACCGGGCCGGGCAGATCGCCGGGGGTGAAGACGCGCTTCTCGTCGAAGACGCCGTAGTTGGGCAGGTCGACCTTGTAGCGGATCGAGGCGATCGCGCCGCCGTCGAGCAGGATGTGGGCGTTGTGGAGCCGACCGGCGTCGCGCCAGGGGCTGCCGATCAGCACCGCCGGACCGCCGTCGGCGGTGTCCTTCGCGAACTCGGCCACCGCCGCCATGCAGGCGGCCTGGAACGAGGGTTTGAGCACCAGATCCTCCGGCGGATAGCCGGCGACGTAGAGCTCGGAGAAGAGGATCAGATCGGCGCCGAGGGCGCGGGCTCGCGCACGCGCCTCGCGGGCGCGGACGAGGTTGCCGGCGACGTCGCCGACGGTCGGGTTCACTTGCGCGAGGGCGATCTTCAGGCGGTCGGTCATGGCCCGAGATCTAGCCCATTTCGGCGAAACCCGGGAGGCGTCGCGGCGAGAAAAATCGGGCGTATCACCGGGCGGCGTGATGGACCGCCGGCGCGACGACGCGCGGGTGCGGCACCTCTTCGTGGTATTCGATGAACAAGAGATCGTCGTCGTAGTCGAACATACGGCCGACGCGGGCGCCGAGCTTCAACCGCAACACGTGGCCGCCGGCGGCGACGATGGCGAGCGGGTCGGGATCGCAGGAAAAGCCCGAGACGTCGTAGAGGTTCTCGACGAACCAGCGCTTGCCCGGCGGCAGATGATAGAGTTCGCGGGCGTGGCGATTGGCGAAGGCGATCTCGCCGGTGGCGATCGACACCAGGACGATCGGATGCTTCACCCATTCGAGGGCGCGGTGGCGCGTCTCGGGCGGCTCGTCGGTGCGGGCGGCGGGCGGCGGCGGCAAGGTGGGAGCGGCGGCGAAGGCGGTGGGAGCGGCAGCCGGTGCGGCGGCTGCCACCGACCTCACCTTCTGCACCTCGATTTCGGCGAGGTCGGCGACACGCGACAGACGCTTGCGATCGAACACCATGACGACGCCGGAGGCATCGCCCGAGCCGTCGCCCAGGGATTGGCACGCCAAACCAGTCGCGGGCTACCGAGGCCGCCGAGCGACAAGGTGCCGGAGACGGCCGAGGACGTCTCGATCGCCTCCTTCAACAGATCGCGGGTCTTGGCCGGCAGCTTCGCCTCGATGGCGGCGGAATAGTTGCCGTCGGCCTCGTCGGCGTCGGAGATGGCGAAGAGCTCGAGGGCGTTGCGGTTGAGGCGGCTGACCCTGAGCTCGGAATCGAACAGGACGATGCCGGCGTCGGAGGAGATGAACAGCGCCTCGACGATGTGACCGAGGCTCCTGGCGAGACGTTCGGTGTCCTTCCAGTGGGTGACCACTTGGAGAAGCCCGATGATGCGGGTCTCCTTGGCGGAACCGACCTTGCAGCCGGCGAGCCGGACCCGGACACGACTGCCCCAACTGGCGGTGACGCCGATCTCGATCTCGCGCTCGGCACCGTCGGCGGTGAGAATGTCGGCGAGGAAGCCGCGGAAGCGACCCTGATCGGCCTCGTCGACCATGGAGAGGATGCGATCGAGCGAGGTGGCGTGATAGCCGCTGTCGCCGGGGATGTCGGCAGGGCGGCCGAGGCCCTTCGGCCAGTAGACGACCCGCGTTTCGACTTCGATCAGCCAATAGCCGATGTCGAGCGCATAACCGACCTTCTGGATGATCTCGGAGAGATCGGGCATCGAGACAACTCCGCGGAGGTCGCCCGCCGGATCATCTTTCCGGTCCGGTGTTCGCCATCGTCACGCCGGCAGTTTCTATCGCTTGTCGCAACAAACCGTTAATAGAGGAAATATCCGAAATCGAATTCACCTCGAACAGTGTGAATACGTAATAGAGAATGTCGAATTGAATTAAAATTCTAAGCGATCGACTTGACGCTCCGTCATCTTCATCTCGACATCAGGCGGAGAAGCGATAGGCATCCATGGCGAGGACGCCGAAATCGTAGGCTTCGTGGATGCGGACGCCGGCGCCGCCGGCGCCCAGAGCGACGAAGAGCGGCAGGAGATGTTCGTCGGTCGGGTGGTTGCGCTCGGCATAGGGAGCGCGGGCGCGATAGTCGAGCAGCGCCTCGACGTCGTTCGCCGCCACCTTCTCGGCAATCCAGGTGGCGAAGTCGGCAACCCAGGCGGGCGGCGCGACCCGACGGGAACGCGGCGCCCGGCCGCCGGCGAAAGCCTCGTGGAGATTGTGGGTGAGCGCGCCGGAGCCGAGGATCAGGACGCCCTCGTCGACGAGCGGCGCCAGCGCCCGGCCGATCGCCCAGTGATGCGCCGCATCGCGGCGCGGCTGCACCGAGAGCTGGACGACGGGGACATCGGCATCCGGATACATCAGCTTCAACGGCACCCAGGTGCCGTGGTCGTAGCCGCGGCCTTCGACGAGCAGGGTGTCGTGACCGGCGGCGACGAGCATGTCGCCGATGCGCCGGGCGAGCGCCGGCTCGCCGGGAGCCGGATAGACCATCTCGTAGAGCGCGGGATCGAAGCCGCCGAAATCGTAGATCATCGCCGGCGCAGCATCGACCACCACCGCCGGGCGCAGCGAGGCGAAATGGGCGGAGACCGAGACGATCGCCTTCGGCCGCGGCATCGAGGCGGCGATATCGGCGAGGAAGTCGCGGGTCGGGTTGTCGTGGACGATGAGGTCGGGGGCACCGTGCGAGATGAACAGCGGCGGCACGGGAACGACGGCGGACATCGGCGATCTCCTGGAGGCGCGGACGAGGGAGCGGCAGCGGGCGCCGTTCGTCGCGCCCTGGGGTCCCTTCAGAGATCGGGCGCGATCGGCCGTTCGTCAACTCTCCACCAATGACGAAAAAGAGAAAGGATCGTTCGATATTCTCGAACGATCCTTTCTCGCATATCCAGATCGTCGTGGCGGCCTCACTCGGCAGCGGCGCGGACGGTCGGCGCCCGGCCGGCGCGATCCTTCTTCAGTTCCTCGGCCACCAGGAAGGCGAGTTCGAGCGACTGCGCGGCGTTGAGGCGCGGGTCGCAGGCGGTGTCGTACTGGACACCGAGATCGGCCTCCTGGATCGCCACCGCGCCGCCGAGGCATTCGGTGACGTTCTTGCCGGTCATCTCGAGATGGACGCCGCCGGCCCAGGTGCCTTCGGCGCGATGCACCTCGAAGAACGACTGGACCTCGGAGAGCACCTTGTCGAAGGGCCGGGTCTTGTGGCCGGTCGCCGAGGTGATGCCGTTGCCGTGCATCGGGTCGCAGGACCACACGACGTTGCGGCCCTCGGCCGTCACGGCACGCAGCAGGCCCGGCAGATGCTTGGCGATCTTGTCGGCGCCGAAGCGGGTGATCAGCGTCAGACGGCCGGCCTCGTTCTTCGGATCGAGCATGTCGATCAGGCGAAGCAGGCCGTCGGCGTCGAGCGAGGGACCGACCTTGAGGCCGATCGGGTTGGCGATGCCGCGCATGTATTCGATGTGGGCGTGATCGATCTGGCGGGTGCGATCGCCGATCCACACGAAGTGGGCGGAGGTGTCGTACCAGCCGCCCTGGACCGAGTCCTCGCGGGTCAGCGCCTCCTCATAAGGCAGCAGCAGCGCCTCGTGCGAGGTGTAGAAGTCGACGCCCTGGAGCTGCGGCACGGTCTCGGCGGTCAGCCCGCAGGCGGCCATGAAGGCGAGCGCCTCGGTGATGCGGTCGGCGACCTCCTGGAAGCGCTCGGCGACCGGCGAATCCGTCAGGAAATCGACCATCCAGCCGTGGACACGCTCGAGCTTGGCGTAACCGCCGTAGGCGAAACCGCGCAGCAGGTTCAAGGTCGCCGCCGACTGGCGGTAGACCATGCGCATGCGCTGCGGATCGGGGATGCGCGCTTCCGGCGTGAAGTCGATGCCGTTGATGATGTCGCCGCGATAGGACGGCAGTTCGATGCCGTCACGCTTCTCGATGTCCGAGGAGCGCGGCTTGGCGAACTGACCGGCGATGCGCCCGACCTTCACCACCGGCAGGCCGGCGGAGTGGGTCATGACGACCGACATCGACAGGAAGATCTTGAAGAAGTCGCGGATCTGATTGGCCGAATGCTCGGCGAAGCTCTCGGCGCAGTCGCCGCCCTGGAGCAGGAAAGCCTTGCGCTCGGCGACGCGCGCCAGATTGCGCCGAAGCGAGCGGATCTCGTCGGCGATGACCAGCGGCGGCCAGGTGCCGAGATCGTCTTCGACGGCCTTCAGCATCGCCTGATCGGCATAGGCGGGCACCTGGACGATCGGCTTTCCCCGCCAGCTGGCGGGCGACCAGTCGCGCATGTCGCCGGACTTCGTCATCTCACGCATTCCCTCGCCCCACTGGTCCGCACCCCTCGATCGCATCGACCGAAGCGACGCAGCCGTCCCGCGAGCGCCGAGGGGCATCACGGCGGCGGGACGAGGCGGCGTTTATACACGCCACCTCTCCGCTTGGCCACCGAGGAACGAAGCTCCCGCCCGCTCCCTTCGACCGAGACGCGGAGGCGCTGCGAGCGCGTGACGGGGCGGCCGACACGACAACGCAACAATCGCAACACGGGGATCGACGCGGCGGAAACGAACCGAAGCGCGGAGCGACGACGCCGGTTCCATCGGCGCCGGCGCTCGCCGACCGGCGCGCCGCCGTCGCCGGCCGTCAACCCGTCGATACGGGCGGCACCGCGGCGACCTAGATCACCTATCCGCCGACCGGCCTCGTCTCCTTCCGGAACACGCCGAGCAGCGGCGTCGGGCGACTGCCGGGCCGGATACGACCAAGCGGCCACCGCCGCGGCCGGCAACGTTGCGCCGAAGCCTTTCGACCGGTGGAACGACACCGGGGCTTCGCACGGCCGGGAATACACCACCTCCGACCCCGACGACGCCGCCCGGATCGACCGGCGCTCCAAGCTCACCGCCTTCGCCGTGTCGCTGAAACGAGGTCGTCGAACAGATCTCGCCGAAGAAAGACCACACCCGGGGCGCCGTTCGAACGGGTGCACCATTTCGTCGGGCATCCGGTCGAGCCGCGGCTCGTTGATGTCGTATGGTAGTATGCATTGTATTCCGCCGTGAAATCACGCAAGTTGGTGCGCTCATCTGCCGCGACACGCGCCCATCCACACCCGAAAGGTGTGCAACATCTGTAATGAAGCCAATTCCGAAAGGGCGTGCGACGAGCTAGCATGTTTCACTAGGGCAGGAAGCGATGGTGGCGACCGAGTCACCCCGGGGAGAACCGCACGAAGATGCGGCGACGGGCGGTACACAGGGAGGATGCCATGCTGAGAGGAGCGCGCGAAGCGACCAAGGCGGAGGACGACAATCATCAGGTCGTCCGCAAGTCCGAACGAGTCTACCAGTGGCTGAGGGACGAGATCCTGTCGTTCCGCATGCAGCCGGGAATGTTCATCGACAAGGTCGAGATCTGCGACAAGCTGGGCGTATCCAAGCAGCCGGTGACGGCTGCGCTGACACGGCTCGAGCAGGAAGGGCTGGTCGAGATCTATCCCCAGCGAGGATCCTATGTGGCGCGGCTCCGTCTCGGTGCCATGTCCGAGAGTCTCTTCATCCGGGGTGCGCTGGAATCCGCGGCGCTCCGCCGGGTCGCCGGGGAAGGCAACGAGATCCTGATCCGCGGCCTGCAGAAGAACCTCGAGGCCCAGGATCTGGCGCTCACCGGTGACAACCTCGCCCGGTTCTATCAGCTCGACATGGAGTTCCATTCGGCCATCGCCCGCGCGGTGCCCTATTCGCAGGTGGCGCGGCAGGTCGACATCGGGCTGGCGACCGTCAAGCGCTGCCACGAGCTGTTCAGACCCGACGTCGCGTCGCTGAAGCAGTCCTTCGAACGGCATCGTCGGATCGTCGCGGCGCTGGCCGCCGGGGACGGCGCGGCGGCGGCGGCCGAGATGGACGCTCACGTCGCCGACTACTCGGTGATGCTGAGGGACTTCGCCGAGGCGCGGCCGGAACTCTTCGTCGGATGAGACGGAGCCCACGGTCCATCCGAGTGATGGATCGTTGACGACGGTGGAGAGGACGCCCTCCCTCCTCTCCTCGCCCGGGTGGCGGGGCGATGCCGGTCGCATGGCCGTGTCGCGACGGACGAGGTTCGGAGACAAGCTCGCGACCCGGAGCGGTGACCCCGACGACCCGGGGCGGTGACCTCACCGCGCCGGGTCTTCTTCGTTCGCGACCGAACGACCCTCCCGCCGCTCAGAAGAGACCGACCGTTTCGCCGTCTTCGCCGATGCGGATCTGTTCCGCCGCCGGCCGCTTGGGCAGACCCGGCATGGTCATGACGTCGCCGCAGATCGCCACGACGAAGCCGGCGCCGGCGGACAGACGCACCTCGCGCACCGCGACGCGATGGCCCTCGGGCGCACCGAGCTTCGCCGGATCGGTGGAGAAGGAATACTGCGTCTTGGCCATGCACACCGGCAGTGCGCCGTGGCCGGCGGCCTGCCATTCGGCGAGCAGTTCCTTCGGGCGCGGCGCGAACTCCACCGTGCCGGCGCCGTAGATGTCCTGGGCGATCGAGCGGATCTTGTCGGCGAGCGGCACCTCGTCGGCGTAGAGGGTGCGGAAGTGCGATCCGGCGTCGGGCGCCTCGACCAGGTCGACGACCGCCTCGGCGAGATCGACCGCCCCCGCCCCGCCTTCGGCCCAGTGGCGGCAGAGATGGGCGCCGACCCCTTGGGCGCGGCAGTGATCGAGCACCGCGTCGATCTCGGCCGCCGTGTCGGTGGCGAAGTGGTTCACCGCGACGACCACCGGCACGCCGAAGCGCTTCAGATTGGCGAGATGGCGATCGAGATTGGCGAAGCCGCGCTTCACCGCGCCGACGTCCTCATGGCCGAGACCCTTGCGCTCGACACCGCCGTGCATCTTCAGCGCCCGCACCGTGGCGACCAGCACCACCGCCGCGGGGGTCAGCCCCCCCTGGCGGCATTTGATGTCGAAGAACTTCTCCGCCCCGAGATCGGCGCCGAAGCCGGCTTCGGTGACGACGATGTCGGAAAGCTCGAGCGCGGTGCGGGTGGCGATCAGCGAATTGCAGCCGTGGGCGATGTTGGCGAAGGGGCCGCCGTGGACGAAGGCGGGTGTGCCTTCGAGCGTCTGGACGAGGTTGGGCGCGAAGGCGTCCTTGAGAAGCACCGTCATCGCGCCGGCGGCCTTCAGGTCGGCGGCGGTGACCGGCGTCTTCTCGCGCGTCTGGGCGACGACGATCGAGCCGAGGCGGTGCTCGAGGTCGGCGAGATCGCGCGCGAGGCAGAAGATCGCCATGACCTCGGAGGCGACCGTGATGTCGAAGCCGTCCTCGCGCGGGAAGCCGTTGGAGACGCCACCGAGCGAGGAGACGATCTCGCGCAAGCCGCGGTCGTTCATGTCGAGCGCCCGGCGCCAGAAGATGCGGCGCAGGTCGATGCCGAGTTCGTTGCCCCAATAGAGGTGGTTGTCGAGCATCGCCGAGAGGAGATTGTTGGCGGCGCCGATGGCGTGGAAGTCGCCGGTGAAGTGGAGGTTGATCGCCTCCATCGGCGCGACCTGGGCGAGGCCGCCGCCGGCGGCACCGCCCTTCATGCCGAAGCAGGGGCCGAGCGAGGGTTCGCGCAGCGCGACCGAGACGCGCTGGCCGATGCGGGCGAGGCCGTCGCCGAGGCCGACGGTGGTCGTCGTCTTGCCCTCGCCCGCCGGGGTCGGCGAGATGGCGGTGACCAGCACCAGCTTGCCCGGGGCGCGGCGAGCGCCGTCGATCGCCTCGGGATGGATCTTGGCGATGTGCCGGCCGAAGGGCGAGATCGCCTCGCCGGGAATGCCGAGCTTCGCCGCGATCTCCTCGATCGGCGCCAGTTTCGCGGCGCGGGCGATTTCGATGTCGGTCGGCATGGGCGGCTCCCGCTTCTCTCGGCACGCCCTGCGACTACTCCGACGGCACGGGAAAAGAAAGGGATGACCTCACCCCAGCCGCTCGGCGTGCCAGCGCAGGTGATCGGCGACGAAGCTGGCGATGAAGAAATAGGAGTGGTCGTAGCCCTCCTGGCGGCGCAGCGTCAGCGGCATCTTGGCCTTGCCGCAGGCGGCTTCCAGCAGTTCCGGCTTCAGCTGCCCGGCGAGGAAGCCGTCGGCCGTGCCCTGGTCGACGAGCAGGCCGGGGAGCCGGGCGCCGTCCTCGATCAGGGCGCAGGCGTCGTAGGTGCGCCACATCGCCCTGTTGTCGCCGAGATAGCCGGAGAGCGCCTTCTCGCCCCAGGGGCAGTTCATCGGCGAGACGATCGGGGCGAAGGCGGAGACCGCGGCGTAGCGGCCGGGATTGCGCAGTGCGATGGTGAGCGCGCCGTGGCCGCCCATCGAATGGCCCATGATGCCCTGGCGCATCATGTCGACGGGAAGCTCGCGGCCGACCAGGGCGGGGAGTTCGGTCTCGATCCACGAGCGCATGCGGTAGTGCTTCGACCAGGGCTCGCGCGTCGCGTCGACATAGAAGCCGGCGCCGAGGCCGAAGTCGTAGGCGCCGTCGGGGTCGTCGGGGACGCCCTCGCCACGCGGCGAGGTGTCGGGGGCGATCAGCGCCAGCCCGCGTTCGGCGGCGACGCGCTGGGCGCCGGCCTTCACGGTGAAGTTCTCTTCGGTGCAGGTGAGCCCGGAGAGGAACCAGACGACCGGCACCGGCCGATAGGCGGCCTGCGGCGGCAGGAAGACGGCGAAGCGCATGTCGCAGTTCGTCTCGGCGGAGGCGTGGCGGTAGACGAACTGGGTGCCACCGAAACACTTGGCGGCGGAGATCTGGTCGATGGACATGGGGTGGCCTCGGGAAGCGCCGCGCGGCACGGAATGCGCGAAGCGAAGACGGTTGCATCCGGTTCTCTCCCCCCTGGAGGGGGAGAGACAGAGAGGGGGAGCTCCGAAGCTCCACCCGGTCCGAGAAAGAGGAAACGCCATCCCCCCCTCCCTGTCCCTCCCCCTCCTGGGGGGAGGGGACGCCAGCCGGGAGAGCGACGTTCCCCATGAAATCATCGCGGCGGAGGGAGCGCTCGTCGCGAACGCCCGATCAGTACACCACCACGGACCGGATCGACTTGCCCTCGTGCATCAGGTCGAAGGCGGTGTTGATCTCGTCGAGCGGCATGGTGTGGGTGATCAGGCTGTCGATGTCGATCTTGCCCTCCATGTACCAGTCGACGATCTTCGGCACGTCGGTGCGGCCGCGGGCACCGCCGAAGGCGGAGCCCTTCCACACACGGCCGGTGACCAGCTGGAACGGACGGGTCGAAATCTCGGTGCCCGACGGCGCGACGCCGATGATGATCGACTCTCCCCAGCCGCGATGGCAGCACTCCAGCGCCTGGCGCATGGTCGTCGGGTTGCCGATGCATTCGAAGGAGAAGTCGGCGCCGCCGCCGGTGATGTCGACGATCGCCTCGACCACCTTGTCGCGGCCGACCTCGTTCGGATCGACGAAGTGGGTCATGCCGAACTTCTTGGCGATCTCCACCTTGGCCGGATTGAGGTCGACACCGACGATCTTGTCGGCTCCGACCATGCGGGCGCCCTGGATGACGTTGAGGCCGATGCCGCCGAGGCCGAAGACGACGACGTTGGCGCCGGGCCAGACCTTGGCCGTGTAGATCACCGCGCCGATGCCGGTGGTGACGCCGCAGCCGATGTAGCAGATCTTGTCGAAGGGGGCGTCCTCGCGGACCTTGGCGACGGCGATCTCGGGCAGCACGGTGAAGTTCGAGAAGGTCGAACAGCCCATGTAGTGGAAGATCTCGTTGCTGCCCCGGCCGCCGCCGACCGGCTCGCAGGAGAAGCGCGAGGTCATGTCCGGCATCAGGCCCTGGCCCTGCGTGCCGCGGATGGCGGTGCAGAGGTTGGAGCGCTGGGAGAGGCAGGTCTTACAGCCGCGGCATTCGGGAGTGTAGAGCGGGATGACGTGGTCGCCCGGCTTCACGGAAGTGACGCCCGCGCCGACCTCGCGAACGATGCCGGCGCCCTCGTGGCCGAGGATCGCCGGGAACTTGCCCTCCGAATCGAGGCCGGAGAGCGTGTAGGCGTCGGTGTGGCAGACGCCGGTCGCCATGATCTCGACCAGCACCTCGCCGGGCTTCGGCCCGGAGATGTCGATGGTCTCGATGGTCAGCGGCTTGTTGGCCTCCCAGGCCACCGCGGCACGGCTCTTCATGGGCGTCTTCCCTCCCCTCGCGCCCCGGTCCCGGAGCTATTTCAGATAGGTGCGCAGGATGCGCATGGTGTCGTCGAAATCGGCTTCGGCGATCGCCGCCGTCTCGGGCGTCGAGCGATCGTGGCCCAGATTGTCGCGCAGGTGCATCTCCAGGATCTCGGCCATCAACCCGCCGGCGGCGCCGCGCAGGGCGGCGATCTGCTGGAGAAGATCGCGGCATTCGCTGCCCGCCTCGACGGCGCGCTCCAGCGCCTCGACCTGCCCCTTGAGGCGAGCGAGACGGGTCAGAGCGCGCTTCTTGTCCTCGGGCGTGTGCGGCATCGAACCTCCGTGACGAGGATGCTACGGATACTCCCAGGGGTATGTCAACGACTTCGACGGACATCGAGAGGCGCTCCCTGCGCGATGGTACGAGACGGCTGGTCGGCAGCCCCTCACCATGAGGCGTCGATTTTCTTCGTAATTTCGAACGCCTCATGGTGGAGACCCTCGAGCGGATCACCATGACCACGATCCGCCACCGACCTCGCCCGAACCATCGGCCGTCATCCCCGGTGGGACGCGAAGCGGAGGGGAAGGGGATCCACCGACTTCTCGGCGATTTGCGAGGCCGCTGGATCCCCTTCCCTCGCTCCGCTCGCCGGGGATGACGGCTGAGGTCGAGGCGAGGTCGGGAGCGGTTTCGAATCGGCGGACCCGACCGGTCGACCCGCGTGAAGGTCTCCGTGCCGAAGAGGCGTGCGACGAACGTCGTCTCGAGCCATCGCGCACGAGTTCGGACACCGCATGGATTGACTCCACACGGCCCGATGCGCTTCGTGACCGTCACATTCCGCCGCCCACCGGCGCCCTCACGGAGGAGATACGCCTCATGTCCACCTTCGCCCCCGTCATCGCCCCGTCGATTCTCTCCGCCGACTTCGCGCGCCTCGGCGAGGAGGTGACGAACGTGCTCGCCGCCGGGGCGGATTGGATCCACTTCGACGTGATGGACAATCACTACGTCCCGAACCTCACCATCGGCCCGCTGGTGCTGTCCGCCCTTCGACCGCTCACCAAAGCGCCGATCGACGTTCATCTGATGGTGAAACCGGTCGACCGGATGATCGAGATGTTCTGCGAGGCCGGGGCCGACATCGTCACCTTCCATCCGGAAGCGAGCGAACACGTCGATCGCTCGCTCGACCTCATCCGCAAGAAGGGCGCCAAGGCCGGGCTGGTGCTCAATCCGGCGACGCCGCTCTCGGTACTCGACTGGGTGATGGACCGGGTCGACATGATCCTGCTGATGTCGGTCAACCCCGGTTTCGGCGGTCAGTCGTTCATCCCGCACGTGCTGGAGAAGGCGAAGCGGGTGAAGGAGAGGATCGACGCCTCGGGCAAGTCGATCCGGCTGGAGATCGACGGCGGCGTCAAGGTCGACAACATCGCCGAGATCGCGGCGGCCGGCGTCGACGCTTTCGTCGCCGGGTCGGCGATCTTCGGCAAGCCGGACCATGCCGGGATCATCGCCGCCATGCGGGCCGAGATCGCCCGCGGGCGCGGCGAGACCGTCGAGATCTGATCGGTCGAAAGCGAAAGGCCGGCGATGGAACGCTCCGCCGCCGGCCGCCGCATCATTTCACCTTGGACGCCAAGGTCGTGTAGGTGGCATCGGCATTCGTGCCCAACAGCGCCACCCCGCCGACGATCGCAGCGACGATGAGCGCCGCGATCAGGCCGTATTCCATCGCCGTAGCCCCGTCGGCATCGTCCACGAAGCGTTTCCACGATCTTCGAAACATCGCAAGTCTCCTCTTACACGGTGCGGTAAGATTCGAAGACTCGCGCTTTAACTTCACGTGAAGAAATATCATCGACGAAGACTTGCAATGATCGTCGACTCGAAGGGGGGATGGCGGAAACGTCCCGTCAACCCTGTCGCCGCGCTTCGATCACCGCCACGGCGTCCCAGAGGTCGTCGAAATGGTCGATCACCGCGTCGGGGTCGTAGGTGGCGACCGGTGCGTCGGTGTAGCCGAAGGTGACGCCGACGACCGGGACACGGGCGTTCTTCGCGGCGTTCACGTCGGTGGCGCTGTCGCCGACCATCACGGTGCGCCCCGGATCGCCGCCGGCGAGGGCGATGGTGCCGAGGAGATGGCCGGCGTCGGGCTTGCGGACGGGGAAGGTGTCGCCGCCGCAGATGGCGGCGAAGCGCGAGGTCAGCGCCAGTTCGTCGAGGAGGCGGCGCGACAGGCCTTCGAGCTTGTTGGTGCACACCGCGAGCTTCCAGCCGGCAGCGGCGAAGCGGTCGAGCGCGGCGACGCAACCGGGGAACGGACGGCTCTCTTCGGCGATCCGCTCGGAGTAGAGCGGCAGATAATCGGCGAAGAGGCGGTCGAGCTTCGGCGTGTCGAGGGAGGCGCCGTTGAGACGGAAGCCGCGCTCGATCATCGCCCGCGCCCCGGCGCCGAGCAGCGAACCGGCGTCGGCGCGGGTCATCGGCCGCAGGCCTTCGGCGGTCAGGACGACGTTGAGGGTCGCGATCAGATCTTCGGCGGTGTCGACGAGGGTGCCGTCGAGATCGAGGACGAGAAGCGGAGCGGTCATGGTCGGGTCGGACTTCCGTGGCTGGATCGCGGTCGATGTGCGCCGCGCGGGCTCGGCGCGGGTTCGGCGGGTGGGCGGAACCTAGTGCATTTTCGCCCGATGGGAAGCGGTCGGTGCCGTGTGCGGCGAGACGACGCCACGACGGACGGCGCGGTCCGCGGCGTCGACGCTCGCCGAAGCCGCGCCGATCCCCACCTCGACGCCGCCTCGCGGGAGCGCGACAGCGAGGGGGACTGGCGAGGTGGCGGCGGCTGCGCTATTGGAGACCCGACCCGATTTCGCCCCATCGGCCGACGCCGGTGGCGCCGAGGTGGTGCAGCCGGCCCGATGTCGGCGGAAGAGAGCGAGACGGGCGGGGAGGAACGACATGAGCGCCGAGATGAAACGCCGCGCCGCCGCCGCTGCCCTCGACTTCGTGGAAGACGGCATGAAGCTCGGCCTCGGCACCGGATCGACCGCCGACGAATTCGTCAAGCTGCTGGCGGAGAAGGTCGCCGCCGGCCTCGACGTCATCGGCGTGCCGACCTCCGAGCGCACCGCGGCGCTCGCCGCGTCGCTCGGCATCCGCCTCGCCACGCTCGAAGAGGAACCGCACCTCGATCTGACGATCGACGGCGCCGACGAGATCGGCCCCGGTCTCGTTCTGGTCAAGGGGGGCGGCGGTGCGCTGCTGCGGGAGAAGATCGTCGCCGCGGCGTCGGCCCGCATGGTGGTGATCGCCGACGCCTCGAAGGTGGTCGACCCGATCGGCGCTTTCCCGTTGCCGATCGAGGTCAATCCCTTCGGCTTCGGTTCGACGCGCGCCAAGATCGTCGAAACGGCGGCGGCGCTCGGGCTCGAGGGTCCGGTCGATCTGCGCCGCAACAAGGACGGATCGACTTTCGTCACCGACGGCGGTCACTGGATCGTCGATGCATCTTTTCGCCGGATTCCCGATCCAGAGAAACTGTCGAGCGCCCTCTTCGAGATCCCCGGAGTGGTCGAACACGGCCTGTTCACCGGCCTCGCCACCGCAGCCGTGGTGGCGCGAGCCGACGGGGTCGACATCCTGTACCCTTGAGCGACACACGCGGCGAAGGCCCGCACCGTGTCCGTGACTTCGAGACCTGAACGGAGCAATCGATGATCAGCCGGATCTCTTCCCGCCTCGCCCTCCTCGGTGCGACCGCCGTCCTCGCGGTCGGCCTGACGACCGGTGCGATGGCGCAGACCTATTCGAAGGAACATCTGGCGGCCGCCCGCGCGGCGATCGCCGCGGCCAAGGTGACCGAAGGTTTCGACGAGATCCTCATCGGCATCGCCGCTCAGACCAAGCAGGCGCTGGTGCGCCGCGCCCCCGCCGCCTCGACTCAGATCGAGGAAGTGACCAACGCCGCGGCGCTCGAGCTCGCGCCGAAGCGCGCCGAACTCGCCCAGCAGATCCAGGAGATCTGGGCCGGTCGCTTCACCAAGGAAGAGCTCGACGAGATCGCCAAGTTCTACTCCTCGCCGGTGGGCCAGAAGTTCACCAAGGAGATCCCGGCGATCGGCCAGATGATCGGCATGTCGGCCCAGGTCTGGCAGAAGAAGATCAGCGAAGAGATGCTCACCAAAGTGCGCGCCGAGATGAAGAAGCGCGGCGTCGATCTCTGACGTCCGGGGCGCCCGCACCCATTCCTCGCGCGCCGGCGGTCGTGACCACGATCGCCGGCGCGATTCGTTTCGATCCCCGGCCACCGCGACGAAGCGGCGGCCGACAGGCGGCGGGAGATCCGCGATGAGCTTCGATTACGACCTCTTCGTCATCGGCGGCGGCTCGGGAGGCGTGCGCGCCGCCCGCATCGCCGCGACCTACGGTGCCCGGGTGGCGGTCGCCGAGGAGTATCGGGTCGGCGGCACCTGCGTCATACGCGGCTGCGTGCCGAAGAAGTTGATGGTCTACGCCGCCCGCTACGGCGACGCCCTCACCGATGCGGCCGGCTTCGGCTGGTCGATCGGCGAGACGCGGTTCGACTGGTCGGCCTTCGTCGCCGCCAAGGACCGCGAGATCACCCGCCTCGAAGGCTTCTACGTCGCCAATCTCGATCGCTCGAAGGTCGAGATCCTGCGCACTCGGGCGACGCTCGAGGGCGAACACCGCGTGCGCCTCGGCGACGGCCGCCTCGTCACCGCCGCCCACGTGCTGGTCGCCACAGGTGGCCGGCCGGTGCGCGAAGGCGACTTCCCCGGCGCCGAGCTGTGCATCACCTCGGAGGAGCTGTTCGACCTGAAACGCCGGCCGCAGCGGCTCGTCGTGGTCGGAGGTGGCTATATCGCGCTCGAATTCGCCTCGATCTTCGCCGGGCTCGGCTCCCGGGTGACGGTCGTCTACCGCGGCGAGGAGATCCTGCGCGGCTTCGACATGGAGATCCGCCGCCACCTGCACGGCGAACTCGAACAGCGCGGCATCGAAATCGTCACCGAGGACGTCCTCACCTCGGTGGAGAAGACCTCCGAGGGGCTGGTGGCGACGACGCGCCGCGGACGCCGGCTCGACGCCGACGAGATCGTGCTGGCGATCGGTCGGCGGCCGAACACCGCCGGCCTCGGGCTGGACAGCGTCGGCCTCGAGCTCGCGGCCAACGGCGCGGTGCCGGTCACCGGCGTCTTCGCCACGCGCCTGCCCTGGCTGCACGCGGTCGGCGACGTCACCGATCGCATCGCGCTGACCCCGGTCGCCATCCGCGAGGGCCACGCCTTCGCCGACACGGTCTTCGGCGGTCGCGAGGTCGCGGTGTCGCACGAACTCGTTCCCACGGCCGTCTTCACCACGCCGGAGGTCGGGACCGTCGGGCTCGGCGAGGAGGAACTCAGGGCGAAGGGCATCGGCTACGACGTCTATCGCAGCAATTTCCGCCCCATGGGTGCGGCACTCGCCGGGCGAGCCACGCGAGCCTTGATGAAGATCCTGGTGGAGGCGGAGACCGATCGTGTCGTCGGCGTCCACATCGTCGGCGCGGATGCGGCGGAAATGATCCAGCTCGTCGCCGTGGCGATGAAGATGGGGGCGAAGAAGGCCGATTTCGACGCCACCATGGCGTTGCACCCGAGCGCGGCGGAGGAGTTGGTCACCATGCGCACCCCGTCCCAGCACTGGCGGCCGGGGGAATGATCGGCACCTCCCCCACCTCCTAAGGAACGATCGTTTCGGCATTTGACCACAGGGTGCCGCCGGCGCTATTTTCCCGCTCCATCGCCACGGGGCGGGGGCGCGGTGCGCCTGCCGGGGGACCCGAGATCGGCGAGGAACGAGGGTTCGAGAAGAAACGAGCAGCCGTGGCGTCCTTCCATCACGGAGCGCAGAGCGCGAAGGACGCGAGACCGATCACGGCCCGAGAACCTCCCACTCGACAGACCGAATCGACACATCGAAGCCGCTGAGCAGGGTCGGCGCGACGACTGCGCGCCACACGAGGAGTAGGGCGATGGCCCAGAACGAGGAAGCCCGACCGACCTCCGCTCCCGACGCCTCGACCGCGCCGGAGGAGGCGATGGCCGACAGCGTGGCGGCGACGCAGACCCCCACGTCCGCTTCGCACGGCGGCGACGCGGCGAACGGGCACGAGACCACCGCCCCTGCCGCACATGCCGCGCACGGCGGCCATGCCGGCATCCTCGCGGCGCTCGGCGTCGTCTTCGGCGACATCGGCACGTCGCCGATCTACACCCTCGGCACCGCTTTCAAGGTCGGCGTCATCCAACCGATTCCGGCCGACATCCTCGGCTTCCTGTCGCTGATCATCTGGTCGCTGATCATCGTCGTCGGCATCTGGTACGCGATCTTCATCATGCGCGCCGACAACCGCGGCGAAGGCGGCATCTTCGCGCTGATGGCGCTCGCTCATCAGTCGGCGCCGAAATACGGCACCGTCATCGCCGTCCTCGGCATCATCGGCGCGTCGTTGTTCTACGGCGACGCCGTGATCACGCCGGCGATCTCGGTCCTGTCGGCGGTCGAGGGCATCGCGGTGTTCGCTCCGGCCTTCGAGCCGGTGGTCCTGCCGCTCGCCATCGTCATCCTGACCACGCTCTTCGCCGTGCAGCGCGGCGGCGCCTCGAAGGTCGGCGGGTGGTTCGGGCCGATCATGCTCGGTTGGTTCGGCCTGCTCGCCATTCTCGGCGCCAAACAGATTCTCCTCTATCCCGGCGTGTTCGCGGCGCTCGATCCGCGTTGGGGCATCGCCTATCTCGCCAATTCGGGCTGGCAGGTCTTCGCCATCCTCGCGGTGGCCGTGCTCGCCGTCACCGGCGCCGAGGCGCTCTACGCCGACATGGGCCACGTCGGCCGCAATGCGGTGCGCAAGGCCTTCGCCTTCGTCGTCGTGCCCTCGCTGATCCTCGTCTACATGGGTCAGGGCGCGCAGGCGCTCGCCGATCCGCTGCACGGCCACGACGACCCGTTCTTCCAGATGGTGGGCCCGGCGTTCCAGCCGCTCCTGGTGGTGATGGCGACGCTGGCGACCGTCATCGCGTCGCAGGCGGTGATCTCGGGCGCCTTCACCGTCACCCATCAGGCCGCCCATCTCGGCTTCTGGCCGCGCACCGAGACGCGCCACACCTCGGCCGCCGAACGCGGACAGGTCTATGTCGCCTCGGTCAACCTGCTGCTGTTCGTGGCGGTCATCGCCATCGTTCTGATGTTCCAGAAGTCGGAGAAGCTCGCCGAGGCCTATGGCTTCTCGGTGACCGGCACCATGGTCGTCACCTCGATGCTCGCCTTCCTGGTGGCGCGCGGCGTGTGGAAGTGGCCGCTGTGGAGAGCGATCCCGACCGTCGCCTTCTTCATGATGTTCGACGTCGGCTTCTTCCTCTCCTGCGCCACCAAGGTGCTGCACGGGGCCTGGCTGCCGTTGATCATCGGCGGCATGTTGGTGGTGGTGATGGGGGCCTGGCGCATGGGCCGGCTCAAGTTGCAGGCCCGTCGACGCCACGAAGGCATCCCGATCAAGACCGCCCTGTCGGCGCTCCGCTCCCCGCGCATCGAGCACGTGCGCGGCACCGCGGTCTACATGATGGAGGACTCGGCGCTGGCGCCGCGGTCGTTCCTGCACAACCTCAAGCACAACAAGTGCGCCCACCAACAGATCGTGTTCCTGTCGATCCAGACGGCGGAGGAACCGTGGATCGGCGCGAGCCGACGCGTCACGGTGGAGGCACTGGCCGAGGGCGTGGCGATGGTCACCGGCCGCTTCGGCTTCATGGAGACGCCGGACGTGCCGGAGGTGGTGAAGGCCTCGGAAGCGATGGGTGTCCACGTCGACAAGAAGGATCTCTCCTTCTTCGTGTCGCGTGCCCATCTCGTCGAAGGCGAGGAAGGCGGCCTGTGGATCTGGCTGCGCGGCCTCTTCATCTTCTTCTATCGCAATCAGGCCGACCCGGCGGACTACTACCAGATCCCGCCCGGCCGCGTCGTCGATCTCGGGGCGCAGATCACCATCTGATACCGAGCCCATGAAGTTCTGACCTGTTCAGAACTTCATGGGCGATGGCAAGCCCGAACGGGCGTCGGCCGGTCAGGCCGTAACGCTGATGAATTTCGGACGAGTCCGAAATTCATCAGCCCGGTATGATCGCCGGCGAACACGAAAAAGCCCGGACGGCCACGAGCCGATCCGGGCTTTTCGTTTCGTTCGCCACCACCGTCGCGTACCGTTGCACCAAAGGCCGAAGGTGCCGACGCACCCGGCCTTCGAACACACGCGAATTTCCCATTTGCGTCAGAGGCATGAGAAATTCGCGTCAGGATTACCATCGGTCATTTTCAATGGCCGATGGTATCATGCGCCGGCCGTGCGCGATGCGATGCGGCCTCGCGACCGCACCGACGGGCCTCACTCGAAGGCGCAGCCGGGCTGGACGCCGAACTTCTTGAGGATGAGGGCCAGCGGGCAGAAGCCGGTGAAGGCCGACTGCAGCAGATTGAGGCCGACGAAGGCGGTGAGCAGCAGCCAATAGGCCGAGACGTAGTGGCCGAGCAGCACGGACACCAGAATCACAACGCCGGCGAAGGCGAGAACCACACGATCGATGGACATCGGACACTCCCGAAACACTGGACGACGCGGCGTGGCTCGCCGATCATCGATGGAACAGTCTAACGCTCCGGCGATTCCCTCGCCAGAGGAACGGATCGGGTGAACCCGAACCGGATCTGTGGCGGGTTATAGAAGAACCCTTGTATTATTAGCAACAGCTAATATATGGAGGCGATGATCGACCCGCCCGCATCCCGAGTGCGCGCGGGTTCACGTCGTTCGCCGAACGAGAAGACACCAGGAGATCCGGATCGGATGACCCTCACGCGCGCCATCCCCTTCGAGCCGTCGGCTCGTCCCGCCGCCCCGCGAACCGGACTTCGCACGGGCCTTCTCGCCGGCCTCGCCGCGAGCTTCCTCGCCGCCGCCGGCACGGCCTTCGCCGCCGAGGGCACGGTCGTCCACCCGGTCCGGGTCGACGACACCAAGGAGGTGCTGGCGACCATCGAAAGCGTGCGTGTGCCGCAGGCCCGCGCCCGCATCGGCGGCACCGTCGAGAGCCTCGCCGTGGTCGAAGGCGACCGGGTGAAGAAGGGCGACGTGCTGGCGACCGTGGTCGACCCCAAGCTCAAGCTGCAGCTCGCCGCCTTCGACGCCCGCATCGCGGCGCTGGAGGCGAAGCTGTCGCTGGTCCAGACCGATCTCGACAGGGTGCGCCAGCTGCGCGCCTCCGGGTCGGCGCCGCAGTCGCGGCTCGACGACGCCGAGACCCAGCTCACCGTCACCCTGGCCGAAATCGCCGCGGCCAAGGCCGACAAGTCGTCGATTCAGGAACAGGTGGTCGAAGGCCGAGTGGTGGCGCCCGACGACGGACGCATCCTCAAGATCCAGGCGGTCGCCGGTCAGGTGATCATGCCGGGCGAGCCGGTCGCGACCGTCGCCACAGCGTCCTACATCCTCAAGCTGCGCCTTCCCGAGCGCCACGCGCGCTTCATGCACGAGGGCGACCGGGTGCTGGTCGCCGGCCGCGGCCTCGACGTCGGCAAGAAGGAAGCGCTCGGCGAGGGCAAGATCGTCCGCGTCTATCCCGAGCTCGACCAGGGCCGCGTCGTCGCCGACGCCGAGGCGCCGGGGATCGGCGACTATTTCGTCGGCGAGCGCATCCGCGTGCTCGTCTCCACCGGCACCCGCGAAACGCTGGTGCTGCCGGAGGATCTGGTCGTCCATCGCCACGGTCTGACCTTCGTGAAGCTCGCCGGGCGCGGCGAAGTGCCGGTGCAGACCGGCCTGCGCATGCCCGACAAGGCCGGTGAGAAGCCGTGGGTGGAGATCCTCTCGGGGCTCTCCGCCGGTGACGAGGTGGTGCGCCCATGAGTTCGCCCGAGAACAGTTCGCCCGAGACCGCTGCGGCGCCGGGCGCCGGCAAGCTCGGCATGGCCGGGTGGCTGACCAAGGTCTTCATCCGCTCGGCGCTGACGCCGCTCCTGCTGCTCGCCTCGATCGCCGTCGGCTCGGTGGCGCTGATGTCGCTGGCGCGCGAAGAGGAGCCGCAGATCTCGGTGCCGATGGTCGACGTGCTGATCCAGGCCGACGGCGTGCGTGCCGACGACGCGATCGAGCTCGTCACCAAGCCGCTGGAGTCGATCCTCAAAGGCATCGACGGCGTCGAGCACGTCTACACCTACACCTACGACGACCGCGTCATGGCCGCCGCCCGTTTCGTGGTCGGCACCAAGTCGGACGAGGCGATCCTGCGTGTCCACGAGAAGCTGCGCGCCAACTACACCCGCATCCCGCTCGGCATCCCCGAGCCGCTGGTGGTCGGCCGCGGCATCAACGACGTCGCCATCGTCACCCTGACGCTGACGCCGAAGCCGGAGGTGGCCGATCGCTGGAGCGACAACGCGCTCCTCAAGCTCGCCGAAAAGCTGCTGCACGAGTTGGTGAAGATCGACGACGTCGGCCTCACCTACACCATCGGCGGCCGCGCCGACCAGATCCGCGTCGAGCCCGATCCGGAGCGGCTCGCCCGCTACGGCATCGCGCTCAATGATCTGGTCGAGAAGGTCAAGAACGCCAACCGCTCGTTCCTGGTCGGCAACCTGCGCGACCGCGGTCTGCAGGTTCCCGGCGCCGCCGGTCAGACGCTGCAGGGCGTGCCCGACATCGGCCTCTTGCTGATCACCACCCGTGACGGGCGCCCGGTCTACGTCAAGGACGTCGCCGACGTGATCTTCGAGGCCAAGCCCGAAGAGGCGCGCGCCTGGAACATGGAGCCGGACGGCAAGGGCGGTTATCGCACCACCCCGGCGGTCACCATCGCCATCGCCAAGCGCGCCGGCGCCAATGCGGTGACGATCGCGCAGACGATCGAGAAGCGGCTGGAACTGGTCGAGCATCAGGTGCTGCCGCCGGACGTCGTCGTCACCAAGACGCGCGACTACGGCGAAACCGCCAACGAGAAGGTCGAGGAACTGCTGTTCCATCTGGCGCTGGCGACGCTGTCGATCGCCGCGCTGGTGGCGGTCGCCATCGGCTGGCGCGAGGGCGTCGTGGTGCTGGTGGTGGTGCCGACCACCATCCTCCTCACCATGTTCGCGTCGTGGATCCTCGGCTACACGATCAACCGCGTGTCGCTGTTCGCGCTGATCTTCTCGATCGGTATCCTCGTCGACGACGCCATCGTCGTCGTGGAGAACATCGATCGACACTGGTCGATGCCGGATGGGCGCAGCCGAGTGAAGAAAGCGATCGACGCGGTGGCGGAGGTCGGCAATCCGACCATCGTCGCCACCCTCACCGTCGTCGCGGCGCTCTTACCGATGATGTTCGTCTCCGGCATGATGGGCCCCTACATGAGCCCGATCCCGGCGAACGCGTCCGCTGCGATGCTGTTCTCGTTCTTCGTCGCGGTGATCCTGACGCCCTGGCTGATGCTGAAGCTGTCGGGCAGGAACGGCGCCCACGCCGGCGGTCATGGCGACCACGAGGAAGGGCCGCTCGGCCGCTTCTATCGCCGCATCGCCACGCCGTTGGTCGAGACGCGGGGCAAGGCGACGAAGTTCCTGGTGGTCGTCGGCATCGCCACTCTGGTGTCGATGATTCCTTTCGCCACCAAGAACGTCACGGTGAAGCTGCTGCCCTTCGACAACAAGTCGGAGCTGCAGGTGGTGTTCGACCTGCCGGAAGGTTCGGCGCTGGAGACCACCGAGCGGACGCTGATGCACGCCGCCCAGCTCATCGCCGACGTTCCCGAGCTCGCCTCGGTGCAGGCCTATGCCGGCACCGCCGCGCCGTTCAACTTCAACGGTCTGGTGCGCCACTACTTCCTGCGGTCGGCCGCCTATCAGGGCGATCTGCAGATCAACCTGACGCCCAAGGCCGAACGCAAGCGCCAGAGCCACCAGATCGCGCTCGAGATCCGCGAGCGGCTGAAGAAGCTCGACCTGCCGAAGGGCTCGACCCTCAAGGTGGTCGAGGTGCCGCCGGGACCGCCGGTGCTCGCCACCCTGATGCTCGAGGTCTACGGACGCGACGCGGAAGAACGCCGCGCGGCGACCGCCAAGGTGCAGGAGGCCTTCGGCCGCGTGCCCTTCGTCGTCGACATCGAGACCTCGGTGAAGGAGCCGGGCGAGCGCATCCGCTTCCGTCTCGACAACGCCGCGCTGGAGTGGCACGGCGTCTCCGAACAGGCGGTCTACGACACGCTCCGGGCGATGCTGTCGGGCATATCGGTGGGCTACAGCCACCGCGGCGCCGGCGTGCTGCCGATCGAGATCGTGGTGCGTCTGCCGAAGAGCGAGCTGGCGCTGACCGAACGGCTGCTCACCACGCCGGTGCCGGGCCTGCGCGGCAACGTCGAACTCGGCGATCTCGTCAAGATCGAACGGGAGAAGGCGTCGCTGTCGCTGTTCCGTCGCGACGGACGGCCGGCCGAGATGGTCACCGCCGAACTCGCCGGGGCCTACGAGGCGCCGATCTACGGCATGCTCGCCGTCGGCGACGAGCTGAAGAAGATCGACTGGGGGCCGCTCGGCCAGCCGGCGGTGTCGCTGCACGGCCAGCCGCAGGACGAGGGCAAGCCCAGCTTCCTGTGGGACGGCGAGTGGGAGGTCACCTGGGTCACCTTCCGCGACATGGGCGGGGCCTTCATGGTGGCGCTGCTCGGCATCTACCTGCTGGTCGTCGCGCAGTTCGGCTCGTTCAAGGTGCCGCTGGTCGTGCTGACCCCGGTGCCGCTGACGCTGGTCGGCATCGTCGGCGGCCACTGGCTGCTCGGCGCGCCGTTCACCGCGACGTCGATGATCGGCTTCATCGCGCTCGCCGGCATCATCGTGCGCAACTCGATCCTGCTGGTCGACTTCATCCGCCACGCGGCGCGGCCGGGCGTGACGCTGCGCGAGATCGTGCTGGAGGCGGGCGCCATCCGCATCAAGCCGATCATCCTCACCGCCATCGCGGCGATGATCGGCGCGGCTTTCATCCTGGCCGACCCGATCTTCCAGGGTCTCGCCATCTCGCTCCTGTTCGGCCTCGCCTCGTCGACGGCGCTGACGGTTCTCGTCATCCCGGCGATCTACGTCGCGGTGCGCGGACCGGACTCGTATCCGGTACGGGTGGTCGAGGAGGATTGAGGAAAGCGTCCGTAGGGCGGACCGCGGAGGTGACGGCTCGTCGCCCCTGCGGATTCGCCGAGGGAAGTCGTCGACATCCCCCGCCCGTCATCCCCGGGCTCGACCCCGGGATCCATCGGGCCGAACCTCGAGCCGAACCGTCCATGGGTTGCCGGGTCGAGCCCGGCAATGACGGCGGAGCGAGGCGGCGGGCACACATCGGACACCGCGAAACGAAACCGCCGCCGAGGGCTCCCTCGGCGGCGGTTCTCGTTTCAGTGGGCGACCGGAGGGCGCGGTGCCCTCCCCTCGCCTCGTGTCACTTGACGATCTGCGCCAGCGCGCCGGAGGCGTAGCCGGCGGCGACCTTCTCGAGGTCGAGCGGCTTGATCTTCGACGCGTTGCCGGCGGTGCCGAAGGCTTCGAAGCGCGCCTTGCAGACCTTCGACGCGGCCTTCTGGGCCTCGGCGAGATACTTGCGCGGATCGAACTCGGACGGCTTGGTCGCCATCACGCGGCGGATGGCGGCGGTCATGGCGAGGCGCAGGTCGGTGTCGATGTTCACTTTCCGGACGCCGTACTTGATGCCCTCGACGATCTCTTCGACCGGCACGCCGTAGGTCTCCTTCATGTCGCCGCCGAACTCGCGGATCTCGGCCAGCAGCTCCTGCGGCACCGACGAGGAGCCGTGCATCACCAGGTGCGTGTTCGGGATGCGGGCGTTGATCTCCTTGATGCGCGAAATGGCGAGGATCTCGCCCGTCGGCTTCTTGGTGAACTTGTAGGCGCCGTGCGAGGTGCCGATGGCGATCGCCAGCGCGTCGACCTGGGTCTGCTTGACGAAGTCGGCGGCCTGATCCGGGTCGGTCAGGAGCTGCTCGCGGGTCATGGTGCCCTCGGCGCCGTGACCGTCCTCCTTGTCGCCCTTCATGGTCTCGAGCGACCCGAGCACGCCGAGCTCACCCTCGACCGACACGCCGATCGAGTGGGCGAAGGCGACGACGGTGCGCGTCACTTCGACGTTGTACTCGTAGGACGCCACGGTCTTGCCGTCGGCCTGGAGCGAGCCGTCCATCATGACGGAGGTGAAGCCGGAGCGGATCGCCGCCTGACAGATCGCCGGCGAGGCGCCGTGGTCCTGGTGCATGCACACCGGGATCTCGGGATAGGCCTCGACGGCGGCCTGGATCAGGTGGCGCAGGAACTGTTCACCGGCATATTTGCGGGCACCGGCCGAGCCCTGGAGGATGACCGGGCTGTCGGTTTCGCGGGCCGCTTCCATGATGGCGCGGACCTGTTCCATGTTGTTGACGTTGAAGGCCGGCAGGCCGTAGCCGTTCTCGGCGGCGTGGTCGAGCAACTGGCGCATGGATACGAGCGGCATCGGGATCTCCTCGAATTCGACGCGATCGCCGGGCGATGAGTGAGACGATCGACGTCGGTCTGGTTAAGCCCGCTTCCGCTTCGGTTCAAGCCGATCCTTCGACCATCGTGGGCATCACGGACCCTTCGCGGGCCGGAAAAGCGAAACCGCCGCGGGGGTTGGCCGCGGCGGTTGGAACGTTTCCGAAGTGACGATCCGGCGGCTCAGCCGAGCAGACCCTTCACCGTGGCGACGACGTTGTCGGCGGTCATGCCGAAGAGCGGCCACAGCGCCTTCTCCGGCGCGCTCTCGCCGAAGCGGTCGATGCCGATCACCGCGCCGTCGCGGCCGGCGACCTTCCACCAGCCGCGGGTCGTGCCGGCCTCGACCACGACGGTCGGCAGGTTCGGCAGGATAGCGTCGCGCTCGGCCTTCGGGCGACGCTCGAAGGCTTCGACGCAGGGCATGGAGACGACGCGCACCGCGATCCCCTCTTCGCCGAGCGCCTCGGCGGCGGCGACGGCGAGCGCCACTTCCGAACCGGTGGCGACGATGACCGCCTTCGGCTCGGCCGCCTCGACGAGCACGTAACCACCCTTCGAGATCTCGGCGATCTGACCGGGCGTGCGGGCCTGATGCGGCAGGTTCTGACGCGACAGCAGCAACGCCGACGGGCCGTCGGCACGGGAGACGGCGGAGACCCAGGCGGCCTGGGTTTCGACCGCGTCGCAGGGCCGCCAGACGTCGAGGCCCGGGATGACGCGCAGCGCTTCGGCATGCTCGACCGGCTGATGGGTCGGGCCGTCCTCGCCGAGGCCGATACTGTCGTGGGTGTAGACGTGCACCACCTTCTGCTTCATCAGCGCCGACATGCGCACGCCGTTGCGGGCATAGTCGGAGAAGACCAGGAAGGTGGCGACGTAGGGCAGGAAGCCGCCGTGCAGCGAGGCGCCGTTGGCGATCGCCGTCATGCCGAACTCGCGCACGCCGTAGAGCACCGCGTCGCCGGCCGGGTTGCGGGTGATCGGGGTCTGACCCTTGTAGTTGGTCAGGTTCGAATGGGTCAGGTCGGCCGAACCGCCGAGGAACTCGGGCAGCTTCGGCGCGAGCAGGTTGAGCGCGTTCTGCGACGCCTTGCGGGTGGCGATGGTCTCGCCCTTGGCCGCGACCTCGGCGATGATGCCGGCGGCGAAGGCTTCGAAGTCGGCCGGCAGCGCGTGGCCGACGCGACGGGTGAATTCGGCGGCGAGATCGGGATGGGCCTTCGCATAGGCCTCGAAACGGCTCTCCCAGTTGCCGGAGAGTTCGCCACCACGGGTGGTGCGATCCCAGGCGGCGTAGACGTCGTCGGGGATCTCGAACGGGGCATGATCCCAGTTCATCGCGGCGCGGACGCCGGCGATCTCCTCGGCGCCGAGGGGGGCGCCGTGGCAGCCCTCGGTGCCCTGCTTCTTGGGCGCGCCCTTGCCGATGACGGTCCTGGCCTGGATCAGCACCGGCTTGTCCGTCACGGCGGACGCGGCGGTCATCGCGGCGTCGAGCGCCTTCGGATCGTGGCCGTCGACGTCGCGGATGACGTGCCAGCCGTAGGCTTCGTAGCGGCCGCAGACGTCTTCGCCGAACCACTCGCCGACCTTGCCGTCGATCGAGATGCCGTTGTCGTCCCAGACCACCTTGAGCTTGCCGAGACCGAGGGTGCCGGCGAGCGAGCAGGCTTCGTGGGAGACGCCCTCCATCAGGCAGCCGTCACCGACGAAGACCCAGGTGCGGTGGTCGACGATGTCGTGGCCGGGGCGATTGAACTGGGCGGCGAGGGTCTTCTCGGCGATGGCCATGCCGACGGCGTTGGCGATGCCCTGACCGAGCGGGCCGGTGGTGGTCTCGACGCCGGGGGTGTAGCCGTATTCGGGGTGGCCCGGGGTCTTGGAATGGAGCTGGCGGAACTGCTTCAGGTCGTCGATCGTCAGATCGAAGCCGGTCAGATGCAGCAGCGCGTACATCAGCATCGAGCCGTGGCCGTTGGACAGCACGAAGCGGTCGCGATCGGGCCAGCTCGGCTTCTTCGGGTCGAAGCGCAGGTGATTCAGCCACAGCACCGAGGCGATGTCGGCCATGCCCATCGGCGCGCCGGGGTGGCCGGACTTGGCCTGTTCGACGGCGTCCATGGCCAGGGCGCGGATGGCGGCGGAGACCTTCCAGGTCAGGCCGTCGGTCGCGGTCACGGTCATCTCGCTTCTCCTTTTCGCCCGACGCCCGTATTCGGGTCGGCCGGGGTTTCCTCAGGTGTTCTCGTTCCCGTGGTGAACCACGGCCCGACCGTCAACCGCCAGACCGAGGCCTGAATGTCAACGGGCGAGACACGAAAACGCGCGGCCGAAGCCGGCCGCGCGTCGATTGGTCTCGCCCGTCGGCGAGGCGTCTTGGGGTGCGGATCCGCCGCCGGAGCCCGGTCACTGCGCGGCGGAGACGACCTCGTCCTCGTCGAGGATGTGGTGGCTCTCGATGCGCTGGACCTCGTGCGCGGAGCCGAAGACCAGCGGCACGCGCTGATGCAGGATGCTCGGCTCGAGATCGAGGATGTTCTCGTTGCCGGTCGACACGGCGCCGTGGGCCTGCTCGACGACCCAACCGATCGGGTTCGACTCGTAGACGAGGCGGAGGCGACCCTCCTGGTAGCCCTTGCGCTTGTCGGCCGGATAGAGATAGACGCCGCCGCGCACCAGGATGCGGTGGCCGTCGGCGACGAGGCTGCCGACCCAGCGCATGTTGGTGTCTTCGCCGCGCGCCCCTTCCATGCCGTGGATGCACTCTTCGATGTAGCGCTTGGTCGGCTCGTTCCAGTGGCGCTGGTTCGACGAGTTGATGGCGAATTCCCGAGTCCGCTCCGGGATCCGCATGGCGGGGTTGGTGAGGATGAAGGTGCCGCGACGACGGTCGAGGGTGAACATCTGCGTCCCCTCGCCCACCGTCATCACCAGGGTCGTCTGCGGCCCGTAGAGGATGTAGCCGGCGGCGAGCTGGTCGCGGCCCTTCTGCAGGAAGGCGTCGTGGGTGGAGGCGTCGACATGGTCGGGCGCCGGCAGCACCGAGAAGATGGTGCCGATCGACACGTTGGTGTCGATGTTCGACGAGCCGTCGAGCGGATCGACGGCGACGAGGACGGTGCCGTCGTCGTGGATGGCGATCGGATGGTCGAGCTCTTCCGAAGCGATGGCGGCGACCGGCGCGCGCTTGCAGGCTTCGACCAGCAACTCGTTGGAATGAAGATCGAGGAACTTCTGGACTTCGCCCTGAACGTTCTCGGTGACGGCGGCGGCGAGTTCGCCGGCGAGCGGGCCGTCGGAGACCAGCGCGGCGATGTCACGGCCGGCATCGGCGAGGGCGTTGACGGTGGCGGCGATGTCGCGGCGCATGCGGTCGCGGCCGGCCCACTTCTCCAGGAAGGACCACAGGCTCTCGTTCTTCATCGGGTATCGTCCTCGGTTGTCGTTTCGGCCGTCGGAGGGCGACGGCGGTTCGCGGGTGATCGCGTCGCGCTCGGAAAAACGGGCGATCGAACCGGCGACGTCGCTCTTCAGATGCCCCGACTACGCTCGTTTCGCAACCTACGCATCTCGACATTTCGTCGGTATTGGTCGAAGAAAGCGACGTCCTCGTGAACATACGGAGCGCAAATCTCCGTATTCCGCGACGTATCGGCTCCGCGATTCGGCAAGGAATGGCTGGCAAAACATGAATTCCAGTGAATCGTCATCCGGCGGCGCGGCTCACGGCGAGGAGAAACTCGCGCCACACCTGCGTAAGAAGCGGCTCGGCGCCAAACCGCTGATGCACGAGACTTCGGTCGTGCGCGACAGCCGCTTCGGCAAGTACTGCAAGGTGGGGGCGCGGACGACGGTGATCGAGAGCGTCTTCGGCGACTACTCCTACGCCGTCAACGACTGCGAGATCGTCTATTCCGACATCGGCAAATTCGTCTCGATCGGCGCGCTCACCGGCCTCAACCCGGCCAACCATCCGATGGAACGCGCCGCCCAGGCGCACTTCACCTATCGCTCCTGGCAATATTTCGAGGACGTCGCCGACGAGGCGGAGGAGTTCGAGAAGCGGCGGGCGCAGCGGGTCGTCGTCGGTCACGACGTGTGGATCGGCCGGGCGGCGATCGTGCTGCCGGGGCGGTCGATCGGCAACGGCGCCATCGTCGGCGCCGGCGCGGTCGTGACCAAGAACGTCGCGCCCTACACCATCGTCGCCGGCAATCCGGCGCGGGTCGTCCGCCGGCGTTTCTCGGAAGAGATTTCCGAGCGGCTCGACCGGCTCGCCTGGTGGGACTGGGCGCATCGCGACCTGCGCCGCGCCGTGCCGGATTTCCGCTCGCTCTCGGTCGAAGCCTTCCTCGACAGGTGGGAGGGCGAAGTCCCGCGGTGAACGCCGCTCCGGCGGCGGGGCTCCGGCGGGGGGCGCGCCCGACTTCTCCCCGCTCGCGTTCGCGACCTCATCATCGTCGGATCTCATCCCGCCGAGGATCCCGACGATGACCTTCTCCATCCGTAAGCATCGCCTCGTCGCCGAAGGGCGCGCGGTCGACCTCCTGCTCTCGCCCAACACCGGCGGCCTCTTCGCCGAGACGCCGCGCCTTCTGGTGATCCACTTCACCGCGGGGGCGAGCGGCCGATCGTCGGCCGAGTGGTTCCGCTCATCGCAGAACCGCTCGTCCTCGGCGCATCTGGTGATCGACCGCGACGGATCGGTGATCCAGTGCGTGCCCTTCGACACCGTCGCCTGGCACGCGGGGCGATCGCAGTGGCAGGGCCTCGTCGGGCTCAATCGCCATTCGCTCGGCATCGAACTGGCCAATTGGGGCGACCTCACGCGACGCGGCGCGGCCTGGGTGACCTCGTCCGGCGTGCCGATCCCCGATCCGGTGATGGCAGTGCACCGCAACGGCAATCCGGACGGATCGCGCGGCCCCATCGGCTGGGAGCCCTATCCGGAGGCGCAGTTGCGCGCTCTGACCGAGATCGCCCGGGCGCTTCGCGAGACCTACGGCATCGCCGAGATCGTCGGGCACGACGACATCGCGCCGACCCGCAAGTCCGATCCCGGCCCGGCCTTCGCGATGGAGCGGCTGCGCGCCGCCGTGATCGGCAGCGGCCGCGACGAGGACGGCGATCCGGCGCTGCGGGTCGCGGCGAAGGGTGGGCTCAATCTCAGGAGCGGCCCGGGCACCGGGTTCTCGGTCCTCGAGCTTCTGCCGCAGGGCACGCTGGTGCGGCCGAGCGAGCGCGACGGGCGCTGGTTCGACGTCGCGGTGCTCGACGGCGACGGCCGGGCGCGGCGATCGGGTTGGGTGCATTCGGCCCATCTGGCGTGAGCGGAAGCGTGCGCGGCACGGGGCTCCTCCGACCAATCGACGCCTTGGCGCGGCCGCACAACGGGTCTAGAACGCGGCGATCGTCGCGGCGTTCCGCCGCAGGCCCGGCGCGACCCTTCGCGCCCTTCGGGAGACCCCCTCGATGACCACCGAGACGCCGGCGTTCCAATACTCCGAGATGTTCCCGCTCGGCAAAGACACCACCCCGTGGCGCAAGCTCACCTCCGACCACGTCAAGGTCGAGAGCTTCCAGGGCGAGGAGATGCTGGTGGTCGAGCCGGAGGCGCTGCGCCTCCTCTCCGAAGCGGCGATGGGCGAGATCAACCATTTCCTGCGGCCGGGCCACCTCGCCCAGCTCGCCAAGATCCTGAAGGACCCGGAGGCGACCGAGAACGACAAGTTCGTCGCTCTCGACCTCCTCAAGAACGCCTCGATCTCGGCCGGCGGCGTGCTGCCTATGTGCCAGGACACCGGCACCGCCATCGTCATGGGAAAGAAGGGCCGTCGCGTCTTCACCAGGGGCGGTGACGAGCAGGCACTGGCCGAGGGCGTGCGCGACGCCTACTTCCGCCGCAACCTGCGCTATTCGCAGCTGGCGCCGATCACCATGTTCGAGGAGAAGAACACCCGCAACAATCTCCCGGCGCAGATCGACATCTACGAAGAGGGCGAGGACGCCTACAAGTTCCTGTTCATGGCCAAGGGCGGCGGCTCGGCCAACAAGACCTATCTGTTCCAGCAGACCCCCTCGATGCTGACCGAGGAGCGGATGCTCGGCTTCATCGCCGAGAAGATCCTCACCCTCGGCACAGCCGCCTGCCCGCCCTACCACCTCGCCATCGTCATCGGCGGCACCTCGGCCGAACTGAACCTCAAGACGGTGAAGCTCGCCTCGGCGCGCTACCTCGACGCCCTGCCGACCAAAGGCACCGAACTCGGCCACGCCTTCCGTGACCTCGACATGGAAGAGAAGGTGCTGAAGATCACCCAGGCCTCGGGTGTCGGCGCGCAGTTCGGCGGCAAGTACTTCTGCCACGACGTCCGCGTCATCCGCCTGCCGCGTCACGGCGCATCGCTGCCGATCGGCATGGGCGTCTCGTGCTCGGCCGACCGTCAGTGCCTGGGCAAGATCACCCGGGACGGCATCTACATCGAACAGCTCGAGCACGATCCGGCGCAGTACCTGCCGGAGATCACCGACGACCATCTCGACGACGGCGTCGTCAAGATCGACCTGAACCGGCCGATGGCGGACGTTCTGGCCGAGCTGACCAAGTATCCGATCAAGACCCGGCTGTCGCTGACCGGCTCGCTGATCGTCGCCCGCGACCTCGCCCACGCCAAGATCCGCGAGCGGCTGGAGAAGGGCGAGGGCATGCCCGAGTACTTCAAGAACCATCCGATCTACTACGCCGGTCCGGCCAAGACCCCGGAGGGCATGCCGTCCGGCTCGTTCGGTCCGACCACCGCCGGCCGCATGGACAGTTACGTCGACCAGTTCCAGTCGTTCGGCGGATCGATGATCATGCTCGCCAAGGGCAACCGCTCGGCGGCGGTGCGCGACGCCTGCAAGAAGTACGGCGGCTTCTACCTCGGCTCGATCGGCGGCCCGGCGGCGCGTCTCGCCCAGGACTGCATCAGACGAGTCGAGTGCATCGAGTACCCGGAACTCGGCATGGAAGCGATCTGGCGCATCGACGTCGTCGACTTCCCCGCCTTCATCGTCTGCGACGACAAGGGGAACGACTTCTTCAAGGAGCTCAATCTGGGCTGAGGCTGCGGGTCGGTCGTTCCCCTTGCTTCCATGCTGCCCATGTCGGCAACAGCCGACATGGGATGGAACGACTTCTTCAAGGAATTGAACCTGGGCCGAGGCTGCGGGTCGCTTCCGAGTTCGACCGGACCAGATGCCGTCATCCCCGGCTGAAGCGAAGCGGAGGGGAAGGGGATCCATCGGCGCTTCGTCGGGGCGAAAAGCGAGCGGGTCCCCTTCCCTCGCTCCGCTCGCCGGGGACGACGGCCGAGGGAAACGTGACGCGGTCTCCGCGGCGCGTCCTCTTGGCCGACCGTCGAAACCGACCCGCTCGGCTTCCCGACGCCGACGTGGAGAAGCCGAGCCGCGACCCCGGCCGGAGCGGGTTCGAATACCGAGACCCCCGCGTCGATCGCTCGGCGCGGGGGTCTTCGTTTCCGGAACGCGGTGATCAGGCGCGGGCGCGGCGGCCGCCGTGTTGGGTGATGGTGGCCTTGGCTTCGGCGGCGTCGACGCGGCCGTAGTGCTCCCGCTCGAAGCGGGCCTGACCGGACGAGAATTTGAGGCGGCGCTGACGCAGTTCGACGATGCGAGCGTAGGCCGCTTCGCCGACATCGAGACCACGGGTGACGGTGGCGATACCGACGCTGTCGGCACGGACCAGGACGCGCAGCACCTGGCTCTCGTCGATCCCGGCGATCTCGCCGAGCAGGCAGGCGAGATCGGCGTGATGATCGGCATCGGCGAGTTCGACGACGGCGGCGTCGAGGGTCATTTCGCCGGCGCGGATGCGGCCGACGAGGCGGGCGACGTCCGGGCGTTCGTCGAGATGCGATGCGGCGCGCTTGGCCGGGGCTTCCGACCCGGTCGACGCGTCCAGGACCTTGGGGCCGTTCGACGAGCGGGTGCGGGCGGCGGCCACGGCGGTCTCGTGGCTCTCCTTCGACTTCTCGACGATGCGCCGCAAGGTGTCGCGCATGCAGCGCGCCAGCACGTCGGCGAGGTCCGGACGCTCGATGAGAATGCGGAACAGTTCCTCGTCCCGTTCGGCACGATGCTGCAGTTCGCGAGCGCCGTCGTCGGTGAACTCGGCGCCGGGGTTGGTTCCCAGGCGATGAAGGACGGCGTCCGAACCGTGACGAACCAGGACGTCGGTGACGGCTCCGGAGAGACTGACGCGGGCGGCGATCGCCATGCGGTGTTCGTCGCCCTTGGTCTCGGCGAGCGAGATCAGATCGAGATCGGTCAGATCGACCGCGCGCTGCAAAACCGGTTCGGCGACGCGAATCTCGTCTTCGGCGAGAACGAGAATGACGTCGTGGGGCACCTTGCCGTGATCGGCGGCGACCTCGGCGAACTCGCGGCGGTCGCTGGCGGCGGCGGTCGTCAGGATGGCGCGAACGATGTCGAAGAAGATTTCGAGTTCGGTCTCGTCGGCTTCGCGCTCGACGAGAATCAGACGCGTCAGATCGCCGAGAAGTCGTCCTCGCCCCGTGGTGCTCGTATCGCGCGCGAGCAGATCGAGATGTGTCGAATCGAGAGCCATCGACGTTCCTTGGAACCGACGAGACTTCCTCGTCGAGACACCACCAATCGGACGATCATCGGTGATCTTCATTAGGCATTGTTTAACGGGAGGGGCGGAGTTCCGTGACGAATTCGACGAAATTCACGGAGGTCGGAGGGAGGGGCGTTGCAGGGGGAACACAGCGTCACCGAAATAACGCAGGAGGCCGAATTCGAGCCGTCTCCTCACGTCGGCGTGTCTTGTTCCGGCGACGCTCGGCGGACATTATGCCGTCGGGTTTCGGGGTGACGCGTCACCCGGAAGACGTATGCATTTCAGCTACTGAAGATCGACGAGGACGGCATGAGCAGGACGATGCTTGTGGCGGCGGCCGTGGCGATCGGGGTGATGGCACTCCCGATGCGGGCCGACGCGGAATACAATCCGGGCGTTCAGGTGCGTTACGACGCGATGGGCAATCTGGTCGAAGGTCCCGGATCGGCCGGCTACTCGTCCGGTGGTCCCTCCTACACGCCGATCCAGCGCGAGGTGGTGAGCTTCGATCCGAAGTACGGCAAGGGCACCATCGTGGTGAACACCGCGGAGCGCCGCCTCTATCTCGTCCTCGGCGACGGCAAGGCGCTGCGTTACGGCATCGGCGTCGGCCGTCCGGGCTTCGCCTGGGCCGGTGCCCACTCGGTGACCCGCAAGGCCGAATGGCCGGGCTGGACCCCGCCGCCGCAGATGCGCCGCCGCCAGCCTCACCTGCCGGCCTACATGCCCGGCGGTCCGGACAACCCGCTCGGCGCCCGCGCCATGTACATCGGCTCGACCTTCTACCGCATCCACGGCTCCAACGAGCCCTGGACCATCGGTCAGGCCGTGTCGTCGGGCTGCTTCCGCATGACCAACGACGACGTCACCGACCTCTACGAGCGCGTCAAGGTCGGCGCCCGGGTGGTGGTGATCAACTGATCGATCGCGAACACCGCGAAACGCGAAGAAGCCGGAGGGAGACCTCCGGCTTCTTTCGTTTTCGGGCGGCGTGACGGCGCGCGGACGTCGAGCGAGGCGTGCGCCGTGCGATGGTTCGAGGCTCGCTCCGCTCGCACCTCACCATGAAGGGTGTGAGATCGGAACGGAGGGAGCAGGCGCTTCATGGTGAGGTGCCCCGCGCGAGCGGGGCCGCGATCCATCGCGCAGGGAAGCGGCCGGCCGGCTCCGATGCAGCGGTCGCTTCGCCCGTTCCGAGGGAAGCGACGGGCCCAACGCGAGGCTCACTTCTCGCGCTCGAGGCCCTTGGCGGCGAGCTCTTCGAGGTAGCGCGCCCAGAGCATGTCGTGGTCACGGCCGAGCTCGGCGAGATGGACCCAGGTGTAGATGCCGGTGTCGTGAAGATCGTCGAAGTTCAGGCGGACGGCGTAGTTGCCGACCGGCTCGATGCCGAGGATCTCGACGTCGCGCTTGCCACCGACGGTCTTGCGCTCGGCCGCCGAATGGCCCTGGACTTCGGCCGAGGGGCTCATGACGCGTAGGAATTCGGCCGGCAACTCGTGGCGTTCGCCGCCGTCGAAGGAGACGATCAGGGTCCGCCGGTCCTTGGTCAGACGAATCTCGGTCGGGCGGACGGTCCGGGTGGTCATCGCGGCGCAACTCCTCGCTTCTCGGGTTCCTGCGGGACATAGGTCGGTGACCGGGGATGCGCAAGTCTCACCGACGCCGGTTGACGGCGACGCCCCGCGACATATGGTTCACCCCGACGGACGGCGCGGCGACGACCTCGCCGGCGCCGGCGGTGGAGTGGGACATGGCTTTCGTGGTGGGTGAGGACGGACGGTCGCGGTTGGTCGACCCCTTCGGTCGATCGATCAGTTACCTGCGCGTCTCGGTGACGGACCGCTGCGATTTCCGCTGCCACTACTGCATGTCGGAAGACATGACCTTCCTGCCCAAGAAGGATGTGCTCAGCCTCGAGGAGCTCGATCGGCTGTGCTCCGCCTTCGTGCGGCTGGGGACGCGCAAGATCCGTCTCACCGGCGGCGAACCGCTGGTGCGCAAGGGCGTGATGACGTTGATCGGCTCGCTGGCGCGCCATCTCGGCGACGGCCTCGACGAGCTGACCCTGACCACCAACGGCTCGCAGTTGGCGAAACACGCCGGCGACCTCGCCGCCGTCGGCATCCGCCGCATCAACGTCTCGCTCGACACGCTCGATGCGGAGAAGTTCCGCGGCATCACCCGCTGGGGCGAACTCGCTCCGGTGCTCGCCGGCATCGATGCGGCGCTCGCCGCCGGGCTCTCGGTCAAGCTCAACACGGTGGCGGTGAAGGACTTCAACGAGTCCGAGATCGACGACCTCCTGCGCTTCGCCCATGGGCGCGGCATGGACCTGACGCTGATCGAGACGATGCCGCTCGGCGAGATCGGCGGCGACCGGATCGATCAGTATCTGCCGCTCTCCAAGGTGCGCACCGATCTCGAGAGCCGCTTCACGCTCTCCGACATCGACCATCGCTCCGGCGGCCCGGCACGCTACGTGCGGGTGGCGGAGACCGGCGGGCGGCTCGGCTTCATCACGCCGATGACCCACAATTTCTGTGAGAGCTGCAACCGGGTCCGGCTGACCTGCACCGGCACGCTCTACATGTGCCTCGGCCAGAACGACGCCGTCGACCTGCGCAAGGTGCTGCGCACCAGCGACGGCGACGAGGCGATCGACCGGGCGATCGAGGGCGCGATCGACCGCAAACCCAAGGGCCACGACTTCGTCATCGAGCGCTCGGGCGCCGGTCCGTCGATCCTGCGCCACATGAGCACCACCGGCGGCTGACCACCCCGCCCGTCGGCATCCGCCACGAAAGCTCGGACGTCGCGTCGATACGGCCGCTCGGGGCGAGCCCGGCGTGCCGCGCGGAGCCGGGTCGCGAGAGCGTGAATGGTCGGCGCCGAGGCGATCGGCTATGCGATTTCGGATCCTTCAGCCCTCCATCGGGATTCTCCATGGCTCCCTCCCGGGACAATTCGCGCGGCATCCTCGCGATGAACGTCGCGATGTTCTCGTTCATCACCTCCGACACGCTGGTGAAATACGTCACGCAGTCGCTGCCGCTCGGCGAGGCGATCTTCCTGCGCGGCGCGATCGCTTCGGTGATCGTCGGCCTCGTGGTCGTCTGGGCGGGCACCGGACGGGCGTGGCGGACGATGTTCGAACCGTTGATGGGGCTCCGGCTCGTCGGCGAGGTCGGGGCGACGCTGTTCTATCTGGTGGCGCTGGTGCACATGCCGATCGCCAATGTCTCGGCGGTGTTCCAGGCCACGCCGCTCGCCATGACGGCGAGCGCCGCGCTGTTTCTCGGCGAAGAGGTCGGGCCACGGCGCTGGGCGGCGATCGCCGTCGGCTTCATCGGCGTGATGGTCATCGTGCGGCCGGGGCTCGCCGGCTTCGACGCCTGGTCGATCGCGGTGTTGATCTCGGTCGCCTTCGTCGCGCTGCGCGACATCTCGACGGCACGCCTGCCGGCCTCCGCCCCCGCTTCGCTGGTCACTTTCGTCACGGCGCTGGCGGTGACGGCGCTCGGACTGGCACTGTGGCCGTTCGAGCATCTGGTCGGCAAACGCGTCGAGTGGATCGTGCCGGACGGCTTCACCGGCGCTCTGGTGGCGGCCAACGCGGTGACGCTGCTGTCCGGCTACGTCTTCCTGCTCTTCGCCACCCGGTTCGCCGAGACCTCGGCGATCGCACCCTTCCGCTACACGCTGCTCGTCTGGTCGTTCGTGTTCGGCATCGTCGTCTTCGGCCAATACCCGGACATGGCCACGCTGATCGGGGCGGCGATCGTCGTCGGCACCGGGCTCTATTCGTTCCATCGCGAACGCGCCCGCCGCGCCGTGACACGGCCCGCTGCCGCCCACCCGTCGGTGGGGGGAGCCGACGGCGATCCCTCTTGACGAAAGGGCCGATTCGTCCGACCTGTGTGGGGTGTCGGCGAACCGGTTCCGCTCGCCCCACGACACCCGGTACCGGGCCCCTCTGGCGAGAGACGTCGGCGCTCTCGTGATGTCGGTACCGCCGTCCACGCGCCGGCGTCTCCTCGTTGCCACCATGACCGAGATCGATTCTTCGCGCGCCCGCATGATCCGGCGCGGCGACCGTATCCGTGAGAGCGGATGCTCCGACCAGCGAGTTGCAGGAGGTGCGCGATGAGCGGCGAGGCGTCCGGGAAGGGCTTCTTCGATTACTTCAAATGGGCTCTCATCGTCACCGGCGCCGGGCTGGCGCTCGGGGCGGCGCTCGGCTGGCAGTCGACCGGCACGATCGCCGGCACCGGCACCGTCTTCTTCATCTGCGCGGTGCTGGCGGTGCTGGAGATCTCGCTCTCCTTCGACAACGCCATCGTCAACGCCAACAAGCTGAAGGACATGACGCCGGCGTGGCGTCATCGGTTCCTCACCTGGGGCATCGTCATCGCCGTCTTCGGCATGCGCGTCGTCTTCCCGCTGGCGATCGTCGCGGTGGCGGCGCGGATCGGACCGATCGAAGCGCTCCATCTCGCGGCGACCCGGCCGGAGGAATACGCGCGCATCATGCAGGATGCGCACCTGCCGATCGCCGCCTTCGGCGGCACCTTCCTCTTGATGGTCGGGCTCACCTACTTCTTCGATCACGAGAAGGAGGTGCACTGGATCGACCTGCCCGAGCGTTTCATGGCGCGGTCGGCGACGATCAAGGGGATCGAGATCGCCGTCGTGCTGGTGCTGATGCTCGGCTTCTCCAGCCTGCTTTCGGAGAAGGATGCGATCACCTTCGTCTATTCGGCGATCTACGGCCTCCTCACCTTCCTCGCGGTCGAGGTGCTGGGGGCGATGCTCGACGCCTCGCAGGAGACGCTGTCCCAGGCGGCGCGCGGCGGGCTCGGCGCCTTCCTCTATCTCGAAGTGCTCGACGCCAGCTTCTCCTTCGACGGCGTCATCGGCGCTTTCGCGCTCACCCAGAACCTCTTCGTCATCGCCATCGGTCTCGGCATCGGCGCCATGTACGTGCGCTCGATGACCATCATGCTGGTCGACAAGGGCACGCTCACCGAATACCGCTACCTGGAACACGGCGCCTTCTACGCGATCGTCATCCTGTCGGTGATCATGTACGCCCAGACGCTGATCCACATCCCGGAGGTGTTCACCGGCCTCGGCGGCGCGGCGCTGATCGGTATCTCGTGGTGGTCGTCGATCCGCTTCAACCATCGGGCGGAACGCGACGCGACATCCTGAGATCGCCTTCGGCAGGGCACCCGACCATCCCGACCTCGGTCGCCGGGACACCGGCACCGTCGGCGGCGCGCCGAGGACCTCGGCACGCCGCAGCACAGGCCCGTTCGCCATACGAACCGACCGGAAATCCCCGGCGCCGCGGGCGCTGGCGGCTAGGACTTTCGTCGGGACCTTGCTATAGGAGGCGATCCGCGCGCGCGACGACGAAAGAGGCGGCGGCACGCGGCGAGCGGAAGGGGTGGCAGGCGAAACCGGCACAGAACCGGGTCGAATCCCCTCTGGATAAATCTTCTGACCAGTCTATAAAACTGGCCCGAAGAAAGCTCGGGTTTGGGAGGATACCAGCTTGAACGCCCTCATCGCATTCTCGCGATCCGTCGACGCGGTCACCGTACGGATGGGGCGCCTCGTCGCCTGGCTCCTGGTGGCGGCGATCGTGATCTCGACGGTGAACGCCGTCATCCGCAAGCTCTTCGACATGTCGTCGAACGCCTGGCTCGAAGCGCAGTGGATGCTGTTCGGAGCGGTCTTCCTGCTGTGTGCGTCCTGGACGCTGCAGGCCAACGAGCACATCCGCATCGACATCGTGAACTCGAGCCTGTCGCGCAAGACGCGCAACATCATCGAGCTCATCGGCCACATCTTCTTCCTGCTGCCGATGGCGGCGGTGATCGTGTGGACGGCTCTGCCCTTCTTCCTCGCCTCCTATGAAGCGAACGAGCAGTCCTTCTCGGCCGGCGGTCTGCCGCAGTGGCCGGCGAAGTTCCTGGTCCTCGCCGGGTTCGTCGTCCTCTTCATCCAGGCTCTCTCGGAGCTGATCAAGCGCATCGCGGTGATGCGTGGTCTGATCGAGGACGCCCATACTGCCGGCGGCCATCACGCCGCGGCCGAGGCCGAAGCCGAGCGCCTGCTCGCGGCCACCGAGGCCGCCGCTGCCGAAGACAAGGCGAAGTCCGCCCACTGACGTTCCCGCCCAGGCCGATCCCCCTCGCCGGGCGAGGGCGCGGGTCGGCTCCGCTCACTCGCTTCTCGGACCGACCTCATGGCTGCGTTCATCGCCCACAACATCGCCCCGATCATGTTCGCATCGTTGGTGGTGTTCCTGCTCCTCGGCTATCCGGTGGCCTTCTCGCTCGCCGGCTGCGGCCTCTTCTTCTTCTGGATCGGCGTCGAACTGGCGCCCTACTCCAGCGGCAACATCAACCTCGACTGGATCCTGCTGCAGACGCTCCCCGAGCGCATCTACGGCATCATGAACAACGACGTGCTGCTGGCCATTCCGTTCTTCACCTTCATGGGGTTGATATTGGAACGGTCGGGCATGGCGGAGGATCTGCTCGACACCATCGGCCAGCTGTTCGGCACGGTGCGCGGCGGCCTCGCCTATGCGGTGATCTTCGTCGGCGCACTGCTCGCCGCGACCACCGGCGTCGTCGCGGCCTCGGTCATCTCGATGGGCCTGATCTCGCTGCCGATCATGCTGCGCTACGGCTACGATCGGCGTCTCGCCACCGGCGTCATCGCCGCGTCGGGCACACTCGCCCAGATCATCCCGCCGTCGCTGGTGCTGATCGTCATGGCCGACCAGCTCGGTGCCGACGTCGGTGCCATGTACGAGGGCGCCTTCGTCCCCGGACTGGTGCTGTCGAGCCTCTATGCGCTCTACGTCTTCCTGGTCACGGTGATCTTCCCCAAGGCGGCTCCGGGTCTGCCGGCCTCGGCGGTCGGCTTCCAGGAGGGTGACGGCCCGACGGCGTCGCGGATGGCGCGCATCAACGCGCTGCTGCTGCTCTCCGGCATGGCGGTGGCGGCGGTCGGCTTCATCCCGACGCTGCGCGGCACCTTCTCGGCGGCCTTCTCCGCCGAAGGCACGGTGCACGACATCGTGTTCTCGGGCTTCCTGGCGCTGTTCACCGTCGGTGCGGTGCTGTTCCTGGTGAAGCTGGTCAAGGTGCTGCTCTCCGGCAAGGAGAACCGCGGCATCCTCTCGCTCGCCTTCCTGGTGATGGTCTCCGGCATCGTCGGCTGGGCGGTGATGAGCCGCACCTCGATCAAGGGCGGCGCCGACTTCGTCATCCTGGCGATGTCGGTGTCGGTCGGCTTCTCCTTCGCGGTGGCCTGCGTCAACTGGGTGACGGACCGTCTGTTCGGCTTCCGCTTCCTGTCGAAGATCGCCCAGCAGGTGACCTTCGTCATGGTGCCGCCGCTGGCGCTGATCTTCCTGGTGCTCGGCACCATCTTCATCGGCGTCGCGACGCCGACCGAAGGCGGCGCCATGGGCGCTTCCGGCGCGCTGCTGCTCGCCTGGCTGAAGCGGACGATCGACAAGGACCCGAGCCGGTTCAATTTCGCCATCGTCAAGCAGGCGGCGGAATCCACCGCCAAGCTCTCGGCCTTCGTGCTCTTCATCCTGGTCGGCGCGCGCGTCTTCTCGCTCACCTTCTACGGGGTGAACGGCCACGTCTGGGTCGAGGAGATGCTGTCGTCGCTGCCGGGCGGCCTCTACGGCTTCCTGATCATCGTCAACATCGCGGTCTTCCTGCTCGCCTTCTTCCTCGACTTCTTCGAGCTGGCGTTCATCGTCATCCCGCTGTTGAAGCCTGCGGTCGAGAAGATCTTCACCACCGACCCGACGGCGCTGGCGCTGGCGGCTCAGTTCAACCTGACGACACCGGAGGACATCGCCAAGACGATGATCATCTGGTTCGGCGTGATGATGGGCGTCAACATGCAGACGTCGTTCATGCATCCGCCCTTCGGCTTCGCCCTGTTCTTCCTGCGCTCGGTCGCCCCGCGCAATCCCTACAAGGACAAGATCACCGGCCAGACCATGGCGCCGGTGAAGACCTCCGAGATCTATTGGGGTGCGGTGCCCTTCGTCGTCATCCAGCTGATCATGGTGACGCTGGTGATCACCACGCCGGGGATGGTGGTCTCGGCGAAGGAGAAGGTGAACCTCGAAGACCAGAAGAAGGCGCTCGAGCAACTCAACAACATCCCGCAGATCGAGATCCCCGGTCTCGACCTCGGCGGACCGCCGAAGTTCTGAGGTCGACGCACTCATACCGAGCGGATGAAGTTCCGACCTGTTCGGAACTTCATCCGCGAAGGCAAGCCCGAACGGGCGCCGGCCGGTCAGGTCGTAACTCACGAAATTCGGACGAGTCCGAATTTCGTGAACTCGGTATCAAGAAACACGAAGGGGAGCCCCAGGGCTCCCCTTCTGCGTTTCCGGCGATGCGTCGCGCCTCGTGCGACGGGCTCGCTGTTCCACGCCATGCCTGCGGCGCGCCTCGCGCGGGAGACCGACGCCGCCCGCGGGCGGAGAGTGGGGGCGGGAGCGACCACCGTCGGCGACATCCCCGCGGTCGCGAGCGGTGGCCGGCGAGGAGCGAAGGCGGTCGCGGGCGGGGTCCGCGTCGCACCGGATGCGGGCCTCATACCAAAGGCCGAAGGTGCTGACGCACCCGGCCTTTGAACACACGCGAATTTCTCATCTGCGTCAGAGGCATGAGAAATTCGCGTCGGGAATACCATCGGTCATTTTCAATGGCCGATGGTATCACGAGACCTGTGCGCGGTTGGACCATCATGTTGATTTGATGCGTTTAATGTGCCTCT
>CALBKH010000074.1 GCA_937892955.1 uncultured Alphaproteobacteria bacterium
TGAATCACGGCAACGCCCATGCCGGAATCCCCGAACGTTTCGAGCGATTGCCCTGGTCGCGACAGGGCGTCGATTGCATCGGCGCACGCTCTGGCCGATGCTGCGGCCGAATCGTATGCCACCGCGAGACGTTCGACCGTGACCTCCCGCTCCGATCGCACCACCGGCCGCTCGTCGCGCGGCCCGTTGTTGCGCCTGGCGCTCGCCGCCGCGCTCGCCGTGAGCGCGGCGGCGCCGGCCGGCGCACAGGACTCGTCGACGACCCAGGTCCGGCGCGCCCGCCCGCTGCGCCTCGGCATCCTCGCCGACGGCCTGCCCGCCGCCGCGATCGATCGGGTCGAACCGTTCCGTCTGCGCCTCGCCGAGACCCTCGGGGTCGACGTCGGCACCCGCACCTTTTCCGACGAACGCGCGCTGATCGACGCCTTCGCCGCCGGGCGGGTCGACTACGCCCCGTTGACCGCGAGCGGCTACGCCATGGCCTGGCGGTTGTGCGGCTGCGTCGAGCCGCTGGCGGCGCCGCGGGCGCACGACGGCTCGACCGGATGGCGCATCGTCGTGGTGGTGCCGACCGGCAGCACCTCCGAGAAGCTCCCCGACCTCGCCGGCAAGCGCCTCGGCGTATCGGGCGAGGGGTCGATCGGCGGACGTCGTCTCGCCCTGCGCCTCATGGTCCCACAGATGGGGAAGGACGTCGTGGCGCCGAGCCTCGAAGTCTTCGACAACCCGCGGTCGGCGGTGAAAGCCGTTCTCGAACGGCGGATCGACGCCGCCGTCGCCTGGTCGACGCTCGAAGGCGACGTCGCCGAGGGCTACGGCCGCGGCACGCTGCACGACATGGTGGCGGCGGGCGAACTGGCGATGACCGACGTCCGCGTCCTCTGGGCCTCGACGGTGATGCCACACGGCCCCCACACGGTGCGGTCCGATCTCGCCGAAGGCCCGAAGCGACGCATGCGCGACATGCTCGTCGATCTCGACGAGGTCGATCCCGACGCCTACGACGCGATCGAGCCGGTCCATGCCGGCGGCTTCCTGCGCATCGGCCACGCCGCCTATGCGCCCTTCGTCGACCTCGTCACGCCGCGCGAGTCGACGAGCGAACCCGCTCCGGCGGCCCCGCGGACCACCGGATCGACGCCGCCCGGCTGAGTGTCGCCCGGCCGAGCGTCGTCGGCAATGCCACCCCGGCCGAGCGTCGTCGGCAATGCCACCGACGTCAGTTCGGGTACGGGTAGTCGATCTTGGGGGAGATGCGCGGCCTCAGATAGGCGACGTCGGCCATGGTGATCGATGTGCCGCCGAGGATGTCCTGCATGAAGGTCGAGAAGGTCGAGGTGTAGGTGTACTGCACCTGGGTGACGACCAACTGCTGGCCGTCGCTGACCAACCCGCTCGGGATGGTGATCGGTGGTGCCGAATTGACCGTCCAGGCGGTGGCGTTCTGGCCGACGCTCCAGGCGGTCTTGAACCCGCCGGAGGTGGTGTAGTTCACCGACGACACCACCAGTTTCACGCCGGAGGCGCTGTAGGGCGTCATGATCGCCGTCGTCGCCGCCAGAATGTTGGTCATCTCCGAGGTCGAGATCGTCGCCACCTGCGACACCAGGTCGCCGAGCGCGTTGGCCGTGTGACTGACCTTCCGATAGATCGTCAGGGCCTGCGACAATTCGTTGCCGGCGATGAAGAGAGTGAGGAGGATCGGCAGCAGCAGTGCGAATTCGACCGCCGAGACCGCCCGACGGTCGCGCGCGAACCGCGCCGCTGCCCGTCCGATCGAGCCGAGTGAGAAGCGTCGACGCTTCATGTCGTGTCTCCTCACCACGGGAAGGGTTCGTTGCGGAAGGTCGAGACGCCCGACAACAAGCGAGTTCCGTTCGCCAGGTTCGCCAGGTCGAGACCGAGCTTGTTGAAATAGAGCGGGTAGGGATAGAACGCGCGAACCACGACGATCTGGCTCGATCCGCCCATCTGGAAGGTGAAGCCCGACGTGTCGAAGTTCTTGTCGGCGTCGATCGGCATCGACGTGTTGGCCGACGTGAAGTTCGTGTAGATCTTCGCGTCGATCGTCAGGTTGGCGCAGTTGAAGAGAACATAGAGCCGGTTGCAGACCTGGGTCTTGAACGCCGCCTCGTCGTAACCGCTGGCCTGCGCCTGACCGGTGCGGATGAGGCGGCCGGCATCGGCGACCGCCGTGTCGAGGATCTGTCCGGCGAGGAAGCACAGGGCGGATTCGAAGATCGCGCCGACCAGAGCCAGGAACGGTAGGGCGAGGATGCCGAATTCCACCGCGGTCGCCGCGCCCCGGTCGGTGACGATCCGGCTCCCGAGCGTCCGCCGGAGGGTGCGTCGGACGAGTTCGGCGGGCGTCACCGCCGATGTGGGCGTGCTCTTCGCCGGCCCTCTCCACATGTCGTCTCACTCCGAAGGCTCGCCGCACGCTTCTAAGATCGGCGGCTCGTTTCGCGTGAGAATGATCGGTAAAGCTGAAAATTCGGTTCAGAACCGGTTCGACCCCTTGGGAGACGCTCCGCTGCGGAGGCGCGTCACGGCGTCGCCGCGGATTGCTGGCCGAGGCCGGTGCGGGCAGTGGTCTGGGTCTGGGCCGCGCCGAAGAACTCGGCGTTGTCGCCCGGCTCCAGGGTCGCATTGCAGTTGGGCGTGCAGGAATAGGTGAAGCGGCTGGCGCCGCGCTGCACCGTGACGTAGCCCTGCTGCGGCTTTTCGACGTTGACCAGTTCGTCGGCGATCAACTGCCCCTTGGCGTCGAGGACGACGAGATTGGTGATGCCGCTCATCTTGCCGGTGATCACCAGGGTCTGGCGATCCTGGACGGTCGCATCGGCGATCGCCGGATTGCCGATCACCACGGTCGCGGCCGGGGCGGAGATGCGCATCACCTTCGCCCGGTCGATGATCACCGAGATCGGATCCTTGGCCTGGACACCGCTCGCGGTGGCGATCGTCACGGCGATCGCGAGGAGGATAGGGTGATGCACGGCAATGGCCCTCGTTCGAGGAAATCGAGTGGACCGATCCTGCCTTTTCTTGGTGAACGAAGGCTTAAGGGCCGCCGGCGGTTCCGGTGGGGCGCCCACCTTTTCTCCGCTGCACCGCCCGGCATCGCCGCCGCCTCGCGCGCACGACGCGTACCGTAGCGCCCGATGTCCTTCGCCACCGGAGCCGGCCACGGCGTCACCGCGCGGCGATGGCGGCGACCCCCTGCCGTAGAGGAAGGGCCGGGCCGCGAAGAACCTCTCGACCGGTCTCCATCCTCAACTCTTCGTTAGGCATGGGGCGGATTCCGGCGAGGGATATTTCGATAACCATCCCGGTTTACCTGGTCTTAGAGGGAGGGGGGTATGTTCGGGTCAGACTTCGAGAGACCGACGGAGCAAGCGGTCCGAAGGTCTGATGTACCGTGTAGAACCTGAGGAGCTGTAAGATGACCATGTTCGCCCGTTTCCTGAAGGACGAGTCCGGCGCCACCGCGATCGAGTACGGCCTGATCGCCTCGCTGGTCGCCGTCGCGATCATCACCGGTGCCGGCGCGCTCGGCAACAACCTGAACAACACCTTCAAGAACCTCGCCGGCAACATGAAGTGAGGTTTCGTCGTCGGTCCGACACGATGGAGGCGGGAACCGCGGGTTCCCGCCTCTTTCGTTTCTGCGCCGATAGAACCCGGGTTCTACGCGAACCCGTCGGAGCCGTTTACGTCACCTTCAGCAGCCCGTGAGACGATGGACCGTCGCCCGAGCGTCGGTACGTCCGCGCTCGAGGCCGCAGCCCGGGGAGAACATGATGACGCAGGTGTTGTCGGCGGTGGTGGTTCTGGTGTTCCCGGTCCTGTTGGTATGGGCCGCGGTCACCGACTTCATGACGATGACCATCGCCAACCGTGTCTCGGTCGGGCTCTTCCTCGCCGGCCTGCTCGCCCTGGCGATCTCCGGTGTGCCGTTGGCCGTCTTCGGCGCCCACCTCGGCGCCGCCGCGCTGGTCTTCGCCATCGGTTTCGCCTGTTTCGCCTTCGGCTGGATGGGCGGCGGCGACGTCAAATTCGCTGCGGCCGTGGTGCTCTGGCTCGGTTGGGAGCATCTCCTCGACTATGCCGTCACCTTTTCCGTCTACGGCGGTCTCCTGACCCTCCTGGCACTCTTCTCCGACCGCGTGCTCGATCCGCTTCCGGTCCTCAAGGTCGGGTTCCTCGCCCGCTTCCAGGAGCATCGCCGCGTTCCCTATGGTGTCGCCCTGTCGGCCGCGGGTCTGCAGATCTTCGCCGAGACGTCGTGGATGCGCTTCTTCGCCTGATCCGGCCTCCCGCCGCCCACAGTCTTCGTCGTGTCTCTCGGCGCGCCCCTCCGGACGCGCCCCGGCTCGTTTCGGGTGCGTCTTGACCGCCCCGGGCCGGCCGTCGGCGGCATTGACGGAATGTTCACGACGTTTCGAGAGATCCCGTTAACCATACCTGAACCAATTCCGCCCGACACTGCGCTCCGATGGACATCGCGGATGTCCCCTCGTGTTTTCGGGTCTTGGTCCATGAAGGTCACGCGTCTCCTCGTCCTGGCGATCGCCCTGGGCGCCGGCATCGTCGCCGCGATGCTCGCGGTCAAGATGTCGAACCGTGAACCGGCGCCCGTGCCGGTGGCGGCCGTGCCGGCCGAAGCGCCGCGCCTCGACACCATCGACGTGCTGGTCGCCTCCAAGGACATCTCGCTCGGCTACCGCATCGCCGCGGGCGATCTCGTCTGGCAGTCCTTCCCCAAGACGGGGGTCGCCGAGGTCTACGTCAATCGCATCGCCCAGCCCAATGCCGATCAGGAACTGGTCGGCACGGTGGCGCGGTCGCCCTTCCTGACCGGCGAGCCGGTTCGCGCCCAGCGCCTGATCAAGGCCGATCGCGGCTTCATGTCGGTGATCCTGTCGCCGGGCATGCGGGCGAGTGCCGTCGAGGTCAAGGCGGTGTCGACCGCCGGCGGCTTCATCCTGCCCAACGACCACGTCGACGTGATCCTGACCCGCGCCGCGCCGAAGGGCGCGAGCGGCGGCGGCGACCCCTACGTCAGCGAAACGGTTCTCAACAACATCCGCGTCCTCGCTGTCGATCAGCAGCTTTCCGACGGCAAGCCCGACACGGCCGCCATGCTCGCCAAGGACACCGTGACTCTCGAGCTGACGCCGCGCCAGGCCGAGGTCATGGCGCAGTCGACCCAGCTCGGCGTGATCTCGCTCGCCCTGCGCTCGCTGCGCGATCGCGACGGGACGCCGATCGAAGAAGAGACCGAGAGCTCCGGCGGCTCGGTCAAGATGGTGCGTTTCGGCGTGCAGTCGACGGTCTCGATGCGTCGGTGAACCGGGTGGCATTCGAATTCTGAGGTGGTCGCATGTTCACCAGTCTCGTCTCTCTCCGATCCGGTCTCGCCGCGGCGCTCGTCGCGGTCGGGCTCGGCTTCGCCGGTTCGGGCACCCTGGCCGCCGAAGGCGGTGCGATCTCCCGCGTCGAGGTCGATGCCGGTCGCGACCGCGTCGTCCAACTGCCGCTCTCCAAGTCGCGGATCCTCGACTTCGACGAGGACATCCGCGACGTGCTCGTCTCCGACCCGAAGGTGGCCGACGCGGTCGTGCGCTCGGCCCGCCGCCTCTATCTGATCGGCAACAAGTTCGGCACCACCAACATCATCGTCTTCGGCGCTGCCGGCCGGCCGATCGCCAATCTCGAACTCCAGGTCCAGGTCGACACCCGCGCCCTCGAGGGGCTGCTGAAGCGCCTGCTGCCGAAGAGCGAGATCCGCGTCGAGGCCGTCGCCGGCACCGTCGTGCTCTCCGGCATGGTCGCTTCGAGCGGTGAGGCCATCCAGGCCTACGAGGTCGCCTCCAAGTTCGTCGGCGCGCCGATCGAGAGCGGGTCTTCCGGCTCGGGTGGCGCGGCCGCCGCGAGCTCGGGCGGTTCGTCGACCGCCGGTTCGTCGATCCAGGTGGTCAACGCGCTCACCATCCGCGGCAAGGATCAGGTGATGCTGCGCGTCACCATCGCCGAAGTGCAGCGCGACATCGTCAAGAAGCTCGGCATCGATCTGACCAGCGCCATCACCAACGGCAACTGGGCGACGACGCTCGCCACCTCGAACCCCTTCCCGATCACGCCCGCCGTCGATCCCGCCTTCGTCGGTGCCGGCAAGCTGAGCTTCGGCGCCGGCAACTCGATTTCCGGCCGGCTCTCGGCACTGGAGCAGAACGGCCTGCTCAAGACGCTCGCCGAGCCCAACCTGTCGGCGCTTTCCGGCGAGCAGGCACAGTTCCTGGTCGGCGGCGAGTACCCGATCCCCGTGAGCCAGACCTCGAGCGGCACCTCCGGCACCTCGATCGGCGTCGAGTTCAAGACCTACGGTATCGGCCTCAACTTCCAGCCGGTGGTGCTCGACGAGAACCGCATCTCGCTGACGGTCAAGACCGAGGTCTCCGAACTGACCTCCGACGGCGCCGTCACCATCTCGACGCTGACCATCCCGGCTCTGCGGGTGCGCCGCGCCTCGACCACGCTCGAGATCCCCTCGGGCGGCGCCATGGTGCTCGGCGGCCTGATCAAGGACGACGTCAAGCAGGCGCTCGCCGGCACACCCGGTCTGCTCAAGCTGCCGATCCTCGGCTCGCTCTTCCGCTCGCGCGACTTCCAACGCTCCCAGTCGGAACTGGTGATCTTCGTCCAGCCGCTGGTGGTGCGCCCGGTCGCCGCCGCCAAGCTCGAGCGTCCGGATCGCAATTTCCAACCCTCCAGCGACGCCGCCGGATATTTCCTCGGCCGGCTCAACCGCATGTATCGCACCGTCGATCGCGGTCAGAGGGGCACCTACCACGGCCAGTACGGCTACATCTTCGAGTGAGGGTGACGACCACATGACGACGACGATCGAACCCCTTCTTCGTCTCGGCCGTGCCCTCGCGACATCGGGGGCGCTGCTCCTGGCGTTGACGACGGCCGCCTGCAACACGACGCGATCCGAGCCGAGCGTCACCGGCTCGGTGCCGACGGACGGCTTCCGCACCCGCCACCCGATCGTGGTGGAGGAGGGCGAGGAGACCTTCGACGTTCCCGTCGGGGTCCAGGGCGATTCTCTGCCGCCGCGCCTCGTCGCCGCGGTCCAGGCCTTCGGCGAGGAAGCCCGCGCCCAGGGCGCCCGCTCGATCACCGTCATGGTGCCGTCCGCCTCGCGCAACGAAGCGGCGGCCTACCACGCCGCGCGTCGCATCACCGAGGCGCTCGGCCGCGCCGGCTTCGCCGCGAGCGCCGTGCACAAGGTGCCCTATGCGGCCGAAGGCCCCGAGGATGCCGCGCCGATCCGCATCTCCTATCCGCGGGTGGTGGCGCACGTGCCCCATCGCTGCGGCCGCTGGCCGGATCAGGTGGTCGGCGATCTCTCCAATGCCGACTACTGGAACTTCGGCTGCGCCACCCAGGCCAACGTCGCCACCATGGCGGCCGAGCCGACCGATCTGGTCGCGCCGTCGCCGATCGGCAAGGCCGACGCGACCCGCCGCGCCGCGGTGATCCAGGCCTACCGCAAGGGCGAGAAGACCAGGTCCGAGTTCAAGCTGCCCGACACCAATGCCTCGAAGGTCGGCGGCGGAGGAGGCGAGTGATGACGCGTAGCGCCAACGAGAAGCCGATCCACGCCGAGAGCAACGAACCGAAGTCGATCCCGCGCATCGCCATTCAGGCCTTCTGCGAGACGCCCGAAGTCGCCGCGTCGCTCGAGGCGGCCGCTCAGGATCGCCGCATGTCGCGCACCCACGTCAAGGTGTTGATGGGGGGGCTGCCGGCGGCGGTCGAGTTCTACGGCTCGGCACCGACGCCGAATCTGGTGGTGGTGGAATCGAAGGGGAGCTCCGAGGATCTGCTCGGTCACCTCGACGGCCTCGCCGAGGTCTGCGATCCCGGTACCAAGGTGTTGGTTATCGGCCACGTCAACGACGTTCTGCTCTATCGCGAGCTGATCCGCCGCGGCGTGAGCGAATATGTCGTCGCGCCCCTCGATCTCTTCGACGTGCTGCGCGCCATCGGCGACCTCTATCACAGCCCCGACGCCGCCGTTCTCGGCCGTTCGATCGCTTTCATCGGTGCCAAGGGCGGCTGCGGCTCCTCCACCGTCGCCCACAACGTCGCCTGGTCGATCGCCAAGACCTTCGACAACGACGTCCTGGTGGCCGATCTCGACCTCGCCTGGGGAACCGCCGGTCTCGACTTCAATCAGGACCCGACCCAGGGCGTGCTCGATGCCCTGCTCTCGCCGGAGCGCATCGACGAGGTCTTCCTCGATCGCCTGCTCACCAAGTGCTCCGACCACCTGAGCCTCCTCGCGGCGCCGTCGTTGCTCGACCGGGCCTACGATTTCGACGACCTCGCCTTCGATCCGACGGTGGAGGTGGCGCGCGGCAACGTGCCGGTGGTAGTGCTCGACCTGCCGCATCAGTGGACCGGCTGGGTGCGCCGCCAGCTGCGCGAGGCCGACGACGTGGTGATCGTCGCCACGCCCGATCTCGCCAATCTGCGCAATGCCAAGAACCTCGCCGACGTGCTGCGCGCCTCACGGCCCAACGATGCGCCGCCGCGCCTGGTGTTCAACCAGGTCGGCATGCCGAAGCGGCCGGAGATCAAGCTCGAGGAATTCTCCAAGGCGCTCGATCTCCCGATCGCCTCGTCGATTCCCTTCGATGCCAAGCTGTTCGGCGACGCCGCCAACAAGGGCCTGATGATCGGCGAACTCGACGCCAAGCATCAGGTGGCCGAGACCTTCCGCGGTCTCGCCGGGGTGGTGACCGGCCGGACCGAGATCCGCAAGGCGAAGAAATCGCCCTTCGCGCCGCTCCTGGAGAAGATCCGGGCGCGCAAGGCGTCGTGACGCGTTCGACGAGGTGAGACGGCATGTTCGGGCGTAGAGGAGCCAACGAGGGAACCGCCGGCGGGTTCGTGAAGCCGGCAGCCGCGCCGCCGCCGGCCTCTCGGCCGTCGAGCGCTCCCGGCCGCGCGGCGTCGGTGCCGTCGCCGTCCGCCGCCGCCGATCCCAACACGCCGATCCCGCCGAACCGCTCGCAGGAACGTCTGAAGTCGGAGGAGTACTACGACACCAAGTCGTCGATCTTCTCCGCCCTGATCGACACCATCGACCTCTCCCAGCTCGCCCGCCTCGATCCGGAATCGGCGCGCGAGGAGATCTCGGACGTCATCAACGAGATCATCCAGCTGAAGAATCTGGTGATGTCGATCGCCGAGCAGGAGGAACTGCTCGCCGACATCGTCAACGACGTCCTCGGTTACGGTCCGCTCGAACCGCTGCTGGCGCGCGACGACATCGCCGACATCATGGTCAACGGCGCGGATCGCACCTACATCGAAGTCGCCGGCAAGGTCCAAGTGACCGGCATCCGCTTCCGCGACAATCAGCAGCTGATGAACATCTGCCAGCGGATCGTCTCCCAGGTCGGCCGCCGCGTCGACGAGGCGAGCCCGATCTGCGACGCCCGCCTGCCCGACGGCTCTCGTGTCAACGTCATCGCCCCGCCGCTGGCCATCGACGGGCCCGCTCTCACCATTCGTAAGTTCAAGCGCGACAAGCTGACCCTCGAGCAGTTGGTCAAGTTCGGCTCGATCACGCCCGAGGGCGCGCGGGTTCTCGAGATCGTCGGCAAGAGCCGCTGCAACGTCGTCGTCTCCGGCGGTACCGGCTCGGGCAAGACGACGCTCCTCAACTGCCTGACCCGCTACATCGAATCGACCGAACGCATCATCACCTGCGAAGACGCCGCGGAGCTTCAGCTTCAGCAGCCGCACGTGGTGCGCCTGGAAACCCGCCCGCCCAACATCGAGGGCGAGGGCCAGATCACCATGCGCGATCTGATCAAGAACTGCCTGCGCATGCGTCCCGAGCGGATCATCGTCGGCGAGGTGCGCGGACCGGAGGCCTTCGACCTCCTCCAGGCGATGAACACCGGTCACGACGGTTCGATGGGCACGCTCCACGCCAACAGCCCGCGCGAAGCGCTGAGCCGCATGGAATCGATGATCACCATGGGCGGCTATTCCCTGCCGGCCCGCACCATCCGCGAGATGATCTGCACCTCGGTCGACGTCGTCGTCCAGGCGGCCCGCCTGCGCGATGGTTCGCGCCGCATCACCCACATCACCGAAGTGCTCGGCATGGAAGGTGACATCATCACCACCCAGGACCTCTTCGTCTACGAGTTCCTGGGCGAGGACGAACTCGGCCGCATCATCGGTCGCCACCGTTCGACCGGCATCGGCCGGCCGAAGATGTGGGACCGGGCGCGCTACTTCGGCGAGGAGAAGCGCCTCGCCGAGGCACTCGACGCGGCGAACATCGCCGACGCCGTGGATTGAGGAGGCGCCGTTGTTCGGTCTCGGTACGACCACTCTCGCGCTGATCGCTCTGGTGATGCTCTCCGCCGGAGGCGTCGCCTACGCGCTTCTGTTCGACCGGGTCGAGGACGAGAAGACCACCGAGAAGCGTCTCTCCCGCCTGCTCGACCCCGGCAAGGTGGTGGAAGAGCGCGCCACCGCCGGCCGCAAGAAGTCGATCCAGGACGCCTTCAAGGACTTCGAGGCGAAGCAGGCGGCGCGTGACAAGCGCACCAAGACCCCGCCGCTCGCCATGCGCCTGACCCAGGCCGGCCTCGCCTGGAACCGCAAGACCTATCTGCTGTTCTCCGTCGGTCTCGCCGTCGGCACGGCTCTGCTGATGTTCATGATCTCGGGCAATCTCCTGTTGGCGGCCGGCGGCGGCGTCATCGGTTTCCTCGGCCTGCCCAACTGGATCGTCGACAAGCTCCGCCTGCGACGCCAGAAGGCCTTCCTCGAAGAACTGCCGACCGCCGTCGACCTCATCGTTCGCGGCATCCGCTCCGGCCTGCCGCTCGGCGATTGCCTGCGCATGGTCGCCTCCGAGACCAAGGAGCCGGTGAAGGGCGAATTCCGTCAGATCATCGAGGCCCAGAGCCTGGGCATGCCGGTCGGCGACGCCTGTATGAAGCTCTATGAGCGCATGCCGGTGCAGGAGGCCAACTTCTTCGGCATCGTCATCGCCATTCAGCAGAAATCCGGCGGCAACCTCTCCGAGGCGCTCGGCAACCTCTCCAAGGTGTTGCGCGATCGCAAGCGGATGAAGGCGAAGATCACCGCCATGTCGATGGAGGCCAAATCCTCCGCCGCCATCATCGGTTCGCTGCCGATCGTCGTCGCCGGCCTCGTCTATCTGACGAGCCCGAGCTACATCATGCTCCTCTTCAGAACCACCGCGGGCAACGTCATCGTCGTCGGCGGGCTGATCTACATGCTGATCGGCATCATGGTGATGAAGAAGATGATCGACTTCGATTTCTGAAGGGGGAGGACATGGGCGGTCTCTTCGACATCCTCACCGATCCCCAGATGCTTCTCGCCGCCTGCGTGGCGATCGGTGTCGCCGCCACGGTGCTCACCGTGGCGCTGCCGTTGCTCGAGAAGGACCAGTTGGTCTCGCGGATGAAGGCGGTGGCGATCGAGCGCGAGCAGATCCGCTCGCGCGAGCGCGCCCGCCTCGGTTCCGAGCGCGCCAAGAGCCTGAGGGCCGAGCCCAAGGCCTTCATGCGCCAACTGGTCGACAGCCTGAATCTCAAGAACGCGCTGTCCGACGACAAGACCGCCGATCAGTTGCGCATGGCGGGTTTCCGCGGTCAGGCGCCGCTCACCGCCTATCTCTTCGCCCGTTTCGTCCTGCCCTTCGTCTGCTTCCTGGTGGCGCTTTTCTATTTCTTCGTGCTCGACGTCGTCGACAAGCCGGCCGGCATGAAGTTCGCGTTCTCGCTGCTCGCCGCCGCCGCCGGCATGTACCTGCCGAACGTCTATCTGAAGAATGCGATCACCAAGCGCCAGTTGTCGATCAAGCGCGCCTGGCCCGACGCTCTCGACCTGCTGCTGATCTGCATCGAATCGGGCATGTCGGTGGAGCCGGCCTTCCGCAAGGTGGCCGAAGAGATCGGCGCGACCTCGCTGCCGCTCGCCGAAGAGATGTCGCTCACCGCCGCCGAGCTCTCCTATCTCCAGGAACGGCGCAAGGCCTACGAGAACCTCGCCACGCGCACCGGCCTCGACACCATCCGTGGCGTCGTCACCGCGCTCATCCAGGCCGAACGCTACGGCACACCGCTCGGTCAGGCGATCCGCGTCCTCTCCCAGGAGAGCCGCGACGCCCGCATGGCCGAGGCGGAGAAGAAGGCGGCGGCGCTGCCGCCCAAGCTCACCGTGCCGATGATCGTCTTCTTCCTGCCGGTTCTCTTCGCCGTCATCATCGGCCCGGCGATGATCCAGCTCTTCCATTGGAAGTGAGGCGAGGAAGCGTCCCGCCGGTTCGCTTGTCGCGGTCATGCGTTCGGTGCATGGCGGGACCTGTCATATCAGCGTTGAACGATGTATCGAGCGTGCTCATCTGCGCTCCGACCCGTCCGGCGGTGAGCCGTTGGACGACCATCGCTCCGCCGCCCGATCTCGCCGGGTCCGGCGGCCGACCCCGAACCCGGTGACGAGGTCCCATGAAGAACTGGCAGAACATCGCGGCCGAACAGTCGGCCATCCTCAAGGAAGTCCGCAACGGTGCCCCCGAGGCCATGAAGGGCTTCTCCGCCCTGGCCGCCGGTGCCCTCAAGGCCGGCGCCCTCGACACCCGGACCAAGGAGCTGATCGCCGTCGGCATCTCGGTGGCGGTGCGCTGCGATCCGTGCATCGCCTTCCACACCAAGGCGGCGCGCGCCGCCGGGGCGACGCGCGAGGAGATCATGGAGACCGTGGCGACGGCGATCTACATGGGCGCCGGCCCGGCCTACATGTACGCCGCTCAGGCCGTGGAGGCCTACGACCAGTGGGACGCCGCCGCCAAGGCCGCGCCGGCCGAGTGAGCGGGTCCCGTCGCGCCGGACCATCGGCGTGACGCTCGAAACGAGGAGGGGCCGTCGCGACGGCCCCCTTCGTCAATCGTCGCGTGGAAGCGCGGCCTCGCCCGCCTCAGCCCGGCGTCTTCCTGTCTCCGGCCGGCTTCTTGTCGGCCTGCTTGAGCTGCTTCCAGGTGTCGGGCTGGCTCAGCATGGAACGCAGGTAGGCGACGTTGGCCTTGGCTTCGTCCGGCGGCAGTTCCGCCGCGGCGAGACGGTCGGCTTCGTCGAAACGCCCCTGCAGCCCCACCACCAGCGCCAGGTTCTGGCGCACCCGGCTGTCGGCGCGCGGTGCGGCGACGGCGCGCTTCAGCGTCGTCTCCGCCTTGGCCAGCTCGTTGGTGAAGACGTAGGAGAGGCCGAGGTTGTTGAGCACCGTCGGCTCGTTCGGCGCCAGCTTCAGCGCCTCCTGATAGAGCCGCCGCGCCTCGCCGGCGTTGCCCAGCTGATCCTGGATGGCACCCTCCGCCGAGGTCAGCCGCCAGTCGGGCGTGCGCGGGTCGTTGGCGGCGCGGATCACCTTCAGCGCCTCGTCGAATTCGCCGTTCTCGGCGAGAGCCTTGCCGTAGGCCGAAGCGATCGTGACGTCGCGCGGGAACTGCAACATCCCGCGCTGCAGCACCTCCACCGCCTGCGCCCGGCGTTCTTCGGCGCGCAGCGCCTGGGCGAAGCCGAGGACGGTGTCGCGGTCGTTCGGCGACGCCTGATAGCGGCGCGTCCATTCGGCCATCGCCGACTGGCGATCGCCGGGGATTGATCCGGTCACCGCCGGACCGTCGGTGCGCGCGTTCGGCCGGGCGCAGCCGCCGAGGGCGCCGGACACCACGACCACCGCGGCGACGATCAGGGGCAGGGCGGAACGAGCGCGGCCCGAGGGACGGTTCATGGGACACTCCGGGGCGGACCGACGGTGCCGATACGGGCGTCGGTCGACCCCGTCAGTTATCCTTCGTTAACCCTAACGAGGGGTTAAGACGCCGGGTCGGGCGGCTCACCGGCACCGCGCCGCCGCGTCTCCGCCCCCGCGATCGGGCTGGACCGCGCCGCCCGGCGCGCTATGGTCCGGTCGACACCGGTCGACACCGGTCGACACCGGTCGACACCGGTCGACACCGGGCGACGCCGCACCGCGTCGTCCCGAAGACCCGCCGTCCCACGCCTCCTCCGGAGATCACCCTTGGCCCTGCCGTTGCTCGCCGCCGATCACGTCGGCCCCACCCTGCCGATCCACCTCGTCACCCCCGAGACGCTCGCCCATCGCCTCGAGGCGATGGGCGACGCCGTCGCGGCCTTCGCCCGCGCCTCCGGGTATCGGGCCGAGGCGGGGGCGTTCCTGGTGGTGCCGGCGGCGGGGGGAGGGCTCGCCGGAGCGCTCTTCGGCCTCGGCGGCGAAAAGGACGCCGCCCGCACGCCGTTCCTGCCGGGCAAGGCGGCGAGCCTGTTGCCCGCCGGCGATTGGCGCTTCGACGGCCCCCTCGCCGACGAGACCCTCGCCACGCTCGCCTTCGCCCTCGAAAGCTGGCGCTTCCGCCGCTACAAGAAGGCGCCCGAGCGCGGCGTCCGCCTCGTCGTCGGATCTTCGGTCGATCTCGCCGCGGTCACCCGTGCGGCCGAGGCCGTCTTCCTCGCTCGCGAACTGGTCGAGACGCCGGCCAACGACCTCGGCCCGGCCGAGCTCGTCGCCGCCGTCCGCGCCGTCTTCGAGGCGGCCGGTGGATCGGTCGCCGAGACCGTCGGCGACGACCTTCTCGCCGCGAATTTCCCGCTCGTCCATGCCGTCGGCAAGGGATCGGACCGGCCGCCGCGCCTCGTCGACGCGTCCTGGGGCGATCCCGCCCATCCCAAGGTGACGCTGGTCGGCAAGGGCGTCGTCTTCGACACCGGTGGCCTCGACATCAAGCCCGACAGCGCCATGCTCTTGATGAAGAAGGACATGGGCGGCGCCGCCAACGCGCTGGCGCTCGCCCGCATGATCGTCGAAGCCGGGTTGCCGGTGCGCCTGCGGCTGATCGTGCCGGCGGTCGAGAACGCGGTCTCCGGTCGCGCCTTCCGTCCCGGCGACGTGGTACCGTCGCGCCGCGGCACGACGGTGGAGATCGGCAACACCGACGCCGAGGGCCGTCTGGTGCTCGCCGATGCCCTGGCGGCGGCCGACGAGGAGGCACCCGAACTCCTGATCGACCTCGCCACCCTGACCGGGGCGGCGCGCGTCGCTCTCGGCCCCGACCTGCCGCCGTTCTACACCGCCGACGAGGCGCTCGCCGGCGAGATCGCCGTGGCGTCGGCCCGCGTCTTCGATCCGCTCTGGCGCATGCCGCTGTGGCCGGCCTACCGCTCGATGCTCGACAGCCGCGTCGCCGACATGAACAACGTCGCCTCCGGCGGCTTCGCCGGCTCGATCCTGGCGGCGCTGTTCCTCGAGAAATTCGTCGAGAAGGCGGCGAGCTGGGTCCACGTCGACATCTTCGCCTGGACGCCGAAAGCCTCGCCCGGTCGGCCCGAAGGCGCCGAAGCCCAGGCGATCCGCGCCCTCTTCGAAGTGATCGCGGCGCGCTGGCCGAGACCGTGAGGGTGAAGGAGAGGAGGGCGGACGCGGGTCACCCGCCATCGGGCGGACCCGCGCGCCGGATCCCTCGGGTGGACCGATGATCGCGGTCGCGTCGGGACGGTCGCCTCAGCGCAGGCGCAGCAGCGCGTCCGCGGTGTCGCTGTCGAGGCCGACGGCATTGATCCAACCGCCGATGATGGCGGCGCGGATCGCCTGTGCCTTCTCCGCGTGCAGCGCGACGCCGAGCCGGGTCGGGATCGACTTCAACACGGTCGGCGACACCGACAACGTGCAGTCGTCGAACTCCGTCGGGATGACCTTGCCGTCCGCCCCGTAGAACCAGCCGCAGATGGTGCCGACCGCGCCCGAGGCGGCGATCTTGCCGATCCGGTCGGTCGGGATGACGCCGTGGCGGAAGACGGTGGCGAGCGGGCTGATCTCGCCGATGCCGACCAGCGCGATCGAGGCGCGCTTCATCAACTCGAACACCGTCGAGACCGTCGAGGTCTGCAGGAGGTGGGCGGCGGCTTCGGCGCTGTCGACGATCGCCGGCACCGGCAGCTGCCAGGCGCGCGCGCCGAGCCCGGCGGCGATGGTGCGGCACACTTCCGAGGAATGCGACGGGATCTGCGGCGCGCCGACGCCGCCGATCAGCGACACCACGTCGATGTCGGAGGATTTCGCCCGCCGGACCGCCGCCGCGACCGACGCCACCGTGTCGCCGTCGGAGACGCCGATCACCGTTCCGCCGTTCGTCCGTTCCTCGACGACCCGGGCGACCGCGCGTCCGAGCACGTCGCCGACCGCCGCACCACCGGCGCGCGGCTGTACGACGACGGCGAAGTCGAGCCCGTAGGCATGGGTCAGGCGACGTTCGAGGGCGAAGTCGCGCAGGCCCGTCGGCGAGATCTGGATCTCGACGAAACCGAGATCCATCGCTGCCTTGAGCGCCCGGCTGACCGTCGATTCGGAGATGTCGAGCGCCCGCGCGATCTCGTTCTGCGGCATCCGCTGGTCGTAACGCATCTGCGCGATGCGCAGAATGGTCTCGTCGTCTCGTCGATGCCGCGCCATGTGACCCGTTTATCGTTGAACGCAATGAATTTCGTTAACACGACAATGGCGGGTCGTGCCAGTCGATATACTGACGGACCCGCTCGGTCGACGTGGTCGGCGAGGCGGAAAACGATGAAAAAGCGTTGTCGCCGCCGACGTGGTACGTCGTCGCACCCGCCCCGGATCGGCCGCCGGAGAGCTGCGGCATCGAGCCACATCGCGCGATGTCGAGGGGAAACGCGCCGTCCGACGCGGTGAAATCGCCCGAACGGGTGTTCCCGAAGTCGCGGCCACCGTGTCGCCGCGTCTCGCGCCGCCGCGAAGTGTCGTCACGCCCGCGAGCTGCGCCGTCGCTCGATGGTCGTCAGGTCGATCACCCGATCGGGGATGGTCACCTCGAAGGTGGCGCCGGGGCCGGCGTCGACCAACTCGATCGACCCGCCGTGCGCCCGCACCAGTTCGGCACAGATGGCGAGCCCGAGGCCGGTGCCGCCGCGCCGGAAGCCGCCCTGGAACGGCCGGAACAGATTCTCCCGCGCCTTGGGAGGCACGCCCGGCCCGGTGTCGGCGACCCGGATGGTCACCACCGCACCCTGTCGCCGCCCGGTCACGGTGATGCGCCGGACCAGCGACGGGTCGGTGTCGGCCTCGAAAGCCTGCGCGGCGTTGCGGGTGAGATTGAGCAGAACGCGGAACAACTGGTCGGGATCGGCGTCGATCTCGAGGTTCGCCGCCACTTCGATCTCGTAGCCGATGTCGCCGTCGAGCCGGCAGCCGTCGAGCGTCTCGCGCCGACCGAGCATGTCGCCGACGTCCTCGACCAGACGGCGCAGCGCGATCAGCCGCCGCTCCGGCGGCGCTTCGCCGGTCTTGCCGTAGTCGAGCACGGCGCGGGAGTAGCCGATGGCGCGGTCGAGCGTGGCGACGAGCTTCGGCACGAAGCGCTGCACCGTGCCGTCGGGGATGGCCGAGAGCCGGTCGGTGATCAGCTGTGCGGAGGCGAGCATGTTCCTCAGGTCGTGATTGATCTTGGAGACCGCCACGCCGAGATCGGCGAGATGCTTCTTCTGGGCGAGCGATCCGGAAAGTTCGGTCTGCAATTCGGCGAGCCGCGTCTCCGCCGTGCCCATCTCGTCGCCACGGCCCGAGGGTTGGATGATGCGCGACGGGTTCTCCGGATCGGCGGCGAAGTCGGCCATCGCCCGGCTCAGCCGGTCGAGCGGTTCGAGGAACAGCCGCCTGAGCGCCAGGAAGATCAGCACCGCCGCCACCATCAGCACCGCGGCGGAAGTCGCCAGCAGACGCCCGGCGTAGTTGAGCGTCGCCTCGCGGATCGGCGTCTCGGACAACACGAGGTCGACGATCGTCCCGTCGGCCCGTGGCGTGCCGATGAGGCGCAGCGTCCGGCCGTCGCCGGCCGCCAACATGGCGAGGACGTCGGCCACCGGCGAGAACGGCTCGACACCGGCGAGATCGGTGACCGCGTCGACCCGGATCGGCGCTTCGCTCAAGGCGACCAGCCGGCGCATCTTGCCCGAGCGCACCGCGATCGCCTGCGCGTCGAGCGAGGCGAGCAGTCGGTCCTGCAGAGCGCGCCCGACGTCCGCCGTGTTCTCGAGCGACAGCGCCACGAGTTCCGCCTGTTTCGTCATCTCCTGCAGTCGAGCGAGCCGGAAATGGGCGATCGACGGCACGAAGACGAGAATTTCCGCAGCGAGAACGAAGAGCGCCGTGAGCGCGATCAACTTGGTCGACAGCCGGACGTCGCGCCCGCCCTTCGGCGTGTCGCGATCCGTCGTCGCCCGATCGTTGTCCGCCTTCGCACCGGACATGGAGACCTCATCCTCGCACGTCTCGCCACGATCCCACTCGGTCCGGCGAAGTACATAGTTTATCACGATCGCGTCGCGCGCGCCCCCGCTTCGCGTCCGTTCGGTGAATTCCCTTCGCACCGGCGCGAAGACGTGTACGATCCCACGGCGTTTCTGCCCCTCGGCGCGTTGACAGGGGCGCCGTCGCCCCCCTATAAGCCCCCTCGACCGGGATCCTCGTCCCTTCGGGCCGCGCGGTGGCGTGCGCCCGCTCGTCCGGGACCGGCGACCGTCTCCGCGCTTCGGCGTCGGGGCGGGGACCGAACGGGATCGCCTCCGCCACGCGCGGAACCCGCCCATCTTCGTCCGCCTCGCGCGGACGGCGAAACATCGTTCGCCCCGCGCGGACGGAACGTAACACGAGACCGAAGGGAGCCGTCCGAACGGGCGGCGATGGACCCATGAAGCGCACCTATCAGCCCTCCAAGATCGTGCGCAAGCGCCGCCACGGTTTCCGCGCCCGCACCGCCACCGTCGGCGGCCGTCTGGTGCTCGCCCGTCGCCGCGCCCGCGGCCGCAAGCGCCTGTCGGCCTGAGACCGACGCGGTTTCCGACCCCCGCGCCCCCGGGGCCGGCCCGACGGGCCCGAGGTCGGGGGAAGCGATCCGAGGTCGAGGCCGAGATGAAGCGACTGAAGAAACGCGCCGAGTTCCTGTCCGTGGCCCGTGGGGCCCGGTCGGCTCGGCGCGCCTTCGTGCTTCAGACCGCCCGTCTTCCCGACGAGACCGCCGAGCCGCGCTGCGGCTTCACCGTCTCCAAGAAGGTCGGCAACGCGGTGGTGCGCAACCGGGTGCGCCGCCGTCTCAAGGAGGCGATCCGCCTCGACGCGGCGAGCCTCGGCCGTCCCGGCTTCGATCACGTGCTGATCGGCCGGCGCGAGGCCCTGTCGCAGCCCTTCTGCGACCTGCGCGCCGATCTCGCCGGCGCCTTCCGGCAGGGGCGCAAGGATCGCCGCGGCGGTGACGCCGCCGCCACGCCCGACCGCCCCTCCGCACACCGGCCTACCCACCGCGACGCCCGCGGCGAAACCCCTGGACGGACCCGATGATCGAGAATCGGAACTACATCGTCGCGATCGCTCTCTCGATCGCCGTCCTGATCGGCTGGCAGTTCTTCGTCGCCGGACCGCGGATGGAAGCCGAGCGCCAGCGCCGCCTCGCCGAGGCCGCCGCGCAGGGCCAGCTGGCGCCCGTGCCGACCCCGGCCGCGCCCGGCCAGACCGCCGCGCCGGCGACCCCGACGCCCGC
>CALBKH010000075.1 GCA_937892955.1 uncultured Alphaproteobacteria bacterium
GAATCACGTCAGTAGACGGTCGTCGAGGGCTATCCGCGCACAGGTCTCATGATACCGGGCTGATGAATTTCGGACTCGTCCGAAATTCATCAGCGTTACGGCCTGACCGGCCGACGCCCGTTCGGGCTTGCCATCGCCCATGAAGTTCTGAACAGGTCAGAACTTCATGGGCTCGGTATGAGAAGCTCGTTCAAGCGGTGAGGCCGCGCCGCCTCAACTCGGTCGACGACAGCGCCACCCGCGGGCCGTGCAGGAACACCCACGCCGGCGGATGGCGTTGCGCCAGGGTCGGCGCATCGATCTCGCGCAGGCGAAAATCCGCGAGCGCCTGCGCCGCCGGCGCATGCAGCGCGGCGAGCGACGCCTCGGGACGATCGACCACCGCGATCGGCACCGTCGCGGCGATGCGCCGCCAGTGTTGCCAACGGTGGAAGCCGGCGAGATTGTCCGCCCCCATCACCCAGACGAAACGCACCGACGGCGCCATACCGGCGAGCCGCTCCACCGTCCGCCACGTGTAGGGCGAGCCGAAACCGGCTTCGAGCGCGCTCACCACGATGCGCGGGTCGTCGAGGAGACGCCGGGTGGCGGCGAGCCGCCGTCCCAGGCTCGCCAGATCGGCCCGGCTCTTCAAGGGATTGCCCGGCGTCACCAGCACCCACAGCCGATCGAGCGCCAGCCGCTCCATCGCCGTGCGGGCGACGTGGAGGTGGCCGAGATGCGGCGGATTGAACGACCCGCCGAGCAGACCGATCCTCAGACCCGGCGCCGTCGGCGGGATCATGAGATCGGCGCGGGCCACCCCCTCACCCCAGACGGTCGTGCCGGATCGCGCCGCGTCGCTCACCTCAGGGCCTGACCTGTCCGGTGCCGCGCACCCGATATTTGAACGAAACGAGCTGATCGACCCCGACCGGACCGCGCGCATGCATCTTGCCGGTGGCGATGCCGATCTCCGCCCCCATGCCGAATTCACCGCCGTCGGCGAACTGGGTCGAGGCGTTCCACAACAGGATCGCCGAGTCGATCTCGTTCATGAAGCGCTCGGCGGTGGCGGCGTCGTCGGTGACGATCGCCTCGGTGTGGTGCGAGCCGTAGCGTTCGATGTGATCGATCGCCCCCTTCACCCCGTCGACCAGACCGACGGTGATGATCGCATCGAGATATTCGGTCGACCAGTCGACCTCGCTCGCCGGCACCGCGTCGGGCACCACCGCCCGAACCTCGTCCGACGCCCGGATCTCGCAACCCGCGGCACGCAGGGCGGCGATGATCGGCTTCAGGTGCGTCGCCGCGCAGGCGCGATCGACCAGCAGCGTCTCGGCCGCACCGCAGATGCCGGTGCGCCGCATCTTGGCGTTGACGACGATCTTCTCCGCCATGGCGAGATCGGCGGCCGCATCGACATAGACGTGGCAGATGCCCTCGAGATGGCTGAACACCGGGACGCGAGCGTCCTGTTGGACCCGCGCCACCAGCGACTTGCCGCCGCGCGGAACGATGACGTCGATGGCGCCGGAGAGACCGGCGAGCATCGCTCCGACCGCGGCGCGATCGGCGGTCGGCACCAGTTGCACCGCATCCTCCGGAAGGCCGGCACCGGCGAGCCCGCGACGCAGCGCCGCGACGATCGCCGACGACGAGCGCAGCGCGTCGGAGCCGCCGCGCAGGATCGCCGCGTTCCCGGCCTTCAGGCACAGCGCCCCGGCGTCGGCGGTGACGTTGGGCCGGCTCTCGTAGATGATGCCGACGACCCCGAGCGGTGTCGCCACGCGCTCGATGTGGAGCCCGTTGGGGCGGTCCCATGCGGCGAGCACCCGGCCGACCGGATCGCCGAGCGCGGCGATATCCTCGAGGCCCTTGGCCATCGCCTCGATGCGCTCCGGGGTCAGCGTCAGCCGGTCGATGAAGCTCGACGCCAACCCCTTGGCCCTGCCGTCGGCGACGTCGGCGGCGTTGGCGGCGAGGATCTCGGTCGTGGCGCCACGGATCTCGGTGGCCATCGCCCGAAGCGCGGCGTTCTTCACCTCGGTCGAGGCGACGGCGAGGCCGCGGGCGGCGGCGCGGGCGCGGGCGCCCATCTCCTCCATCAGGGCTTCGACGGTGACACCGTCCGTCACGCGAGCGATGTGGGTCATCATTCCCCCCTCAGCACCATGTGATCGCGGTGGATCAGCTCCTTGCGACCGGTATAGCCGAGAATTTCCTCGATTTCATGGGTCTTGCGGCCGAGCAGGGCCTTCGCCTCGGCGGCGTCCCAGGCGACGAGACCGCGCCCCAGTTCCTCGCCCGCCGGGCCGAGGATGCGAATCGCGTCGCCGCGCTCGAACTTGCCGTCGACCGCGGTGCAGCCGGCGGGCAGCAGGCTCTTGCCGGAGCGCAGCGCCCTGACCGCACCGGCATCGACCCTGACCGCGCCGCGCGCGTCGAGCGATCCGGCGATCCACTTCTTGCGCGCCGTCACCGGATCGGCGGCGGGCAGGAACCACGTCGACGGCTCCCCGGCCGAGATCGCGGCGAGCGGCGACAGACGCTTGCCCAGCGTGATCACCATGGCGGTGCCGCCATCCGTGGCGATCTTGGCGGCGTCGATCTTGGTCTTCATGCCGCCGCGCGACAGTTCCGACCCGGCGCCGCCGGCCATCGCCTCGATCTCCGGCGTGATCTTCTCGACCAGCGGGATGAGTTCGGCATTCGGATCCTGGTTGGGCGGCGCGGTGTAGAGACCGTCGATGTCGGAGAGCAGCACCAGACAGTCGGCGCCGACCATGGTGGCGACGCGCGCCGCCAGCCGGTCGTTGTCGCCGTAGCGGATCTCGGTGGTCGCCACCGTGTCGTTCTCGTTGATGATCGGGATCGCCCGGCGCTCCAGGAGCGTGCCGAGGGTGGCGCGCGCATTGAGATAGCGCCGCCGGTCCTCGGTGTCGTCGAGGGTGAGCAGCACCTGCGCGGCGATCAGCCCGTGCGTTCCGAGGATTTCGGAATAGGCCCGCGCCAGCGCGATCTGGCCGACCGACGCCGCCGCCTGGCTCTCTTCGAGCGCCAGCGCCCGCTTCGGCAGGCCGAGCCGGCCACGCCCCAGCGCGATCGCGCCGGAGGAGACCAGCAGGATCTCTCGGCCGTCCCGCGCCAGCGCCACCACGTCCTGGGCGAGGCTCTCCAGCCACGGCCAGTGGATGTCGCCGGTCGCCCGGTCGACGAGCAGCGCCGAGCCGATCTTGACGACGATACGACGGTAGTCTTCCAGGCGGCGGATCATGGCGGGCTTGTCCGGTGAAGAAGCGTCGCGATCACCGATCGCGAACCCTGGAACGGGGACGGCCGCACGGGATTAGGCGTGATCCGGCGACCGATCAAGCGCCGCGGCGACGAACCGACGCGACGCGAAGACGCGCACGACGCGTCACGGTCGCCACGGTTGCGCCGGGGAGGTGGGATGTTCGAGTTCCTCGGCGGCGTCGGCGCCGTCGATGGCGCGCATCACCGCGCGCAACGTCTTCTCGACGTTCTCGCCGGTCGGCGCCGAGAGCTCCAGCGGCACCCGCCGCGCCGCCTTCTTCAACGCCGCCGCCTTCTCCGCCCGTTCCTCGGGTAGGAGCGCGTCGACCTTGGTCAGCGCCACGATCTCCGGTTTCTGGGCGAGACCGCCGCCATAGGCCTTGAGCTCCTTGCGGATCACCTTGTAGGCGGTGGCGACGTCCTCCTGGGTGCCGTCGACGAGATGCAGCAGCACCCGGCAGCGCTCGACGTGACCGAGGAAGCGATCGCCGAGCCCGAGCCCCTCGTGGGCGCCTTCGATCAGACCGGGGATGTCGGCCAGCACGAATTCGCGCGCATCGACGCGCACCACGCCGAGACCGGGGTGCAGCGTGGTGAAGGGATAATCGGCGATCTTCGGCTTGGCGGCCGTCACCGAGGCGAGGAAGGTCGACTTGCCGGCATTGGGCAGACCGACCAGACCGGCGTCGGCGATGAGCTTCAGCCGGAGCCAGATCGTCTTCTCCTCACCCTCCTCGCCGGGATTGGCGCGACGCGGCGCCCGGTTGGTCGACGACTTGAAATGGTCGTTGCCGAAGCCGCCGTTGCCGCCGCGGCCGAGCAGCACCCGCGTCCCGACTTGTGTCATGTCGGCGATCACCGTCTCGCCGTCCTCGTCGAGGATCTCGGTGCCCTTGGGCACCGCGAGCACGACGTCGTCGCCCTTGGCCCCGTGACGGTTGCGGCCCATGCCGTGGCCGCCGGTCTTCGCCTTGAAATGCTGCTGGTAGCGATAGTCGATGAGGGTGTTGAGGCCGTCGACGCATTCCGCCCAGACGTCGCCGCCGCGCCCGCCGTCGCCGCCGTCGGGACCGCCGAACTCGATGAACTTCTCGCGGCGGAAGGAGACGCATCCGGCACCGCCGTCGCCGGAGCGGATATGGACCTTGGCCTGATCGAGGAACTTCATCGTCTCACCTCACCGGTGGCGGGCTCACCCGCCACCTCATTCTCGGGCGCGGCGGGTTCACCCGCCGTCACGCCCTCACGCGCTGCGCGCCTCGTCGACACGCTTCGACGCCCAGTTCTTCAGCGACATCCAGATCGACCGTTCCAGCCGGAAGCGGTCGATCGGCACCATGCCGCGATGATAGAGCGACGGCCCCATGCCCGACCCGGCGAACTGGAAACCGCACTTCTCCAGCACTCGCCGCGACGACCCGTTGGTCACCCGTGCCGTCGCCGCCACCGCGTCGACGCCGAGACGGCCGAAGGCGAGATCGACGATCGCCTGCACCGCCTCGGTCGCGTAGCCCTTGCCCCAATGGGGCCGGCCGATCCAGTAGCCGACGACGAAACGCTCGCCGTCGCGCGGCATCAGGCTGACCGTGCCGATGAACTCGTCGGTCTCGGCCTTGAGGTAGACGCCGAGATTGATCCGCCGGAGGCTCACCTCGATGTTGTCGATGTAGGCGTGGGCGTCGTCGAGACCGTAGGGGTGCGGCAGGATCGACAGGTTCTCGGCGATCGCGGCGTCGTTCGCCAGTTCCGCCATGCGCGCCGCGTCGGCCCGCGTCGGCCGGCGCAGCACCAGCCGCGGGGTTTCGAGCGTCAGGCTCGGATCGGGAACTTCGGGTGTCGTGCTCATCTCGAGCTCCTCCGGGGGATACCGTCGCTTGCGCGCGGAATGGGGCGGAAAAACGAAAGGGGAGGATGGTGTCCCATCTCCCCCGCTCGTTCGCCCTCGGAGGGCTTCGGAGATCAGCGACTTCGCGCCGCCGGGGTCTTCGGGACACCGGCGGATCGAAGGACCATTCGCCGGGTTACTCCGCAGCTGCCGCCGTATTCGGCGTTACGGAGATGTAGATGCGACCGTTGGCTTTGGCGTCGAAGCGGACGCGGCCCTCGGTGGTGGCGAAGATCGTGTGATCACGACCCATGCCGACGCCGGCGCCCGGATGCCACTTGGTGCCGCGCTGACGCGCGATGATGTTGCCCGGGACCACGGCCTGGTCGCCGAACTTCTTGATGCCGAGGCGCTTGGATTCGGAATCGCGTCCGTTGCGGGACGAACCGCCGGCCTTCTTGTGAGCCATCGTGGTGCTCCTTCTGTCTTCGCCCTTCGCGCGCCGATCGGCGTCCTGCGTCGGGGTCTCGTCTCATCTCGCCGGCCGTGGGGCCGGCGCTTCGGATCAGGCGTTGATCGCGGTGATCTTCACCTTGGTCTGTTCCTGGCGGTGACCTTCCTTGCGGCGCCAGCTCTTGCGGCGGCGCTTCTTGAAGATGATCACCTTCTTGGCGCGGCCCTGCTCGACCACGGTGCCGGAAACGGTGGCGCCCGCCACGGTGGGAGCGCCGACGACGGTGGTCTCACCGCCGACGAGAAGAACCTGATCGAACGTGACCGCATCGCCCGCCTCGCCGGCGACCTTCTCGATGGTGATCACGTCGTCGGCGGCGACCTTGTACTGCTTGCCGCCCGTCTTGATGACCGCGAACATGTATCTCTTACCTCGTTTTCGTCACGCGCCCTTCGGCGCCGTGCCGTCACCCGTCGAGACGGCCGTCTCGATGGGCTCCGATGCCCTCCACCACCGGTGGAACGTCCCGTCGAGCCTTCGCTCGGGCGGGTGCATCGTCGCACGGACTTGGAAACGACCGAAACCGGTCCTCGATCCACCCTCTCGGAAGATCCGGGAGGAGGGAGCGGGTCCGGTGGCCGTGAAAGCCTCGGGCAGCGCTGGAAGCCGGAAGATCCCGGCTCGTCGCGAATGGCCGGCAATATACGGAGAGGCCTCCGCTTGTCAACGAAAGCGGCGGAAGATTCCGTGCCGTCGACGTGACGTTCCGCCGGAATTCGCCCGAACGCCTCAGCGCTTGGCGGCGGCGATGGCGTCGAGCTTCTTCTGCATCTCTTCCATCTGCAGCTTCAGCCGATCGAGTTCGCTCGGCTGCGCCGGGGCCGCTTCCGCGGGCTTGTCCTCGCCGCGGGCCGCACCGGCCGTGGCGGCGCCGTCGCCCATCATCGCGCCGAAGGGCGAGAACATCCGCATGGCGCGCTCGAACATCTCGGTGTTGCGCCGGACCTGCTCCTCCATCGCCTCGAAGGCGTTGCCGGGGAAGGCATGGGACATCTGTTCGCGGAACTTGCCCTGCTCGCGCGTCAGACTGTCGATGGAGAACTCGAGATAGCTCGGCACCAGGTTCTGCATGCTGTCGCCGTAGAAGCGGATCAGCTGGCGCAGGAACGTGATCGGCAGCAGGTTCTGCCCCTTGTTCTCCTGCTCGAAGATGATCTGGGTCAGCACAGAGCGGGTGATGTCGTCGCCGCTCTTGGCGTCGTAGACCACGAAGAGCTCTTCGTTCTTGACCATCTCGGCCAGGTCCTCGAGCGTCACGTAGGACGAGGTCCCCGTGTTGTAGAGGCGCCGATTGGCGTACTTCTTGATGATCGTGGGCTCTTCGGTCTTGGCCATGTTTCTTCTACCGATCCCGTATTCGACGCGCTGCCGGTCCGAAAACGACGGTGTTCGGGCGTGCGGCGTCCTCCCGATCGCAGAGATTAGGTAGTTTCGCACCGCGAGGCCACAGATTTCGTGCACTGCGGGCGCTGCACCGCGAAAACATACGAAAGTCTGACGCGAAAAACCGTGAATCCGGGCTCGGATCAGACGGATTGCGGAGACGCGGAAGGGGTCGATCGCATTGACACGGGGAGGGTCCGGCGGCTCTATTCGCTCCGACGGTTCCGCCCCCCTCGAGGGGACGGAACGAGATCGCAGGTCACGACTCGAATCGATTCGAATGTCGCGGCAGAGTGGGCGATCGCAGGGTTCTCTCGCCCGAGACCCGATTTCGGAGGAAAATTGGAATGGCCAACGACGTCGTCATCGTCGGCGCGGCGCGCACGCCCGTCGGCAGCTTCTCCGGTGCTCTCGCCGGCGTTCCGGCTCATCAGCTCGGCGCCACCGCCATCAAGGCCGCTCTCGAGCGCGCCGGGGTCGCGGCGGCGGACGTGGACGAGGTGATCATGGGTCAGATCCTGTCCGCCAACGGCGGCCAGAACCCGGCTCGTCAGGCCGCCATGGCCGCCGGCGTGCCGCAGGAGGCGACCGCCTGGGGTCTCAACCAGCTCTGCGGTTCCGGCCTGCGCGCCGTCGCCCTCGGCCTGCAGCAGATCGCCAACGGCGATGCGAGCGTCATCGTCGCCGGCGGCATGGAGTCCATGTCGCAGTCGCCGCACGTCGCCCACCTGCGCAACGGCGTGAAGATGGGCTCGCTCGAGGTCGTCGACACGATGATCAAGGACGGCCTCACCGACGCCTTCCACGGCTATCACATGGGCGTGACCGCCGAGAACATCGCCCAGAAGTGGCAGATCTCCCGCGAGGAGCAGGACGCCTTCGCCACCGCCTCGCAGAACAAGGCCGAGGCGGCCAAGAAGTCCGGCCGCTTCAAGGACGAGATCGTCCCGGTCGTCATCAAGTCCAAGAAGGGCGACGTCGTCGTCGACACCGACGAGTTCATCCGTGACGGCGTCACCGCCGACGCGCTCGGCAAGCTGCGCCCGGCCTTCAACAAGGAAGGCACCGTGACCGCCGGCAACGCCTCCGGCATCAACGACGGCGCCGCCGCCCTCGTCCTGATGACCGCCGAGGAAGCCGCCAAGCGCGGCCTGAAGCCGCTCGCCACCGTCAAGTCGTGGGCGACCGCCGGCGTCGATCCGGCGATCATGGGCACCGGCCCGATCCCGGCCTCGAAGAAGGCGCTGGCCAAGGCCGGCTGGTCGGCCACCGACCTCGACCTCGTCGAGGCCAACGAGGCCTTCGCGGCGCAGGCGATCTCCGTCAACAAGGAGCTCGGCTGGGACACCTCGAAGGTGAACGTCAACGGCGGCGCCATCGCCATCGGCCACCCGATCGGCGCGTCGGGCGCCCGCGTCCTCGTCACCCTGCTCTTCGAGATGCAGAAGCGCGACGCCAAGAAGGGTCTCGCCACCCTGTGCATCGGCGGCGGCATGGGCATCGCCCTCTGCGTCGAGCGTTGATCCCGGCGGGAGCGGCCGCACGGTCGCTCCCCTCGTTCCTTTCGCCACCGCCGCGGGTTCACCCGAGCCCGCGGCGGGGCACCCCACCCACAAGATCCCGCCGAATTCCGACGCGCGAACCGTGGCCCGGTGCCCGAAGCGCGTTCCGTTCGGCCCAAAGACGGAGGAAACCATGAGCAGAGTGGCTCTCGTGACGGGCGGTTCCCGTGGCATCGGCGCGGCGATCTCGGTCGCCCTCAAGGCGGCCGGCTACAAGGTCGCCGCCAACTACGGCGGCAACGACGAGGCTGCGGCCAAGTTCACCGCCGAGACCGGTATCCCGACCTTCAAGTGGGACGTCTCCGACTTCGACGCCTGCGCCGCCGGCATCGCCAAGGTCGAGGCCGAACTCGGCCCGATCGAAGTGCTGGTCAACAACGCCGGCATCACCCGTGACGGCATGTTCCACAAGATGACCAAGGACCAGTGGAACGCGGTCATCGGCACCAACCTCAACTCACTCTTCAACATGACCCGTCCGATCTGGGAAGGCATGCGCGCCCGCAAGTTCGGCCGCGTCATCTGCATCTCCTCGATCAACGGCCAGAAGGGCCAGATGGGTCAGGTGAACTATTCCGCCGCCAAGGCCGGCGACCTCGGCTTCGTCAAGGCGCTCGCCCAGGAAGGCGCCCGCGCCGGCATCACCGTCAACGCCATCTGCCCCGGCTACATCGCCACCGAGATGGTCAAGGCGATCGATCCGGCGGTGGTCGAGAAGTCGATCCTGCCGCACATCCCGGTCAGCCGCCTCGGCGAGCCGGAGGAGATCGCCCGCGCGGTCGTCTTCCTCGCCGCCGACGAAGCCGGCTTCGTCACCGGTTCGACCATGTCGGTCAACGGCGGCCAGTCGATGATCTGATCTCGGTATCCACCGAGTTGCGCGAGAGGGGGCCCGTCGGCCCCCTCTTTCGTTTTCGAGCCCGATCGTCGAAAGTCGGCGCGCGACGACCGAGACGAGGGAGTGACGATGTCGATGATCCTGCCGCACGTGGCGCGCGGACCCGAAGGCCGCCCGCCGATCGTCTTCCTGCACGGCTTCGCCGGCGACCGCGAGACCTGGCTCGGTCAGCTGATCCCGCTCGAGACCCGCCACCGGGTGATCGCCTTCGACCTGCCCGGCCACGGCGAGGCGCTCGACTGGCCGAAGATCGGCCACGCCGGTCTCGCCGCCCAGGCGGTGATCGATTCGCTCGCCGCCCTCGACCACCGACGCTTCCATCTCGTCGGCCATTCGATGGGCGGCGCCATCGCCACCATCGCCGCCTTCAAGCTCGCCGGCACCGGCGAGGTGGCGAGCCTCACCCTGGTCGCCCCCGGCGGCTTCGGCCCCGAGATCGACGCCCGCCTGCTGCGCCGCTTCGCCGTGGCGACCGAGGCGGCCGAGATCGAGGCCCTGAACGAACGCTTCTTCGGCTTCGAGACGGTGATCCCCCCCGCCGCCGTCGCCCGCATCGTCGAAGGCCGGCGCGACCCGCGCGTCTGCCCGACGCTCGCCCGCATCGCCGAAGCGATCCTCGACGGCGAGCGCCAGAAGGGCTTCGACCTCGCCCGTCTCGCCGACCTGCCCCATCCGATCCGCCTGATCTGGGGCGAGCAGGACCGCGTCCTGCCGATCCGGCAGTGCGAAGCCGTGCCCGGCGTCGTCGCCGTCCACCGCTTCCCCGGCGTCGGCCACATGCCGCATCTGGAGATGCCGCGCGAGGTCACTCGCCTGATCGCCGAAAGCGCCGCCTGCGGTTGAAAACGCGGAATTTCACGGAAAATCGGGGCGGTCGAGCGTCG